>CAYWVD010000001.1:0-658213 GCA_964461915.1 uncultured Candidatus Saccharibacteria bacterium | reverse complement strand
CACTAATTAGTGGAGGAGGAGATTTGGTGGTACCAGTAGGATCAACATTAATAGGAAATACTCCAAGATCGTTTACTAATATGACAATAAATGGGACATTAACCCATGATACTAATAGCACAATTGAGGTTAATAAGATTAACTATACTATTTCTGGAAATTTCACTGTGGCTTTAGGAGGTATAGTAGATATTGATTCCAAAGGATATGCAGGCACAGAGGGGCCAGGTGCCGGTACAGATCATGCAAACGGTGCAGGTGGTGGAGGATATGGTGGTGAAGGTGGTATTGGTTCGAATTTAGGATATTACTTAGGAGGAGCTGGTGGTATTTCATATGGAAGTTACTTAGCTCCAGTAGATTTAGGAAGTGGTGGAGGACTTAAAAACTTGCTATATGCACCAGGTGGAGGTGCGGTTAAATTAACAGTTAGCGGAACAACAACTATAAATGGAACAATTACTTCTAATGGTGCAGTTGGTCCAGCTTATGGTGGATCTTCTGGAGGAGGTTCTGGCGGTTCAATATATATTACAACTGGTGCGTTGGCTGGTAATGGGACAATTAGGGCTGATGGAGGAGCAACACAGGATTGGGATGGAAACAAGTATGGTGGTGGTGGTGGTGGTGGAAGGATTGCATTGTACTATACTTCAGATTCATCTACATTTGCCAGTTTATCTGCCAAGGGCGGTAAACCTCCAGGTGTTTTAGCTCAAATGGGTGGTGGCGGTACTATTTACAAAAAGCTTGCTAGTGCTGCTAATGGAAATCTCATTATAGATAATGGAGAGGCAACATGGACAAGCGATATTAATGCTATAGCTAAAACACCTTTAGCAAACACTTTAACTATAGATAATCTAACAATTAATAGATTTGCCAGAGTAGATTATTCAAGTACATTAAACGTAATTTCAACGCTAAATATAACAAATTCTAGTCATCTGAGTGCAATAGGGACAATTAATTCAAATGCATTAAATATTAACTCATCAGCTTGGCTTCATAGTTTATCCGGTTCAACAGTAACATATTCATCATTAAACTGGACAGGTGGACTAGTACAAGATAATGGTGGAACAATGGCACTAATTAGTGGAGGAGGAGATTTGGTGGTACCAGTAGGATCAACATTAATAGGGAACACTCCAAGATCATTTACTAATATGACGATAAATGGGGTATTAACACATGATCCAAATGGAGTTAACGCTGATTACAAAATAAATTACACTATTTCAAATAACTTCACTGTAGCTGTTGGTGGTCAGGTAAACCTCGACTTCAAAGGATATGCTGGTGGAGAAGGTCCTGGTGCTGGTACAGATGGAAATGATGGTGCTGGTGGTGGTGCTTATGGTGGAAATGGTGGAAACGGAAGAACAAGGGCTGGTGGCAGTGTTTATGGTGATCAATACGCTCCCGATTGGTTAGGAAGTGGTGGAGGTGTAAGATCCGGATATTTATCACCAGGTGGAGGTGCAATCAAGCTTTTTGTTACAAATACTGTATATATACATGGTGCTATTACAGCCAATGGTGCTTATGGAGATGGTTGGGGTAGTATTTCAGGAGGAGGTTCGGGTGGTTCGATTTGGATTGTATCACATACTTTGGAAGGAGCTGGGTCAATTAGTGCAAATGGAGGAGGTTCTAGAGATTGGGATTGGGATGGTGGTGGTGGTGGTGGTGGTAGAATTGCTTTTTATTATAATGTTAATAATTCTAAATTTACTTCATTAACTGCAGATGGTGGTACTTCAGGAAACACTGGCTTTGCTGGTTCTCCTGGTACAATCTTTTTTGGAGGTCTTTCATCTGATCCAATAAATCTTAAACAATACAAACAAGATGGAAGCACTGGTATTGGTCAGGGTGGGGCAACAAATGAAAATTCTGTAATTTTAACCTTCCAGATTCAAGATGCAAATGTTTCGGATACACTAACTCCAGAAGTTGAATTCGTTCCTATTGGCAGTGCATTTAACAACATCGCTACTGATACAGGAACTCCTATTGCTTACAATGGGACAATAGTAACGGCAACAGTTCCTGTAAGTGGATTAGCAGATGGATCCTCATATCACTGGCAAGCCAGATCATGTGATGCAACTGCATTATGTTCAAATTGGGTAAGCTTCGGAAACAACACTGAAGCAGAGGCAGATATTAGGGTAGTTATGAATGCAAATCCCAACACACCAACAATACCACCTTCTTCATATTACATAAATGGACAATATACAAATAACTTACAGCCTACACTAGATTTCATCCTTTCTGACCCCAATAATATTGATGGGATAGGCTATGAAATTCAAATTGCAACTGATCCGGATTTCTTGAATATGATCACCAGATATATTTCTCCAATGGGTGCTCAAGGGGCCCAAAGCTTTACAGTTGGTCAAGCTCAGGGAACGGGGAATTATGTAGTTGGTGCAGAAGCTCAAGAGATTTCAACGGGAAGTTACTATTGGAGAGTAAAAGCAATAGACGATAAAGGGGGAGAATCAGATTGGACAGTAGCTCCAGGCACTCCTTCATTTATCGTAGATCTTTCAAGACCAACTAATGCCACAAATGTAAGAATGAAAGCTCATGTAGGAGCAATAAACGAATATTATGAATCACCAACAACAATATGGTTTAATAGAAACGATTTATTCTTTAAATGGGATGAAGGGTCAGATGCGGAAGGAGTTAAAGGATACTGCTTATATCTAGGTGATGATAATTTAGCTGATCCTGCAAATCAGAAAGGTCTATTAGGGACTTCAATACTTAGTACAACCGGAACGGATTGTCAATTCATCACAGATCAAACTGAAATAGATTTTGCGAATTCTGCTTATAGGGGAGCAACATGGTTAACTTCAAGTGATGCTAAATATTACTTTAAAGTAAGAACTATTGATATTGCCAATAACACTTTTGTAGGCCCAGATGATACAAACTTTATTTCTTTTAATTTTGATAATACTCCCCCACAAAATGTAACAGCCATATCGGCAGCAAGTGGAACTTTTTCTAATACTGCAGATATGTTCTTTACATGGCCAACATCAACGGAACATGCTGGTAGTGATGAAAATTCAGGATTACTAGGTTTCCAATATGCATTGAATGATAGAAATACCTGGTTTGGTAATAGTATTGATCCAACTACCGGGTTAAGTTTCTCGTCTTTACAGACACAACAACCTTTCTATTTCCCACAAGAAGTTCAGGACTTAGTTCAATTAGGTCAAAACATAATTTACTTTAGAGTGCTTGATGTAGCAGGTAATTTCTCTGAACTCAGAACTGCATATATTAATTATGGTGGTGAAGCACCAAAGTTTTCTCCGGGAGAAGAAGTTACTGTTACACCATCAAATAATACAATTAATCAATTCGCATTCAGCTGGAATCCAGCTACGGCCTCGCCGGGCAATACAATTGCGAGTTATTATTATATGATTAATACAGTCCCCCCTGTATCATATTCTACAATTACATCAAATTCGGCAACATATATACCAACAACAGAAACTTCGATTGCATCAGGTAAAGTAGCAGGTCTCAGGAAAGGGTCAAACACAATTTATGTAATTGCAATTGACAACCTTGGTAACTATTCACCTACGAACTACATAATGGCAACGTTTAATTTGAATTCAACATTACCTGATCCTCCAAAGAATCTAACTGCAGCAGATAGTTCAATTAAAGATGTTTCAATTTGGAGAGCAGCGTTAATATGGGATCTTCCTGATTACCTGGGTACGGGAGATTTAACTTATCACATTGAGAGATCCGATGATGGGATTACATGGAATTCAGTTGGACAGACTACTGGTTTAGCATATATCGATACAGTACCCGAATCAAAGAGATATTACTGGAGAGTTTCTACTACAGACACATCTGACGAATCTCTAGCAGAGCCATCGTATTCCGGAGCAGTAACCGTAATTCCAAAGGGAGCATATACGACTCCTGCTCGATTAACATCTGGTCCTTTGACAAGTTCGATAACTACAACAACAGCACAAATTAGTTGGACAACGAATAGAACATCTGATAGTAAGGTTTCATTTGGACTTGCTTCCGGTAACTATTTTGAATCTGAAATCTCAATATCGACACATGTTACAGATCATAAGATTAAATTATCTAATTTAACTCCAGGTACTACTTATTATTATCTAGCAAAGTGGACGGACGAAGATGGAAACACTGGAATAAGTGATGAAATTTCATTCACAACAGCACCACCTCCACAGGTTAAGGATGTAAGGCTTAGTAATCTGGGTATAAGTAGCGTTATCGTTAATTTTACTACTATCAATGCTTCCAGAGCTAGAATTTACTATGGATCATCGACAAATTTTGGTGGAATTAGTGAAATTGCCACATCTAAAGAAGAGACAACCTATACTATGGAATTAAGTCAATTAAGTGATGCAACAAAATATTACTACAAGATAAATACATTTGACGAAGAGGGCAAAGAATATGAAGGTACTATTCTGGATTTTACAACTTTACCTAGGCCAAGAGTCTATAATATTTCAGTACAACAAGTCATTAATACAGCTCAATCGACATTATTAGTTAGTTGGGTATCAAATACAGAAATTTCATCAATTGTGACTTTCTATCCGGAATCTAATCCCGAGGTCGCAAAAGATAATGTGGATATAAAATTGACTGAAGGAGAACATAGGATGCTATTAAAAGGATTATTACCCAATACAACATATATGATAAGGGTTTCAGGCCGAGACATTATTGGAAATGAAGCTTCATCAGATATTATTAGAATAACAACTGCCGCTGATAGCCGAGCTCCGATTTTATCATCAATGAGTATCGAAGGATCAAATATTACTCAAATTAGTGGCCTTGAGCAAAATACTACATCTCAACTCATAATTAGTTGGACAACTGACGAGCCAAGTACAAGCCAAGTCGAATATGGCGAGGGAACTGGGACCGATTACAATCAATTAACGCAAGAAGACAAAGATCTTTCATATAGCCATGTGGTGATCATTTCTGGCTTAACTCCTTCAAAAGTTTATCATTTAAGGGCGATTTCTACAGACGCTGCTGGTAATATAAGTCGATCGATTGACACCCTGACCATTACACCGAAATCAAGTGATAATGCATTTGATCTTGTGATAACGATACTTAAAGAGAGTTTTGGATTTTTAAATCAATAAAAATGGTGAACCAAGAAAAAATTGCGATTAAGGTAGAAAATTTAGAAAAGAGCTTTAGAGTTGTTGGTGGAGAAGTGAATGTTTTAAAAGATATCTCATTCGAAGTTAAAGCTTACCAATTCGTAATAATCTATGGCCCTTCTGGTTGTGGTAAATCAACTTTGTTGCACACAATTTTAGGTTTAGAAAAACCGAATAAAGGCAAGATTACCGTTTTAGGGAAAAACCTTTATGAAGATTCATCAGAAGATAGTCTTGCAGAATTCAGGAAATTTCACATAGGAATGGTCTATCAACAACCTAACTGGGTAAAGGCGATTAATGTTTTAGAAAATGTAGCATTGCCCTTAGCTTTAGTAGGTGAAAGTTATGAGTCCCGTATTGAAAAAGCCACGCAGGTATTAAAATCAGTAGATATGTTCGATAAAGCATATTTCAATCCTGCAGAGCTATCAAGCGGACAACAACAGAAAGTAGCTCTAGCAAGAGCTTTAATGGTCAATCCTGACATCATAATTGCTGATGAACCAACGGGTAACCTTGATTACGAATCCGGCATTGCCCTTATGAAGCTATTAAAAAAGTTCAGCGTACAACTTGAAAAAACTATCTTGATGGTAACTCACGATCTAGAATTCTTGAAACTCGCCGATATGGCTGTACATCTTTTTGATGGAAAGATCTTGAAAATATACAATCCTAAAGATGTAGATATTGAGAAAGACGAAAATGCAATTTTTATGAAAAACCCATGAAATCAATACTAATGTTTCCGATCAATTTAATAAAAGGAATAGTTCTTTTGGTACCAAGGACATTGTACATGATCGGATATTTCTTTTTTATTGGTGGTTTTCTAATATTAAAATTCCTAACCTTCTTAACTACAAAATTACCTTTTTTAAAGGGTTTAAGGAATGCTTTCTACAATCTATTAGTTAAACTTGATGGAGTTCCGGATAATTCTATTTCACGAATCGAACTAATCGAACTAGCATATGCAAATATTAAGGTAAAAAAAACTAGAACTTTCATTACAGTAGGAGGTATGGCAGTGGGTATATCAGCCATCGTATTCTTAGTATCTATTGGTTTTGGTATTCAGTCATTAGTGGTCACAAAGGTAGCCAGAGCAGAGGAATTAAGACAAATTGAAGTATCAACCGCTCCAAAAACAAACCTATTCATAAACGACGAACTAATTAAAACCTTCAAAGATTTCCCAAATGTAAATATGGTGTTGCCTCAAATCGCAGTTGTCGGAAAAGTCAATTACAACAATTCTTCAACTGATGTTGCCGTTTACGGAGTCACAAAGGACTACTTAGAACAATCAGCAATCTCACCAGTTTCAGGAAAGATCTTTGAAAGTAACGATATCGAATCAACATTAGATGTCACAACAACAACAGTATTAGATGATCCAACCGATCTCACAGAAGTAAGAGACGAAATCTTAGTAGGTGACTGGGTCGAAGTTGAAGACGAAAGTAATATGATTTCGCAATTTGAAACAACAAAGGTAGTTTTACCAGAGAGTCTTTCAGATAAAGACGCAGTAGTTAATCGAGCCTTCTTAAAACTCTTAGGGATAGATGAAAAAGATGCAATCGACAAAGTATTTAAAGTCGCATTTATTGCCTCAGGTAACTTAGTTTCAGGAGAATTAAGTAGAATAGAATCAACCGAAACAGAATACAGAATTATTGGTATTACTCTAGACGAATCAACTCCATTTTTCTATGTTCCCTTTGTTCACTTGAAATCCCTTGGTATTCAAAATTACTCATTACTAAAAGTAGTAGTTAACAGTGAAGAAAAGTTGGTAAATGTCAGGAACCTAATTGAGGCACAAGGCTTTAACACATCTTCAGTAGTAGATACTATCAAACAAATCAATAATCTATTCGATACAACCAGAACAATCTTAGCGGCTCTTGGAACAGTTGCCTTACTAGTAGCCTCCTTAGGGATGTTTAATACCTTAACAGTCTCGTTACTTGAAAGAACAAGAGAGATTGGACTATTAAAAGCAATGGGAATGAAGTCCAAAGAAATCAGAGACTCATTTTTAGCAGAATCAATGATCATGGGATCTTTTGGAGGATTTTTCGGTTTGTTGTTAGGTTTTATTATGGGAAAAATCTTGGAATTTGCGCTTTCAATGATTGCTGTGAATAGCGGATCAAATGCAATCAGCATAATCGAAGTCCCATTCTTCTTTATCATAATGATAATCTTTTTATCCTTCTTTGTAGGAGTTTTAACTGGTCTGTATCCAGCCCGAAGAGCAACAAAGATATCTGCCTTAAATGCCTTGAGATATGAATAATCTTAAGAAGTAAGATATAATAAACCCGGACTTGTTTTCTAAATGAAAAAATTGAGGGTATTAATATGTTCAATTTGGGCCGGTTCAGGGCATAATTCGGCTGGTGATCTTTATGCTCAAATATTAAAAAAAGATGAAAGATTCGAGGTAATACGCTATATAAGCCCTACAAGGTTTGTTGATTCTCATTATTCCTCAATAACAAAATATTTTCCTTGGGTATACAACATGATAATAAAGTATGCTCCGACCATGTTATCTGACTTTATCACTTTATATGCTTATAGATTGGTCGATGAATCTGTTTGGTTAATGGCAAAAGAAAAGCCCGATATAGTCATCGGAACACATTTTTCCCAGTTCCAGGCCCTGAAAATTGCTCAAAGAATACTTAAGATTAATCCATTGTCCATAGAAACCTTTTTGGATTATGGCACCAAATCAGCCTCAGAAGTCCCTTATAATTTATATCTTAGGCCCGATTATTCAATAGTTTTTGATAAAAGTGCTCAAGATTGGCTTTCAAATAGGATGAGGAATAATCCTCAATATTATATTTATGGAGGACATAAAGCTAGAGAGGAATTTACCGATATTGTTAAAAAGTATAAAACTAAGAAGAATGCAATAAAGCATATACAGGATACTTTTAATGGTTATCCCTATGATCAAATTTCATCTGAAAAAACTACTATTTTAATTACTAGTGGGGGCGGTGGTACAGTCCAAAGAGTTTATAAATTATTAAAGAAAATCGCTCAATTACAAAAAGGAAATTTAGACTTTCTAGATAAATACCAATTTTTTATCATTTGCGGTTCGAATAAAGGTTTCTACGAAAAGATCATGCGGATAAGAAAAATCCGATTATCTTGGCAAAATTTTTTCCCGTTTTCTTGGATGGACGCAAAAAGATATGCTCATCTTCAATTTGCCTCAGATTATCCAATCCTATACAGTGTAGCTCCGGCAACAATGTTTGAGCTGTTGCAAACAAAATGTTTACCAATTATTGTGCATAAATTAAGAGGGGGACATGAAAAGGGCAATGCAGATTTTATTGTTAATAACAATGTAGGTAAATACATAAACAGAATGGATCAATTATTATTGGAATTATTTACTGAAAAACGAAAATCTGAGATAGAAAATTACTGGAAGAATGCCGACAAAATTATTGAAGAAGAGACCTCAAGATTGGAAGAATTTCCAGAAGAATTAGTAAAAATTCATGACAAGTTCAAATCTTCAAAAATCTATGATAGATACAAGGTGACAGCAAGCTATAAATTCACTTCACGAGTCTTGATTTTTATCTTTTCAAACCTCTTCGGATTTTATAGATTTGATAACTGGGCTAAACAAAAATATAAAAATTTTAAGGCTTTTGTTAGATCAAAAATTTCTTAAAAGTATGGTAAAATATACCTTAGATTAATTAACAGGCGGTGGGGTAGCTCAGAAGGTTAGAGCGAGGGACTCATAAGCCCTAGGTCGCGAGTTCGATTCTCGCCCCCACTATAAATATCCTGGCCATTTTTTATATCCAATATTTATAATATGAAATCATTCAAAATAAACTTTAACCTCAATACTATTATTGCAGTTATTTCAGTTGTTTTAATTTCAATTTTTATTCTCTCGCTTCTTTCTCCTGATGATGGAAGTACTCAAACGAATTTATCCGAATTCGTAACCGGGATAAAACAAGATAAGTATTCAACAGTAAGCATCCAAGACGATGGAAGGGCAATTGCAAAAGGCAAATCTTTTATGGTCGCAAAAACTTCAAGTGCAATAACCGTTAATCCAGCAATTTCAACTCAAATAACTGATAAAGCTAATTTAAAGGTTATAGATAGCGATGGTTTGTATAACCTTATAAAGCCTCTTGATCTTAAAGATAGCTTCCTTTCAATAATTAAACCCGGAGATGTTAATAGGGCGAAAGAGCTTTTTATCGGAGAGAACTTTGTATTAGTAATCCCTGCTGTGGATAGTCAAGAGTCTTCAATTTTATTGAATTTTGGTCAATCCGACTTCGAAAATTTAATTGCTCAGAATGCATTAAAAATTGATTCATTACCGATCAAAGTTCATTACTTTTCTTATGAAGCCGCTGATTCTTCAATCACGGATCTTGCTGCATTTTACAATAGTGGAAGGTTTGAAAAGCTCTGGACATTAGATGGATTTATTGTCGGATCGCTTCACAAAAGTGAAGTCATTGCTCAATTTGTATATTGGAAAGATACAAATGATAATCTTGTAGATTTTACAGAGTTTTTGCAAAGAGAGGGTATTAAATTTGATAGTAAAAATGTAAAAGTTGATTTTGTAAAAACATTCCAAATTCCTTGGGGTGATTTATTTATAGCTGGATTCCTCGGAGTTCTAGTTGTCATGGCTGTAATGATGTTTAGAGGCGTTCAAAGTTCTGGCTCAGGTTTAATGAAATTCGGCCAAACAAAAGCAAGGATGTTCTTTGGTAGAAGGCCCGATGTAACATTTAAAGATGTAGCTGGTATTGACGAAGCAAAAGAAGAACTTAAAGAAATTGTAATGTTTTTAAGAGAACCTAAGAAGTTCCTATTAATGGGCGCAAGAATTCCAAAAGGTGTTTTAATGGTTGGCGCTCCTGGAACTGGAAAAACGCTATTGGCAAGAGCAATAGCTGGTGAGGCAGGAGTTCCATTCTTTCATACTTCTGGTTCAGAATTCGAAGAGATGTTAGTTGGAGCTGGCGCTAGTAGAGTTAGAGATCTTTTTGATAAAGCTAAAAAAGCTGCGCCGTCATTAATTTTCATTGATGAAATTGACGCTGTCGCTAGAAAAAGAGGGACAACAATTCAATCTGGTACTACAGAACAGACATTAAATCAGATTCTTGTTGAAATGGACGGCTTTGAAAAGAATTCCAATGTAATTGTAATTGCCGCTACAAATAGGCCTGATGTTTTGGATCCAGCAATTTTAAGACCAGGTAGGTTTGATAGAAGAATTGTTTTAGATTTACCTGATAAAGATGGTAGAAAAGAAATTATTTTAATCCATGCAAAAAATAAACCTTTAGCTAAAGAGGTCGATCTTAATACTGTGGCAAAAAGAACAGTTGGTTTTTCGGGTGCTGACATTGAAAACATGTTGAACGAATCTGCAATTATTGCGGCTAAAGACAATAGAAAAGAAATTACAGCTCTTGATTTAGAAGAAGCAGCAACTAAAGTTCAAGTCGGCCCACAAAAGAAGAGGAAGAGAACTGAAAAGGAACTCAAAATGACGGCCTACCACGAAGCCGCACACGCTCTAGTTATGACTTTAGTTCCGGAAAGTGATCCTGTTCATAGGGTAACCATTATATCAAGAGGAATGGCTTTAGGTTATACAATGCCTTTACCAGAAACCGATCAACTTCAAATGAGCAAAACTCAAATGTTATCAAAAATTAAGTCTTTATTAGCCGGTCACGCTTGTGAAAAAATGATCTTTGATGATGTGACAAGTGGAGCTGCAAATGATATCGAAAAGGCTACTAATATTGCCAAAAGAATGGTTATGCAATTTGGTATGAGTGTAAAACTCGGATTAGTTAAATATGGTGATGAAGAAGAGCCATATCTTGGCTATAGCTATGGTCAAAATAAAGACTATTCAGAAGAAACCGCAAAAATTATTGACGAAGAAGTAAGGGGCATAATTGATGATTGTCTTAGAGATACCGAAAAGATCCTAAAAGGTAATAGAGAATTATTAGATAAGATAGTTTCTACTTTACTCGAAAAAGAAACAATTGACGCTGAAGAATTTAAGGCATTTTTTCAAAAGAATAAATAAAATTTAATAAATATGCCTAATAGTAAACTTCTTTTAATAGATACTTTTGCTCTTGCGCATCGAGCTTTTCATGCTTTCCCGGACAGTCTTTCAACAAAGAGGGGAGAAAAAACCAATGCTATTTATGGCTTTTCAAGTATGCTACTTCAGGTCTTAAAGCAATTTAAACCTGAATATATTATTTGTGCGCTTGATTCAAAGGGGCCAACGGTTCGACATGAAATGTTTTCAAAATATAAGGCGAATAGGCCTAAAATGGACGAAGATTTGGCAACTCAAATACCAAAGATTGAATCATTGATAAAAACTTTAAATATTCCTGCAATTTCTTTAAATGGTTACGAAGCTGATGACATTATTGGTTCCACTGTAAAAGATCCTAAGTATATAGATTACGAAAAAATAATTGTCACAGGAGATCGGGATTTGCTTCAGTTGGTCGATGAAAACACAAGCGTATTCCTTGCCGGAGGAGCTTTCTCTGCCTCAAAACTTTATACCCATGAAAATGTTGATGGTAAGTTTGGTGTATCTTCGGGCGAAATTGTCGATTATAAAGCCTTAAGGGGTGATCCATCAGATAATATACCCGGAGTCCCAGGCGTAGGCGAAAAAACGGCTACAGATCTAATAAATGAGTATCATACTCTCGAAAATATATATGAGAATCTCGACAAGATTAAACCCGCTATTGTAAAAAAGCTTGAATCAGGGAAGGAACTTGCATTAATTTCTAGAAAATTAGCTCAAATTATTACTGATTTGCATGTTAAGCTAGATTTATCTGCCTCAGAATATCAAGATATTAATTTTGATGAAGGCAAAAAGCTTTTCGAGTACTATGAATTCAGGTCTTTGGTTGAGAAACTGTCGCGTCTAGATCCTAGAGCTCAAAAGGCCGAACTTCAAAATAATAACAATGGTACAGAATACAAAATTGAATATAAAACTATAAATGTCTTAAATATTGATTTACTCGAAAAGATGATTGAGGATTTGTTGGTGCGAGATTGGTTTGTTTCGGATTTCGTTTTGGATGGGAGCTTTTTTTCAAAACCTGCGACTATCCAATTTTCTATTGAGAATGTTGTTTATGTTGTTCCTTCAACTCTATTAGAAAAAGAAAAGACTCTCTTTAATAAAATTCTAAATTCAAAAAAACTGATTGTTTACGATGCTAAAAAATATTCTCATATGTTAAAAACTCTTGAATACGAAAATTTTGAATTTGCAGATGACCTAATGTTAATGGATTATTTGCTTCTTGGTGGCAATGTTAAAGTTAATTTACAGTCTTCGGTTTTAAGATATTTGAACATAAAAAATGAACGAGCAGAGCAGGCAGGTTTATTCGAAGAAAGCAATGGTTGTGCACAATCGTATCAAGTAATGTTACTTTCTAAAGCCATAAATAAAGATTTTGAAAAAAGACTTCAAAATGACAAGCTCCCAAATATTGGCTCACTTTATAGAGAGATTGAATTACCTCTTGTTAAGGTTTTGGTTGATATCGAAAGGAATGGAATAAAATTAGACCCAGAAGTCCTAAGGGTCTTCGATAATGATCTTACAGAAAAAATTTCTATTCTTGAAAAACAAATTTTTGATTTAAGTGGGGAATCCTTTAATATTTCGTCACCAAAACAGATGTCTCATATCCTTTTTGAGAAATTAAAAATTCCAGGGTCCAAAAAGAATAAAAGCGGTGGATATTCAACCAACGAAAGGATCCTCAATAACTATGTTAACGAATACCCAATAATAGCCAAAATTCTTGAATATCGCGAACTTTTCAAGCTTAAATCTACTTACACAAACACATTAATTGAGCAGATCAACAAAGATACAGGGAGGGTTCATACCACATTCAATCAAGCAATTGTTGCTACAGGAAGGCTCTCTTCAACAAATCCCAATCTTCAAAATATACCAACAAACACCGAGTTAGGCCAGACAATTAGGAAGGCTTTCATAGCAGATGAAGGCTCTAAGTTAATCAGTTTTGATTATTCTCAACAAGAATTAAGGCTATTAGCGCACTTATCTAATGAACAGAATCTATTGCATGCGTTTAACAACAAGATCGATATTCATGCCCTTACCGCAGCAAAAATCTTTAATAAACAAGATATTGAAAAAGTTACTAAAGACGAAAGAAGAGTAGGCAAAACAGTTAATTTTGGTATCGTTTATGGGATTTCTGCTTTTGGTTTAGCTGATAGATTAAAAATTTCAAACGATGCAGCTCAGGGGTTTATTGATACATTCTACAAGAGTTATCCCAGAGTGAAAGTCTTTTTTGAAGAACTTAAAGCCGAAGCTAGAAATCGTGGTTTCATTGAAAGCATTATGGGCAGACGGAAATCGGCAACAGCTTTAAATTCCCCAAATTATCAGATTCGAAAAGCCTTTGAACGCGAAGTAATAAACTTTCCACTTCAAGGCGGTGCCGCAGATATTATGAAGCTTGCTATGATCGAGTGCAATAATGTAGTCCAAAAAAGATATTCTCAGAATGTAAGAATGGTCTTACAGGTGCATGATGAGTTGATCTTCGAAATCAAAAACGACGATCCAAAGATCGTATCTGAATTTGAAAAAGAAATCCGCTATACAATGATTAATGCCGTCAAACTAAATGTTCCTGTTTTGGTAGATGCCACAGTCGGAGATAATTGGGGAGAGTTATAGAATTTCCGTAAATCCTTCGGTATTTATTTTATCAACAAAAAAGGTTACAATTTCCTTGTATTCTTATATTTTTGAAAATGAAAAAAATTATTAGGCTAATAATCAAGCTTATTAGTTTCTTGCTTGGTGTAATTACAGCCGTGTTTTTTGGCTACAGAATTATCAGAAATTATCGAAGAAATAAAAGAGCCCAGCAAGAAATCATAAAAGTGGAAGAGGAGAATTCTAAGGCAATTGAAGGTGTAATTTCAACAAAAGACATTGCATATAAAATTCCAAAGCAAAAAAACGAATCCAAGACTTTTAAAGGCCTTTCATCTAGGCAAAAAAGTGTATATGAGATCATTAGGCAAAGTAAAAAGGTTGAAATGAGGCATTTATTAGCTCAGATTAATGGAGTTACGGAGAGGACTTTAAGGCGCGATTTATTAAAGCTTCAGGAATTGGGCTTGGTTTTAAAAAAGGGAAGCACCAAATCTGTCATATATTTATTAAAAGAAAATGAGTAATTTTAACCCCAAATTTACTATAACTTCGACAATTTTAAATAATGTTTCTCAATGCGAGGTTGCAAAAGCAATAATTGAAAATTCGCCATTGGTACCTGCATGGGAAAGGAAATTCCAAACCCAAGCTTTAGTTCGTTCAATTCACCATTCGACTGCGCTCGAAGGTAATGAACTGACGATTGATGAAACAGAAAGGATTATTGATGGCGAAAAGGTCGATACTTTTAGACTCCGAGATGTCCAAGAGATAATCAATTACAGGAATGTTATCGGTTTTATTTCGGAAAACAAGGAAACTAAATTTACTATAGGGTTCTTGTTGAAAATGCACTCTATCTTAGGTCATAAAATATTGCCAGATAAGTATTTAGGCAAAGTTCGAGATCGAAATGCCATGATTATCAATGATCAAAATTTAGATATTGTCTTTGACCCTCCAAAGTATAACGAGATCGAAGAATTATTAGACGAGATAGTTGATTGGGACAATGAAGTTGGAAATACCTTGCATCCTTTACTAAGGGCGGGTATTCTTCATTATGAAATAGTAAGAATTCATCCATTTGCTGATTTAAATGGAAGGACTGCAAGATCTTTTGCTACTTGGTCTTTATATAGAGATGGCTATGATATCAAAAGTTTCTTTTCACTTGAAGAACATTATGATCAAGATCCAAAAGGTTATTATGACGCATTAGATTCAGCTAATAAAACAAGTGATCTAACGGACTGGCTTACATATTTTACCAATGGTATGTCAAAAGAACTCAACAAGATTAAAGAGAAGGTCTGGAATCTTAGTAAAGATAGAAGGCTAAGAATGAAGGTCGGCCAAGTTGCTTTAAACGAAAGACAATTGCTCATTATTAATACTCTCGAAGCCGAAAATGAACTCAGTAATCCTGATTTTGATGAATTATTTCCTAAAATTTCTGATGATACAATTCTTAGGGATCTAAAGGATTTAATCGAAAAGGGTATTGTGATTAAAAAAGGAAGAACTAAAGGCGCAAAATATTTTCTTGCGTAATCGGTAAAATTAAAGCCCCCAAAAAATTATTATTTTTTCTAATATGAAATTTATTGAATTCGCAAATTTTCTGGACAAAGTAGAAAAAGAAAATTCCAGAAATTCCATCACTCAAAATTTGGCTGATCTTTTCAAATTAATGACACCAGAGGAAGCCAGATTAGCCGTCTATATGTTACTCGGGAGAACGGCACCTGTTTATATCAGTCAGGAGTTCAACTTTTCGGTAAAGTCGATTATTAAAGCCCTTGCGATCTTCCAAGGTCGTCAAAACAGTCAAGTTCAAGAAGATTTTAAAAAAATTGGTGATCTGGGAGATGTCGCAATCTTGGCAGAAAATATCAAAGAGCCTTCCTTAACGGTTTTAGAAGTATTCGATTATCTTTACAAATTATCAAAATCATCGGGGAAAAATTCCACAATCGAAAAACAAAAGATATATCTGGAAGTATTAAAAAAATCTTCTCCAACAGAAGTTAAATATATTACAAGGATTATAATGGGGAATCTGCGAGTCGGATTCAGTCTTAAGACAATACTAGACGGATTATCGATCGCTCTTTCGGGGGATAAAAAACTTCGAAACATTATTGAATATGCCTATGGAGTTAGGGCCGATATTGGGCTTATCGCCGAGACTTTATTAAGAGATGGGATAGAAGGCGTAACGGCATTTAAGGCAGAGGCCGGAATTCCTGTGGCTTCAAAATTAGTCGAGAGAGAAAAATCTCCAGAAGCTATAATAAAAAGAATGGGCAAGTGCTATATTCAACCCAAATTCGATGGCCTAAGGGTACAATTACATTATTCAAAAAAGGACTTTAACGAAGGTGAGGTTAATAAAAACCTTAATGATCAAGGCAATTTTGACCTAGAACCTCAAAAGCCCCAAAATGTAAGGATTTTTAGTCGCAATCTCGAAAATATTACCGCTATGCTCCCTGATGTCTCTGCTGAACTAATTAAACTTAAAGTCGATTCAATAATAATGGATGGCGAAGCCATTGGCATTGATGAGAAGACTGGGAAATATCTTCCTTTCCAGGAGACCATTAAAAGGAAGAGGAAATACGACATTGAAAATATGATTAAATCACATCCACTAAAGGTGAATATATTTGATGTGCTTGAGCTAAATGGAAAAGATCTTACAAAGCTTCCTCTAGAAAAAAGGTTGGATGTACTTAAAAACATTTTTAATGATATTGATAGCCGAATACTTACCATCACAAAAACTGATTTGGTGGAAGATAGCGAAAAGTTAGAGTCTCTTTTTAACGATTATACAAAAGACAACCTGGAAGGAATAATTGCGAAAACCATTGATGGATCCTACGAGCCGGGAACAAGAAATTTTGAATGGATTAAACTCAAAGCTTCTTCAAAATCCGAAATGGTGGATTCCGTAGATGCTGTCATTATGGGGTACTTTAAGGGTGGTGGATCTAGGGCCGAATTTGGACTTGGGGCCATCCTTCTTGGTGTTTATGACAAGAATTCCGATAAGTATCTTAGTTTGGCTAAGGTTGGGACTGGGATTACAGAGGCGCAGTTAAAATCATACAAAGCCGAAATTGATAAACATTTAATTAATGAAATTCCAAAAAATTATTCAATTGCAAAGAATCTACTGCCGGATGTAATTGCATTACCTCGAATTGTGGTCACAATAGATTCTGATTCAATCAGTAAAAGCAAAGATAAAGATGGTTGTGGATATTCCTTAAGATTTCCAAGATTGACTGTTTTCAATAGAGATAAAGATCCTCAAGATACTACTTCGATTGAAGAGTTGGCGAGAATGATGGAATTGAAGATTAATTAAAGTTAAGTGATTTAATTAGTAGGTTAGTAGATTCACGCATTTGTTCCTTACTTGTCACTTTCTCATCGAAAAGTGCTTTAATCAAAATCAATGGTTTATTTGAGGTTGTAGATTTTAGCGATAAGGTGGAGTACCCTACATATTTATAGTTTGATTCAAAGTTCCCAATAAATTTAACTGATTTTTGATCATTGGTTATGGTGTACTCGTTTTCATTTAAGAAAGAATCCTGTGCTAGGTTGCATGCGTTTACGGTAATAATTAAATTTTCAAATTCAGAGAATGTAATATCTTCTATGAGATCTTTTTCACTGCAGGGGCTAGATTTTGATTTAGTTTCAGCAAGACCCCAATTTTCTGGATATTTAAAAGAAATCTTTGAAAGGGGAGTCTCGTAAACTTTAGTTTTTTCATTAAGTCCAACTTGTTCTTGTGAATTATTAGTAGAATCGCCTTTAACATTAGATTCGTTATTATCGATCTTAAGTGATGAATTGATGAATATGAATACGATAAAAACTATAACAACATTAAACCCCAAAAATGCCTTCAGCATTTGATTGTAAGTGATATTGTTAAAATCGATCTTAGCCATTTTTTATTTGGGAATGAACTACTTCAACAACTATTATAGCCTAATTTTAAAAAAGTAGGGGAGCAGATAACTAACTTTTTTACTTGACAGGTCGAATGCGTATTTCTATACTCTAGGTGATAATTTTTTATTTAAACAAAAAAATGGCAGAGCCCACACAAAAGTCCGATGACAAAGTATTAGCTGCAGTTGCTACATTACCTCTAGTCGGTTTAATTTTATATTATGCAATGCCCGATGCTTCAGCAATAGTTAAGCATTATGCAAAACAGAGCAATGCAGTTTTAGCATTATCAATAGTATCCGGAATCATCTCAGTTATTTTGGGAGTAGTTATTCCAATTATTGGTTCATGCATCGGAATGGTTTTCTCTGTTCTTCCATTAGTTGCTTGGATTATGATTTTGATCAAAGCATTAAACAATGTTGGTGATTATGTATTACCAGTTATTGGCGATTATTTTGATAAATTAATCAAATAATTTATCAAATAGTTTAAAAGCTAGGCCCCTCAAAGGTTCTCTTTGAGGGGCTTTTTTATTTTTACTTCAGTTTGTTATAATAAAAAATAACATTTAATACTTAATCTAATGAGTGAAATAGACGGCCGAATTTTCGAATTCACATTTCATCCTTTAACTGATAATGATTATTATTTCAATTCAATGCCTACTGATTTTAAATTCCAAGCTTGGGCAATTCTGTTGGGAATAATTTCAATTTTTTTAACTGTAATTTTAATTTGGCTATTAAAAAAGAGAAGAGACAGATTTTATATTGAAAAATTCACAAGGAAGGTATTTTCGAAGCATCTAAAAATCTCATTAGGAATTACAATATTATATCTTTTATTAATTTTCTTAAGAACTCAAAATGTTGCCTTTGTGAGTATGAGGATATGGATCTATTTGCTAATATTAGCTAATACGGGTAATTTGATTTTTGCATTTTTAAGATCAAAAAACTTTTTCAAGAAAGAATCAGTTAAGCCACTTGATTTAGAAGAGAAAGTAGGTAATAATTACGCACAATACTTACCGAAAAAGAAAAAGAAATAAATATCGGCAATGTATTGACTAAAGTCGGAATGGTTTGCTAAAATCATTTTGCATATTGATACTTCAATATCAATTTTCCTTTGCTCTTTAACAACTGAAAAAGGTGGCAGAGATTTTACTTTATTAAAAACATTGTAAAATTGAAGTCAACGTCAATTCGGTAATTAAAATAACCAGATCTTATTTTCTGATTTTTTCAAATCAGAAATGAACAAAACATTTTTATGGAGAGTTCGATCCTGGCTCAGGATTAATGTTGGCGGCGTGCCTAAGGTATGCAAGTCGAACGATTTTTATTGAGCCGTAAGGCAAGATAAAAGTAGTGGCGGACGGCTGAGTAACACGTGGGAATTTCCCCTTAAGTCAAGGATAGCCCACCGAAAGGTGGAGTAATCCTGGATGTGGCCTTCGGGTCAAAGACGCAAGTCGCTTGAGGATGAGCCCGCGTCCTATCAGGTTGTTGGCAGGGTAATAGCCTACCAAGCCTATGACGGGTAGCTGGTCTGAGAGGATGACCAGCCAGAATGGGACTGAGACACGGCCCATACTCCTACGGGAGGCAGCAATCAGGAATTTTGCGCAATGGACGAAAGTCTGACGCAGCGACGCCGCGTGAAGGATGAAGGCCCTCGGGTTGTAAACTTCTTTTATAGAGGAACAAGTTCTGAGTGTACTCTATGAATAAGGTACTGCAAACTACGTGCCAGAAGCATCGGTGATACGTAGGTACCAAACATTATCCGGATTTACTGGGCGTAAAGAGATGCGTAGGCGTCTTGATAAGTTCCGCGTTAAATCTACCGGCTCAACCGGTAAACTGCGTGGAAAACTATCTCGATTGAGTTAGCTAGGGGAAGACGGAATTCTCGGTGTAGCAGTGAAATGCGTTGATATCGAGAAGAACACCAATGGCGAAGGCAGTCTTCTGGGGCTTAACTGACGCTAAGGCTCGAAAGCGTGGGGAGCAAAACGGATTAGATACCCGTGTAGTCCACGCCCTAAACAATCTCCGCTAGTTGTCGGGACTGGCTTGGTTTTTTCTTCGGAAAGGATTAGGCAGTTTCGGTGACGTAGTTAACGCGTTAAGCGGAGCGCCTGGGGAGTACGACCGCAAGGTTAAAACTCAAAGGAATTGACGGGGACCCGCACAAGCAGTGGAGCGCTTGGTTTAATTCGATGCTAAGCGAAGAACCTTACCAGGGCTTGAACTATAGCTGCATTCCTTTGGAAACTTAGGAAGCCTTCGAGGGTGCTATAGAGGTGCTGCATGGCTGTCGTCAGCTCGTGTCGTGAGATGTAGGGTTAAGTCCCGCAACGAGCGCAACCCCTATTCGATGTTATATATTTCTTCGAAAACTGCCTCGCCAAAACGAGGAGGAAGGTGGGGATGACGTCTAGTCCTCATAGCCCTTATGTCCTGGGCTACACAAGCGCTACAATGGGTGGTACAGAGGGTTGCCAAACCGCAAGGTGGAGCTAATCCCTTAAAACCATCCTCAGTTCAGATTGTCGGCTGAAATTCGCCGACATGAAGTCGGAATTGCTAGTAATCGCAGATCAGCATGCTGCGGTGAATACGTTCTCGGGTCTTGTACACACCGCCTGTCAAGCTACGGAAATCGGTTCCGCCCGACGGTCCTTCATAAGAGGGAACTAAGGCAGGGCTGGTAACCAGAGCTAAGTCATAACAAGGTAGCCGTAGGGGAATCTGCGGCTGGATCACCTCCTTTCTAAGGAGTTAGATTATAAACACTTTGTTTATTAAGTGTACGAAAAGAATACTCACAAGGCGTTGACTTTCTGCTACCTTTTTCAGTTGTTAAGTTATAAAACAATAATCCACCGTAAGGTGGTTTTTTGTTTTTTTGCTTAAGATAATTAATCCTGTTAGAATTTCTTAGATATTTTTTAAAATAAATCTATGGATCCTCAGGAAACATTACCCGACAATTCTTCAGTTACAGATAATCCATCAGAACCCACAAATATTGTGGCTACTGATATCCAAGAACCTTCTTCTAACAAATCGAATAAAATACTTTTAATAGTAGGAATTATTGTTGGATTTTTATTACTAGTGGTAGTTATATTGTTGTTAATAATTTTACCTAAACTTCAAAATACTAATAATTTAATTGAGGTAACACCTACTTCTAGTGTTGTTCCGACAGATATCGAGATTACTGATACAGTTTCTATTACGGCGACAGATGAACCAGTTATAACCTCAACCGATTCACCAACTATTTCACCAACTACCTCAAATTTTTCTGCTCATTCTGATTGGAAGGTCTTTGATTCTAGAACTGCATCTATTTATGGAACTAAACCAGAAAAAGGATTGTTTTCCGAATTTCACTTTAAGTATCCAGAGGGGATGATCGCGACCGCAAGTTATTCAGCCGAAGATGGAGGAGTCTTCATTGAGTTGTATGATGGCGATCCAGCAGCCATAACTGGAAAACCATATTTTTTAAGTGCTCCTGGCTATAAATTGGCTGGTTCCGATACGCTAAAAAGCCTTACTGCAATGGAGTTACAGTCACATTTCTGTATGCCATTTGTAAATGAATGGAAAGATTCTGTTAAACACTCATATCTAAAGCTGGGTACTTATACATGGAATAAAGCGACGGTTGATGTTACTTACACTTGTGATACCAATAGTGGCGGTATTTTTGGGCCTGCGGAAGCCCTGGGTATCCTCTCAAAAAAAGATCAATTAATTTTTGTTGTAGGGGTTAAAGAGCCATTTAGTAATAATATGCTCGAGTCTTTAAAAACTTTTGAATTCATTTATTAATTTACGTTTCGACTCTACCTTGGCGAGTATTAAGGAACCATAATTAATTGATTGGGTAAATAATTATAACCAGGATCGCTATTGTCATCATACTTCTTTCTGATATAATCTTGGCACAATTAAAGCTTTAAGCTATAATTAATTTGTTCTTTTATAAAGGCTGTATAAAAGCAGCATTTTTTGAGCCAGTAGCTCAGTTGGTTAGAGCACGGTCCTGATAAGACCGGGGTCAATGGTTCGACTCCATTCTGGCTCACCATATTTGATGGGGCTGTAGTTCACTTGGTAGAACGTTTCATTTGCAATGAAAAGGTAGGGAGTTCGAATCTCCCCAGCTCCACCAAAATTTTCTCATAACTTTCGAAATCTTTTCAAAAAAACACTAGGTGTTTAAATTCTTTTTATATTGAATTAAAATAGGGGAAAATTAACAATTATGAACTCTAATACCCCGGAAGATCCATTACAAAACACAGATCCAGTTGAAAGATATTTAGAAGATAATTTACCCATGGAATTGAATGCAAGGTTGCAAGCCGCAGATCAAGATTTTGCTGCTGCTAGAGATCCTGGACTAAGTACCCTTGCTCCTGAAACCCAATTAAAACTAGTTGAACATATTAATTCTGGTGTTACAAATGAACAATACGAGGCCTTGGTAAATCAAATTATTGCAGAAATAAATCGTGGTGTTTTCAATACTGATTCATTAGATCCAAGACTACGAGACTTATTGATCGAAAAAGGAGCCAATATAACTCCATTAACCCCTGAATAAAAATTAGTTCCCCCTTAAAAACTTGGCTTATCCCTAAAAATTAACTACAATACAATTAATAGATTATTTTTTAGTCTTAAAAAAATTATGAAGCAGGCAAATACTCTTGTTTCTGTTTTAGTTGTGATTGTCGTAGCTGTTTTGGGCTTTGGCTTAATGTATTATTTACTTGTGGCTCCAAATCAAGTCAATGTGATTGAAGAACCAACTCCAACACCTACTGAATCAGATGTGACCGTCTCTGAAACACCAACAGGAACTGTGAAGGTAACAACTACAGCAACGGTGTCAAAAACAGTTGCTCCTACAAGTTCTATTACAACAACTCCTATAGCAGAGGTAACTCCTCCGGCAGATTGGAAGTTAATTGATACAATGAGTTTCTTGCCTTACACCGTTTACAGACCAAATGGATGGTGGTTTAGATATTTCTCTCCGGCAACTTTAGGGTTAGACCCAAATCAATTACCTGTTGCTTCTGAATATGTCGGTAAATTGAGCATTTCTCAGCTTCAAAGCTCTTCGTCTTGGAATACAGATTACATTGGTCAATTAGAATCCGGTTATAGCCAAATCAGTCAAGTGATTGATAGTAATTCATGGTTAGTGCTTGAGGGTAAATTCAAAGATAATGAATTATCAACTGGGAATTATACAAAATTAGGGTATGTAAAAATTGGATCTAAGGAATATGTAGTTCAATTAATAGGAAGTAACAATAATTATGATGGAAACGAGTCAAAGTTTGATATAATGATCAGTACCTTAAAATTCAAATAAATTTTATGTTGATTAAAAAAGCTGAAGCTAAGGATCTATTAGCTTTAACTGCCTTTATAAATGCAAATACTTTAGATGTTTCAAAAATCACTTCTGCTGATTATATTTCGAAAATTGAAAATGAAGGTTTTTTAATTGGGGGAGTTAATGAAGAATACTTAACCAAATATCTTGGCAATATCTATCTCGCATTTTCGGATAATAACGAAATGATTGGGTACATAAGAATAGAAGAAGGGCATGATGAGGATTTTGTAAGAATGACTAGTTCCGATGAAATTGAATGGATTGATGAAAAATTTAAAATCGAATATCTTCATGAGCCGCATTTTGAATTGGGGGGACTACTTGTCAGTAGGGAATTTGCAAATCAAGGTATCGGTCAACAACTTTATAATGTTGCCGAATCCGAGGCGAAAAAAATCAACATAGACAATATTTATTCTTTTGTGGCAACCAATCCCTATAAAAATAAGCCATCACTTCATTTCCATGAAAAAAATGGATTTAAGGTCGTTGCAAAGTTAAAGAAAACTCAATTGTATGGACTAGACGATTATCAAAGTGTGTTATTGGTGAAATCTATTTCTTGAATACACCGATAATCCATTTATGACTTCTTTTTGTGTGTTCAATTTTAATCTTCTTTAGGCCGGCTCTACTTGCGTACCCGACCAATTCATCTTCCGAAAAAAGATGGAAGAATTTTTCGGTTGTGGCATATTGAGTTTTTTCTTCTTCAATGATTTCGCCACTTCCTTCTCTCACTAATGTATAAAGGATACCTCCTTCAACCAATGAATCAGAGATCTTTTTAAAAACGCTTTCGAGATCTTTTGTTTTTATGTGATGTAATGAATCTCTTGCCCAGATACCTTTGTATTTATTTTTATCTAGTTCGACTTTTGTAATATCTCCATTTACAAAGCTAACTGAAGGATTTTCAAATTTTGCAATTTCAAAGAACCTTTTACTGAGTTCAATACCTGTGACAGAGTATTTTTCGGATAGATAGTTTGCATCGTGTCCCGGACCAGATCCAATGTCTAGTACTTGAGCTGGGGGATTAACCATGGATCTAAAGTCATCAAGTTGAGTCTGAGCTGTAAGTTTACCGGCATGTTTTGAGTGATAATCGGATGCTATTTCGTTATATGCCTGATAAGTTTTTTTGGTTGTACCAGTATCTCCACCAAGTATAAATCCTTGTTCATCAGAACCAAACTTCTTTTTACTTGGAACGACTTTTTTAAGTTTCTCCTCGTGTTTAACTAGGATGTCTAAAACTTCTTCAGGTGAATTAGCTTGATTTAAGACAGAAAGTTCGATTTCATCAATTGCTAGGTTCTTTTGGATGCCTTCGATTACATTATCCCAGAACTTACCGTACAAAATGACTGGCTTATGCGCTCCATAGTAAAGCTTGGCTAAGCACCAAACCATTCCGAATTCTGAAACTGTTCCGGTACCACCTTTAAAGATTATGTATGCGTCTCCGTTTTCAATTAAACCAAGAGTCCTAATAAGATAGTTTGAAGCGGTATCCGATTCGTCCGTAACATTAGCCAAATTCCTTCCTTCAAAAAAGGATGCCAATTTTGGTTGCCAATATATTGCCATAGTCTTTCCATTCACCGATTCAGCTCCATCAGTAGCGGCTTTCATTATTCCTGGTCCACCTCCATTAACTATTGTATAACCATGTTCTGATAAAAATTTGGCTGTTTGCCAGGCAGCTTTGTAGTTTTCGTCATCTTCAGGAAAAGCAGAGTCTCCGAAAAAGGTTACGGTTTCAATCAATCTATCAGAGGGCTTAATGTTTGAATCAGAAACGGATTTTTCTTTTGGTAATTGAACAATATTTGGTGGCATGGTAAGTTTTTTAATATGAATATAATCTAAGTGATATTAATAATATTTGCAATATTTCCGCAATTTCGGCCTTTGAATTTTAAGGCTGGTAGGGACTAAAAAATGTTTGAAAATTATCTTAATTTCTTTAGTAAAAAGACTTGTCAAAATTTAGATTTTTATGATATTATCATTCTTACCTGAAAAGGTAAGTTTGCTTCAAGATTATCTTGCTGTTTAAACCTCTACCGCTTCGAACAGTTATACATATTTAAGGCGTGACGATTTATAAAAGTTTTGATACTTTTTTTTGGTTTGAGATCTTTGATAATTAAATACGACTTACATGAACTAATTTAGTTCATGGAGGTTCCTAAAATTTTTTTTAGCGCGGTTAATTTTCAATGTAATTAATTAGCGCTACTCAAATTTTGTAAAAAACTTGTAATAAGTAAGTAAGAGTTTATGGTGAATGCCTTGGCACAAAAAGCTGATGAAGGACGTAACAGTCTGCGATAAGCCTCGGATAGCTGACAATGAGCGATTTAATCCGGGGATTTCCGAATGGGGAAACCCTCTTGAATTCATATTCAAGAACTTCTGGCCTAATTCATAAGCCAGTTAGAGGTAAGCTAGTGAACTGAAACATCTTAGTAACTAGAAGAAAATATGCAATATTAGTATTCCCCCAGTAGTGGCGAGCGAACGGGGAGTAGCCCAAACTTCACAGGTAGGGAAGAACAGCGGATTCTGCTTTGCGGATGAGGTTGTTATTCCGTCGTTATAGCGATGGTTGCAGTGAAGTGTTGTAGGGTATAACGTTTGTGTTCTATAAAGCACAGAAAAAAGTCATCAAGATTATTTTTAACAGAATAAGGTTGGAAAGCCAAACCATAGGGGGTAATAGTCCCGTATGTGAAAAGAATAATCCTTTTTAGTTATATACCTGAGTACTACGGTCTAGGAGTAAAACCGTAGGAATCCACCACAACCACGTGGTAAGGCTAAATACTTTTTGTGACCGATAGTGAACTAGTACCGCGAGGGAAAGGTAAAAAGAACCCCTGATAGGGGAGTGAAATAGATCCTGAAACCATAAACTTACAAACCGTTGGAGTCCATCTTCGGATGGATGACAGCGTGCCTATTGAAGAATGAGTCTGCGAGTTATCTTAATTGGCAAGGTTAATCCAGTATCTGGAGTAGCCGTAGCGAAAGCGAGTCTGAAAGGGCGATTTAGTCTGTTGAGATATACCCGAAACCATGTGATCTATCCATGAGCAGGTTGAATCCCGACGAAAGTCGGGAAGAGGACCGAACCGGTAAGCGCTGCAAAGCTTTCGGATGACTTGTGGTTAGGGGTTATACGCCAATCGAACATGGAAATAGCTGGCTCTCCCCGAAATAGCTTTAGGGCTAGCCTTGATTAATAGTTGGTGGAGGTAGAGCTCTGCCTAGATAGCGCGGGACTTTTTGTCTTAGCGCATCTACGCAAACTTCAAATGCCATCAATACTAGATCAGGAGTCAGTCAATGGGAGCTAAGTTCCGTTAGGCAAGAGGTAATCATACCAGACCATCAGATAAGGTCCCTAAGTTCACGCTAAGTGGCAAAGGATGTGAAGGGTCTAATACAGCTAGGAGGTTTGCTTAGAGGCAGCAATCCTTTAAAGAGTGCGTAACAGCTCACTAGTCTAGAAACTTTGCACCGATAAATCCATCGGGGCTCAAGCGTGATACCGATGCTGTGGTTCCATTTAATTCTTCGGAATTTTTTGGAAGGTAGGGGAGCGTTGTAAATGCAGCGAAGATGCACTGTGAGGTGTGTTGGAGCGTTTACAAGTGAGAATGCAGACATGAGTAGCGCAAGATCGGTAAAAAACCGGTCCACCGTATGAACCAGGTTTCCTTGGCCATGTTCGTCATCCAAGGGTTAGTCGGTCCTAAGCTGAGGCCGAAGGGCGTAAGTGATGGATAACAGGTTAATATCCCTGTACTACTGAAAAATCGTTATTAGCTAAGGGGGGACCAAGTTGGAATATATATAGACTCGATAGGTCGGGTTCTAAGCAATTAGTTAGCTTGATTAGGCAAATCCGGTCAGGCGTTTTCGCTCACGGGCGAATGAACACGAGTTGCAATGGGTAGTCAAAGCTCACGGGCAGAGGCAATTATATAAATTCAACTTGCAGGAAAATCCTCTATGCGAGATTTTTTGGTAACCGTACCGCAAACCGACACTGGTGTTCTGGTAGAATATACCAAGGTGTACGAGTGATCCCTTGTTAAGGAATTCGGCATAATATCTCCGTAACTTCGGGAAAAGGAGACCCCTACTTTTAGTAGGGGCGCAGAGAAATGGCTCAATCGACTGTTTAACAAAAACACAGGTTCCTGCTCAAAGCGAAAGCTGAGGTATAGGAGCTGACGCCTGCCCAATGTCAGTAGATTACGGAAGGGGGTTATCCCGGTAACGGGAGAAGCTTCTGACTTAAGTCCTGATGAATGGCGGCTGTAACTATAACGGTCCTAAGGTAGCGAAGTTCCTCGGCGCTTAATAGGCGTCGCGCATGAATGGCGTAACGAGTTGGGCACTGTCTCGACAGGGGGCTCGGCGAACATTGAAATGGCAGTGAAGATGCTGCCTACCCGCAGCAGGACAAAAAGACCCCGGGATCTTTACTATATCTTGTCATTGAGATGAGATTTTTATTGTAGAGTGTAGGAGGGAGACTTTGATATCAGGTCGCCAGATCTGATGGAGTCGCCAATGTAACACCTCCCTTTGAGAATTTCATTTCTAACTCAGACCGTAATCCGGTTTGGGGACAGTGCCAGGTGGGTAGTTTTACTGGGGCGGTGTCTTACTAAAGAGTACCGTAAGATTCCAAAGGTCGGCTCAAGATGGATTGGAAATCATCTGTAGAGCACAATAGTACAAGCCGGCTTTACTGCAAGACTGACAGGTCGAGCAGTTACGAAAGTAGGGTATAGTGACCCTTTGATGGCGTGTGGAAGCGTCATTGTTTAAAGGATAAAAGTTACCCCGGGGATAACAGGCTGGTCTTGCCCAAGCGTTCACAGCGACGGCAAGGTTCGGCACCTCGATGTCGGCTCGTCGCATCCTGGAGGTGGAGAAGCTTCCAAGGGTCGGGCTGTTCGCCCGTTAAAGCGGCACGCGAGCTGGGTTCAAACCGACGTGAGTCAGGTTGGTCTCTATCCGCTGCAGGCGTTAGAATTTTGAGGGAACTGACCTTCAGTACGAGAGGATCAAGGTGAGGTAACCTCTGGTGCACCAATTGTCCTACCAAGGGCATCGTTGGGTAGCCACGTTGCTATTTGGATAAACGCTGAATGCATCTAAGCGTGAAGCCAATCCCAAGATTAGAATTCTTTTAAGACCCCCAGTAGATGACTGGGTTGATAGCTCCTAGGTGTAAGCATAGTAATATGTTCAGCCGAGGGATGACTAATTGGTCGTAAACTTATACAATTTTTTAATCCAATAGTTGCTTTTAGATTAGGCGCAAGTTTAATTTTAAGTGTAACTATTGGATAGGGCCTCCATGAACTAGACTAGTTCTAGTTTCTTCAACTAAAGTACTAATTTTAGTTGATTGTAAGTCGTTTTAATTTTACAATTAAATATTGCTCTTCTGGTAACCGGATGAGTTTTGTTAAATATATTGACGAAATTCATCTGGTGATTCTAGCGCAGTGGCACCACCTCTTCCCATACCGAACAGAGAAGTGAAACGCTGTAGCGCCGAAAATACTTATTTCGAAAGGGATTGGGAAGATAGGTAATCGCCAGAGTAAAAAAGGTCCCGACCGAAAGGTCGGGCCCTTTTTTTTTGCCCAAATTCTGCCAAAATCCCTCAAGATTCTGGATAAAATCTATGCAAATCCACCAAAAAAATTTAAGGGTCAATTCAAATTTGACAAAACCCCACTTTTATTCGATATTGATAATACATATCCTAAAATTTTAAAACTCATGAGAGAACCTGACGAAGCAACAAGACAAAGAATAAGTCATCTTGCCAGAGTAGGCAAGGCTTTAAATGACACCTATTCCGAGGCAAACCTCGAAGTTGGCACCGATTTTTATGTCGCTTTAGATTCTTTGAATAAATTCAAGGATGAAATTCTTGATTTATCACTCGACGAAGAAAGCCAAAAAGGCATTCTCGATCTTATCGAATATCTTAGAAAAAAGATCGAACGAAGAATGGGTTATATGGGGGAAGATATCAATTTGTAAAGATTTTTGACTGCTTGTTGTTGACTTCTTTTTTGTTTCCTGCAAAGCTATTATATAGGCTAAATGGGTCTAAATTTTGCCAATTATTTTGTTACTTATGTCGAGTACCGGAACATCATCACAGCAACAACTATCCTCAATATTAAAGGGGGATTTAAGTTCGATCAAAAAGGCTAATCCGGTCATCGTTACAGGGCCTAGGGTCCGTAATCAAATTTGGAGAAATCTAGTTAGTATATACAGAAAATCTAATCTATCTTCCGATGAAATCATCTCAAAAATCCTTGACTACGACAAATTTGTCGAAGAGGGCAAGGTAACTAATGATAGTATTAATAAGGCGAAAGGAGGGGGCAATGGGTACCCAAGGTATTGAAAATCCAGGTGCTGATGGTATTAATAATCTATATTCGCAAGAATCGGATACTACTGTAGGGAGTTCTAGGCCAGTGCAAGAATCAAGTACTGATCTAGCGGCGGCATTAAATCTTAACGATGCTGAAAACCAGGTCGATTATTCGCAATTAACATATGCTGAAGCTCAGGAAATAGATGATGAAGCATTATTAAATATCACTAGCGATAAAATAGACGGTATACATGATGAAAGTGTCCGAAATTTTATTACAGAAAGGAAAAGGAGACTAATAAGAGGAAATGAAATAAAAGCATATGATTTATCTGCAGTACAAGGTTTAGAGGATTATAAGATTTTAGCTCTTACTGAAGCTGAAATCGCAACAATCCCAAATCAGGACGCTCAAAATGCCGTTAGAGAAAGAAAAAAAGAAATTGAAAGAACGAAATATAAAGATAAAAATGTAAATGATATATCCGCTTTGAATGATGCTCAAATTGTAGCAATAACTGAAGAACAAATTGCTGCGATTATCGATAAAGATGCTCAAGAGGCTATACGAAAAAGAAAAATTGAAATTGATGCCAAACAAAAAGCTGTAGGATTTCGATCTATTGGGGGCCCAACTGAGACAAATGGTGTTACAACATATTTAACTCCGGAGGGGGTTACAAATAAAATTCAAGAAGAATTAGAAAAAATTCTAAATAGGCAAGATTTAAATATCTCCCCCGCGGTAAGAGCCGCATTAAAAAAACAAGCAGAGCTTAGGACAAGAAGATTACAAGAAGAAAGGAACCTAAGACCTGATCAAGATGCGCTTGATCAAAAAGAGATCGATATGCAAAAAACTATAGAAAACAGAAAAAGGTTAGAAATCTTTTTTAGAGATTCAAAATTCTTTCTGGGTGGAGCTATGATTGGTGCCTCATTAGCCATGTTACTTTCCGGTAATATTGATGTATCAACAATATTACTTGGTGCCGCAGCTGGAGGAATAGTGGGTGGAGTGGGTGGAATGGCTTTTGATAAGAATTTTAGCATTGACAGGAAAAAAATTGAAACTGAAATGTTGCGGGCTAGATTAGAGGCTAAGAAAAAAGAGGGGGTGAAAACCCAAAGGGAAGAGGCTGCTTTACGTAGAGAAACCAATGCTTCAATTGCTTTTAGTCAAAAGGCCGCGGAATTATATGCCAGAATTTCAGGGTTAATCGATCCAAAGCAAGTCGCTCAATATACACAAACTTTTATGAATAGTCTCGATTATCAAATGTTAACTGCAATAGGATAATAAATTATGACAACAAATAGTCAAAATGCATCTTTAAGTGATATTTCTTCAGGAAATATTTCTATAAATAGGAATGTCTTTCAAGAAGGGTTTATCGTGAAGAAAAATAAACTTTCAAATCTTTTTCTAGTAGAATATATTAAAGTTTTAAAAGAAAGAGGCTTGTCCGATAAAGATATTCTTGATCTAATTGTCATATTAGACAAAGGGGTTGAAAGTGGGGAATTTAACGAAAGTAATTTATTTAAGTTGTAGATTTAGCTATGGCAACAGGAGCGGTTAGCGCAGAACAATTGAAAGCACTAAGAGAACAGGTTAATGCCACAGGCATTGAAAGTAACATTGAGAAAGCTAGGTTGTTAGGTAAGATAGCCAGTATTGGGGCCACATACTCAATTGACACTTTTCAAGCAGATGTCGCAAAAGCTGCTGAATATGCTATAGTAGAAAATGTTTATAATGCAAGGGTTAACAATGCAACTAATCAGTCTCTAATAACCCAAGCAAATCCACCAACACCCGATAATATTGACCCATCTATACTTGAATCGAAAATATTAGAAAACGCTACTGGGAATGTTGACGTTCCCGCTGATATTCAAGCAAAAGTAAAGTCTAAAGCCATACAACATCTTGCCGGTATGCATGCGGACAGTATTATTAATGGGGCTCAAAATATTGAGCAATATTTACAGACTCTTCAAACCCGACATACAGCAGCTTATCGCCCAGACCTAGCTGACTCAATTAGACAACAAGCCAGGGCTCTTGTAGATAAAAGGGTTGAAGAGTACAAAGCACAATTAGAAGCGGGAACATTGACGGAAGCACAACTTCTAACTATGATAGCCCCAGGAGGTACCATTACTAATCCTGAGCTTATTAATTCCATAAAAACCAAAATTACTGAAACTCCCGAAAAGATTGAGGCAGCAAAAAAACGGACAGAACAAACAAATATCGAAACTGATGCAGGTACTTTTGCGGCTAATTTTAATACTACCCCCATCACCGCTGATACAGCAATTGATTTCGCAAATCTATCTAGTCAAATAAGCTCAACTCCCGAATTTGCATCTTTACCCGGTCCTATACAAGCTCTGATAAAGGCTCAACTAAAAACAAAATCTGATAGTATTGAAAACAAAAGAGAACAAGCTGATATTAAGGATGAAATTCAAGATTTGAGTGTTAAAGAAAAGAAGGTTGAAAGAAATCAAAAGTATGCCCAACTTGTTTTGCGAAATTTGGGTTGGGTTGCACTTGGTGCGGGAGCTGCCGGTGGAATTGGCCTATTACTTGGTAATCCTCAACTTGCTTGGATGAGCGCAATTGTTGGTGGCGTTGGCGCATTTGGATTGAGTCAGGCATTTGATAAACAATTGGCTACATTATCTAAAGAGGCTCTCGAGGCAAAGCTAAAGATTCAGGAAGAAATTGGTAAAAAAGGAGGTCTTGAAACTGCGAGACTTCAAGGTGAAATCGCTGGGATCAAAGAATATACAACCTTGGCTGCACTAATTGACTCACTTGCCCATGGTTACGATAAAGCAAAGGCAATTGAGATATTCTTAAAAACAGCCCATGTTAATACTTTAGAGGAGATAATGAAAATTTAGCTTAATTATTATTAACACAAAATGAACGAAGACCTATTGTATACTCTGGATCCATATATAATTTCGATCCTTTTCAAATCGAAAGATGACAAAAAAACTCTAGACATATATACCGATATGGTAGAAGCTGTGGGGTTTGTATTTGACGAAACAATAAAAGAATATTTACTCGAAAATAAGTTTTCCGAAGAAGATGTACAAAAAGTGCTTGATACCGAGGATTTGGAAAATGTTGAGACCCGATTTAAGCCTTATCTTCAAAACATTATTCTCTTTAATCGAATTCAGGCAAATAGCAAACAATTAATTAAACTATATTATGACCAACTTCTTCCAAATTTAACCCAGCAAGAAAAAGATGACCTATCTGCTTACCTCAAAGAAAATGAAGAATTGATAAAGGTCCGAAAAGAGGGAATTATGGAAGGCCTTAAAGAGCTTAAAGCTATCTTGGATGAAAACGGAGTTAAATCCTATCAAGAGTTAGTCGAAAAAAGTGAAAAAACAAACTCTGAAAGCATTAAGGCCCCTGAGACTCTGGCGGCAGATGGAATGCAGTCTCCACAGTGGCTAACTGCCATCCCCGAAGCAACTCCAACTATTAAAGAGGAACCCATAATTACACCCGAACCACCTACAGCTAACACCATAAATATCCCAACGCCTAATCCTATGGATAGTATAAATCCTGTTAAGGCAACCATTATTGAAGATGAACCCATTGAATCGACCCTGCCTGCAGGTGATCAATTAGTTCAACCCCAGGCTAATCCAGTAGTTGAGCAAAGCCCATCTCCAGTTGATTCAAGTTCAAAACCAAATCAAATGATGGAAGAAAATCCTCAAGGTCCAAACTTAATAAGCCAATTGGCTGATATGGGCATAAACCTTGATGACAATTCGACGGTGGCTCCTACAGGTACTCCATCTGCGGATAATATCCCAACTCCACAATAAATTTTAAGCCCCCATTGGGTTTTTAATGGTTGGTGGGTTTTGACGATTGGAATTCGTTTTGGTATAATCTCATCTTTGAAAGGGTATTACTGAATCTAAATACTTTAGATAAACTAAACAGTAGTACAATTATTCACTATGGCTAATAAAGCCCAAATTAGTTCTACAGATCCTATTTCAGAGTATTTAGCATCTTTAGAGGTCTTCCCCAAGACTTTCAAAAGGGGACAAATCATTAAGGGTACAGTTCTTTCAATATCAAAAGGAGAAATCATTTGCGATATTGGGGGCCGTGCCGAAGGTATCGTTTCCGGTAAAGAAATGAAGTTAACCGGAGAAAAATTAAACTATAAAGTAGGAGACGAAATATTGGTTTATGTATTAAAAGGAGAAAATCCTTTAGGTCAAATAGAACTTTCTATCAGAAGAACCGGAACCGCTAGAAAGTGGTTCGAACTTAACAATGCTCTTGAAAATGACTTAAATGTCAAAGTGGAAGTCATCGAAGCCAATACCGGTGGCGTTATTGTTAACATCGGCGGTGGCTTAAGAGGCTTTGTTCCAACCTCACAACTGGACAATTCCAGAATCTACCCATTAGGTGGTTATGCCAGCAAACAAGATGCTGACAAAGAACTTCAAGGTAAATTAGCCGAATTGATCGGTAAAGAGCTTGAAGTTAAAGTTATTGAAATCGATAGAGAAAAGAATAGAGTCATCTTCTCAGAAAAGAAGAAAGACACCGGCAAAGAAGACATGGATAAAAGAGCCGAAACTCTCAGACATGTTAAAGTTGGCGATAAGCTGGAGGGTGAAATCACAGGTATTGCACCATTCGGATTATTCGTTAATGCAAAAGGTCTCGAAGGTTTGGTCCACTTATCCGAAATTTCATGGGATAAAGTTACTAATCCTGCAGACTTCTTCAAGATTGGCGATCCAGTAAAAGTCGAAATCATTGGAATTGATGATGGCGGCAAAAGAATCGCATACTCAATCAAGAGATTAATGCCCGATCCATGGGAGGCTATTGTTAAAAAATACAAAGTCGGTCAAAGAGTAATGGGAGAAATTACCAAAATCGTTGACTACGGTGCATTCGTAAGAATCGAAGAGGGTCTAAACGGATTAATTCATATTTCTGAACTTTCCGATAGACTAGTCAAGGATCCAGGTAAGATTGTCGAAGCAAATAAAGAATATGAATTAGAAATAATTTCAATTTCAAGAGACGACAGACATCTTGGATTAAGTTTAAAACGAGTTACAAGAGCTCCAAAAGCTGAGACTGAAGAGGTCGAGAAGACTGAAAAAGTTGAAAAGGCCCCAAAAGTCAAGCCAGTCGAAGAGACCCAAACAGTCGAAGAGGCCCAAACAGTCGAAGAGGCCCAAGCAGTCGAAGAAGCTCCTGTAGTTGAGGAAGCTCCAGCTGAAAAAGTCGAAGTCGAAACTAAAACTGAAGAAAAAGTCGAAGCTAAAAAAGAGGTTGAACCCAAAAAAGAAGTCGAGACTGAAAAAGAAGTTGAATCCGACGAAAAACCAAAGAGCAAAAAAGAATTAGCAAAAGAGATGGGTGTCTCACCAGAAATGGAAAGACTAAAAGAACTATTGGGTGATGATGATTCATTGTCATAATAGTCCAGCTCTTAAATAGCAGATTTTTAAAGACCCGATTGCTAAAATCAATCGGGTCTTTTCTTTATTTATTCTTAAGCTCTCTATTCTAGAATTTATACCATGTGTTAAAATTAGATACTATGAAAAAGATCGATATCCAAGAAAAATCATTAAGTAAACTTTCAAATAACTTAGTAAAAGCACTTGTAAAAGCTTTCGATTTCGCAGAAAAACGACAGGGTAAAGAGGTTAACGCAGAGGATTTTTTCTGCGCCATTTTATCCGATAAAGGTTGTTTTGCTACAAAACTTCTCGAAAGACTTGGGGTTGAAAGCAATTCTACTCTTATGGGTATAGAACTTAAATATAAAGACAAGGTGATTAATAAAAATATTCCAACGGAATTTGGAGAAAAAGCTAGAAAAATCCTTGCTAGAGCCTTTTTGATCTCTCATGACTTACGCCATGTATATGTTGGCACGGAGCATCTTTTATTGTCTATACTTAGCGAGGACGAATTCGATTTCGTTAAAGATCTCGCAAAAGTTGGTCTAAATTATGATAAGGTCGCCCAGGCAATGTTATCCATAGGTGTTTATCAGCCCGGAGTATTTAGTTCGATTTCTGATAAATTTGATGATACTGACAAACAAAAATCATTATCTTTCTTTTCAAAAGACATGAACGCTTTAGCTAAGTCAGGCAAATATTTAAAAGTATGGGGAAGAGATGACGAAATCGAAAGAATAATTCATATATTATCCAGAAAGACAAAGAATAATGCATTACTAGTAGGTGAGGCCGGTGTCGGGAAAACCGCTATTGTAGAGGGAATGGTCCAAAGAATTGCAGAAGGTAATGTACCTCCAAGTTTTAAGAATAAAAAAATTGTGCAATTGGATGTGTCAGCCATCATTGCAGGTAGCAAGATCCGTGGTGATGTAGAAGAAAGACTTTTGGGTATTATTTCTGAAATGGCAGCCAATAAGGATGTCATAATTTTTATCGATGAAATCCACATGATTGTTGGGGCCGGTACTGCCGGTCCGGGTAATACAATGGACATAGCCAATATTATTAAGCCATATCTTACAAATGGAGATCTTAGAGTTATCGGTTCTACTACTTTTGATGAATACCAGCAATACATAGAAGAAGACGATGCATTAGCTAGAAGATTCCAGACAATTATGGTGAATGAAATATCAAAGTCCGAAGCTGTTGAGGTCCTTAGAATGTTAAAGCCTCAATTCGAAAAATATCATAATGTAAAAATTCCTGATGAAGTTATTGTGGAATCCGTAGACCTAAGTTCGAGATATATTGCCAACAAGTATTTACCCGATAAGGCTATCGATGTAATCGATGAGGCTTCCGCTGCAATAAAGATATCTGTAGATAAAAAGACCAAAGAACACGATCCCGAAAAGGCCGAACTAGAAGAAACAATTAAGAAAAAGGAATCTGCTCTTAGGCAAAAAAATATAACTAAGGCTACTAAATTTCGTGAAAGAGAGATTTATCTTGTTAATCTGATTCGCGAACTTAACGAAAAGAGATTGAAATCCAGAAAAAAACAAGTTGGAGTTGAAGATGTTAGAAAGGTGATTTCCAAATGGAGCGGTGTCCCTGTCAATTCGCTTACAGGTAGTGAAGTTGCCAAACTAAACGATATCGACAAAATTCTGAAAACAAGAATAATTGGGCAGGACATAGTTATAGATAAAATTGCTTCTTCTTTAAAAAGATCTCGAATTGGGTTGTCAGATGCGAATAAACCATTATCTACATTTTTATTTTTGGGTCCAACAGGTGTCGGAAAAACTCAAACTGCAAAAGAAATTGCTGAAAAGCTTTATGGAAATGCAGATAGTTTGATCCAGGTTGATATGAGTGAATACATGGAGTCACATAGTGTTTCAAAGTTAATTGGATCTCCACCCGGCTATGTCGGCTTTCAAGAAGGTGGGCAATTAACTGAAAAAGTCCGCCGAAAACCCTATTCTGTCATCCTTTTTGATGAAATTGAAAAGGCTCATCCTGATCTTCTAAATATATTATTGCAAATACTAGATGAGGGGCACATTCAAGATTCTAAGGGCCGATTAGTGAATTTTAAAAATACAATCATTATAATGACATCAAATATTGGGGCTTGGGAATCTGCCGATATCCAATCTCTTGGTTTTAATATTGGCCAAGGGAATAAAAATAAAGACGATGAATCTTATGAAAAGATGAAGTTAAAATTAATCGAGGTCTTAAAAGAAAGTCTCCCTCCTGAATTCTTAAATAGAATAGACGAGGTATTAGTTTTTAGAAAGCTCGATGAAAAAGATGCAAAAAAGATAGTTAGTTTAATGGTCCAAGATGTTAAAGAAAAAATGAAGGCGCGAAATATTATTTTGTCGGTGGGAGATGGCTTGATTAATTTTATTGTACAATCAGGTTTCTCCGAGGAGTATGGGGCAAGAAACTTAAAAAGGTCTGTGCAGGAGATACTTGAGAATGCACTAGTAGATTATCTAATCGAGAAGGGATATGTGAACAAACAAGTTGAGAAGGTTAAAGTCTTGGTAGATTTTAAGAAAAATAAGATTCAATTTTCATAATAGAACTATGTCAAAATCGTCTAAAATTTATGTATGCAATAATTGTTCTTATGAATCCGCAAAGTGGTTAGGGCAATGCCCAAGTTGTAAAGATTGGAACACTTTTGATGAAACCGATCCAATTATTTCCTTCTCCTCAATGACTTCATCTAAACTTACTATAAAAAAGCTTAAAGATGTATCAGATAATGAAGCAAAGCTTAGACATTCAACTGGCTTTAGCGAATTTGATAGAGTCCTTGGCGGAGGCATGGTTCCATCCGGGGTAATTTTGATAAGTGGGGAGCCTGGAATAGGCAAGTCTACACTCTTAATGCAAGTTATATCATATATGAAGAATGCTCTTTATGTTAGCGCTGAAGAATCTATCCAGCAAGTCGCGTTAAGGGGAAAAAGACTCAAATTGGGTTCTATGGATGATTTGCAAATCCTTTCGGGCTATGAGGTCAATGGAATTATCGAAAAAATCAAAGAGGTAAAGCCATCTATTGTGGTAGTGGATTCAATTCAAACCGTCTATGCAGATGAGGTCCGTGGATTGCCCGGTGGAGTTGCTCAAATCAAGGCTGTTTCGTCAAAATTGATCAAATTTGCTAAAGAAGCCGGGATTATCTTGTTTTTAGTAGGACAAGTTACAAAGGAGGGTTCTGTTGCGGGGCCAAAGCTTTTAGAGCATTTAGTCGATGTGGTTTTGGAACTTCAGGGTGATCAAAAGCTTGATTTTAGGATATTAAGGTGTTTAAAGAATCGTTTCGGTCCTACAAATGAAATAGGGATCTTTGAAATGGTAGAATCGGGTTTGCAGGAGGTGACCAATCCTTCAATCTATTTCTTGGATAAAGAAAAGGGTGTAGAAAGAGTTGGGGTTTGTCCTGCTGTAATTCAGGAGGGTATAAGGCTCATGCTTGTAGAAATGCAGTCATTAACCTCGAGAACGCTTTTCGCTTTACCTAAAAGGGTAGCTGAAGGATTCTCCAGGACTAAGTTAGAAGTTCTTACGGCTGTATTGGCCAAATTTACTAAGTATAATCTTCAAGATCAAGATGTCTATATTAATATAGCTGGCGGACTTCGTTCCGCAGATTCCATGTTGGATCTTCCAATTGTCTTGGCAATTATCTCGTCTTATGCTAATAAACCTTTGCCCCATGACTTGGTGGCCTTTGGTGAAGTTTCTTTAACTGGTCAAATCAGAATAAGCAAGAGAGCGGAGCAGATGGAGAAAGAGTGTAAGAGATTGGGGTATACCTCATTCCATAAAAAATTCCCAAACATAAAACATGTCTCCCAGCTTTATTTGTTCTTCAAGGAGTTAAAATAATCCAAAATGCTGAAAAGTTAAGAAAAAATTAAGGATTCTGTTATATTATTTAGTTAGAAAATTATTTACTATGGGCTTGACACGGTATTTATTATAGGATATTATATAGTTGTTCTTTAATAATTTGCTTGAATAGAGTCCCCAGAGTCTGGTTCGCGTACATACAATTCGTTAATTTGAATTGCAATCTACTGGGCTCTTGGAACTCTATTTAAGTTTTCACTGATTCCTATGAAAATTCCTAATTGTTTGGGGCTTTTAATAGGGGTCGGTGGGGGCAGTGCCGATCCCTAATTATTAAAATCTTGACATAAATTTCCCATTTTCCTATACTCATAATTGAATTATCTACCAATAAATTTTTCCCTAGTTTTTCTATATGTCTTCAAAAACATAAATCAAATTTAATTTAGCCATCTTTTTATGGAAACAGTAAAGAAAAAGCGCACAATTATCAAAAAATTAAAACCTATGGAGGATCCTGTTACTACTCCAATTATACCTTCGGATATTAATCCGGTCATACCTGCTAAAAGGCCGGTTGAAACAATGGATAAAGATATAAAAAAGGCTGAAGTAGCTCCTAAGCCGGTTACTAAATCAGCAGTAATGATAGGCGCTGATGGTAAAGTAAGTAACGAACAGCTTCCAGAACCTAAAAAGGTGGGATTTAAAACCCCAGTTATTGAAACAGTTACTATCGATAGTAATCCTAAGCCCACATTTATTAAAACCCATAGCTTTGAAAAAGACAAAATTGCAAAAGCTATGACTTTAAGAGAACTTGATGAAAAATCTTTAATGGATTTGAGGAAAATTGCAGAGTCTTTATCAGTACGAGATATTGCGAGTTTTAACAAGAATGATCTCATCATTAAAATCTTAGAGGAACAAACTAGGCGTGGTGGTAATATTTTTGTTGAAGGTGTGCTTGAAATTATTAACGATGGATCTCATGGCGTATTAAGGACTCTTAAGTTATTGGCTGGAGAGAATGATGTATATGTATCGGGGTCACAAATAAAAAGATTTAATCTAAAACAAGGGGACTTCATCTCGGGTCAAGCCAGAGCTCCAAAAGAAGGTGAGAGATATTTAAGCATGTTAAGGATTGAGGCTATCAATAATAGTAGTCCTGATGATGCTTTAACAAGGCCATATTTCAATAAGCTAACTCCAATTTTCCCAAATGAACAAATTAAATTAGAAACCGAATCGCACATTCTATCAACAAGAATGATCGATCTTTTATCTCCAATAGGAAAGGGTCAAAGAGGTATGCTGGTCGCCCCTCCAAAGGTCGGTAAAACATGGTTATTAAAGGAAATTGCTGATGGTATTTCAAAGAATCATCCCGAAATTCACTTAATGGTCGTTCTAGTCGGTGAAAGACCTGAAGAGGTGACCGATATGGAAAGATCAGTTAAGGGTGAGGTTGTCGCTGCTAACTTTGATGAGCCCCCGGAGCTTCATACAAAAATTGCTGAAATGGCTATCGAAAGGGCAAAAAGATTGGTTGAACTTGGAAAAGATGTTGTCATTTTAATGGATAGTTTAACTAGACTTGCAAGAGCATACAATATTACTGCTCCGCCATCAGGTAGGACTTTATCTGGAGGTTTCGATCCAGTTGCTATTTATCCTCCAAAGAGATTCTTTGGAGCAGCTAGAAATTTTGAAATCGGTGGTAGTCTCACAATTATTGCTACAGCTTTAGTAGAAACTGGAAGTAGAATGGATGAAGTTATTTTCGAAGAATTTAAAGGGACAGGTAATATGGAATTAAAACTAGATAGGCATCTCGCAGAAAAGAGAATCTATCCAGCTATTGATGTTAAATCTTCAGGCACTAGAAATGAAGATAGATTACTCTCAAAAGAGGTATTAAACTCATCATGGAGAGTGCGAAGAATGTTGGATATTTTTAAAGATGAAGATGCAACTACAATGTTGATCGATCGTTTGAAAAAGACTAAAAGCAATAAGGAGTTCTTGGCCACTCTACACGAGGACTTATAATTCAATAATTCAACCGAATGAAATGTTTTAACGGTTATGTTAGAATATTCTAATGGGTATAGATAAAAATTCAGAAAATGTTGGAAATGTTTATACACCATCAAAAGGTGGCGGGGTAAATATAATTGATTTTTTCCAAGATCTATTCCCATATCTCATATTGAGGCTTAGACAATTATTCTTCTTCCTATTTGCTTTTTTAACTCTCATTATTAATGGTTTCGAGGAACTAAAGGATTGGATGGTACAAAGGATGTTTTGGGGCAGAGGATCTTTTTACAGAACATCTTTTCATATAATTATCTTCGTATTAACCCTCGTTATTGTAGTAAGCGGAATTTCTACAAAACTCAATATTTCTGCTCAAGCAGGGGGTCTTGCTTTAAATGATAGCGTTATTGGCCGAAAAGATCTTATAATTCAGGCTGGAACAGCAGAGGCCTTGTCTGTAATATCTGCAAATGAGGCGGACTTTGAGGTGTACAAATATATTGTACAACAGGGGGACACCTTATCAAGTATTGCCAAAATTTACAACAAAGATATTTTTACTTTGGTTTGGGCAAATAATCTTTCAAGTAAAGACGCTATTCTAAAGGTTGGGCAAGTTTTAAGGATTCCAGCTATTAATGGTGCGTATTACAAGGTGAAAAGTGGAGATACCTTAGAAAAGATTGCAAAATATACAAATAGTAATGCTGTAGATATTTGGGATCTTAATAGTAATATCATCGATTATGACAACCCTGTCTTGGCTGTTGGCATGGAGTTATTTGTTCCTGGTGGTATTATCCCAACAACTGCGCCACCTAAAAAGGTTATTACTGGTGGAACTAAACCTAATACGGGCCTAGTTGTTCCTTCGGGGTCTTTTGTTCATCCTCTATTACATTGTCCAGGGTGGAGTTGGTCTAGAGGATATAGTTCCTATCATGGTGGTGTAGATATGGCAAAGGGCGGTGGCTGTTGGATTAATTCGATTGGTAATGGCTATGTTAAAAAAGCGGGTTGGGGTGGATGGGGGTTCACTACGATAATCGATCATGGAAATGGTTTGGTTTCAATTTATGGTCATGGAACCGGGCAATATGCAGTGAAGGCTGGTGATTATGTAAAAGCGGGGCAGGATATAATGTATATGGGTAATTCCGGTTATTCTTTTGGGACCCACCTTCATATTGAATTACAATTAAATGGGGGTAAGGTAAATCCCGAGTCTTATGTAAAATTAAGATAGGTTGGGCTTTAGATTCTCTTTATTATTTCTCTCCTTTGATTTATAATTACTTCCATTGGGGCTGTAGCTCAATTGGCTAGAGCATTTCTATGGCATAGAAAAGGTTAGGGGTTCGATTCCCCTCAGCTCCACCATTATTCTTGTTCAAATTGCTTCCTTTGATTTTTTTTAATATGCTTAAATATTCAGATATTATTTATGGGGAGATTTCAATCAGGGAGACGGTTTTGATTGAGATAATAAACACGCCAATCTTTCAGAGATTAAAGAAAATTTCTCAGGATGGTGCGGTTCATTTTATTCAACCTGCAAGGCGTGGTAATAGGTTTGAGCATTCAATAGGTGTTTGGTATTTGTCGTATAGATTTAAAAGGGGGATGGAAGAGCAAATTGCTTGTTTACTGCATGACCTTTCTCACACTGCTTTCTCGCATGTGATTGATTTCGTAGTAGGGGATAAAAAACAAGAATATGCTGATAGTAGGTTAAATGAGATTATTCTAAATTCAGAAATCCCTCAAATAGTAAAAAAATATGGTTATAGTATTGAAAAGGTTTTGGATAAATCGAAATTCCCATTGTTAGACTGTGATCTGCCGGATATTTCTTTTGATAGAATTGACTATTTTTTGCGAGATGGATATTCTTTAGGGTTTTTACCAAAAGAAACAGTAAATTTATTCCTGGAAAATATTTTTGAAGAAAATCATGTCCTTTATTTTAGGGATATTAATATAGCTGGGCTTTATGCGACTATGTATTTGGCTTTGTCTAGGTTGATTTGGTCTGATCCCACAAGTCATGGATCGTTTTTCCTGTTGTCCAGTGCGATTAAGAGTGCTTTAAATGCGGGCGAAATTCAAGAGTCTGATTTTTTTACGGATGATGAGATTTTATTAGAAAAACTTAAGGCGAGCAAAAGTAATTTGGTTAATAATTACTTGAATAGGCTAAGGCCGGGTTTGGAATTCGAGTATGCCGATAAAGATGTTGCTGAATTTTGGGGGCCAAGTAAACCAAGGTTTGTTGATCCTTTAGTTAAAACCAATGGGAGGTTAAAAAGGGTGTCTTCTCAGTTGGTTAGTCTCAAATATGCCTTTAAAGAATTTTCGGCAAAATATTCTACTTTAGGCGTGGTTCAAAAAATTTAATTCCTTCGATAGGGTATTCTTCATAATTTATAGTCACTCCGATTTAAAAATCTGCAATGTAAAAAGTTTTTACATTTGTGTTTTTACGATAGAATTTCGTGGAACAAAATATGCGTACCAAATAGGCTGAGTGCATGGATAACTTGGGGATTAAAAATATATATCAAAAGCCTCAAACTAAGGTAGTCTAAATATAGAAGAAAAACATCAAAAGTATTATAATTAAGGCATATTTTCAACTATTTTATGATGGAAGCTAATACTGTCAATAAATTTGCAAGTATTGAGGCCAAATGGCAAAAATACTGGAATGAAAAGTCTGTGTATAAAGTTGATCTTCAGAATGCTAAAAATCCATTCTATAACCTCATGATGTTTCCATATCCATCGGCTGAAGGGCTTCATATAGGCAGTATGTTTACCTTTACTGGAATCGATACCTTTGGAAGATATAAAAAGATGAAGGGCTTTGATGTTTTTGAACCTATCGGTCTTGATGCATTTGGTATACACAGCGAAAACTATGCTTTAAAGATCGGTGAACACATAAAAAGTGTTTCTAAAAGGACTCACAAGCATTTTACAGAACAATTCCATCAAATGGGTAATATGCATGATTGGAGTGCTTTCTTGGAGACTAGTTCGCCCGAATATTATAAATGGACTCAATGGCTTTTTTCGCAATTTTTTAAAGCTGGATTGGCTTATAGAAAAGAGGCCAATGTAAAATATTGTCCAAGTTGTAAAACTGTTGTTTCTGATGAGCAAGTCATAGATGATAGATGCGAAAGATGTTCAACTAAAGTCGAATCTAAGCCCTTAGAACAATGGTTTTTCAAAATAACTAAATATGCAGATCGACTTTATGAGAATTTAAAAAAGATTGATTGGGTCGATGATGTAAAATTAGGTCAGAAAAATTGGATCGGTAAAAAGGAGGGTATTAATATTACCTACAAGGTTAAAGATTCAGATGCTTTTGTCACTTGTTTTACTACCAGACCAGATACAAATTTTGGAGCTACATTCATAGTTATTGCACCAGAACATGAACTTGTAAATTCCATTATTAAGGGTAATTATATTGTTAAAAAATCTGTAATCGAGGAGATTAAGACTTATGTTGAGGAGTCTACTTCACGATCTGACCAAGAAAGAATAGCTTTAGGAAAAGAAAAAACAGGTGTGTTTACAGGACTTTATGCAATTAATAACCTGAATAACAAAGAACTTCCAATTTATATATCGGACTTCGTTTTAGGTCATTTTGGCACAGGTGCTGTTGTCGGGGTTCCTGGGCATGACACAAGAGACTTTGAGTTTGCGAAAAAATTTAATCTTCCGATAATCAGAGTAGTTAGTGAAAATGGGAGGACTAGTCCAATTGAAAAGATAGAGGATGTCCAAGAAGATGATGGAATTATGATTAATTCCGATTTCCTTAATGGATTAAATATCAAAGACGCCACTGTTAAAATAATGGATTATATTGAAGAAAAGGCTCTGGGCAAGAGAATAATTAATTATAATTTGAGAGATTGGTGTGTTAGTAGACAAAGATATTGGGGCCCCCCAATTCCACTGATTTTTTGTAAAGAGTGTGCTAGTAAGGGCTTGAGTTGGTTTAATACTGATAATTCTGCATCTAAAAATATCGAAAAAGATGAATTAAACGAGTTGATAGATACAATGAAAGGTTGGTTCCCGGATGAAAATTTGCCAGTTGAACTTCCTGATATTGAAGATTTTGAAAAAATTAAACCAGATGGATCTGGAAGGGGGCCACTATCAAGAGAATCTTCTTTTGTGAATGTGGATTGTCCTCATTGTGGTAAAAGTGCTTTTCGAGAGACGGATGTGTCGGATCCATTTGTCGATTCTTGCTGGTATTTCTTAAGATTCCCGTTCACAGAATTTGATAATGTCCCATTTGGAGGGAACTTTAAGAATAAAAAATCACTGTTTGATCCTCAAATTACTAAAGATAAACAGGAAGAACTTATTCAAAGGATGAAGAAATGGGGACCTGTTAGTTCATATATTGGTGGAAAGGAACATACAGTCTTGCATCTGTTATATGCTCGCTTTATTACAATGGTTTTCCATGATTTGGGATATTTAGATTTCGAAGAACCTTTTAAAAAATTCATTGGGCACGGTCTTATAACTAAGGATGGAGCTAAAATGAGCAAATCAAAGGGAAATATTGTAAATCCTGATGAATTCATAGGTAAGTTCGGTGCAGATTCGGTTAGAATGTACCTTCGATTTATCGGTCCTTTTGATTCATCCGGTGATTGGAGAGACTCCGGAATGTTTGGTATGGCTAAATTCGTAAACAAGGTCAATAAAATTTTTGTGAATTTTTCAAAGGAAAAAGATTCAAATATTAGTACGAACAAGGATCAGGATATTTCCATGATCCATAAAACCGTCAAAATGGTGGGTGATGATCTTGAAGAATTAAAATTCAATACTGCTGTTGCAAGGATTATGGAATTTGTTAATTGGTACAGCGATGTACAAGTTAACCTGGACTATAAAACCAAGAAAGATTGCCTTACAAAATTTGCATTGATATTAGCACCATTTATGCCATTTTTAGCTGAAGAATTTTGGGCATTATTGGGCTATGAGCCTAGTATTCACAATGAAAAATGGCCAAGTTACGATGAATCAAAATTGGTGACAGATAAATTCAAAATGCCAATACAGATTAATGGAAGGCTACGATCTGTAGTGTTAATCGATAAAGGGCTAGACCAAAATGAAGTTCAAAAAATAGCCGAAAAAGATCCGAAGATCCATGCGTATTTGTCTACTGCAAGGGTCTTAAAGGTTATCTTTGTTAAAGACAAAATAATAAATTTTATTATTAAGTAATGTTTAAAGAAAACCGAGATTTTTGGTTGTTTTTAATTGGAATAGTGATTTTGTTCTTTATAATTTTTGGAACATTGAGGGATGGTTTTAGTAAATCTTCTTTTATGTATTCTGGATTTCCTTTTGGATATGTAAAAGGGGATACTTTTTTGTTAAAAAAACAAAAAGTTGATATTAATCCCAATTTCGATTATAAAGCGACTTTGAAGACTAATAAGGGGGTCATTGAGATTGATTTACTAGAGAAACAAGCTCCAAATACTGTTGGCAATTTCATATATCTTTCAAATCAAGGCTATTATAAGAATCTCGAGTTCCACAGATTGATCAAAGATCTACTTGTGCAGGGTGGGAGTAGGAATACAATGACTAGGGATACTTTTGATGATGCATTTGGTGGCCCAGGTTATACAATCGACGATGAAATCAATTGGGATAGTTTGGATTACAGTGACGATAAAAAAGAATCCTTAAAAAAAGATGGTTACAAAAGTTCTGTTTCGATATCTTCCGAAAAACTGGGTAAATATTCAGTTGCAATGGCCTCAAATGGGCCCAATACCTCAGGTAGCCAGTTCTTCATCGTCTTGGCGGAAAATGATGATCCTAGGCTCGATAATTTGGATGGGAAGCATACTGTTTTTGCCCATGTAATAGGCGGATTTTCTGTCCTAAACGAGATAAACACAATGCCGACAAAGACTATTGAAAATCAAGATCCAAGACCAGACAGACTAGTTTTATACAGCGTGGAAGTAACTTACGAGAATTAAGGAAAATTTAAGGAGGTTTGAAATAAAATCTCCTTATGATAAAAAAACTTCAAGAAAACAAAAATAAAATCATATTTATCCTAATAATAGTCTCTCTAGCGTTAGTATTATTATATTCCAATAATTTACAAAGTTTGATGCCAGTCACCGATAACTTTGTAATATCCAGTCAGTCAGAAGTATTGCCCACTAACTCATCAAACACGCCAATGCCAACAATTATTCAAACGGAATTTTATATCGAAGTCTTGGGAGAAGTTAAAAATCCAGGAGTTTTTGAAGTCTCAAATCAAATTTTAGTATTTCAAGCAATTGAATTGGCTGGTGGCTATACCGAAAATGCTGATATTACTTATGTGCATCAATTTGTATCTCTTTCAAAAAAGGTTATTCCAGAACTTAAGATTTATATACCACCCAAAGGCCTAAATGCAAGTGCAGTTCCTGGTGGCTTAATACCAACAGGTAATAGCAACAAATTCTATATCAATAATGCAAATAATTCAGAATTAGAAGATATTAACGGTATTGGTAAAGTTACTGCCGATAAAATAATTAAAAACCGTCCTTTCTCAAGCTGGGAAGAATTAAAGGCCAAGACGGGTATTAGGCAAAGCGCACTTGAAGAACTTCAATCAAAAGCAATTCTATAAAAAGCTTAATATATTCGGATCAATTCTCTATGGTTGGTTTCGGAAGTATCTTTTTTTAATCATGGGGCTGGCATCTTACCTGATTATATTCATAATATTAAACTCTAGTCGATCAAATTCAACTCCTAATAATAATATAGATCCAATCAAATTTTCAGGTAAATATGAGGTTATAAGTTATGCAAAATTTAAAAATTCTAAAATAAGCTTTAAGGTAAAAGAATGGAGTTATGAAGAAAAAATAATCCTGATAAAAGTTGAAAACTTTAAGGCAAACTATTTTGATGTTGGGGATGTTTTAAATATTAAAGGGGAGCTCAAATTAACTGACTTAAAAAATGACTATTTTTTTTCTCAGCATATCAACGGGGTTATTAATAATCCTGAAATTAAAATTGATCGCAAGGGGAATGGGCCATTAACATATCTAAGTAGATTTCATTATAAAATTCTTTCTGAGATTAACAAAAATTATCATGGCCAAGTTGCAGATTTGCTGTCAGGGCTTTTAATTGGTGTAGATACCGAATTCTCTGATGATCTAGAAGAATCATTTAAAATTACCAATACAAATCATATTATCGCCGTATCTGGTTTCAATTTGAACCTTCTAGCAGAGTTTTTGACTATATTTTTAGTTGTATTACCTCGGAAAAAATTAAGTATATTAATTTTTTTGGTCTTAATAATTTTTTATTGCATAGTTGGCTTTGATAATATCCCTTGTCTGAGAGCATTATTGATGCATGGTTTAAGGTCTTGCGCACTATTTCTGGGTAGAAGATCTTCTTATTTGAATATATGGGGAATGGCGCTTTTTATTATATTAATGATCGATCCGGCATTGGTTTTTAGTATCAGTCTTAAGCTTTCTTTTTTAGCCACATTGGGACTAATTTTCTTAGAGTCAATTTACAATAAACTAGATCTGGTAATTGAAAACTGGGTACTTTCTAGTGCTTTGGTAACTTTTTTTTGTTCAATTGGGATTCTTCCGGTATCGATTTATTTGGGGAGCGGATTAACAATTAAAGGAATCCTTGCAAATGTATTAGTTGTCCCAATAATACCTTTGGTGATGGTGTCCGGGATGATTTCGGTAATATTTTCTATGTTAAAAATGCCTTTTTTAATATTAATTATTAGGTTCACAGATGCTTTGCTCCAATTGTTATTACTTATTATTGATGCTTCTGCCAAATTATAAATGAAGAATTTATTAAAAGTAAAAAATATATTAATTCTAATTATAACTTGTGTCTTTCTGTACGAAATTATTTTTGTGCAGATAGATCCAGCTTTTTATATGGTGTCATTAGATGTTGGGCAAGGGGATTCAACTTTAATAATAACTCAGGATAAAAAAATAATTTTAATAGATACAGGTCCTCCTAACTTATCTTCTTTAGATGAATTAGCAAGATATTTTCCGATTGGTAAGAACACAATTGATTTAATGATTATTAGCCATTTTGATAGCGATCACATAGGATCTTTAAAAAAACTTATGAATAACTACGCAATTAAAATGATTGCCTATAATCCTATGGATCCGGACATGAATAACGATTGGGTTCAAACATTTTCAAAATTTTCGAGCTTTTCTCCTGTTGCTGGTCAGTTCTCTAAAGTCGGATGTTGCGTAAAGATTGAATGGTTATGGCCAATTGAAAATATTAAAGAGACTGATTCTAATAGTTCTTCATTAGCTTTAAAGTTAACTTATGGTTCAATCGATATCTTTTTTGGGGGAGATAGTCCAATTAAAATAGAGGAATCATTAAAACAGATAGGGGATATTGATATTTTGAAAGTTAGTCATCACGGAAGTAATACCAGTACGAGCGAATTGTTTTTAAATTCAATCACGCCCGAATATTCAATCATTTCTGTTGGAAAAAATAGTTATGGCCATCCAAGTTCGAATGTAATAGATAAATTGAAAAAAATGAAAGTAAAGACATTTAGGACTGACGAGGCTGGTACACAAATATTTATAATCAATAATAACGAGATTAGGACTTATAGTTCATATAAATGTAAATACTTTTGCTCGTATATTTTAGCTTTTAAGCAAAAATTTGATTAAAAATAATTTTTTTATGTTAAAATACATTCAAATTTAAAAGCTTATATATGTTTTTAGTCCTAGAAGGCATAGACGGAGCTGGCAAAGGTCGCCAGCGTATAGAGCTTACCGAATATTTGAAGACTCTCAAAGATATTCAAGTTGAGAGCATGGAATTTCCCGATCATCAAGGATGTTTATACAAAGAGTACATTAAGCCGTATTTATTAGAAAAGATTAAATTATCTCCAGAGAGTTTATTTATTAGCTTTGCTCTTGATCAGTTATTATTACAAGACAAAATAAAATTAGCTAAAGGTTCTAAGAAGAGTTTCTTCCTTTGTGATGGCTATTTTACAACAAACATTGTGTACAATTGCCTAGTGAAAAATAGTATTGATTTTAAAGAAGCGATAAATTTTGCTAAAGCTTTTAAAATTAATGAAGCGGATTATAATATCTACATTGATGTATTACCAGAAATCGCATTAAAGCGGAAATCCAAGGAGGAAGGCCACAATGAGGGGTTGGATATTAATGAAAGAGATCTCGAAAAACAACATAAAATTCGTGAGAGCTTTCATTATTTAGCTAAGAATAATATTTTTGGTAAATGGATTATAGTAGACGGAAATGGCACAATCGATGAAGTTAAAGAAAATATTATTAAAAAATTAATTGAATTTAAAATTATTAAAAAATTATGAAAAAAATTGATTCTATAGAGCAAACATTTTTAATGATAAAGCCTGACGGCGTAAAAAGGGGACTTGTAGGAGATATTTTTAAAAGGGTTGAGAGAATGGGATTAAAAGTAGTTGCCACAAGAATGATTTGGGCTACAAGAGAACAGGCAAAAGGGAACTATCCAGGAACCGATCAATGGCTATACAAAATGGGAGAAAAGACTTTTACAAACTATAAAGGAGACGAAAAAGCCTTATTAGAAGACCTCGGGACTACAGATTTATTAGAAATTGGGAAAATAGTTTACAAATCTTTAGTTGATTATTTAACAGAAGGACCGGTAATAATAAGTGTTTGGGAGGGTAACAATGCAGTAGATATCATTGCAAAATTAATGGGTGAAACTAATCCTTTGACTGCCGATATTGGTTCAGTTAGGGGGGATTATGGATTCGATACTCCCAAAATGGCCGTAAAATCTGGCCGAATAGTTTTTAAAACACTTGTTCATAGATCAGATTCAAAAGAAGAGGCTGACAGAGAAATTAAACATTGGTTTGGCGACAAGTTTAAATACCTTGGAGATTATAAGCGGGTAGATTATATTGGAATGATTTAAATTATTTTTCTAAATTTATTAAAATGTCCGAAAAAACCTTAATAATAGTAAAACATGATGGAGTCGCTAGAGGTCTTATTGGTGAAGTTATTGCTCGATTTGAACGAGTTGGTTTAAAAATAGTAGCAATGGAATTGATCCAATCAACCCAAGATATGGGCGATAGTCATTATCCAGTGACCGAGAAGTGGTTCACAAAAGTTGGAGAAAGAACTTTAAAAGAATATACCGAAAGAGGGTTAGATTCTAATATGCTTCTTGGTACATCTGATGCAATTGAAATTGGGAAACTAATCAAAAAATGGTTAGTAGAATACCTTAACTTTGGTCCAGTAATGGCAATGGTTTTTGAAGGTCCAAATGCTGTCATGGTTGGTAGAAAGCTCGCTGGAGATACTATACCCGCCATCGCAGTCCCAGGGACGATAAGAGGTGACTTCGGAACAGACAGTGTAGAATTTGCAAACGAACAAAAGAGACCACTTTACAATATAATGCACGCATCAGGGGAAGTTGCCGAAGCCAAAGAAGAAATTGCTCTTTGGTTTGGTAATCAGGAGCTTTTTGATTACGATGTATTATCAGCCCACTTTAGCGGCGTCAAAGGGCGCTTAGCTAAATAAAACAGATTCGTAAATAAAAGGGGATTATTTTCATTAAATGGTGCACTAGAGAGGAGTCGAACCTCTGGCCTAGGCGTTAGGAGTGCCTCGCTCTATCCGTCTGAGCTACTAGTGCATTAAATCTCTTTGATTATATCATTAATCGAGTAATAGATTAATCTTATAGATGTTTGCATTGGATAATTCCTCCTGGCCATCATTCATTAACAAATACAAATTTTCAAGTCTAGAATCGGTGTTGAAAAATGGTTTAATATTCTCATTATTTATTATCAAATTTTTATTAGTACCATCTTGGTCAGAAGAGAAAATTGATTTTAAAGAATCGGAATAGGTTAGAATAGTTGAATCTTTAGGAGTGAAAGCGATTTTATCATTAACTACCTGAGGATCTTCGAAATTATATAAATTCATCTCAATTTTTTGTAATGCAATATTTTCTCTTGCAACAAGTGAAATAATACCACCCGAAACAGTTTTAAATAAATATGTTGTTGCATCGGGGCTAATGCTAAATAATTCGTTTGAATCTGATGCTAGACCCGTTTTTTGTACAGTCTTTTTCTCTAGATCAATAAATAGAAATTCATTAGAGTCTGATATTAGTGCATATCTTGAAGATTTTTCTGGTAAATATATTTGAGAAATGTTATTAAAAATTACATCATTAGGGAAAATTATTCCTTGATTTGATTCGTTTTTATAAATATTTAAAGATTTTCCAATTGGATCAAACCAGATAAGCTGAGCTTCATTATGGCCGTATACCAAACTTGCTTTTTGGGAATATTTGATTAATGTCGTTTTATTATTTGTTAAATTATATTCAAAAAGAGTAGTCTTGTCCTTAACAACCATACTAATTGAATCATTTAACCAGTCTATTGATTCTGGAAAAAATCCCAATAAGTTTACTATATCAATCGATTTCAATGCCTCATTCCCTAAAGCATTATTTAATAAGGTTATTTTTTGATTCAGAGGAGAAATTACAAGCATTTTGTTATTGTCGGGACTGGGTATTAATGAGACCTTTTCATCATTTAGCATTAGCTTTAATTCATCATTAAGTTCTGCAAATTTGATTAAGTTTTGATTAGTATTAAAGATGAACAAGTTATTATTTTCAATTTGAAGCCTCCAAATACCATTTTCAGTTAGAATGGGATTGTTTTCTACGGTGTAGAATAGATAATCACCATTTTGAGAAAATACCATTTTAGAAACATTTGTATTGGTTACTTGTTCTAGTTTTAATTCTGTAGGGAAGAGCTTAACAAATATATCTTTAACAATTCCTTCCTGAATTTCGACCTTCTTCTTCCAAGAATTCATTCCAACAGATTCAATCCTAATATCTTTAATGCCAGATGGTAAATTAACACCCTTGTTAATAATGTTTTCGACAGCTACATCATCTACATAAAGAGAATAATTAGTATTTTCCGGGTAAATATTAATTCTTAAAACACCCATATTGGTTTGAACGCCTGTTTCTGTAACCGAACCGCCTTGTGATATAATAATCGCAATAGCAGTAGCTACGAATACGAATATCGAAGCAATAAAGAGATATAGACTTGTTTTTATTTTGTGTTTTCTCATACGAGTACTATACTTTGAAGTATATCAATTGTTTAATATTAGTTCAATTTAAAAATGCCTACTAAAGTCGGCCTTGATCTTGGTACATCTAACTCTGTGATCGCAATTGTTGGTAAAAATATTATCTATTCAGAACCAACAGTTGTAGCAATTTCCACAAAAGACAAAAAAGTCGTAGCAATCGGAGCTGAAGCAAAGGGAATGTTGGGTAAAGTTCCTGTGGATATTGAAGCCAGATTACCCATTCGGCAAGGAGTGATAGCAAGTTACAAGCTAACTGAAATGATAATTACTCATTTGATGGAAAAGGTTCTAGGTAGAGTGCGATTCTTCAAGCCAGAGGTGATGATTAGTGTACCAGCTGGTATCACATCAGTAGAAGAAAGGGCTGTTATCGAAGCTTCAGTTCAGGCTGGAGCCGGTAAGGTTTATCTAATACCAGAACCCATTGCCGCCGCAATTGGAGCCAATCTTCCTATTGGTTCTTCCTCAGGGAACATGATAGTTAGCATTGGTGGAGGGACCTGTGAAATTGCAGTTTTATCTTTAAATGGAATTGTAACTTTCGAATCAAAAAGATTGGCAGGGGATGCTTTGAATGAATCTTTGGTGGCCTTTATTCGTAAAAAAACTGGGCTTGTGATAGGAGAACAAATGGCCGAAAAAATCAAAATCGAAATCGGTTCAGCATTGCCGATGGAGGAGCCTTTAAATATGGAGATCCGTGGCCGAGATGGCACAACAGGTATGCCTACCACTATAGAACTTAGTACCAATGATATTGTAGACGGGTTCAGACCGGTTTTAAATGAGATGATCAATTCAATTAAGGAGGTACTAGAAAGGACTCCTCCCGAATTATCTTCCGATATTATTGATAGAGGTATAGTATTGACTGGAGGTACTGTAAAACTTAGAAATATTGATGACTTATTTACTAAAGCAATTGGAGTTTCTTTCCATGTTGTCGAAGAGCCCGAATGGGCGGTAATTAAAGGGATAATGTATGCCCTTAACAATATTGAAAATATTCAGAGAATATTAATGAAGTAATTATAAATGCTTCTTACTTTTTCGAGGGGTCAATTAAAAATCTTAATAATGACTTCCTTCCAACGATCACAGAGTATGTTAAATTGCTTCTATCAAGAATATTGGCATTTGTTTCAAAAGTAGTATCCTTAATTTTCAACATAATTTTTACACAAGGCCTAAGTGTTGTTCCATGGCTGGATTTAATAAATGAAACGTCCACTAGTTTGTCAGGGTATTTAGGTACAAATCGTTCACTTAGCTCTTTCATTAGGGCGATACCCTTATTTCTCTCAATATTAACTGGTAAATTTAAATCGTCAAATTCTTTGACAATATCCTTAAAACCTAGCTCATAAGCATATTTTCTATCTATTGAAGTAGAATCGGCCCCAGTGTCGATTTTGGCTATGGTTTTTATCTCTTCGCCCTTAGGATTAATTAAACTTATATTTTCATATATTCCAATAACATCTTTACCGGAAATACTTTCAATTTCATTTTCAATTTCACCCCCAAAAAGATATTTAGCCAATTTCATACCTTTTTCAACTGAGGGGACTTTAATATCCCTTGTCTTTTTAATTCTCCATCTTAATCCGTCTTTATTTGCAAGTTGAATTGATAGTCCTGGCCTCGCATTGAGTTCGACAATAACTGGTCCTTGGTCTCTATCAATTAAAAAATCTACAGCAAGATAATTTAATCCAGAAGCTTTTTGAGCTTCAATAGAATATCTCAATATCCTATCCCAGTAGGGAATTTTTAGACCGCTTAAGGAAATTTTTGAGCCTGGAACATTTTGTATATAACCATGTTTACCTTGAATAGCAAATGTAGTAACGCCATTTGCTATATCAATACCGGTTGCTACTGCTCCAAGTGCAAGATTTGCTTTACCCATAGATTCTTTGGTAGGAATCCTTAAAAATGCCATTGCAGGAACTCCATTAATTGTGATTATTCTAATATCGGGAGTCCCTTTATATGTATAGTACTTAAAAACTTTATGTGTTTTGATCCTTTCCTCGAATAAGGCAAAGTCCGGTGTTTGGTTTAGTGAATATTTTCCATCAAGAATATCAGCAATTTGTTTTTTTAATTGATCGATTGTTACTTTTGATTTATCAGCTCTAATCCATGCACCATTTTTATCTTGGTTATAAAACAGATCAATGCCACCGCCTTCAAGCCCTGTAACAGGCTTTAGAACAAAAGATGCTGGTAGGGTAGAGAAGTCAAAATTATTTAATTCTTGATAAGATTTTATTACAGTAATTAGCTTAGGAGTAGGAATGCCAGCCTTCATTAAGACTTCTTTTGTCAAAATTTTATTGTCTGCTATTTCAATATTCTTACTTTTATTTAACTTCCGAATATAGTCTAGGTTCCTTTCATTCATCCCAAGGACTTTTCGTCTGTTTTTTTGAATTAGTGCTAGAGTTTTAAACATTTCTGTTAATTTTTCTCAGTTAAGATGTCCCAGAATCGTAAATATTCACTCAATCTTAGTCCTGTAAATTTACCGATCAAATAATTAATAGGGAAGAGGACTAGAATGATATAAGGATATTGAAGCAATAGATCGATAAGTGGATGAATTGAAATAATCAAATAGCTAATTCCAGCTAAAATTATACTTTCAATAGTGATGAATATAGTAGTTTTTAGGTTTTTTCTAGCGAGTATTGAAAAATATTTTTCAGTAATGGCAACTATTAAAACTAAAGTGAAAATATCAATTTTTAAAAAATTTTTAAATCCCAATAATCCAAAGATCATGGTTACACCAATTAGAATAGCAGTTACTCCAGTGGCTACTATGGCCAATTTGGGATAATAATGCAGGCCAATTTTCTTGATTAAAACATAACACAATAAAGTAGCCGAAAAAACGACAATTATTAATGGAAGTCCAAACTTAAATCCAACCAATGGATCTGAATAATAGGGAAAATCATTGGAAGTAACACCAAGTTGAAAAAAGATAAAAGTAATAACAAATGATAAATAAATTCCTAATGACCGCATGCCCAAAATATGCCTTGAAAATGCGATTAAAGTCACGACTATTGGGAGTAATAACAAAGTAACTATTGCTCCCTTATCTAGTCCGCTATTGATAAAAATATCTATCATCTTTTACTTTTTTAATTAAAAAATATTATATCCTAACACTTAATAAAACAAAACCCTCCCACAAATAGGGGAGGGTTTAATTATTGATGTGAAGTTGTAACTACGTATTATTTTAGGGTTACTTTTGCACCAGCTTCTTCTAATTCTTTCTTTAAAGCTTCTGCATCTTCCTTTTTCATGTCTTCTTTGACAGTCTTTGGAGCACCATCAACTAAGTCTTTGGCTTCTTTTAAGCCTAAACCTGTTGCATTTTTGACTACTTTGATGACTGCAATCTTGTTTGCACCAGCTTCTGTTAATTCAACATTGAATGAAGATTTTTCTTCTGCTGGAGCTGCTGCGGCTGCTGGAGCTGCTGCTACTGCAACAGGAGCATTTGCTGAGACACCGAACTTTTCTTCTAGTGCTTTGACTAATTGAGAAAGTTCTAATGCTGTCATTTTTTCTAGCATTTCTGCGATTTTTGCAGAATCACCAGTTAATTCGATTTTTTTATCGTCTGCCATTTTAGTTAATATAAATAAATTAAATTAAAATTAAATTAAAGCTGTTTAAACAGCTTTTTTCTCTTGAATAGAGTTGAGTAAATATACAAATTCTTGCATATTTCCTTTCAAAACATACATGAAATTTCTGACTGGACCAACCATTACGCTTAATAGTTGAGCAATCAAAACATCCTTGCTTGGTAGATCTGCTAGAGCTTTTACCTCTGCTGCTGTAATGGCGGTCATATTATATACGCCTCCAATTACCTCAAGACGATCTTTGTCTTTTGCTTTTGTGAATTTGCTAATTATTTTTGCAGTTTCGCTAATCTTGTCACTTGAGAAGACAATTGAATGTTGTCCATCTCCAAGCTCAGTTAGTGGAAAACCAGCTTCCTTCATAGCAATCACAAAAATAGTATTTTTGACTAAATTATAGCTGGAGCCAAGTGCTCCCAATTCCTTTTTCATAGCAGTAGCCTCGTTAGGATTAATCCCGAGAGGTTTTACCACGAAAAAGTTTGGTTGTGCCTTTAACTTTTCAGCGTATTCAGTCATCAACTCCTTTTTTTGATTTTTGGTTTTTGACATTGTTAAATTAAATAAAAAAAATGTGCCGAACGAGTCGGCACAGTATAAATACATAATTTATGATTTTATCTGTATCCGTCTCGATAGGTCTTATTTCAAATAAATGAAAGCCTATTGTCTTAAACGAAAACTTAGTAATTCTAACCCAATACTATTCTTTTGTCAATTTTAAATTAAACTAAATATGAAGCATCTAATTCAACTTTTGGACCCATTGTAGTAGTCAAAATAGCTCTTTTGATAGGAGTTGATGAATACTTCTTAGTCTCATTTATAACAGCTTTAACAAATGCATCTAAATTTCCTTGCAATTGTTCTGCTGTCATATCAGATTTCCCAATAACTGCAGTAATTGGAGCTCCATTAATTGATTTGAAGTTCTTCATTCCTTGTTTGAATTTTTTAATGCTTTCACTCAAATTTGTAGTAATGGTTCCATTCTTAGGATTTGGCATTAGGCCTTTTGATCCAAGAGTTTTCCCTAATCTAGCTAATTTACCCATCATCATTGGAGTTGTTATAACCAAGTCGAATTCAAGCTTTCCTGCTTCAATATCTTTAAATATTTCTTCGCCTCCAACTATATCTGCATCTTTTGCCTTTTCAATCTCAGATTTATCTACAACTGCTAACACTTTTAAAGATTTTCCAAAAGTGTTTGGCAATGTGTAGGATCCTCTAATTGAATCCTTTTTTTGTTTTTCATTTAAATTTAAAAACAATTGAATACTTATACTACCGGCAAATTTTGTTAAAGATAACTTTGGCATTAAATTTAAGGCGTCAGTAGGGGAGTATTTTTTAGCTTTATCAATGTTTGACAAAGCTGATTGGTATTTTTTAGATCTTTTCATCAAAATAGTTATAACAAATTAATCAACAACAGTTAAGCCCAAGCTTTTTGCCGAACCTTCGACGATTTTCATAGCGGATTCCATGCTTATTGCATTGATGTCTGCCATTTTCTTTTCGGCAATTTCTTTAATTTGAGCCCTAGTTACCTTACCAACCTTAACCAAGTTTGGTTTAGCAGAGCCCTTTTTAAGACCTACTGATTTCAATAATAGATTAGTTACTGGTGGAGTCTTTAATTCAATTGTAAAAGTTCTATCTTCGAAAATTGTTAATATACATGGGATAACATCACCCATTTTATCTCTAGTTTTGTCATTATATTGTGTAACAAATTCTTGAATATTGACACCGTGTTGTCCAAGTGCTGGACCGATTGGAGGGGCTGGTGTAGCTTTTCCTGCTTCAATCGCAAGCTTTAAAATAGCTTTGATTTTTTTTTCTTTAGCCATAATTAATATTGTTTAAATTTATAATCGAGTAATTTTTAAGAAGTCTAATATTACTGGTGTTTCGCGACCAAACACTGAAAGTAGAACTTTAACTTGACCTTTATCTTCGTTAATCTCAGAGATAGATCCAACGAAATCTTTAAAAGGTCCATCCGTAACTTTGACGGCATCGCCGACCGCAAAAGAGGCTTGATAGGATGGTTGTTCTACCTTCATGTAAGCTAGAATACTTTTTACTTCATCTGGGTTTAATGGTGTAGGTTTTCTTTCTGTTCCGACAAATCCTGTAACTCCTTCTGTATTTCTAATGATCTGCCATGTTTGATCATTCATAATCATTTTGACTAAAACATAACCTGGGAATGTTTTTTCTTCAACTGTTCTTTTTTTTCCTTCGCTTACAACAATCTTATTTTGAGTAGGTACTAATACTTCTTTTATCATATCCTCTAGATTGTTTGCTTTAGTTCTTTGTTGTATTTGTGTTGCAACTCGTTTTTCATGGCCAGAATAGGCATTAACAACATACCAACTAAAATTGTCGGTTACTGCTGTTTCTTCTAGTTTTTTTTGTTCTTTTTTCATTTTAAATATTTACACTAGTTAGTAAGTTTCTTAAGACTTGAAACAACCAATCGATTAAGTAGAGGCTTAATCCAAAGACGGTCGATACTCCTAAGACTATTGATCCTAATTTTAATGTTTCTGCTCTTGTCGGGAAAGTAACAAATTTCAACTCGCCAAAAGCGGACTTCAAAAAATTAAAAAATTTATTAATTGTCTTAATAATAATCATGTTTTCAATTATACCAATAAACCTTTGATAATTAAAGGCCTAAAAAAATACAGAGCCAAGAGGATTCGAACCTCTGCTAACGGTTTTGGAGACCGCTGTGCTACCACTGACACCATGGCTCTTCATTCCGCGCTTTGGTGAGGTAGAGCCTATAAGCAACTCTATACTTATTTTACCTTATCCTCATCAAATACTATATGCTTTTTAAGCTTTGGATCAAATTTCTTGATCTTTAACTTATCTTTAGAATTGATTCTATTTTTGCTTGTTGTGTAAAAAGATCCGGTTTCTTTATTTCTTAACCTGATCAAAATACGGTTTCCCTTTTTTGCCATAGCAATTTATATAAATATAAAATTTAAGTTTTATTTAATTAATAAGCCGAGAAAGAGGCTCGAACTCTTGACCGACGGTTTACAAAACCGTTGCTCTACCAACTGAGCTATCTCGGCAATCTTGCAAGGGGAGGGATTTGAACCCCCGTAGTCTCTCGACGCCAGATTTACAGTCTGGAGCATTTGACCGCTCTGCCACCCTTGCTAAAATTTTCAAATAACTCTTTGCCCAATTAATGGAGCTGGAAAAGAGGATCGAACTCTTGACCTCACCCTTACCAAGGGTGTGCTCTACCAACTGAGCTATTCCAGCCTAACCCTAAACAGTCAAACAATTTTAAAGTATATCCTGACATTAATCAAGCAAAAAAACCCTATCAGGCTTTCGAATAAGTACTTGAAACCGTGTTCAAGTAAAAAGTTGGTAACCTCAGCATTAAAACACGATGGCGTTAATGAGATTTTGGTTACCCTTAAGATTGCTTGTAAAGTTCAATATATCTTATTCTAATTACATGATAGGGCAGTTAAAGTATAGCATTATTTACCATTAATTCCAATTTCCTCAAAGTCCCTAATTAGCTATACAATTTTGCGATTCTAGTGCTACAATTAGGAAGTTTAACACGATCCCAAATGCAGGCTTTTGATAAATTTTTATCACTATTTACCCATGATATTGGTATTGATTTGGGTACATCAACGACCCTTGTATCTGTAAGAGGGCAGGGGGTTGTGATAAATGAACCTTCTGTAGTGGCTGTTAATAAAAATACAAAAAAAGTGCTTGCTGTTGGTGTGGATGCAAAAAGAATGATAGGAAGAACCCCGGCTAATATCGTGGCTGTAAAACCAATGGCAGATGGGGTGATCTCTGATTTTGATTCCACTGAGGCTATGATTAGGTACTTTATTTATAAGGTATACGAGTATTACCCAAAAATGTTTAAGCTTACAAAGCCTAGAGTTGTAATTGGGATACCTTCCTCAATTACCGAAGTCGAAGCTAGGGCTGTTATTGATGCTGCTGTTTCTGCAGGTGCCAGAAAAGTATATATAATCGAAGAGCCTATGGCTGCTGCAATTGGCTCAAGATTGCCGATAGACGATGCTGCGGGAAGTATGATTGTAGATATTGGAGGTGGAACAACTGACATCGCCGTAATTTCGTTGGGTGGAATAGTTGTTGATAATACAATTAGGGTCGGGGGTAATGAGCTTGACGAAGAGATTCTCAATTACATTAAATATAAATACAATCTTCTAATAGGTTCAAAAATGGCTGAGGATGTTAAGATTGCGATTGGTTCTGCAGTAACAATGAAGCCTGAAAAGGAGCTCGATGTAAAAGGTCGTGATATGTTGACCGGTTTACCGCGAACGATAAAGCTTTCCAGTATAGAAGTACGCGAAGCTATGTTAAAAGTCTTAGAAAAAATTTCAGATGCAGTAAAAGGAGCCTTAGAAAAAACACCCCCAGAAATCCTTGCTGATCTATTAGAAAGGGGGATCGTACTTGCTGGAGGGGGTGCATTAATTTATGGGATAGATCGATTCTTTGAAGAAAGATTGAAAACTCCAGTGATTATAACTGAGGATCCTATAAAGGCTGTAGTCAGGGGAACTGAGGTTTTATTAGAAGAGCTTGAGTTATTAGAGAGAATTCAAATATCCAAAGATGAGATCATTTAAATTATATGAATGAAAAGGGGTTAAAAAATTCCGATTTAATTCTAGGTACTATAGTTGCTGTAGTCATCATTCTTTTTGGCAGAATAGGGCTTCTAAATTCAATAAATGCTTTTATTTCGGAGTCTTTCGAAACTATTCAGTCTGCTAACTTTAGTATATTCTCAAGTATTAAAGATGATTTTTCGTTTCTCGCAAATTTAGCGGGAAATAAAGATAGTCTGGAGACTTATAAAAATGAAAGTGAATTTTATAAGGTTGAAAACGATCGCTTGAAGCTTGAACTTGAATCTTTGCGGAAAATATTAGATCAATCCAGCTTTGATAAAGAATATAAAACAATACCTGCCAGAGTCTTAACTTATATGGAAACTGGCAATATTATACTGATTAATAAAGGGGATAATGATAATGTGAAGATCGGTTCTGCGGTCACTAAGGATGGTTGTTTTGTTGGTAGGGTATCAAAAACGTATCCTTCAACCGCATTAGTTGAGTTACCGTTCTCGCCAAATATCAGGGTGCCAGTTATATTCCCAGATACCGGGGCTAGGGGTTTTATTGTGGGTACGGATAGTCGAGTGATAAGCGTTGTAGATATCCCCAATTCAATAAGCCTTTCTGAGGGAAGTAATGTTGTAACTTCGGGAGCGGATTCGCAAACTCCGTATGGATTATTAGTCGGAAAGTCTTTAGTAGCATTCTCCGATCAAACTGACATTAGCCAGCGTGTACAAATAGAATCGGCAATTTCCTTAAATCAATTAACCGAAGTTTTTGTAATTCAGAATTAATAATGAATAAAAATAATAGAATTATATTTTTTATAATTTTAACATTCTTTTTAGAGGTAATACTTAAAAGTTCTGGAATAGATTTTTTTTATAATTTGGAGCCTTTAATTATTATTTGTTTGGTTTATCAAGAAAAACGAGAGAGAAGTAATTTTATTTTTGCTCTTTTTATTTTTTTTACTTTGATCCTTGAAATTATTAATTTCAATTTTTTAGGATTAAGGGCTTTATTATTTTCTTCAATTTATCTTCTTATTAATCTTTTAAGTGGAATAATCAAGCTGCTAAAGAGAAATATTAACTTTAAAATCTCTTTAATATTGCTTTTGGTACTAATTTTAATTCAAGTATTTACTGGTATATATAGATCAGGATTGGGTTATATCGATTTCGGGGCAATATTGGGAAATTTCATCTTATACATAATAATATATAATATTTTTAATAAAATAATTCCCAACAGGTACATCATTTAATAATGAATTTTAAGAATACTAATACTGAAATCAAATTCGAAATTGATACCGATGATTTCCAATGGAGGACTATCTTAATCTATTTATTGCTGGTAGCAGTTTTCCTTTATTTACTGTTCGGGGCTTTCGAACTTCAGATTGTTAAAGGGCAGCAAAGTTTTCAAATCGCAAAAAGGACAAATCAATATCAGGTAAAGACTTTAGCACCTAGAGGTCTAATTTTAAGTTCTGATGGAATGAAACTTGCATACAATTCACCCGGTTATTCTCTGACATTAAATTCCAAAGAATTATCAAAAGAAGAAGAAGATCAAGTATTAACTTTAATTGCAAAGATCCTAGATATCGATAATGTAATTTTCATCACTGATTCTAAGTCCAAAATATATGATGAATCTGGGAATCGAATTGCCTCAGATAGAATTACTTTAAAATCTGATATTAATTATGATCAATATTATTTACTCTTAAGTAGAATTGAAGAACTTAAAGGGATTCATTTGATCGTCGAACCTAAAAGAACCTATTCTGATCCGATTGCTTTTTCAAATGTAATAGGCTATCTAGGTGATCCTACCCAAAAAGATATTGAATCTGGTATATATTCTGAATCTCAAATAGGAAAAACTGGTATAGAGGGGTACTATGATAATTATCTAAGAGGTAAAGAGGGGTTATCGGTTGTTGAAAAAGAAGTCGTATCGGGTGAATTTATTGACTATGATGCCTATCAATCAATACCTGGCAATAATGTATATCTTACAATTGATAGTAGATGGCAAAAATCTTTGTCTGAGATATTAAATAAAAGTGTCTCAAATGTTAAGGCTTTTGGAGGGGCTGGAGTAATTGTTAATAGTAGAACTGGAGAGGTGAAGGCAATGGTAACGAATCCTGGATATGATAATAATCTATTCGCAAATGGGATTAGTTATGGGGATTATCAAAGTTTAATTAATGATCCTAAAAAACCGCTTTTTAATAGGCCTATTTCTCTTCAATTACCTCCAGGATCAATTATGAAGATAGTGGCGGCTACTGCTGGATTGGAATCGGGTGTAATTTCTGAGTCTGAAAAAAAATTATCCGATCGATGTATTGATTTGCCAGGAAATATTAAGTTTTGTGAAGCTGATAGGGGCTATATTGGATGGGTAAATGTAGAAGAGGCGATGGCCAGATCGAGTAATATTTTCTTTTGTTTGGTAATGCAGGATATGAGGGCGAAGAATATTGGATATGAATATTATTACGATATTGCAAAAAACTACGGATTAGGTAACAAGACCGGAATAGACTTGTGGGGTGAAGTTGCTGGAACTATACCTAATGCTGATTATAAAATGGCTACTGTCAAACAGCCTTGGTACATTGGAGATGAATGCAATACTGTGATTGGACAGGGTTATGTAACAGTGACTCCATTACAGATGGCTATGTTGGTGTCAACTGTTATGAATAATGGGGAATTAATCAAACCGCATATACTTTCAAAAGTGGTCGATCAAACTGGAAGTTTGGTGTTTGAAAGAACTCCTGAGCAAGTAAGAAGTTTGCATGTAAGTGATGAAACGATCAGAATTTTAAAGGAGGGGCTTCAACTTGGTGTACAAGCTGGTACTGCTGGGGGGTTGAAGGGTTTGCCTGGAAATCCTGGTGCAAAAACTGGATCTTCTGATGCCGGAGAATGGATTAATGGGACATACTATGATGGTGCCCATTCTTGGATTATGGGTTGTTTTGATTATGAAAATGAAAATTATTGTTTTACTGTAATGCAACAATGGGGTGGTAGAGGTTACAAAACTGTCCCAATTATGAAAAAATTTATAAATTGTTTGTACAATAACTTCTCAAGTAACTGCTCAAATATCTAATTTATTCTTTTTAAATATGTCGAATTACATTAGGTCTAACGACCCTAAATTCCCCTGTCTATTGAAAAACATCAATGATTGTCCTAAAGGACTTTATTACAAAGGCAATATTGATAACTTTAATTTCAAAAGGTCGATTAGTATTGTGGGAACTCGTAAAATTAGTGATTACGGAAGGCAATGTATTGAATGGTTAATTGAAAATTGCGCTAATAATGGAATTTCAGTTGTGAGTGGTTTAGCAATTGGGGTTGATTCTGTTACACACTATAAGTGTTTAGAAAAGGGCGTGAAAACCTTGGCTGTTTTACCTTTAGGAATTGAAAATATAACTCCGAGTAGAAATAGAAATTTGTACAACATGATTATTTCTAGCGGTGGATGTATTGTTTCGGAGGATGGTGAGGTTGATTCTTATAATAAATATTTTTTTCCAAGAAGAAACAGAATAATTGCTGGTCTAACACCAGTCTGCATAGTGGTTGAGGCCGGAAGAAGGAGTGGATCAATAATAACTGCTGATTTAGCATTCGATTATGGTAGGACTGTCTTTGCAATTCCGGGTGATTTGAATAGAGAATTTAGTGTGGGGGCTAATAACTTGATTATTCACAATAAGGCTGAGCTATTATCTGATTTTGACCAAATTTGTAAAGCTCTGGGTATAAGTAAGAAAGAATGTGTAAGGTCTTATAATGTTTCAGATGATGCCTTATTGATACTAAAAAAGATTGCTTCGGGAATAAATTCCGAAACAAATTTAAGTGAATCTTCTAAAGAATTCAAAAAAACAAAAATAAACATGTTGTTGACTGAATTGGAGCTTAATAATATTATAAAGCGCAGTGAATCAGGGCAAATAAGTTTGCAAATTACTTAGTTATCAAGTATTTTATTAATTATGAAATTAGTAATCGTCGAATCGCCTTCAAAGGCAAAAACAATTGAGAAGTACTTAGGGAAGGGTTATAAAGTAATGGCCTCTAAGGGGCATATTGTAGATCTACCCAAATCGTCTATGTCTATAGATATTGAAAATAATTTCACTCCACAGTATGAAGTGAAAAATGCGGCAGTACTGAGTCAAATTAAAAAAGAATTTAAACAAGCAGATTCTTTAGTCTTAGCGGTTGACCCTGATAGAGAGGGAGAGGCAATAGCATGGCATATTGCTCGTGAATTAAAAGTAATTGATAATTTAGGAAATAAGAATAAAAAGAATAAAAAAGAAGTTAATCGTATAGTTTTTACGGAAATAACTAAGGACGCAGTAACCAAGGCAATAAATTCACCTAGGGATATTGATATTAATTTGGTGAATGCACAACAAACTCGTCGCATATTAGATAGGTTGGTAGGTTATAAATTGTCTCCATTGTTATGGAAGAAATTAATGTTCGGCTTATCTGCTGGAAGGGTGCAATCTGTCGCTTTAAAATTGGTTGTGGAAAAAGAAGATGAGCGAAATGCCTTTAAATCCGATGAATTTTGGAATATTTTTTCATATTTATCCGGGCAAAAATTTGATGAACCTGTACATATTAAAATTAATAAAGCTGATATAAAGGAAGATATTCCATGTATTGATGTAGAAGAGAAGAATTGCTTTAAATTTACACTGCTTAAGGTAGGTGGGGTAAAGGCAAATGTAAAAAATGAAAAAGAGGCTTTATCCATAATTGAAAATTCAAGAGTTGGTAAATGGGTAATAGAAGATATAACCTCTAAAGTAATAAATAGACAGCCCTATCCTCCCTTTAACACCTCAACTTTACAACAATCCGCCGGAAGTGTACTAGGCTATTCTGCGAGTCGAACAATGAAAATTGCCCAGCAATTGTATGAGCAGGGGAATATCACTTACATGAGGACGGACTCGTTTAATATTTCTCAAGATGCTAGAGAGGCTATGAGAAGTTATGTAGTACAAAATTTTGGGGAAAATTATTTACCAGATAAGCCTCGTATTTATAAAACAAAGTCTAAAGTTGCTCAAGAGGCTCACGAGGCCATAAGACCTACACACATCGAGAAAAAAGGTGCTGATTTAAAGCTTACTCTTGATCAAAAGAAATTATACGACTTAATTTGGAAAAGGGCTTTAGCTAGTCAAATGGCTGATGCAAAAGTCGAATCAAATAAAATTCTTGTAAAAGTTTCAGATTATATCTTTGGGATAGATGGACAAAAAACTCTTTTTGCCGGCCATTACATTCTCAAAGCAGATAAACTAAAAGATATTGAGTTGCCAGATTTCAAAAAGGGACAGGAATTATTTGTTCTGGGTATGCAAGCAGAGCAAAAGTTTACTGAGCCTCCCGCAAGATATACTGAAGCTACTTTAATCAAGGCGCTTGAACAATTTGGAATCGGCAGACCTTCTACATATGCTCCAATTATTACAAATATTTCCAGTAGAAAATACATTGAAAAGGATGGTAAGTTTCTTGTTCCAACTTTAGTTGGAATTAGTTTGGTTAGATTATTAAAAGATCATTTTTCGGACATTATTAATGTTGAGTTTACCGCCGAAATGGAGGATGATCTTGATGAAATAGCCAATGGTGAAAGGTCTTGGGTTAAGACGTTGTCCGAATTCTATAAGGGGTTTGAAAAGGAAATCTTAAGGGGGGAAAAGGTTATTGAAAAAGATAAGTATAATATAGTTGGTTCTTCAGATGAAAGATGTCCGATTTGTAAAGGTAAAATGGTTATCAAGCTCGGTAGATTTAGTCCATTTTTATCTTGTAAAAACTTTCCAAAATGTAAGGGGATTATGTCGTTAAATAAAAAAGAAGAAATAAGTATTGATGTAGAAAGTGATGATTTCAAATCAAAATATGTTGCTGGTCCAAGAACTGAAGATGGAAGGAAATATAATTTTAAGAAAAGTAGATTTGGATATTTTTGGGCACATCCAGACTATCCAAAAGTTAAAGATGCTAGGCCTCTAGAGTATTTGCCCGAAATCAATAAGCAATTATTTGGTTCTACACCTAAGGACGGCAAAGTAAAATATGTTCTGAGGAAAGGGCGTTTTGGTATGTTCTGGGCCCATCCAGATTATCCAAAGATTAAAAAAATTAAGAAAATAGACATGAAAGAGGTCAGAATTAAGATGAAAGAAATGGGTTTATTTTAATAATTTCTTCAAAAGCCGGGCGATTTATTCACAAGCTTTTATCTCTCAGCAGCAAGTTCTCAAACTTTAATTATCTCAATATTATTTATGGGGCGCGGTATATAGCGGGTTTGTTCAAATAGTTTGTGCAACGAGGGGCCTTTAAATGTACTCATTGATGCATAAATGATCCGATATGTAGGTTTTGGATCCCTTTGATATTTTTTTATATATTATGTTATAATTTTTAAATATTACACACACCCAATTTTAATTTAATCCTTGCTCGAATTAACAATGAGCTACTGGGTGGAGGTACAAAGGAGGAATAAAAAATGGAAGACAAATCTTCAAAAACCGTTGTTGACGGCATTTCAACAGTAAAAATCCCTGAAATTAAAGAATTTCTTAAGGCTGGTGTCCAGTTTGGACATGAGACCGTCAGGTGGAATCCTAAGATGAAGCAATATATTTATGGTTCCAAAAATAAAATTCACATTCTAGATCTTCAAAAAACATTACCAATGTTGGAAGATGCTTGTAAATTTTTAACAGGTGCCGCAAAAAGAGGACCAGTCCTTTTTATTGCAACTAAAAGACAGGCTAGAGACATAGTTGAAAAGTATTCTATAGAGTCGGGTTCATACTTCGTAACATATAGATGGTTGGGCGGTTTATTGACCAACTTCAAAATGATCAAAAAATCATTAAATAGATATATGCAAATCGAAGAAGAGTTCGAAAAAGGAGTAGTGAATAGAACAAAGTTCGAAGTCAATCAATTGAAAAAGGAGTGGGAAAGAATGAATAGAATTTATCGTGGTGTTAAGACTATGGATAGATTCCCTAGTGCAGTTATTGTTGTAGACTGTCATTATGAAAAAGGTGCAGTATTAGAAGCTCGAGCTGCTGGAATTCCAATTATTTCTATGGTCGACACAAATTCTGATCCAGATCTAGTTGATTTTGTTATTCCATCAAATGATGATGCTTCAAAATCTCTAAATTTAATACTCGGAATTCTTTCTGAGGCAATTAAAATGGGAAATGGTGGTCACGGTGTAAAACATGTCTTTAAAGATTTCTCAAATTATGAAGTACAAATAATTAAACAAAATACTCCATCAATTAACGAGATCCAAAAGATTAAGGCTGTAGAAACCACTAGTGATGAACCTAAAACCTATGTTAAGCCACAATCTAAGGCTAAAAAAGGTGTACAAAAAGGAATTTTAGAATTAGTTAAAGAAGAAGCCAAGAAAGAAGAAATTAAAACTGCCAAAAAGGCTCAAAATTCAACAAAAGTCGTAAAGACTACAAAAGTAAGTAAGCTTAACAAAACAGCTAAAGCAGTAAAAGGAAAGGTTTCTGCAAAAGCAAAAAAATAAATAATTTAGTTGTTAAATTTTTAATAAAATGAAAATTACATTAGAAATGATTAAAGAGCTTCGAACCAAAACTGGTGCAGGAGTATCTGTAGTTAAAGAGGCTTTATCAAAGTATGAAGGAGATATGGATAAATCATTGATTTATCTTAGAGAAAAGGGTTTAGCTAAAGCCGAAAAAAGAGCAGATAAAAGTGCTTCAAATGGATTAGTTACATCTTATATTCATGGAAATGGTTCTTTAGGAGTTTTATTGGAACTTCATTCAGAAACAGATTTTGCTGCAAAAGGTGAAAAATTTGCTGAATTAGCTCACGAAATTTCTCTTCAAGTTGCCTCGAGTAATCCAGAATATATTTCAATTGATAATATTCCAGCAGATATATTAAAAAGAGAGATGGACTTAGCCTCAAAAGATATTGATCCTAAAAAACCAGCTCAAGTTCAGCAAATGATTATTCAAGGGAAATTGCAAAAATTCTATGAAGATTTCGTTTTATTAGAACAGCCTTTCTTTAAAGATGAATCAAAGAAGATTAAAGACTTAATAAATGATTACGTAGCTGTATTAGGCGAGAAAATTGAAATTGGCAGATTCTGTCGTTTTAAATTATCAGGGCCAGCTTCTAGCTGTAATATTTAATTTATTAATTACAATTCCAATGAGGATCCAAATCGGTGAGGCAGATTCTAAATTCTCTGAATCTATTGAGTTTTTCAAGAATAACTTAGGTGCTTTAAGGGTTGGAAGAGGAACTTTGCAGATGATTGAATCGATCAAAGTCGAAGTTTATGGACAATCGATGCCAATCAATCAAATAGCAAACATTAGCATGGTTGATCCTACTTTGGTTGTAGTTACTCCTTGGGATAAAAATAATATTCAATCAATCGTAAAAGCTGTACAAACTAGCAATTTAGGTATAAACCCACATCAGGATGGGGATGGAGTAAAGCTTCCAATCCCACCTCTAACAGAAGAAAGAAGGATGGAATATGTTAAACTACTTCATGAAAAAACTGAAGAAGCAAAAGTATCGATAAGACAAATCAGAAAAGATTTAATGGATACAATTGAGGATGACAAAAAAAATGGATTATATGGAGAAGACGAAATGAATAGGTTAGAAAAAGAAGTTCAAAAGAAGGTTGACAATGTAAATTCTCAAGTTGAAACAATTTCAAAGGATAAAGAAAAAGAATTGATGCAAGTCTAGTTACTTTGTTATCAATACCTCCAAATTTATGCTAGAGTAAAATAGTATTTTTTTCCTTTATATTTATGGATACAGTATTAAATATAATTCTTTCTGGGGTGATTTTCATTTTTCTAATTGGTTTAATAGTATTTATACATGAACTTGGACATTTTATTGCGGCTAAAAAGGCTGGTATCTATGTTCAGGAATTTGCATTTGGGTTTGGGAAGAAACTCTTTGGTAAAAAATACAAAGGAACGGAATATCGTATTAATTTAATACCCCTTGGCGGTTATGTGAAAATGTTAGGAGACTTAGATGGTAGTAGCTTCTTACGATACAATGCAAAGGCATACGATCCTAAAGATAAGGAATTCTCATTAAAATTATTTAAGGATAATAAAATTGATATTAAAAAAGATGATTTTTCTAAGATAGAAGAATTCGGACAAAAAATGTCAAAGAAGCTTAAGAGCGAAGATTATATTAAACTTCAAACTTTCCTAATTTCTGATTATATTCCAAATCATAAAGGAAATTATGACAATATATCTGCAGGGAAAAGGGCTATAGTCATTTCTGCAGGAGTCATAATGAACTTAATTCTTGCAATTTTGTTATTCTATATCTTCTTTTTTATTACGGGGTTTTATACTGATGTTAGAAAAATTGGCGATCCTAGCTTTGTAGGATCAAAAGTATCGAATCCTCCATATTTAATGTTCCTTGAGGGTACCGACAATGTGAATTATTCAGATAGTATTGTTATTAGAGCAAACGGGAAAATAGTTAACGATGAAGATGAATTTAAAAAATTAGTTGAGGACAACTATAACAAATCAATAAGCCTAGAAATACAAAGGCTTAGTGAAACTGGTTACTACTATACAAATGCAAATGTTATTTTAAATGGAGATGGAATAAAAAGCAATTTTGATTCGGACATCGTTGGTAAACCTTATGTAACTGTCGTTAGTGAAGATGGATTAGCTTCTGATTTAGGAATTGTACCAGGAGATTTTCTTTACGGGGTAAACGATATTACATTCAAATCTGGGGATAATATTTCAACAATTATCAGTTCTTTTAAAGATCAAAAAGTTGATTTTAAATATGTTAATCAAATTGGTTTAATAGAATCAAAATCCGTTGAATTTAAAGCAAACGAAGAAGGAAGAGTAGTATTGGGTGTCCAATACTCTCAAATTGATAGCTTTCCTGACTTAATTCTACGACTTGATTATTCGGACACTTCGGCATTAAGTGGCGTATCTCATGGAGTTAATATGACAATTTATAACTTCTACGGTTTATATCAACTAGTTAAACAATCTATAGTTGAAAAGAGTATAGAGCCTGTTTCCAGTAGCGTAAGTAGTATTGTAGGTGTTAGCGATTATGTCTATAGTCTCGTCAAAATGGATGATTTTGCAAATATTGTAAATTTAGCAGCCTTGGTCAGCTTAAGTTTGGGGGTTATGAATATTCTTCCAATTCCTCTATTTGATGGTGGACATTTATTATTTATCATAATTGAAAAAATTCGAGGTAAGAAATTATCTGAAAAAATTCAAGAAAAAATATCAGCTATAGCTTTTTACGCATTAATAGCATTGTCGATCATAATAGTCTTAAAGGATATCTTTCAAATGGATTTCTTCGGTAGATTAATAGGGTTAGTAAAATCTTTGTTTGGTATTTAGACTAAGTTCTGATATAATTTCAAAACAAATTTTCACAACACAACTAAGGAGGTGTTATTAAATGGCAGTTATAGTTCACAATGATATGCCTATTGATCAGGCATTAAAGATGTTATGGAGAGAAGCCAATAGGGAAGATATCCCTAAGGTACTTCAAAAAATCAGATATCGTGTAAAACCAACAACTTTGAAACATGAAAAAAACAAAGTTTGGGCTAAAATGAAGAGAAGAAGACGCACAGCAAAACGAAGACTAGAAGGTAAAAACAAAACCTTTTTACAGGTCTACTATAATAGGTAATTTCTATTACGATTAGTTGTTTTTTGTCGCTATGCTTACAGTCTATAGGAAATATAGATCTAAAAACTTTGCGGAAATTATTGGGCAAGATCATGTCGTAACTGTTCTTAAACAAGCAGTTAAGGACGGGCATCTTGCCCATGCTTTTTTATTCTCAGGTCCAAGGGGAACGGGTAAAACTAGTATGGCAAGAATTCTTGCTAAGGCTGTTAATTGTCTTGACCTTCAAGATGGAGAGCCTTGTAACAAATGCTCTAATTGCAAATCAATCAATAAGGGCAGTTTCATGGATCTAATTGAAATTGATGCTGCATCAAATAGGGGCATAGATGAAATTAGAGATCTTAAAAACAATGTGGGATTTTTACCTGTTGAGGGTAAATTTAAAGTCTATATAATCGATGAGGTTCACATGTTAACCGAGCCAGCCTTCAACGCCTTACTTAAGACGCTAGAAGAGCCACCAAAACAAGTTTTATTCGTCCTAGCTACAACTGAGCCTCAAAAATTGCCATTAACTATCATATCTCGAACTCAAAGATTTGATTTCAAATTGGCTGACAATTTGTCATTGCAAATCAAATTAAAAATGATTTTATATAAAGAGGAAATTGAATGTTCTGATGAGGCTTTGTCGTTAATTATCCAGGCAGGACAGGGCAGTTTTAGAGATGCTGAAACTATTTTAGAGAAGGTTTTATCGGCAATCGATAGAAATACAGAAAAATCGATTGATACAAATAAAGTTGAAAGCATACTGGGTTTGGTTAATGTTGAACAAGTAAAAATATTCATTGAAAAAATTTTAAAGGGAGATAGGCAGGGTGCTTTTATAATAATTGATCAGATTTATTCAGACGGAGTCAATTTAATGCATTTTGCAAAAAGAGTTCTAGATGAATCCAGGAATCAAATGATTGGTTTAGTTAAGAGTGGAAAAGACAACGCTTCAATTAAAAAATATATGCTCATCATAAAAGAGGTTAATACGGCCTCTCTTGATATGAAGACTTCGTTGATCCCGATCTTGCCATTAGAGGTGGCTATAGTAAATTTGACCGATGCTTTTGGGGCTTTTAAGAATGCTTCAGCTGATATTAAAAATACTCCTAAGAATGTAAGCGTCAAAGACACGATATATTTAAAGAAGGATGCTGTTTTAGAAGTCAATGATAAACAAGATGTTAAAAAAGTTGAAAAAAATAATAAGGATGATGAGGTTGATTTGGTAGAAGATGTCGCGGACCAAAATGGTGAAGAATGCTTACAGATTCTAAATGAGAAGAGATCTGAAATCCTTGAAGCCGCAAAAAAATATAATCATTTTTTAACTGCTATCTTATCAAGTACTGTAATTGATTTGAGCGATTCTGGAGAAGTCCTATTTAAAGTTTCCAGTGCTTTTCACAAAAAGAGATTAGATAATAAAGAAACAAAATTAATTCTTCAGAAGCTTTTTAAAGATATTTGTGGTAAAAACATATGTTATAAATGTATAATCGAAAAGGCCTCAAAGGATAAAGATAAAAAATCAAATACTAAAATTGTAGAAGAATTTTTTAATTAAATTTATTTATTATTATCTAAGAAATGTTTGATCAATTAAAAGATATTTATAAACTTCAAAAAGAAGCTAGAGAAATGCAAAAGAAGATGAAGCTAGTCATGGTAGAGGGTTTTTCGGATGATGAAGATGTTAAAATAAAAATGAACGGCCTTCAAGAGGTTGAGTCCATTGATATCGATGATGATTTAATCAAAGTTGAATACAAAAGAGATCTAGTAAAGGCTCTCCAACAGGCTTTAAAAGATGCTCAAAAGAAATTACAAAAAGAAATGGCAAAAGATATGGATATCTCTCAGATTAAAAATATGTTGGGGGCATCCTAATATTGTGCACGCACTACCAAAAAATGTTCAAAAATTAATTGATCATTTCGTAAGGCTTCCGGGCATTGGTCCCAAAACCGCCTCAAGATTAGTTCTGTATTTGTTACATTCTTCAGAGAGTTTTGTTGCTGATTTCGCAACATCGATGGGTGAATTAAAGACTAAAATTCACTTTTGTAATAAGTGTTTCAACTTATCTGAGGAAGATTTTTGTGCGATTTGCCGTGACGAGACAAGAGATATTTCGAAAATATTAATCATTGAAGATGTATTAGATCTAATTGCTTTTGAAAGCATGGGTGATTACAAGGGGGTTTATCATGTTTTGGGTGGCGTTATCTCACCTTTGCAGGGTATAGGTGCTGACGATCTAACCATAACTAATCTCATAAAAAGAATTAAAAACTCTCCTGTCCCAATTCAAGAACTCATAATAGCTACAAACCCTAACTTAGAAGGGGAGGCTACTGCAGTTTTTATTAAAAATGAGGTCAACAAATTAAATCTTCCCGGTCTAATTACAACTAGAATAGCAAGAGGATTGCCAACTGGCGCAGATTTAGACTATGCTGACAAGGTCACTCTTCTTAAATCTTTAGAGGGTAGGGTAGAAATCTAAAGAATTGTTTCACACTCGCTAATATTGTACAAAATAATGTGTACACAATTTTCAAAAAGGGTATAATTGATTGTGTACAAAAAATGAAAGAGAAAACTATTTCAAAAAAAATCCCTCAGTATGTATTGCGGGTCGCAAAAGACCTGAAGGATAATGGATTTAAAGCTTTCCTTGTAGGAGGAGCAGTAAGAGATCTTTATTTAGATATTATTCCTAACGACTTCGATATCGCAACTGACGCAAATCCTGATCAAATAGTGAAGATTTTTCCAAGGTCTGTATCTATAAATGCAAAATTTGGAACGATCTTAGTCATAGTAGAGGATGAAAACAAGGAGAATTTTGATATTGAAGTTACTACTTTTAGGAAAGAAGAGAATTATTTTGGTGGCAGATGGCCTTCAAAAGTAGAATTTACAAAGGATATTAATCAAGATCTTTCGAGAAGGGATTTTACTATTAATGCGATGGCAATCGATTTAACCTTGTTGATCGATGAAAAAGAAAGCAGAGAAGTATTGATAGATCCATTTTTAGGAAGACAAGATTTAGATGACAGGGTTATTAGGGCAGTAAGAGATCCGCTTGAAAGGTTTTCTGAAGATGGGTTGCGTTCTTTTAGGGCTTGTAGACTAGCCTCTGAATTGAATTTCACGATTGAAAAGGAGACATTTAAGTCAATAAAAAAATGCCTGATGGTCTCTAAAATGGTTTCAATCGAAAGGATAAGAGATGAATTTCAAAAATTAATCATGAAGTCTCCAAAGCCATCTAGGGGGATTAACCTTCTTTATGAAGCAGGCCTTCTTGAACTGTTTTTACCTGAATTAATATTGTGTAAAGGAATAACTCAGCCCGAATGGCATTCGGATGACTTATATGACCATTCATTAAAAGTATTAGATAGAGCAGAAGACAGCGTTAAAATTGCTGGCCTATTTCATGATATTGGTAAAACTAAGACACGAACAGTTGATAAAGATGGGAAAGTGCACTTCTTTGGACATGATCAAATCGGTGCCGAAATGACCAGGGAAATATTAAATAGATTAAAGTTCTCCAAACTTGAAGTTAATAGAGTAATAAATTTAATTAAATGGCATATGTTTTATTATCCATCAGCTGATTGGAGAAAAGAAAAAGAACTTAATAAAATCGAAGAGGAAAAAGGTAGGGTAATAGGGGGTTGGACAGATTCGGCGATAAGAAGATTTATAAAAAATGTAGGTGAGGAAAATTTAGATGATTTATTTAAGCTTAGAATAGCAGATGCCTCATCTAACAGTAAATCTCAATTCAACAATAATGAAATAAAAGCGCTTCAAAAACGTATCAGTGAAGTAAAGGAAAAAGAAATGGTTTTGAAGGTTGAAGATTTAGCTTTAGATGGGTTTGATTTAATATCGTTAGGAATTAAACCAGGCCCCGAAATAGGCTCCCTGCTTGACAAACTACTAAATATTGTCATTGAAGATCCCATGAAAAACAACAAAGAAGAATTGACTAAAGAATTAAAATTATTAACGAATATTTTACGGAAATAAAAGCATAAAATTTTGAAACGATTCGAAATATCAATTGTATTAAAATTGTAAAACAAAAAAACATTTAAGTTTAATTAGAATTATAAGATCGGAACGAGAAAAAACATTTGCACGATATTATAGTATATACCGAGGGGAGAGTGTTTCATGGCGAGAGAAAGATTTGTAAAAATTAGAAGCAAATAATAATATCTTCGAATTATTTAATTTGTTTTGAATTATTATTTAGAAGGTTTTGTTTAAATGGTATCAATAAAGTAACAAGGAGTAATATATTATATAAAAATTACTTACTTAATATCCATAATTAAAATATCATACATATAACAATGAATATTCAATTTTTAGGTGCATCTAATTTAGTTACAGGTTCTATGTTCTTACTAAGTATCGGGGATAAGAAAATATTGATTGATTCTGGAATGTTTCAGGGATTAAACGAAGAAAAGTACAATTATTTACCCCTTCAATTTGATCCTAAAGAAATTTATTGTGTTATTTTGACTCATTCTCATTTAGACCATTGTGGCTTAATTCCATTATTGGTAAAAAGGGGATTTAATGGCCCCATATATTCAACTATTCAAACAAAACTTATAACCGAAGTAATTTTATTAGATTCTGCCAGACTACAAGAAATTCGGAAGAAGGAGCTTCGATCTGATGATATTTTATATGACATGAATGATGCTTATAAATCTTTATCTCAATTCGTTGAGATTAAATTTTTTGATGAAATTGAAATTAATAAAGATATTAAGTTTAAGTTTATTCCTGCAGGGCATATTTTAGGTGCATCTTCTGTTGTTATTAATAATAATGGAGTTATAACGGTATTTTCAGGAGATATAGGAAGAACAGATCAGTCGATTATAAAATCTTTTAAAGAATATGATTTTAAACAAATAAATCCTACTAATATAGTCATGGAATCTTTGTATGGAGGTATTGAACATACTGACAGAGAAGCGGAAAAGATACAAATGTATCGTATCATAAAAGAAACATTTGCCCAAAATGGTACCGTTTATATACCTGTATTTTCTTTACATCGTGCACAAGAAATGCTTGCAATACTAAGGTTGGGTATAGTTAAAGATTATTTGCCTAAAGATATAAATATATATCTTGATAGTCCTATGGCAAATAGTATAACTAAAATATATTTAGATAATTCTTCCGAATTCTCTGAGGAGTTTATTACAACAAACATGTTAAATCCTAATTCGGATAACTCAGTAAAAATCAATCCTTTTTTCTATGATCAAGTCGAATTAGTTAAGAAATCAAAGAAATCTCAAAGAATTACCTCGACTAAAAAATCTATTATTCTTGCAGGGAGTGGTATGGCAGATGGAGGTAGGATAGTTGGTCATATTTATAAAAACATTGAAGATAAGCGAAACTCATTTATATTTGTAGGGTTTCAAGCCGAAGGAACCTTGGGCAGGAAGTTGACTGATGGAGCTAGCGAAATATTGGTAGAGGATAAGGACTTGGTTGTAAGATCTTCGGTTTTTAACTTGAGGGGATTTTCTGCTCATGCGGATAATGAAGATTTATTATCATGGGTTAATTCTTTCAATCTTAATAATTTGAATAAGGTAATTTTGATACATGCCGAAAAAAATAGAATCTCTGCTTTTGGAAAAGAGCTTGAAAAAAATGGTATAAAAAATTGGGTCGCTCCAAATATGTATGATAAAATTGATCTGCCTTAAATTCATTATGGCGGTTGGAAAATGGATAATTTAGCAATAACTTAATTTAAGTGATAATTAATAATTATGAATATTTCTCTTGGAATTGTAGGGTTGCCCAATGTAGGGAAATCAACTCTTTTTAATGCTATTACTAATATTTCTGTTCCGGCTGAGAACTATCCTTTTTGTACAATAGATCCAAATATTGGGGTTGTAGAAGTGAAGGATGGGAGGCTTGAAAAACTTTCAAATATTTCAAAATCACTTAAAACGGTTTATCCGGTGGTTGAATTTGTTGATATTGCTGGATTAGTAAAGGGTGCAGCTAAGGGTGAAGGATTGGGTAATAAGTTTCTATCTAACATTAAAAACTGTGATGCCATAATACATATTATAAGGGCCTTTGAATCTACAAGTATATTACATGTTGAGAATAGGGTAGATCCTTTGAGCGATAAACAAATAATCGAAACGGAATTGATTTTAAAGGATCTAGAGTCAATTGAACAAAAGATTATTAAGCTTTCTAAAGATGCAAAAAGAGATAAAGATGCAAAATTGAAATATGATTTTTTAAATCAAATGAAGGCTCACTTAGAAAAAGGTTTTCTTGCCTTAGATTTTTTAATACCCGACGGGGTTGATGCCGATGCTCAAAAGCTATTCAGGAGTGAATTATTTTTAATTACTGACAAACCAACGCTTTATCTGCTAAATATCGACGATGTAATATTTGATGAAAAAAGTTTAGTCAAAAAATATAGGGAATTATTAAATCTCGATGATAATAAAATCATTATTCCGATTAATATTAAACAGGAGTTTGAACTAAGCATTTTGGATAAAGAAGAAAGGGAACTTATGTCTAAAGAGCTTGGCATAGAATTTTCAGCAATAAACACTGTAATTAATGCTGGCTATGATTTATTGGGCCTTATGACTTATTTTACTTCTGGTGAACAAGAGTCTAGAGGTTGGACAATTGAAAAAAACTCAAATGCACAAGAGGCCGCAGGTGTAATCCATACTGATTTTTTTAATAAGTTTATTGCTGCAGAAGTAGTCTCATTTAACGACTTTGTAGAATTTGGTGGTTGGACAAAGTGTAAAGAATATGGAAAAGTTAGGCTTGAAGGCAAAACGTACATTGTTAAGGATGGTGATGTCATGATATTTAAGCACGGTGCTTAAATCTTAAAAAATCTATACAATTTTTAATAATTATGTGTTATTATCATTGAGTATTTCATTTAAGAGATAATTTTTTTAGGTAAGAATATGACAAAGAAATATGAATTAATGGTCATTCTGAAGCCTCTTCTTCCAGAAGATATCCGTTTCGGGATCCAAAAAAAACTAGAAAAACTAGTTAAGACCTCAGGTGGCGAAATTACAAAATTAGACCCATGGGGAAAAAGGCATTTAGCCTATCCAATCAAAAAACATGATGAGGGATATTATTTAGTTTATCAATTAACCTTAGATCCAGAGTTTAGTGATAAATTCCAAGGAGAATTAAAGTTAATGAATGATATTCTAAGATTTTTATTAATTAATTTAGATAAATAAATTTTATTTTTTATTGTTAGAAGGATGCCAACATCAAGGTCATTAAATAAAGTGCAATTAATCGGGAATTTAACCCGTGATCCAGTTATCAGAGTTACAGTAAATAATTCAGTTGTTTGTACATTCGGCTTAGCTACAAATTCTAGCTGGAAAGATTCTAAAGGAAATGTTCAAGAGAGAACAGAATTTCATAATATTGTAGCTTGGAATAAGCTAGGAGAAATCTGTGCGCAATTACTTTCAACTGGCATGGCAATTTATGTAGAAGGTGAGCTTAGAACAAGAACCTGGACAGATAGTAATGGAGTTAGACACTTCAGAACAGAAATTAAACTACATGATATGTTAATCACAGACGATAAGGATAAAAAAGGCGTAGGGATTGAATCAGCTAAGAAACTTGGTGAAAAATTAAACAAGGATGGGGAATTTAGCGAAGAAATTGAAGCTACCCCTGCAGTTGCACCAGCTGATTTAGATCTTCCAATCGAAGAATCTGTAGCTGAAGATAAACAAGATGCAGAAGATTTATTCTAATTAATTAATGTAGTTTTTGAAAAATGGCAATACAGAAAAATAAAAAAAAGAAAATCAAACCATTACCAAAGTTTCCTGATCCATTCAAAGGGAATCCAGATCTTATAGATTATAAGGATGTTTATAAACTAAAAAGGTTTGTTACTACTAGGGGCAGAATGATTCACCCCTCTAGAACAGGAGTGAGTCCAAAATGCCAAAGGAAGCTTGCCGCAGAGATTAAAAAAGCAAGATATATGGCCTTATTACCATATAACGAATTGATTTAAAATTTTCATATCTGCCCTATGAAATCAACCGCCCCAATAATTATCCGGGGTAAGTTTTTCAGCATAGCTAATTTCTTTAGTGCAGATAACCTTAGTTTAAGAAACCTTCAAATCTCCAAAAGCATTATCACGAGAGGTAAATTCAATTCAGACTCAACATATCGAGATTTTGTGTTTTCAAATTCTGAAAACCAGAATATTTCAAATAGGCTTCAAAAAATAAAATCCTTTTTAAAAATTGACTACCATTACCTCGAATTAAATTTTCATAATTTGAAATACTCAGATGGAATAGCAGATCTTGTTGTCTATGATTTTGATTATAACGAAATAATAAAAAAATTAGATAAGTGGGGCATCAAGAAGAAATTATCTAAAGAAGAGGCTTTAAGGATTCAATCAACTTTTTTAAATTTCCCAAGAATACCTCAGGATGATTTTGAAACCCAGATTGCAATTAATCTATTATCCCAGGTTTTATCAAAGGTGGATTTTGCAAAAATACCAAAAAATTCAGTATTAATAATATCGGGAGAGCTTTTATGGAGTAGGTTTTTGACTTTAGATCTGTTTTTAAACCTTTTTAAGGAACTATTTAAAAACGATCTATATGTTTTATTTGATGAAAGGGCTCTATGGGAATGCTTATTATCATTTGAAGAGGCCAGTTTTTTGCAAAATTTAAATAAAACCTATTTATTACCAAACTTATATCTTGTGAAATATAAATTGGGTTTAAATCAAATAAAAATAAATTTTGAATCAGAAAATAAATTGTATACATTGGTAAAAAAATACAACCTGATCAATCTCCCTAATGGGAATGGTTTTTGGGAAGACAGCTATCTACCCAAACATGTTTTTATTAATAACTTACAAGATAAAACAAACGATAAAGAATTTGAACATTTTAATAGTGATTTATTAGTTGGTAAAGATATAGAGTTTATACCTCAAACACAATATCTGATTAATAAGATATTTGGTGTAATTAGCTTATATCTTGATGAATCACAGATATGTCTCAAGAAAATAGGTGATTGGATGAACGAAAATGAAACGATTGGTCGTTATGAAAAAGATATTTTTGAATCACTTTTTATACCAGAGGATTCAAAATTATTAGTATTTAATGGGCAAATAGTTAAAAGGGGAGATCCTATAGCCTTGTCTAAAAAGAAAACAATGATTACCGCAAAATGTGCGGGAAAAATTGATTCTTCTGAAATAAAAAATGGGCATTTAAAGATTGTAAAGGATAAAAAAGTAGAGGAAATTAAAAGTCCAGTAATGGGGGAGTTACTCTCATTTAATAAATCCTCGGGATTCACAATAAAATCAAAATTTAAAAGTATACTGCTTGCTAAACAATATGGCTATCCTATTTTTTGGGGTAGATTAAGTTATGATGTTAATTCAAAAGAATCAATAATCTTATATAGAAATCTCACAGATTTCATGAAAGATTTTAATAAAAGTACAATTCAAAAATTTATTACTAATCAGATTCGTGGGATTATTATTTCAAACACGACTGATGATGAATTGGCAAGATTTTTCAGCTTATCAACAAAAACCTTTCCTTTTGGTATAGCGTTTTTTATGATTGGGAATGATAGCCAAAAAGAACTTAAATTAAGTCTTTTGGAGGAGAATATTAATAAGTATATTTTCATTGAAGATACAAATCTTTTGTTCAATCAGAGGGATGATTTTGATATGGAAAACTTTTCTGTAAAAAGATCGGATAATTTTGAATTTAGAAGTGAGTTTACGATTGGAGAAATTGTTCGTTTTTCTAGTTTTCAGACGAATATTTTATATGGTAAGATAATTAAATTACCTTCTCCAAAAAACCCATCATTTTTGATCGATAATGGAGAAAAAATTTATGAAGTTAATTTATTTAATTTAATGAAAGTGAGCCATGAATAACAATTCTGATAAGTCGTCTAATAACCCTATGTTGAAAAATATTGGTGCATTTTTGCTTATCAGCGCAATTTTTGTGATTGGTATATATATTGGGAGAATGAATCCCGATCCAAAGGAGTTAGATGCAAGAGGATATTCAATAACCGGTGATTTAAAAAGCGAATTTGAAAATGTTGATGTAAATATATTATGGGAAGTTTGGCAGAAGTTAGAGGACGAGCATATATCTTCAGAAATTGATCCAAAAAATTTAGTATATGGGGCAGTTAGAGGAATGGTTAATTCCCTAGATGACCCTTATACAGCTTTTTTAGAACCATCAGAGGTTTCTGATTACAAAGATTCAAATGCAGGAGAATATCAAGGTATTGGGGCTACTTTAAAACAAGAGGGATCCTATGTTGGAGTTGAAAGTCCAGTCGATAAAAGCCCTGCTCAAAAGGCCGGAGTGAAAGCTGGTGATCTTATATTAAAAGTCGACGATAAAGACATGTATAACAAAACCCTTTATGAGGCTGTTTCTCTGATTCGTGGAGAAGCTGGGACCAATGTAAAAATAGAAATTTTTAGACCTGCAGACCAAAAGGAGTATACATTCAATATTATTAGAGAAAAGATTGACATTGATAATATTGAACTTGAAGATCTCGGGAACGGTTATTTAAAGATAAAGCTGTATAAATTTACAGAATCAGATATTCGGGAATTCATAAAAATGTGGGATTCTGTTGTTTCGCAAGCTTTAGCTAAGAATCCAAAGGGAATAATAATTGATTTAAGAAATAATCCGGGTGGCTATGTGAGTGGTGTAGAGTATGTTTTGGGAGATTTTATTCCATCAGGTAAAATTGCATTAATCGAAGAAACCAAGAATGGGGTAAGAACAGAGCATTTAATTCAACGAAACGGCAAATTATTAAATGTCCCAATTGTTGTAATGGTTAATTCTGGAAGTGCTTCTGCTTCAGAAATTTTTGCAGGCGCTATTCAAGACTATGGAAGAGGTAAAATTATTGGTCAAAAAACAGTTGGAAAGGGTGTAGAACAGAAGTTAGTTACCTTAAGCGACGGTTCACTCCTTCAAGTAGTTTTTCAAAAATGGTTAACACCACTAGGCAAAAATATTTCCAAAGAAGATCCAATCACACCAGACTTAATTGTCGAAGATGAAAATCTCAACGACCAAAAAGCTATTGAGGTCCTCTCGGGTTCGAATTAACAAGAAAAACTTAAAATAATTAATTGTAATTTTATTTATTACTATTTTTTATTATGGACAATATAGAAATAAAAAAAGAAGAGAAAACTGGTAAATCGAAATCAAAAAAGGGATTCTTTTTTAAATTCCTATTTTTTTTAGTCTTTTGTTGCTTAATTACAAGTCTAGTATTGTTTTTTTTCTTAGGTGGATATGCTAAAAAACTTGGTTGCGGAATAGTATTAAAGGATTCATATTTATTTAACTTGGGTAAATGCGATATCGTATCAAATACGGACCAGGTGGGAGGTAGTAAAGATGCCCAATCGAACAACAATTCTGCACAAAACCTCAAGGAGGAGGGCCAGGTGGTCGCTAGCGTTGTGGCCGAAGTTGGCAGCGGAATAGTAGGTATAAGTACTCAAGAGGATAATTTGTCAGAAAATAGTATCATTGGCACTGGTTTTTTAGTTTCAAATAATGGAGTAATCGTTACCAATAGGCATGTGGTTTCTAATGAAAATATTAAATATTTTGTTTCTTTTAAAGATCAGAAAACTTTAATAGAGGTAAAATCTGATCAAATATTTCGCGACCCTGTAAATGATGTAGCTCTTATTAAAATTGATGGATCAAAAATTCCTGAGGGCACGAAAGTTTTATCAATAGGGGATTCGGACAAGATAAAGCTAGGAGAAACTGTTATTGCTATCGGAAATCCTCTTGGTGAATTTACTGGATCCGTTACCAAAGGAATAATTAGCGGTTTGCAAAGAGAAGTATCTATTAGCCAGGGTTTCTTTTCAACTCAAAGTGAAGTTTATCAAGATGTAATTCAAACTGATGCTGCTATTAATCCTGGGAATTCTGGTGGGCCATTACTTAATATTAATGGTGAGGTCATTGGTATAAACTTCGCAACCATAGGCGGTGCTTCAAATTTATCCTTTGCTTTGCCAATAAATCGAATAAAATCAAGACTTCAAGAACTTGAAACTTTTGGGAAATTTAAGGTCCCATTTTTAGGAGTAGAATATCGAACAAGGCTCGTGTACTTCAAGGACCAATCGCTTGTTGGGGCTCAAATAATAAATGTAGTTGAAGGAAGTCCAGCTCAGAATGCAGGTATTATGGTAGGGGATGTGGTAATTGAATTTGATGGAGAAGATTTATCACAAAAACAATTAGCATCATTAATTCAAACAAGAAATATTGGGGGAAAAGTTTCAATAATCGTGATTAGGGAAAAGGCTGAAAAGGAAATAATTGTTACAATCGGTGAGAAATAACTAAAAACCTATTTTGTCCGGCAAAGTCCTTTATGACTTTTATTGAATATTTTTTAAATATTTTCTTATATTCTGATAATTCTTGGGTTCCTATCTCAAGTATGGCTATGCCTTTAGCACTCATTTTTTGAAGCCATTTATCTGCGATTATTTTATAATAATATAATCCGTTTTCTTTTTTCCCAAATAACGCTTCTTTGGGTTCATATCGTATTGCTGATCCCTGAGATTTCAAAATTTCTCTTTTTGTTAGATATGGAGGATTGGATATTATTTCGTCGTATTCTTTTTTAATATCTTGTAATACATAATCCAGTTTAACAAAATTTAGTTTGATTTTTGTATTTTCTTTGTTGGATAACTTTTTTAAATTATTCTTACTGATTTTAATTGCAACTTCAGATTTATCAACTGCATCAATCGAAATATCTTTTTGAATATTTTTCAATTTGCTGATTTCGATTAATAATGAAATTGGAATACAGCCTGAGCCTGTTCCAAGGTCTAATACATTAATTTTTTTAGTATCTGTAGTTTTAATATAATCTAAGGCAATATCAACTATCATTTCAGTTTCTGGTCTTGGAATCAAAACCCCCTCATTTATATAAAAATCTAATCCATAAAACTCCTTTTTCTTTAAAATATATGCAATAGGATAATTTGTTGACCTTTTTCCTATTTGAAACAAAAATCGATTTATTTTATGGTTAGCAATCAGTTGATTTGGATTTTTTATTAAGTATTCTTTATTAGTATTTAGAGTATGTGATAATAATAGTTGCGAATCAAGAAGTGGAGTAGGGGAATTAGGGAGTAACGACCTACCAAGTGAGAGTGCAAAAGAAATACTAGTTTTATTATTCCGTCTCATTTTCGGAAAGTAATTTAAGTTTTGTTGTTTCAATAATTTCTTCTAAGTCTCCCTCAAGGATCTCTGATAGGTTAAACCAACTTTCCTTGATCCTGTGGTCGGTCATTCTACTTTGTGGAAAATTGTAGGTTTTAATCTTTTCTGATCGATCTCCCGTTTTAATGGCTGTTTTTCTTTGGCTGGATAGGGCTTCTTGTTCTTTTGATTGTTCTAATTCAAAAAGTCTACTTTTTAAAATCGACAAAGCTCGATGTTTGTTTTTCAATTGAGATCTTTCATCTTGGCAAGAAACAACCAATCCTGTGGGTATATGGGTTAATCTTACGGCTGAATCAGTCGTGTTGACGCCCTGGCCACCCGGGCCTCCGGCTCTATATACATCAATTTTTATATCATCCGGGTTAATTTCCACTTCGTGGTCTTCAACTTCAGGCAAAACAACTACAGAGGCACTAGAAGTATGAATTCTTCCTGCACTTTCAGTTGCTGGTACTCTTTGAACTCGATGGACGCCATTTTCAAATCGTAACTTTCCATATACTCCGTATCCTTTAATAGATGCAATTACTTCCTTAATTCCGCCCTGGCCAGCTTCACTCATGCTGAGTTGTTCAGTTTGCCATCCTTGCTTTTCGGCAAACCTCAAATACATTCGATAAAGTTCTGAGGCAAATAAAGCTGCTTCTTCGCCACCTGTACCGGCCCTTATCTCGATAATACAATTCCTTTTATCATTAGGATCTTGAAGTTCTAAATCTTTTAATAGGGAGTCCTCTAATTCATTCAAAATGGGTTGGTCTGCATTGATTAATTCATGGTAATAATCGATTATGGCTTTATCAGCTTCGGTTTTAAGAAGAGTAGTGGCTTCTTCGATTTCGGAATTTAATTTTTTAATAGTGTTGGCTTTATCAATATATTCTGATATTTCGCCTAATTCTTTTCCAATTGATTGAATAGAGGAAGAATCGCCTCTTGTAGAGGCTTCGTTAAGTTTTTGATTTAAAGATTGATATTTTTCTAAAAGATCTTTAATTTTTTGATGCATGGTTAGATAGTTCTTCAATAAATATAATATAACTGGTTATAAATTAAAACCAGAATGCATAGATAGGGTGAATGAAGAACTATTTAAATTGTTTAAGCATATCTTTTAAAGTAAGTGCGCCTTCTGCATTGATTGAGGTGACTCTACTTTTATTTCTGCGAGACTTTTTATCTTTTTTGTTGGTTACCTTTGAAGAATTGGCAGAAGATCTCTTAGATTCAAATTTCTTTACTAAGTTTTCTGTATCAACTATTCTTTGTTTGCCAGTATAGAAGGGGTGACTTAGATTTGAAACTTCAATAGAAATTTCTTCTTTAGTGCTAGGGATAACGAAGGTTTCACCTGATGAAAGATCAGTAACCTTAGCGTTCATATATAATTTTGGGTGTATATTCTTTTTCATAGACCTTAAAACAACAAAGCAATTATAGCATAACTTCGTGCTAAGGCAATAGTTAAAAAATTATCTATCCATCAATCGTGCAAAAAGATGGACTGTTAAAAATGCTGATAACAATATACGATTTTTACCAATCAGTTATCAACGACTTGCCGAAAATGATGCGGAGATGTGCAGAGTTTATTAATGTAAAGCCCTAAAGTCATAAATCGCATCGCGAAAAGTTTACAATGTTTATTGTTTGTTTTTAATTCCTAGTATAGAATGAATTGTAATTTGTTAAAAAATTTTTTATGAAAATAAGTCTCAATAAGGGAAATTTAACTATTAGTTCCAAGGATCATAAAATGTTGATAGGGGATTATATTGATCAGAAATTAAGTGATTACGATATTGTAATTGGAAGTTCTATTAAGAAAATTGAAGGTTATGATGGAATAATTGTTGATATGCCAGGAGAATATGAGTATTTGGGTTATATGATACAGGCTTTGCCTGTTAAAGATGGTCATGAAATTAAATTAATTTCTGTAGATATTGATGGTGTAAATCTAGTTTTTCTAAGATCTGATAGCGAGTTACCTACAAAAAAGATGCTGGATCAGCTAGGTATTAATCATATTTTAGTTATAAAGGGTGAAATGACTTCTTCAAAGATTCATAACCTTGTAGATGAGTTTGGGCCTCAATTTCTTATGCCAATTGCATCAAGTAAGGATGAGATTGAGGGATTTTCAAAAAAACTTGGAATTACTATTCCTGAATCTCAAAAAACATTAAATATTGATATTGACGACATGGTTGAAGATGAAGAGGCTCAAATTTTACAAATAGTCTTATTATCTGATTAAATTTCAAATATAAATGGCTGAATTAAAATTACCTCCACAAAATAAGGATGCCGAAAAATCAATCCTAGGAGCAATTCTAATAAATGAAGATGCCATGTTTAAGGTGGCTGAATCACTTAATCCAACCCATTTTTATGATAAAAATCATCAAATAATTTTTGAAGCGATGTTGGAATTGTATTCCCATCAAAAACCAATCGATGTTTTAACTCTTTCATCTGAATTAAGATCGAAAAAACAACTTAAAGATATTGGAGGGTCAAATTATCTAAGTGATTTAGTAGAATCTGTGCCCACGGCTGCGCATGTAGAAGAATATTCTCAAATGATTGTAGCTTTAGCTCAAAGAAGAAGATTGATTTCACTAGCAAGTGAAATAGATGAGTTGGCACATAAACAGGATAGAGAGTTGGATTTGGTTCTAGATGATATTGAAAAAGACTTGATGAATATCACACAAACTTCGTCAAGGACTGATTTCGTTCATGTTTCGGAATTACTCGAAAAATCGTATAAAAAAGCAGAAGAACTTAATAAAGATCCAGGGAAATTGCAGGGTGTCCCAACTGGCTTTTCATATTTAGATGGATTATTAGGGGGTCTTCAAAGATCTGATTTAATCATCCTTGCTGCTAGACCTAGCGTTGGAAAGACGGCTTTTGCATTAGATATTGCAAGACATGCTGCTGTTTTGGAATCTAAAAGTGTTGGAATATTCTCGCTTGAAATGTCTGATGCCCAACTAATGGATAGAATTTTATCTATGCAGGTTGGCGTTGGTTTATGGGATCTTCGTATGGGTAGAATATCAGATGAAGTTTTTACTAGACTTAGTGATGCATTCGGAATTTTGTCTGAAGCTAATTTATACATTGATGACACTCCGGGTATTAACATTATGGAAATGAGGGCAAAAGCCAGAAAGTTAAAGATAGAAAAGGGCTTAGATTTGATCATTGTAGACTATTTACAACTAATTGAGGGTAGGAGCAAAGAAAATCGTGTGCAAGAAGTTTCAGAGATTTCTAGATTCTTAAAAAACTTAGCAAGAGAGCTTGATGTGCCTGTTTTAGCCTTGTCTCAGCTGAGTAGAGCAGTAGAACAGAGGGGAGATGGTACGCCACAATTATCTGATCTTAGGGAGTCCGGATCAATTGAACAGGATGCGGATGTAGTGATTTTCTTGAGTAAAATAGGCGGAGATGATGAAAATAGTCAAAATCGAAAACTGTTCATTTCTAAACATAGAAACGGTCCTACAGGTGAAGAAGAGTTGTTCTTTGTAAAAGAACAGGCTAGATTTAGAGAAATTGATAAAGTTCATTAAAAAGAAAACCTTCAAGAAAATATCCACTCAAAAAACTTAATTGTATAAAATTCTTCATCTATTTATTTGTTTATCTGGTAATGGCAATTTGTGTTTGTCGGTTTATTTGTTTTGAGATGGAAGTATTGGGGATGCGTAATTGATGTGTAATTTAAATGCTGAATCCAACTAAACTTGCTTTCTTTTTTTCTGTAATGTACCTTTTATGTATATCTATAAATCAAAATGCTTTTTGATAAGTTTAGTATTTTAACAATGATATTGTTCTCGATAAATCTGTATAGCGTTTATCTAGTGATTGTTTTACCGTTTTTAAGATAATTGTATGAAGAAAAGATTACTTTTTATAAATTTTCTTGCGATTTCGATCCTTTTATCGTCTTCAGTATTTGCAGTTTCAAGCTATAAAATTGAATCAAAAGAAAAGCTAATTATAAAGAGAGTTCCTACCGAAGAACAGGTAGTTGAAGATGTTGTGGATTTGGGCGTTGCCGCACAGACAGCCGTTGTTACGGCTACTCAATTAACGACTACAATAGCTGCTGCTCAAAATCTAAATTTATCAGAATACATAAAATTTTTCTTTTCTTTTTTTATAGCTAGAAAGGGTCCTAAAAAAGATTTCTGGGGACTAGTTTATAATTCAAAAAACTCATCGCCGATAGCTTTCGCAGTAATTAGAGTAGTTTCATTAATAGATAACAAAATAATCAAGACTACTGTATCCGATCTTGACGGTAGATACGGATTTATTCTGGATCCTGGTAAATATAGATTAGAGGTGGAACATCAGGATTTTAAATTCCCTGTTGTTGATGCTACTGCTTTTGCTTTGCAAAATGATAATCAAGTATATAGAGGCGACGAGATTTCTGTTTCGGGTGTAACTAATGTGAATTTTAATATCCCCATGGAATCTAAAGAGTATAAAAAGGGATTCAGTTTAAAGAAACTTAGAAAAATTTGGCTTAACTCGGGCATCGTTAAGTTAACTCAAAATATGTATTTTATCTATACGCTTTTTGTGATCAATATCCTAATGGTTATTGACCAGTTTTATTGGCTATTTTTAGCTTCGTCAATATATTATGGTATTTTTGTAGTTATTCATCTTGTAGCATACTTTAGAAAACCTTCTAGAACCTGGGGAGTGGTTGTGGATTCAAAGAGTAATAACCCTATACCATATGCTTTTGTAAAGGTATTTAACAAAACTAATGGCGTTTTAGTTGATAGTAAAATAACGGATATTAATGGTAGATTTCAGTTTTACCCGGCAAATGGTGACTATAGTTTATTAGTTCAGGCAAAAGGGTATAAATTTCCATCAGAGAAGGTTAAGCTTGAACTTAAATCCCCAGATATTAAGATCCTTGATTTTACTGTAAAAAATAAATCAGTAAATATTAATATCGAGATCGATCCTATAGGTGATACAGATTTGCCTCAGGATATAGGAACTGACAAATTTGCCTATTCAGCGATAAATATTTAATTCCCTTCTTTATTAGATTCTATAGTTTTTTGAGTAGCGTTGATTCTTTCGCTTAAGAACTTGTTAAATTCAGATTCGTCTTTATAGATTTGTTCCTTGGAAACTTTATAAAGACTGAGGGCCAAATCATATTGCTTTGTACTCTCAAGATATTGACCCAATTGGATTATACTTAATGCATAACTTGGTTGTAGAGTATAGGCTTTTGTATAAGCTTCTTCAGCTAAATCTCGAAGTTTTTCGTCCGAATTATATTGATATATAAACCCTAACAAAAGGTAATTGTCTGGATTGTTTGGATTCTTACTAATCGCTTGTTGGATTGATTGTAGTGTTTCGCTCCCATACTTTTGCCCTTTTGAAAGCTCAGTTAATCTTTTGTAAATAACTGATGCTCTCTGCCAATTATCACTACTATCAGAATTGAGTACAATCGACTTATTAATTTCGCTATTGATTAAGGTTTCGAGATATTGTTGTGTAACTGCCAATTTCTGCTTATCTTCATCGGTTAATGTGGTAGTTGAATTTTGTGTGGTGGTAATTAAGGCCTCAAGTTTGCTTAATCCAACTGTTGATACTTCTTTGTGATAATAATCTCTTTGATTATTTAAATTTATTGCTTGGATTAATTTATCGTAGGCTGAATCATAATTGCCGTCTGAAGCTAGTTTCAGACTCTCAGAGAAAAATACCTCCGCTCTGTGATTTACCGTTGTGAAAAATAGGAGAGTAACGGTAATTATCAACAAGCTTCCACCGAATAAATAAGGCGCAATATTTTTCTCCTTTTTGGAATTTTTTCCAGTCAATTTTAAGTCGAATACAAATTCTGCATTCGCATCTTTAAAATAAAGTGAGAAAAGTGAAAATAATAGGGCGATGCTGATCCAGCTGATTATTAAAAATGTACTTGAGTGATAGGTTGTAAAAAAACTAAAAACAAAAATAAACGAAACAAGGCTTAGGGCCATTAGATTTGCGCTTTTATTGAAAACTTTTTGGGCAATAATTTTCTTAACTAAAAACTTAATTAGCGAAAAAGAGAAGAATAGGAATGCTGCTAATCCAATTAAACCATTTGACGTAATTATACTTTCGATTTGGGTATTGCTTCGAGTGTAATTTTCGAACCAATTGGGTTGAATATTTTGAGATTCGGGCCTAAATTGTGGGAATATATACGCATAAGTATCTAATCCAGTTCCGGTGACTATGCTTTTTAAGGAGTATTTGTTAACTGTACCCTTAATAACTTCAAGGCTGGATTCGGCAGGGATATCATAATATCTAGTAAAATTCAGAGTTGGCGTAATAGAGCCTCTGATTGAGTAATTGTTCGAATAAACAAAACCAAAAATTAAAAAAATTAATAATAAAATATTAAAAATCATTCCTCTGGGGTTAGACTTCCTCGTTTTTAGTGAAAACAGAATGCCAAATACCACTAATAGAAGAGCAATAAGCCAATTTGTAAACTTTGCGAAATCGATAGAATTTGCTATCGAGGTTATACTAATGGCCCAAATTAATATTAAAGAAATTATGAATCCACTAACTTGTCCTAGTGTGGAGTTCTGTTTCTTATTAAGTAATGTGAAAATTGAGAAGGGGAGACCTATTAAAAATAATGCAGTAAGGCTGTTAGGATTGCCAGCAGGAGTGAATAGCGGATTAATGATGTAATTCATATCACTATTAGTTTCTGCAAGTTTTGAAAGAATTGGAGTGAAAAAATTAATTCCCTTTAAAACCGTGAATAGGGCAAATATTCCAAGGGAATAAGTTATAGATGTAATAATAAATTTAACTGTCTGTTTATCTTTAATATTATTAATTGTCCCATAGAACAAGAGGAATAATAAAATATACGATATTAAGCCGCCATTTATTCTCATGTGATAACCCCACAAGCTCGTATCAACACTAAGTGAAAAAATTGTGGAGATTAAACTTGCTATAAAAAAGAAAATGATTGCAAGATCAATAGGGGTCCTTAAGAATGCTGTTTTTTTTGAGATAACTATTGAAGCAATCCATAGTAAAGATAATATTGAGACTGCATATAACAATATTATGTTTTTTGAGATTTCATAATATTCTTCGGTGTCGGTAGAAAATACCCAGGGTATGAGAAAAACCAATACCACAATGGTCCAAAGGGATATCTTTTTAATTAAATCACTTGCTTTATTCTTCGAATGGACCATTTAATTTGAAATTAAGAAATAAAATACTAAATGCTTATTTTCCTTAAAAATATTTGCTACAATATTGGGAAGTTAAATATCAGTATAAATAAAATTATGAATGATGTAAACACACAACAACCTATTAATCAGACCCAACCCGAAAGGGATCAAAATGTCTTCAGTTTTATGTTGCAATTAGTTCAAGAAAAGTTTGGAGACGATACAGACTTAACTTTTCAAAACCAAGAGGCAGAAAGATTATACGATCTGTTCGGTAATAATTTGGTCTCGTATTTTGAACCTATGCTAAGTGAGCAGCAAAAAATTCAATTTGATAATTTGTACAAACAGGGGAGTGATAATCAGGCGCTGTTGGGCTTTTTAACTCAATCTATTCCTGATCTTGAGATGAAAATTATGCAAATTTTAGTTGCATTTAGAAATGCTTACTTGGCTCAACCGGCTTACCCTCAACAGGCTAATCCAATGATGCCAAATCCTCAGATGGCACCACAAATGGCACCTCAAATGCCACCCCAACAGACTCAGCCACAAATGCCAAATCCTCAAATGGCACCTCAAGAACAACCAACGCCACCGCAAGGTTAGTCTTCTAAATAGGGCTTTTTTATATGTGATTAATTTCCTTGTAATTTGCTGGATATTTTATCGTGTGTTAGATATAATTTCGATGGAAAGCCGAAGTGGTGAAATTGGTAGACACGCACGACTCAAAATCGTGTTCCCTAAACAGGAATGTGGGTTCGATTCCCACCTTCGGTACCAATTTTTATTTTCTTTTTTTTAACAGGTCAGCTATGAATGATCTTATTTTGAATTTAGTAAAATTCAATGAGGATGTGGATTTTACAGTATTGATTCCCTTACTTTTAATATATTTTGCAATCTTCTGGTTAATAGTCAGTGTATGGGTTTTTATGGATTCCAAATCCAGACTTAAAAGCAAAAAGAAGGCATTAGCATTATCAATATTAAATTTCATTTTTGGTATTCCATTTTTACTTCTATATATCTTAGCAAGACCCTTTGATGATTCAGAATTATTGTTGGATTTAAAAGATGATGATACAGAGCACTCCAATAATGCTTCTTATGGGGGTGTTAATGTTCCAGTAGTGAACTTTATGGGAAAAGATGGTGTAGTAATGAGCCTAGAGATTAAAATCAATCCTAAAAGTATGGATATAGTAAAGGAATCGGAAATGAAGATTGATGTGAGTTTTGATTCAAAAGATGAAAGCAAAAAAATAATTGAATCAACAGAAATCCTAAGTGAGAAGATTGAAGAATTAAAAGATGAAGTTAAGAAAAATAATTCCGCAGATTCTGCGGGGAAAGTCTCATCTTTCTTCAAAAAATTATTTTCTAAAACAAAAACAACTGAAACAATAAAAAAAGTAGAGGATAAAAAAGAAGAGAAAAAGCCAGATGAGGTTTCGGATGATAAAAATTTTCTTTCAAAACAAAATTTTCAAGTACATCCAAATACTTCTTTTAAAAAGAAGAAAAAGAAGAAAAAAAATAAATAATGGAGCATAAAATAGATAGGCTTAGTAATGGGATACAATGTCTTTTTGTAGAGGATCCAAATTCTTCCAGTTTCAATTTTAATCTTCAATTTAAAGTAGGTTCAAGATTTGAAAACTTGAGTAATGCTGGAGTGGCACACCTTATTGAGCATATGTTTTTTAAGGGTACAAAAAAAAGACCCACACCAAAAGAATTAGCTTTTACAATCGAAAATCTAGGTGCTCAAATTAACGCTTGGACCTCTCATGAACAAACTGTATATTATGTTACTTCTCCAAAGGAAAAGGCTTTTGAGGTAATCGACTTTCTATACGAACAATTATTTGAATCGCTTTTTCAGGAGAATGAATTAATAAAGGAAAAGAATGTCATTGCTGAAGAGATCAAAATGAGCAATGATTCACCACGCTCAAAAGTCTTTGATATTTTCCTCGAAAATTTATACAAAAACCATCAATTAGGTTGGGATATAGCTGGGACTTTGAAATCTTTGAAAGGATTGACGAGTAGGGATTGTAAAAAGTTTATAAATGAACATTATGCACCCGAAAATTTGTTAATTGTAGTGGCCGGGAATTTTGATAGAAAGAAAATCAAAAGCTATTTAAATAAACTTTTTGGTAAATGGAAAAATAAAGTAGATTTCAAACTAGCTCCCTTTAAAGAAAAGGGCATTAAAGAGATGAGAATTGAAACATTTCGAAAACTTGAACAAATGCATATTGTTATAGGAGGATATTTCTATAATTACTCAAATTTAAGTAAAAAAGAAAGGTGGGCTCTATCTATAGGGAAAATGGTAATGTCGGTGGGATTTGGTTCTTTACTCAATATGAAATTCCGAGATGAATTAGCTTTAACCTATTATATATATTTAACGACGCAATCATTTTTTGAATCAGGATATTATGCAGTTGCACTTGGCGTTAGTCCTGATAAAAAAGATTTTGCTGTTGAAGAAGTTCTTAAATTCCTTAAAGATTTTGGTAATGGAAATTTTGACGAAAAAGATTTAGAGAGAGCGAAAAACTTACTAGTAGGGAATTTGATAACATATTTTGAAACAAGTTCTGCATTGGCATCTTTATATGCGACCCAACTTCAGTTCGAAGGTGAGATTCAAACACCTGAAGAAATAAAGAAACAAATAATGGAAGTGAAAATTGAGGATATTATTAAAGTATGGGCTCCAATATTGAAAAAAGAAAAAGTAATTTCCATATTAGGTTCTGTAAAATAATTGATATAATAGAAGAAGTTTATTATTAGAAAATGACTGATAATTTGGTATTGCCTCTTAGTGTATTAGCTTTTAATAATAAAATAAGCTTTTCTTTTATTGGCTTCATTATTTTTTGTTTAATTTTCCTATTTTCGGTTTACAAAATATTCAAAGATGACTTGGATTCGTATACTAGGTTTGACTTGGGCTTTAAGACTCTGTTCGGGATATTAATTGTATCAAGGGTACTTGCCGTGATTAACAATCTTGGATTATATGAATCTGACTGGTCTTCAGTTTTTAATTTATTAGATGGGAAATTTCTTTATTCTGGTTTAGTTCTGGGGATAATTGTTATTGTGGTGTTTTTTAATGCCAAAATCAATAAAAAGCTTGGATATTTATATACATTAGACAGATTATTAATTTCCTATATTTTCAGCATCATATTTCTCATTTTGGGTAAGGCATTAGATGGAAGAATAATGGGGATAGTTAATTATGGTGGCTTTGGACTGAATTACGCTGATGGACTTACAAGGTTCCCCGTTGCATTCATACAGATTGCTTACAATATTTTCTGCTTAATTCAATTTATGTTGCTTGCTAGATTAAAAGAGAAAAGGGGATTAGTCTCGGGTATTTATTTAATTGTGTTTTCTGCTATTGAATTTATCCTTCGTTACTTTTCAGCGAATTATGAACCTGCATTTTTTAATTTATTTGATCTTTATCAAATTATTTCTTTGATAATAATAGTTATTTGTATTTTTTTTATTATTTCATTGAATAAATCTACAAAAAAAGAATCTTTAAATAGTAATGCCAAAAGTGATGGGACTATCCAAAGGGCACAGTTTGATATTGATGAGTATAAAAGAAGGAAGTTAACTGCAAAAGAAATGTTCTCCATGTCATATTCATCAATAGGGAGGGATAACAAAGAATTACTTCCCACAAAAGAAAGGGTCAGTAGTTGGTATAAGGCCATGAAAAGGGCAAATCCTTCAAAATAATAATTAATAAAATTTAAAAATGGACTTTACTGTTTCGCATAAAAACTCAGGATTAAGACTGGATCTATTTATTGTTATTGCAACTGATAAATTCAGCAGAATTAAAGTTCGTGAAATACTTAATGAAGGATTAATTAAAGTGGGCGAAAATATTGAATATAGACCTCATTATAAAGTAAAAGAGGGTGACAAAATCCATATAGATGTTGAAAAGTTTGAAGGCACTAAAAAGGTATCAGATGAATTTAAAATTGTTCCTGAGAAAATGGATCTTGATATTTTATTTGAAGACGACGATCTGGTTGTTATTAATAAGCCTGCTGGCATTGTCACTCATCCTGCTACTGGGAACTGGAATGGAACCTTGTTAAATGGGCTCTTTTACCATTTTAAAAGTTTAAAAAATGTTGGTGATAATATAAGGTCCGGTTTGATTCATCGACTGGATAAGGATACTTCAGGATTAGTCTTGGTCGGGAAAACTGGCAAAGGACTTTGGTATTATTCAAAATTATTTGCAGAAAGAGAAATTTCAAAGACATATTTGGCAATTATAGTTGGAAATATTGAAGAATCTTTTAGTAAATCTGCTGAATTAGTTGTTCGTGATTTTTTAGGAAGAAATCCAAAGAGAAGAACAAAAATTTCGTCTGTTGAGGAATATAGAGGTAAATTTGCTGAATCTTCTGTGGTTTTAATAAGGAAATTTAATTTCGGCAATAGATTAGCGGCTTTAGTAAAGGTTTTACCAAAGACTGGTAGGACCCACCAAATTAGGGTCCATCTGAGTAAATTAGGTTGTCCGATTCTAGGTGATCCTATTTATGGTAAGAATAATCGCTACAAAAGGTTGATGCTCCATGCATGGAAGTTAAAGCTGATGTGCATAGATGGAGTCGAAAGAGAGTTCGAAGCTCCTATCCCAGAAGAATATAAAGAGTTAACAAATGTCTAATATATTTAGCAATCTAAAAAATAAGCTTTTTAGAGCTTCAAATAAGATAAAAATCAAATCAAAAACTAGGCGTTTTGTTTCTTTTAATGAGGAAAAAACTTCTTTTGGTTCAAAAATAATAAATTTCTTTAAAGATAAGAGTAGGATGGGCATTGCACTGATTTTTATTTTGATTGCTATATTTTGCCTCTACCAAATAATAATTGATGTGAAAGCTTTTGCTGATTTTAAACCGAAATCATTCCCTGGAAGTTCAAAAACAGTAAAAAATGAATGGAATGGGAGTGAGAAACTTACAATCCTTTTTATTGGTGGTGACGAGACTTCAAAGGAGCATCTATTTGTTGATCATTTATCACTTTATTCGTACGATCCTAGAGAAAATAATTTATCAGTTTTTATTCTTAATCCTGATATAAAAGTATCCCAATCCACAATAGGATATAGCTTAAATTATCGAACTATTCTTAATAATCGAAAGATAGATGAAGATAATCTTGCGATCTTAATTAAGAGTGTTGAAAATCTATTAGCATTGAAAATTGATAGATATGTCTTAGTGAAAAAAGCTGATTTCCCAAATATTTCGCAATATTTCAATTCCTTACAAATTAATGTGCCGAAAAATATTAACGATCCAGACACCATTGAATTAAATGGAAAACAATCTATAGGTTGGAGTGCCGGTAGCCAAGTTGTCTTACCCATAAATTATCTTGATTTTGTAGCTAGCGATTCCAATGGAAGAGACGATCAATTTAATAGGCAGCAAATATTATTAGAATCCCTCACAATGAATTTATTAGGATTTAGGTCGGTTTTGAACTTTTCAAATATTTTGAAAGAATTTGAAAATAATGCATATACAGATATGGGAAAATATGAAATTCTTAATTTAGGAATTAAGCTATTAAATTTAAAACCGGACGATATTAAAAAGGGTTATTTAAGAGAATATGCATATAGTCCTATAATTGATGTCGGTTTTTATGAACAAGTTAGTCCAGATATTTCACAGATTGATAAAGATTTGAGTAATATCTTTTTTGATTTAAAGGTTTTCAAGGAGCAAGCAAGAATTGAAGTACTCAATGCTTCAGGCGTAAGGGGACTGGCTAATAATAGAGCTCGATGGATTAAAAATATAGGTGCTAGGGTTATACAGGTTGGAAATGCTTTTGAATCCGAAGAATTTAATGTAATTTATTGTGATGACCCTGAAAAATATGAAGTTACAATTAAAGAATTAAGAAGATTTTTAGGGAAGGATGTAAAAATTATAAATGAGAAATATCATAATCGTCACATTGGGGATATAGTGCTTGTGCTAGGAAAAAATTACGAATAATTTATAAAGAAATATGGAGTGCATGTTTGCCAATAATGGCTTATATAAAGTAGAATGAAGGAGCAAATAACTTTTATTATATAAATTATGTCTGGACATTCAAAATGGGCAAAGATCAAACGCCAAAAGGGTGCAAATGATGTAAAAAAAGGTGCGATTTTTACCAAGCTGGGTAGAAATATCACTTTGGCTGCCAAAGAAGGCGGTGGAGATATGGATACAAATTTTGCTTTAAGAATTGCAGTAGATAAAGCCAAAGCTGTTAATATGCCTTCTGATAATATTGAAAGGTCCATTAAAAAAGGCGTAGGTGGTGATGATAAATCTGTTTTTCAAAAAATTAGTTATGAAGCTATTGTAGCTGGTGTGGCTGTTTTAATAGATTGCCAAACAGATAATACAAATAGAACTGTTTCTGAAGTAAAGAAAATATTAGAAATGAGCGGAGCAAAACTCGCTTCACCAGGTAGTATAAACTGGCAATTTTCAGAAAAAGGTTTAATTGTAATTAGGCCTGAAAAGCTTAAGAAATCTGAGAAGTTTGGAGGAAAAGACACTTACACACCATTATCAAAAGAAGATGTTGAGATGGCTTTGTTAGATATTGAGGGTATTGAAGATATTGAAGAGGATGAGTATGAAGATGAAGAAGAGGGAAAATTCTCTGTATTATTAGTCACAACAAGCAAAAATGATTTTGCAAAGGCATTGAAAGAAATTGAAAAACTTGAATTTAGGATTGTTTCTTTTGAATTGATCAGAAAGGCGAATGATCATATAGCAGTTGATGATTCTACTTCAGAAAAACTAGAAAAACTTGTCACAAACTTAGAAGATCATGATGATGTTGATGCTGTTTGGACAAATATTAAAGAAAAATAATGTCTGAAAAAAAACTCAGAAGAGTAATTGGGATTGATTGCGGAACTGCACTTGTGGGATGGGCTGTACTTGATGAGATTACAAGGGGGAAAATCAGCGTCATAGATTATGGGGATATTCGAACAACTTCAAATACAAAAATGAGTATTAGATTAAAGCAGATCTACGATGCAATGATTACACTTATACAAAAATATGAGCCGACTGAGATGGCGATTGAAGAACTTTTCTTTTTCAAGAATGCTAAAACCGTAATGTCTGTGAGTGAAGCAAGGGGGGTAATATCTCTTTCAGGAGAAAATAGTAATTTAGATGTATTTGGTTATACTCCATTGGAAGTAAAAATGGCGATAACTGGATACGGTAGAGCGGAAAAATCTCAGGTGCAAAAAATGATAACAAAAGTTTTGCATCTTAAAGAAATGCCTAAAGTAGATGATGTTGCAGATGCTCTTGCGATTGCTTTTTGCCATATTAATTCTCATATAAAATAAAATGATTGCTAGTCTAAGAGGCAAAGTAATAGAAGTATTCCCCAAATTTATAATTGTTGAAGTGGGTAATATTGGCTATAAAGTAGAAGGATTGAACGGCCAGTTTTTCACAGAAGCTCAAGAAGTTTTTATATATACATATGTTCAATATCTTGAAAACGACACAAGGATATTCGGTTTCATAAAAAAAGATGATTTTATATTATTTGAATTACTTCTTTCTGTTTCTGGCGTTGGCCCTAGAACAGCTATAAATTTATTGAATGGATTAGGTCACGACAAGATTATAACCGCAATAAATGCGGGAAAACCACAAGATATAAAAGGTAATGGAATTGGACTAAAGACCGCTCAGAAAATAGTTATTGAGCTAATGAATAAAATTGATTCTAAAAATGAAAATCAGGTAAAATTAACTTCAAAAGAGGATGAGGAAAAAATTAAAGAGGTTAGGGGAGCGCTTGTGGGCTTGGGTTATTCTAATGTCGAAATTGATAAAATTTTTGAAAAATTACCTTCAGTAAAAGATAATACACCTGAAGGCTTGTTAAGAATTTCACTTAATCTATTACGCAAATGATAAATTCAATTCTAGATCCATCTGAAGTCGAAATTGATAAAGAGATCATTCAATACGAAAACAAATTGCGACCCAAGACTTTAAGCCAAATTATTGGAAGAGAAAAGGAGAAGAGGAGCTTAAGGGTTATGATAAAGGCTGCAAAGCAACGAGATGAGGCAATTGATCATATTCTTTTTCATGGGCCTCCAGGTTTAGGTAAAACTTCTTTAGCTCAGGTTGTTGCTAACGAACTAGGTGTGGAGATTTATGCTACATCAGGCCCAGCATTAGAAAGAAAAGGGGACCTTGTTTCAATATTAAGCAATATTTCTCCCAAAGGAGTTTTTTTTATTGATGAAATACATCGTTTAAATAAAAGTATTGAAGAAATGTTATATTCAGCAATGGAAGATCAAAAGATCGATATTGTTATTGGGAAGGGCCCTTCGGCTCGTACATTAAAACTTGATCTTAATCCTTTTACTGTAATAGGTGCGACTACAAGAGTTGGGTTGATATCGGCTCCATTAAGGGATAGATTTGGAGTCTTAATGCACCTAGATTATTATGATTATGAAGAGTTGAGGGATTTGATTCTACAAAAATCAAAAGCTCTTGAAATTAAAATTAACGCGAATACTGCTTACGAAATCGCCAAAAGATCAAGAAGGACGCCAAGAATTGCTATAAGAATATTAAAAAGGGTTCGTGATCTAGCTAGTGTAAATGGGAAATCAGAAATTGATATGGATCTCTGTGAAGAAGGTTTAAAAATGATTGAGGTAGATAAGCATGGACTAGACAATCTCGATAGAAAAATCTTAAAAACTATAGTGCATTCATTTAAGGGGGGGCCAGTTGGTCTTAATACTCTGGCTTCGACCCTGGCCGAGGATTTAGATACTATTAGCGATGTTTACGAACCATTCTTAATAAAGGAAGGTTTTTTAATAAGAACTCCGAAGGGTAGAGTTGTTACCGAAAAAACATTAAAATATTTACAAGAAAATGAAGAAAATTAATACAAGAGCAAGAGTAGTAATAGTGTCGCTGTTAGTGGCTACGGCTTATGTTTTAATGTCTTTGTTTTGGGAAGGGACTTCACCTGACCCTCAAATCCAATTCGTAGAAGATCTCTTAAAAGGATTGATACTAGGAGTAATTTTATATTTGGGTACTTTCTGGGCCCTTTTCTTTAAAGTCAGAGGCGAGAGATTAATAACAATAATGCTATTCCCCAGTATAGGGATACTGGTTTTATCGATATTGATGCAATTGATATTGGTTACATTCATTTCTAATATATCTCAGGTCCCTTTATTGATAATATCATTTCTGGTCCTAGGGGCTTTTACTTATATTAATCTTTTAGCTGTAAATATCCTAAATACCAGCTATCTTCAGAATATCCCGCTTGCTCAGGCTGCTAAGGCCGCAGTCTTTATCATCTCTTTAATTGATGCATTCCTAACATTCTATTTGATATTTACAAATGACATTAATATCTTTTATAGATTGGGCATAGTATATTTAACAACTGTTTTGTTTAGTTATATTTCACTTTGGAGTATTGAGCTTCGGAGGATGAATAAGGTTACAATTTCTTTAACTGTCGCCCTTTTAATGCTTTTATTGGCCGGTGGAATAAGTATGTGGCCAGTAGGGGCTCCTTATTTAGCATTAGCTTTAACATTAACTTTCTATGTATGCATGAATATTTCTCTTGAGATGAGGGAAATAATTGGGAAGTGGATTTGGGTTGAATATGGAGTGATTTTTACACTAATAGTTTTTTTATTGGTATTGCTATCGGAGTGGGGGATTAATGGGCCCCTCATCAGTTAGTGCTTAAAACTTCTTTTTTTAATTTCAAAGAAAAAAGGTTATTCAATAATAAAATAATTTTGTTTAAGGATTGATAAAGAAATATAAAATCTTTGAAAGGTAGATGGGGTAGGGGATTGGGCGATCCTGGGTTTAGTGAATAAACAAAAATAACATTCATTTAAAATGCGGTTTACGCAAATGATACGATTAAGTAGGGGCTTCACAAATAAAATCCATTAAATTTATACAGTTAATAAACATAGAATTGATAGTGAATGCATGAATATCTATATGACTAGGGCTCATTTAAGGATGCTTGTCTTCTACCTACGAAAGAGGTATATTTATACTGAATTTATATTGAGTATAATCAACATTATATTGAACAAGACGGTGGGGTGTAAAAGAGTACAACGATTATTCTAATTTTGTTATTATATTTATATGTTGCCTTATCAATCACAATTTATTAATTATTTAAAAAGTAACAATTATAGCCTTAAGACCCTCTTTAACTATAATCGTGATCTTTCGGCCTTTGAAAAATTTTTATCACTCCACTCTATTTCGTTCAACAAAGTTACTCGAGCCAATGTTGATGAGTTTAAAGCTATGCTGAGAGGGCCTTCTCACCTTTCGTTATTTGCCAATACAGATGAAAATAAGGATAAAAAGACTGATATAGTCGATGAAAACCCCTACAGTAGTGTCAATACTGGAGTGGAGCCCAAAACTCATACTAAAAAGAGATTAACAAGTTCAAATTCTGTTGAGGGATTATCAAGCCGATCAATTAATCGCATGCTATCCAGTTTGAGAAGATATCTAAAATATCTATTAATGAATGATTATGAATTCCCAATACCACCTGAGAAAATAGAGTTTGTTAAAAAAGAAAAGAAGCTATCCTTACTAGCTGATTATGACGATTTAATAAGGCTTATCGAAAGTCCATATGAGTTTGAGAAAATCGAAATTGTAAAAAAGCGAAACAGAGCCTTCTTGGAGCTGTTATTTTCAACCGGGATGCGTATTTCTGAAGCCTGTAGCCTTGATATAGATAAACTCGGATATAAAGATGAAATGACAAAGTCTTTTGTTATTAATGAGAGGGTTTTCATTACTGGTAAAGGGAAAAAACAAAGATTTGTATATTTAACACCAAGGTGTCAGCATTATATATGTGACTACATAAATGCCCGTGATGATAAGCTCCCAGCTTTATTTATTCCAGTTAAGGGAACTCGCAAAAAGCTTGATGATCCTAAACTTATAAGGGTATCTGCTAATTACTTCCAGCTTAGAATAATCCAATATCGAAAAAGGCTTGGTATTAATGTAAAGACATCTGCACATAGTCTTAGACATGGGTTTGCGACCTTTATGTCTGAAAATGGTGCTGATGTTGTTGCAATTCAGAACTTATTGGGTCATGAATCTTTAGGAACAACTACAAACTATCTACATACAAGTGAGAAAGTTGCGGCCGAAGCACATAGAAAGTTCCATCCTCTTAAAAACATTACTGCCTAAGCCCCTAAACCCCAGCTGGGCGGGCCCTAAGAAGATATCGAGCTGTAATGCGTTTATTTTTGATTTATTTTTCAAAGACCGTAAAATGGTCGTCTAAGATAATCAAATTTTAGCCCCCACAGTCAAAAATCTATTTTTAAGTGTTTTTTTGTAAGGGCTAAGTAGGAAATTTTTTACTAAAAATATTTAAGAGCAAGTTTTTAAAAAAGATCAGTTTCTTAGAAATTCTTTTTGAAATTTTTTTTAATTTCACCAAGATAAAGGGATTCTTTTGAAAAAGTATCCTAAGACCTCTGGTAAGGTGAAAATTAGTAAAAAAATAGGGAAGTATTTACTCTGTTTCGAGTAAAAGATATTCAGTTTCTCCTATTGGGGTAAAAACTTTGAATTTATCCCCTACCCTAACTTTTTGTAGGGCCTTTCCTAGGGGGCTTTGTGAAGAAATTAATCCGGCAGATGAATCAGCTAAAGTTTCGTCGACTAAGCTAATTTTTCGAATTACATTATTCTGCTTTAATACATACTTTTTTTGAGAAAGTTTTTTAGGTTCATATAGGGCTTCTTCGATATTTTCGATCTCTTTTTCTAATAAACCTTTGTTCATCAATAATTCATCGATAACATTTGTCTCGTCATCTTTGGATTCTTGCCTTTCGGTTTGAATTTTTTCAATAATTTTTTCTAATTGTTCTCTTAAATTCTGTAATTTTAACTTTAATTCTTTGTTGTTCATTAAATTTTAAATAAAATCAAAAATAAAAAACCTCTCGGAGCGAGAGGTAGAAAAAGTAATCTCTCGTTCTCTAAGGACCTTTAATAATAATAAGTTGTTTAAAAGTGAGGCTGTTCATTTATCAATTAACTCTAACGAAATGTTAGGACTTTATATTACATTAGATTATGTTAATTATCAATAATTCCTTTAGATAACCGCTATGGCGCTTACTAAATCGTTTTCTCTCAATCGCATTAATTTTACGCCGGCAGTTTGTCTATTTCGCATGGGAAGGTCTTTTGTTGGAATCCTTACTGCTTGACCATTTTGGCTGATTATCAATAACTCGGCATCTGGGTGATCTAAGATTCTTGCTGCGGATAAATTCCCGGTCTTTTCGTTTATCCTAGCTGCAAATACTCCCCTACCGCCTCTTTTTTGTATTGGATAGTCTTGAAGTTTTGTTACCTTACCAAATCCATTTTTTGAAATTGTTAATACTAAATTTTCATTTTCACGAACCACATCCATTGCTATGATTTCATCTAATTCGTCTTTTAATCTAATGCCTCTCACCCCCATACTTGCCCGACCAGTTTCTCTAATGTCTTTCTCAGTAAATCTGATACTTTGAGCATTTCGAGTTATTAAAATGATGTCATCATTACCATCAGTTGGGCGTACCCAAATTAAATCATCATCAGATGCTAGTTTGATGGCTATAATGCCATTGGCTCTAATATTGGCAAATTCAGAGATTAAAGTCTTTTTGATGGTTCCCTTCTTGGTTGCCATAAATAAGAATTTATAATTTTTCTTGGCTTCAAAAGTCATCTGATTTTCCTGATTAACATCTTCGTCGATGACTTTGCCAGAAGTATTTTGAGTTAAAATACTCGTAACAAGCTCACCCTGTTCAATATTTATCAAGTTAATGACTGCTTGACCCTTAGCTTGTCTTCCAAATTCTGGAATGTCATAAACTTTTTGAATGAATACTCTACCCTTATTTGTAAAGAACAATATGTCATCGTGTGTATTACAGCTGAAAATATGAGCTACGCTGTCATCTTCATTTGTTGACATTCCCTTTTTACCAATTCCCCCTCTTTTTTGAAGTTGATAAACATCTTCTTTCATCCTTTTAATGTAACCTTGTTCGCTCACGGTTACGATAACATCTTCTTTTGCGATAAGATCCTCTTCGCTGAATTCCCCTACTTTACCCTTATGAATCTTGGTTAGTCTTTTGTCTGAACGCTTTTCAATTATTTGTGTTAATTCTTCTGAAATTGAATCCAGAATCATTTTTGGAGTACTTAGAAATGTAAGAAGATTTTTAATTGTCTCCTTTATTTGTTTGTACTCTTCTTCAATTTTTTGTCTTTCTAAAGCTGCTAATTTTCTAAGCTGCATATCTAATATTGCTTGGGCTTGGATTTCGGAAAGTTTGAACCTTTCCATTAAGCGGGTTTTAGCCGTTTCTGCGTCTTTTGAGCTTCTAATTGTAGCAATGACCTCATCAAGATTATCTAAAGCAATCATTAAACCCTCTAAAATGTGCTCTCTTTCTCGAGATTTTGCTAATTCGAACTCTGCCCTCCTAATTGTAATTTCTTGTCTATGTTCAACAAATAATTCTAAGACTCTTTTTATATTTAATAATTTTGGCTCACCTTTAACTAATGCAAGAAGATTCAAATTAAATGCTTTTTGCATTTCGGTATATTTATATAGCTGATTTAAAATGGTTTTTGGCTTACCATCTCTTTTAATATCAACTACAATACGAATACCTAATTTATTAGATTCATCTCTTAAATCAGAAATACCTTCAATCTTTTTTTCCTTTACCAAATCAGCAATCCTTGTAACTAATTCGGCCTTATTAACCTGGTAAGGTAATTCGGAAATTATAATTTGATATCTACCGTTTTTTGTTTCGACGATATTAGCAATGGCACGCATTAAAATCCTTCCACGACCTGTACTATAAGCGAGTTGTATCTCTTTAATATCATAGATTTCGGCGCCCGTTGGAAAGTCTGGTCCAGGCAATTCTTTGAAGATATCATCAAAAGAAATGTCCGAATAAAATTCAGGGAGTCTATCCGATGATAGATCTTTTAAATCGGACATTGTTCTGATTTTTTCTAAGTAACTATAATCAATTTTCTTTTCTCTATTCGGACTCTCTTGATTAATTGTTGCTATAAGTGCTTTAACTACTTCAGTTAAATTGTTTGGTGGTATTTTGGTGGCCATACCAACTGCGATACCTTCTGCTCCATTTAACAATAAATTAGGTACTGCTGCGGGCATTACCGATGGTTCAAGGTAACTTCCGTCGTAAGTTCTTTCAAAGTTAACGGTATTTTTATCAATGTCGTTAATAATGTCTAACGCGTTTTTATGAAGCTTAGCTTCGGTATACCTCATTGCCGCAGGTGAATCCCCATCGATAGAACCAAAATTACCTTGCCCATCTACAAGAATGTATCTATAACTAAATGGTTGTGCCATTCTAACCATTGCTCCATAAACTGATGAGTCTCCATGTGGATGATATTTACCGATCACTTCTCCAACTGTACGGGCTGATTTTTTATATGCCTTATCAGGAAGAAACCCTTGTTTATACATAGCATAAAGAATCCTTCTTTGCACCGGTTTTAATCCATCTCGAACTTCGGGTAATGCCCTTGCTACAATTACGCTCATTGCATAATTGATATACGAATTTCGCATTTCTTCTACGATGTTTTTTTCAAGGACATTGGAAGGTCCGACGGGTTGAGTCGGTTTTATTGTTTGTGTTGAAGATAATTGTGTGTTGTTATCGGTTGCCATTTTTATTTATTTAAATATCAAGATTAGCTTCTTTTGAGTGGGTTTGTATAAATTTTTTCCTCGGTGCTACTTCGTTACCCATCAATAAATCGAAAGTTGCATCTGCTTCTTCGATATCCTCTACCCTAATCCTTTTTAGGACTCGAGTTTTTGGATTCATGGTTGTTTCCCATAATTGTTCTGGATTCATTTCTCCTAAACCTTTAAACCTTTGAATGTGTTTTGGTGCTTTGTTTTCCAATGCTAATTTTGCGATCATTTTATCTCTTTCCTCTTCATTTTTCACCCAGTAAAACTCATCTTTTGAAACTTCAATTTTAAATAATGGAGGTTGTGCTACATATAGATAGCCATTATCAAGAATATGTCTTAAATGTCGATAAAAAAGAGTTAATGATAAGGTTACAATGTGTTCTCCATCAACATCTGCATCAGTCATAAGGATTATTTTATGATATCTAAGCTTATTCATATCGGTGGTCTCCCCTACCCCAGTCCCTAAGGCGATTACAAGATTTTTAATTTCCTGGTTTGACATTACTTTATCAATTCTATACTCTTCGCTGTTTAATGGTTTACCTCGTAATGGGAAAATAGCCTGAGTGTTTCGATCTCTTGCCTGCTTTGCTGAACCGCCTGCAGAATCCCCTTCTACTATGAAAAGTTCGCATTCTTCTGCTTTTTTTGATGAACAATCGGCAAGCTTACCTGGTAATCCACCACCTTCAAATGCCCCCTTCCTTACGACGGCTTCTCGAGCTGCTTTGGCAGCTTTTCTAGCTTTTTGAGTGAGGATTACTTTTGAAATTATGTTTTTGGCATCTTTTGGATTTTCTTCTAAGTATTTATCTAATGCCTCAGCAATAACTTTCCTTACTATTTGTGTGACTTCGGGATTATTTAATTTAATCTTTGTTTGGCCTTCAAATTGAGGATCATGAACTTTTACAGATACTATAGCTGTTAAACCTTCTTTTGAATCATCACCCGAAATTTTAATTTCTTTTTCTTTTTCGTTACCTGTTCGAGCAATATAGTCATTTAAGGATTTGGTTAAAGCAATCCTAAAACCAGCAACATGGGTACCGCCTTCTGGATTGAAAACATTATTAGCAAAAGCCATAACTCTTTCTTGAAGATCATCCGTATACTGAATTGCTGCTTCTACATCAACGTCTTCTAAACTTGATTTAGTATAAAAAATATTACGGTGAACTATTTTGTATGAATTATTTAGTAATTTAATATATGATTTAACTCCACCTTGAAAACAGAACATGTAGTTTGTAGGTAAGTCAATATCATTTACCCTGTCATCTTTTGAGCGATTATCAATCAATCTAAATCTTAGTCCGGCTGTAAGATAGGCTTGTTGTCTAAATCTGGTTAATAAAGTTTTTAGATTATAGGTGGTATGAGCAAAAATCGTTGGATCTACTTTAAAAGTGATTTTTGTACCATGTTTATCACTGTCTCCAATAGCCTCTACTGGACCCTGTGGAATACCACGCACATATTTTTGTATATGATGTTTTCCATTTTGAAATACCTCAGCCGTCATCCATTCGCTTAAAGCATTTACGACTGACAATCCTACTCCATGAAGACCTGATGAAACTTTATATGCTCCATCTCCAAATTTACCTCCAGCATGTAAAATAGTTGCTGCAATTTCAAGTGCGCTTATTTTTTTTACGGGATGAATTCCAGTTGGAATACCCCTCCCATCATCTTCAACGCTTACTGAGCCATCTTCATTTAAAGTCACGGTAATTTGTTTTGCAAACCCGGCCAATCCTTCGTCAATTGAGTTGTCTGCGATTTCATAAATCATATGGTGAAGACCAGTGACATCAGTGTCTCCGATATACATTGCCGGCCTTTTTCTCACTGCCTCTAAGCCTTCGAGAATTGTTATTGAACTTGCATCATATGAAGAACTACTCATAGTTTTTTAATCGATTCCAAGATAATTTAATCATTGTAGCACAACTTAATTCGGTTGTGGGGCAGATCCATTTATATGGATAAGTGGTTCTTAATTATACCAATTATTCATTAAAAAATCTTTAACTAAAGTTGTCAAGGTTTAAAGCTAGAAACAACATTGAGTTTTTTAATGTGACATTAGACCCAATATACTTTTGCGTTTGATTGATAATATTTATATTTTTTCTTGTGTCTTTACCCTCTTTCAATCTTGCTCGATAATATTTTAATAAAGATAGCAGGAAAATATTTTTATTTTCATTTGTTACTTCAATGTTTACAAAGTTTAATCTTCCAAGTTGATCGGATTTGATAAATTCTGAGATGTTCAATTCATCATTATTAATTTTGGAATCAAGGATTAATTGACATCTTGATGTTATAGTAGTTATTAAATCCCTGTAATTTGAAGTAGTAAGTATGTAGTTATTGCTTTTACTGGGTTCTTCGAGAAGTTTTAACATAGCGTTTTGAGCTTGCTCAGTTAGCTTTTCGGCCTCAAGGATTATTCCTGCTTTATTTTGGGAGTGAAATGGTTTTGAATTAGACCAATTAATAAGTTGCTTAACTTGTTCAATCCCTATACTGTTTTTATCTTCTAGACATTTTAGATAATAGATATCTTCTGAATTTGATCTGTTATCTAAATCTAAACCCTTTATTATGTCTTTGATTGAATCATCAATGAATGATTTTGAAGATGAAGAAATTATATATGATTTGCCCATAGTTTTTTTAATTGACTTTACTCAAAAGAAAAAGAATAATATATTATACATAATTTTCTACAACACTGTCCCAAATGTCCATGACAAATAGTGTTAATTCGAATATGGTTTTGCAACAAGGAGCTGCTGTAGGTGCTTCTATACCTTCTGGGGCTATACCCCCAAAAGTTTCGCTGGCCGTTAATTCTAATCCTTCACTTAATTTAAATGAATTTGCTGATTTGCCTATTACACAGCAGTTATTACAGGCTAATCTGATAAGTAAGGCTCAAGCACTTGAAATTAAAAATCAGGTTCAAATAACCGCAAAACCCGAAACTGAGATAATATTAAGTGGTCTATTTATCGATAAAGACAAGCTACTAAAAGTAAAAAGTATAATATTTAAAATCCCCTATATTGATCTATCAAACTTAAGTATCAAGGTTGATGTTTTACAGAAGTTAAGATCAGATGTGGCTCAAAGATATCAGGCGGTTTTATTTGAAGACACAGTTGATTCTGTGAAGGTAGCCATGGTTGATCCATTGGATATTCAGGCTACAAACTTCATTAAGACTATGGTGGGAAAAAGGGTTGATGCTTACTTTGCTGATCCGGAATTGATAACAAAAATTATTCAAACCAAATATGGTGCTCAGGTTGGATCTGATGTTAGCAGGGCCCTCGAGGATGTCAAAAGCGATGTGATTGAAGTTTCGGGTAATTTGGAAGATGTTAAAAGTTTAGAGGGTGATATATCCTCTGCTCCAGTAGCTAGGATTATAAATGTAATATTGGAGTATGCCGTAAGAATGAAGGCTTCTGATGTGCATATTGAACCCCGTGAAAATAAGTTGATTGTAAGGAATAGAATCCATGGTGTTTTATCTGAGAAATTAGTTTTACCACTAAAGCTTGCTCCTTCTGTTGTTTCGAGGATAAAAATCCTATCTAATTTAAAAATTGACGAACATAGAATACCTCAGGATGGTAGGTTTCAAGTAAAAATAGATCAAGAACAGATAGATCTTAGGGTTTCTATCATTCCAACTGCTTTTGGTGAAAAAGTGGTTATGCGTTTACTCGAAAAAGGTGGCGGAGATTTAACTTTAGAAAAAACTGGATTAAGAGGAAGGAATTATGATGAATTTTATAAAGCGATCAAAAAAACAATGGGTATAGTTTTAGTAACTGGCCCTACCGGGTCCGGAAAAACAGTAACATTGGCAAGTTGTTTAAAAATATTAAACACTGAAGGAGTAAATATTTTAACACTTGAAGATCCTATCGAAATAAGGATAGACGGGGTTAATCAAGTTCAAGTAAATCCTGAAGTCGGACTTACTTTTGCAAAAGGATTAAGGGCATTTTTAAGGCAGGATCCAAATATAATTATGATCGGCGAAATTCGAGACGGAGAAACCGCAGAACTTGCTGTACAAGCAGCACTTACTGGTCATCTAGTCCTTGCTACTCTCCATACTAATAGTGCCGCAACGGCTATGCCTAGATTGATTGATATGGGTGTTGAACCTTTCCTTTTAGCTTCAACCATTAATATTGCGGCCGCTCAAAGGTTGGTTAGAAAGGTTTGTGATAATTGTAAGAAAACCTATGAAGCATCTTCAGAAGAAATTGAAAAGATCCGATCAGTATTAAGTTCTATTAATGGATTTAACCTAAATGCAATTTTAGAAAAAAATGGGGGTAAATTATTCTTAGCAAAGGGACAAGGTTGCGATGCCTGTGCTAATTCGGGATACAAAGGTAGGATCGGTATTTTCGAAGTGTTAGAAATTAATGAAAAGATAAGAAGCATGATAATTTCACATGAGGCTGCTCAAACAATAGAAAATGCCGCAAGACAAGATGGTATGACTTCTATGTTGCAAGATGGATTTATTAAGGTTCTTGAAGGTGCTACAACAGTTGAGGAAGTATTAAGAGTTGTGGGTTAAATTTAAAAATTATTTATTAATAAAAAAAATGACAACAAATAATCAAAACGACAATTCAACTAGCAACCCACTTTTTCAGCAGGCTCCTATGCCCTCTAATCCAACAGTGACTCAAGCAACTACTCCAACCACTCCAACTACAACCCAAACGACAAATATTCCTCCAGTTGAAGTTGGGACGCCTATGCAAAAGGAATATGTTGATATATTAAGAGATGAACATGCGAAATTAAGTGATATTCCAATGCCTTCTGAAAATATTGTATTAAATGGTGGTGTGAAAGAATCGATCGGGCCTTCTTTAAGTCAAAATTCGGTCCCAACACCAAATGTTATTGATGTATTACCAGATGAGAAATCTGAACTAAATATTACAAAGACAATTGAGAGTGACGCTCTATTTGATGAGGGCAAAGCATATAAGGCTCAATTAGACGATCTTCTAACCCTATCTATAGAAAAGAATGCTTCGGATCTGCATTTAACACCGGGTTATCCCCCAATGCTTCGTATTGATGGTGAATTAGTAAATATTGGAACGCAGGAATTAGCAATCGGCAGGGCTGAGAAAGTTTTTATGTCAATTATTACTGGAAGATTAAAAGATGAATTAGAAAAACATTCTGACGTCGATTTCTCCTACCCTCATATGTCAGGTAATAGATTCAGAGTAAATATTTATAAATCGAAAGGATTCTGGTCTGGAGCATTTAGACTTATTCCAAATAAGATCAAAGGGATTGCAGAACTAGGTCTACCACAAGTCACTTATGATCTCATTAAGGTTCCTCAGGGATTAATTTTGTTCACCGGACCTACGGGAAGTGGTAAAAGTTCGAGTATCGCAGCTATGATTCAGGAAATAAATTTAACTCAGAATAAACATATAATTACCATTGAGGATCCTATTGAATATGTTTTTCCTAAGGCAAAATCAATGGTGAGTCAAAGAGAAATTGGTCAAGATACATCATCTTGGACAAGAGCTCTTCGAGAAATTTTAAGACAAGATCCTAATGTTGTTTTGGTGGGTGAGATGCGTGATTATGAAACTATTGCTGCTACAATTACTGCTGCAGAAACCGGACACTTGGTTTTTACGACTTTACATACAAATTCTGCTTCGCAAACAATTGATCGTATAATTGATGTATTTCCAGAGGGGCAACAGAATCAAATTCGATCCCAGCTTGCAAACGTAATAACAGCTGTCATTTCTCAGAGATTAATTCCACTGAATCGTGGTGGTAGAAAAGCTGTTTTTGAGGTCTTGATCTGCACTCCAGCAGTTAAAAGCTCTATCAGAGACGGTAAAACTTATCAAATAGATAATATAATCCAAACTAATGCTGATTTAGGAATGATCACACTTGAAAAATCGTTATTATTTATGGTTAGAAACAACGAGATCACTATAGATCAAGCTATGTCTTTCACCAGTAAACCTGATGAACTACTAGCTTTAATAAATAAAGGGAAATAATATTTTATGATTATTATTCATGGCAATTTTTATATATAAGGCAGCAAAACAAAACGGCGAAATAGTTAATGGCGAATTGGATGCACAAAACTATGATGAAGTTTATCAAAAGCTTTCTGAACAAAAACTATTTACTCTTGATATTCAACCTAAAGTTGAATTTGATTTCAAAAAGTTTAGTAGTAAATTGAAAGATTTTGAAATCGGAGATATTCCGTTAAATGAAAAAGTAGTCTTTTCAAGACAATTAGCGACTATGCTTTCCGCCGGACTGCCGATTTCTCAAACTATTGAAATACTTTTACAGCAAGCTAAATATGTAAAAATGAAGAACAAGCTTGCTGAAGTTTACAAGGATATTCAAGGAGGTATTCCTCTATCTGTCGCTTTTTCAAAACAGCAGTTTATTTTTAATGAACTTCAAATTTCATTAATACAAGCTGGTGAATCTTCTGGAAATCTTTCAGAAATCATGTTGCAAATAGCAGATGATATGCGCAATTCGGCTCAATTGCAGGGTAAAATCAAGGGGGCTATGATTTATCCGATAATAATATTTTTAGTAATTATTGTAGTTGTAGTTGTGATAATGGTTGTGATGGTCCCTGCAATAGAATCTCTATACAAGGATTTTGGAAATGTAGAATTACCAGGTGTTACTCAGTTTATGATCAATGCAAGTAATACGATGTCTAATCCTGTGTTTCTAATTTCGAGCGTAATTATTTTAATTGCCGCATTTTTAAGTTATAGAGCTTTTTATAAAAGTAAGGGTGGTAGAAGTACAATAGATAAGCTTACTCTTGTTTTGCCAATCTTTGGAGACTTAATTTCAAAAATTCAGGTTTATGAAATGACTAGATTGCTCCATATGCTTTTAAAAAGCGGTATTCCAATTATAGATGCCTTAAAATCAACCTCAAAAGCATTAAGTAATTATCATTTTAAAACTGCCCTAGAAGAAGCCGCTACTGAAGTTGCTAAAGGTGTTCCCCTAGCAGTCCCCCTTTCCAGAAGTCGTGTTATTCCAACAATTGTAGTTAAATTGATAGCAACAGGTGAACAAACTGGAAAGACTGATCAGATATTAGCTGAAATTAAAAGATTTTATGGTGATCAAGTTGATGAGATGACTTCAAACTTGACAAAGCTTATGGAACCAATTATCTTAGTAATAGCAGGAGTCATGGTAGCTTTTCTTGCTCTTGCGATTTACGTTCCTATATATAACTTAGGAAATGTAATCAAGTAATTTATTTATTATTTATCTTCTATGTACAGAAAATTCAAAAAAGGATTTACTATGGTCGAATTGCTAGTAGCTATGGCAATTGTTGGATTGTTAATAGCAACCGCAATTTGGGGAATTGGAGTAGCACAACAAAGTGCAAGAAATACTCAACGAAGAGAAGCCGGAGCACAAATATTAGCAGGATTCAGTGAATATTATTCAAGATTTAATACTCAGGCAGCCGCTGGTAGATTAGGTACAGATGGTTTATGTATTTGCAATACTACCACAAATGCAACCAGTTGTACGAAAGCTACCCCTGGTCAGAATTGTTATTTTATTAGTTTAAATGGAATTGTTACTGGGACTAACACTAGTGTAAATCTAAATGTTGCTGGTGGGCAGAAGATGGGAGCTGAAACAAGTGCCTCAAATACTCAATGGATAATTGGTAATGGATCTACAGTAGGTGGGACGAAAATTTGTGCTTCTTTAGAAGGTGGTGGTTTTGCAAATCTTAGCGAACCCCAAAGTTTGCCTTGCCCATAATTAATTATTAATTATAATCTTAAAATCCCCGGTTTAATCGCCGGGGTTTTTATTTGTATTCAAATTTAAAATATCGTACTATATTTTAAGTTATTTAATTTTTATTCACTTATTATATGAAGAAAATATATAAAGGATTTACAATGGTCGAATTGCTAGTAGCTATGGCAATTATTGGATTGTTAATAGCAACAGCAATTTGGGGAATTGGAGTAGCACAACAAAGTGCAAGAAATACTCAACGAAGAGAAGCCGGAGCGCAAATTTTGGCAGGATTCAGTGAATATTATTCAAGGTTTAATAAACAACCAGCTAATGCTGGCTTTACTAGTACTGGTTTATGCTTGATGGGATCTTCAACTGGGACGAGTGGGACTTGTAATTGTAGTAATTGTTATGAAGTAAAATTAAACGGGATTGTTTTACCAAGCGGCAATTCCTCCGGTGATATATCTGCTGGGACAGTATCTTTTGGAAGTACTACTGCCTCAAATACTGGTTGGTTAATAAGTTCAAATGGTGGGAGTAAAATCTGTGCTTCTCTAGAAGGTGGTGGATGGGCAAATTTAAGTGAGCCTCAGAGTATGGTCTGTGATACAGCTGGACATGGTTTTATTGGAACAGCAATTCCTATTGATGACGGTAAGATTTTACCTACTATGTAGTAAATACAAAAGTAATGGAACTTTGGATAATAATTTTTTTCCTCTTTGGAGCAGCCTTTGGTAGCTTTATTAATATGCTAATTTGGAGACTGCACACTGGGGAATCTCTTATGGGGAGATCTTATTGTGACCATTCCAAAAAACAATTAAAGCCAATTGATCTTATTCCAATCTTTTCTTTCCTAATTTTCAAGGGCAAATGTAGGGAATGTGGTAAAAAAATTCCTATCCTCTACCCTGTCGTTGAATTTATCGCGGGGGCTTTATTTGCATTGGCTTTTATTAAATCGTATACAAATTTTTTTGATATTGCTTCGCCTGACTTCAATTTTGGATTTGTAATTTTAGGGGCAATAATATTGAGCATATTCCTTTTGATTGAGCTCTTTTTTGGTTATTTTGATTATTTATATTGGGAAATTGAATCTAGAAGCGTGTATGTGTCTCTGGGGATTACTCTTTTAATTGTACTTTTAGGTTTTATTACTCCCCTACCCTTTATTAACGATCCTTTAAACCATTTGCTGGGTGGCATTTTACTCGCTGGAATAATTGGTCTTGTTTATATACTAAGTAAAAAGGGTGGCATGGGAGAAGGAGATATTTTTTTATTTGGAATAACTGGACTAATGTTAGGAGTTGAGGGTGGGCTTGTAGCCTTTTTTATAACAGTTATGTCGGGATCTATAATCGGAATTATTAAATCGATTAAAACAAAAAAAATTAAAGATGTAAAAATCCAATTAGCCCCCTTTATTGCTTTTGGAACGATTATTGCTCTCTTTTTTCATGAAGAAATTATCGGGCTTTATCTATCAATGTTAGTTTAAATTGATTAGAATAGTATTAATGAAAAAAGGATTTACTCTTTTAGAAGTTCTTATTGTTATGGCCATAATCGGCATCCTAATTGCTTTGGGAGCTGGTGGTATGATTATTTGGAGAGAAAATACTGAAGCAAGCCAAGCTACTGAAGAAATCCTATCAGTTTTTAAGGAAATTCAAACTAAAGCTAAAAACAACACCATCCCTTCTGGACATATTACAGACCCTGTGCAATTTGCTCAAGTTAATTCTAGAAATTACGGTTTTTTTATTACAAGACAAATACCTGATTCAACTAATGGATCGAGATTAATCTATAGGATCTGTTGGAAAAACATTGGAGATAGTTGGATGAATCCAACTTGTTTACCCGGAGTTGGTCAATCATTCATCCCCGAAAGATATTCGAATATTTTATTTAATATGAATCCTGCTCCTTTTGCTGATAATCCTTGTGTTATAAATGGAACTCAAGGCGTCATTGTTGAAAATCTTACTGGTCGAGTTATTGATCAATCAGGTTCTGAAGTTAATTGTTATATCGCTACAAAAATTGTTTCTCAAAAAGTTGACTATTCATATTTTCATATTCAAAATAATTCAATAGATCGTGCGTATCCTTAAAAAATCTTACAATTTATCTGGAGCTGGGTTAATTGAAATCCTAATTGCTATGGTTATTTTTGCAATTGCAATAGTTGCGATTACTTCATTAAATGCTAAAAACTTTAGACAAATTAAGGCAAATGAGATTTCTGATTTATCAAATAAATTAATGATTAGTAGTTTGGAATATTTAAAAGCTCCCACCACCTCAACTGGAGAAGGTACGGGTATACAAGAGATCATCGAGGGTTTTTTAGCTTATGGCGATGATTTTGCATGTGTAAAAGTTGAAGGAGATATTATTACAGGTGCATTTTCAATCTTAGAAGTTGAAGGCTCTGGTTGTGGTTCTGATCTTATTAAAATCCCAGCTAACAGAATACAGGTTGGGGATTGTCTAAATGGGTCTCCATATAAATTAAGTACCGGAGAAGGAAGTGGTTTAGAGGGTTTGAATATTTGTAATCAAATAATTATTCAAAGGCAAGAAAAAAATGAAATCTCTGGTACACCAGACGGATATTTTATTATTTCTAGAGTGGTTTACGAAACTCCAATTAAAAATACACAAAACAATACAAATTTTTATGTTAATGAAATTTATGGTTTTAGGCCATTAACCTATGAAGAAACCGGTCAATAAAAAGTTTAAAGCGTTTTCGATTATCGAAATGCTTGTCACGATGGCTATTTTTGCCATCTTAGTCGTTATGCTTTTGAATAGTCTCTTATTAAATATTCGTTTATCGACAAAAATAAATGTGAGATCTACAGTTAGAAGTAATATTGATGAATTAGTAGCACAAATTGAACGAGATATCAGGAATGCTAATTCCATTGAAGTTGCTGAATGTACTGGTTCTGCTTGCGCAATCAATGTCGAGGGTGTTGAAGTAAGATGGAGGCAAAACGGAACAAAAATTATAAGAACAGCTGCTGCAGGTAATCAGGATAAAGAATTTGAATCAAACTCTAATTTATATATTGTCCCAAACTCCTTAAATTTCCAAGTGTTAAGTTCCGACAGTGATTCTCAGGGACAATTCCGATTTGTAAATGTAATAATAACATTTCAGGCCGAATCAAATGCTTTAGAATTAGGTTGTGATAAAGATACAAACAACAACGGATGTAAAAACTCTGAGCCGGGTGATGTCCAATGGGTGGAAAACCAAGTTAGACACTTTTCTGTATCTACCAGAAATTATCTTATCAACTAAGGCTATTAACTTATTCCTTAATTACGCTGTCTTCTGTTCTTAATACATAATCAAAAAGACTTAGTGGTGTTTTACCAAGAAAGTAAATTGTCTCTAGGACTGCACTTGGGCTGTCAGTAGTTCCTGAATTTGAAGATGTTGTAGTGGTAATTATTCTTCTAGCTAATACTACACCATCACTTCCACCAGAGATCTTTAGACTGGTAATTTCAACTTGTTCGGATGTTTTCATCACTGGTTTAATCCTCAGGAATAAGGCTCCAGCACATTCATTATTTGTAATTGAAATTTTAGGATCACTTCCGCTTGGATGTTGGAATTCGATTGCAAAACATCCTAGTGGACTTGAAATGATTCCAGGCCCGCTTGCGTTAGAATATATATTGCCACCCGAATTATCCCATACTAATTTATCGGTTTTATAAATATTATTGGCGCTGTCATAATAGTCGTAGCTAATATTCCATGCAGTGTTATATACTACTGGCGTAGTAGATCCGTCGTTCCAACTAAAAGAGAAATTATCCCAAATCCCTGTTTCATTAAAATCAAATAACAAATCTTGATCTTTTTTTGCAGTTAGCGTTCCTGTTGTTTCGGCATCTATTTCAGTTAAATCTTCAATTTTAATAGCCGATTTTAATTCTTCTAATGTGCCCGACTCATTGAAATATTCACTTAAAATTTGGTCTATTGAGCAATTTACTGAATTGGCACTAATTGCTCCACAGTCATAACTTAAAGTATTGATATCTGATTTTTGGCCAGCAACTTTAGTTAAAGAATCTTTACCAATATAATTAATAAGATCTACAATAATTCTTTCGCCGACTGAATAATATTGTTGATACTGCTTATCGGCGACCTGTTCTTTAGTATCTCTTGATGTGTTTAAAGTAACTCCTACCGAGATAATCGTGAGGACTGCCAAAAAAAGCAAAACAATTACCATTATTTGTCCTTGAAATTTCTTTGATTTGTTCATGTATATTTAATAAAGATTATTTTATATATTGTTTTTCTCTAATACTTAGTAAAAAAGGATTAGAAAGAATATTGCCAAAATGCTTTATATATCTTGCACCTTCAAAGCTTAGATCTTCTGATGCTGTATCTTTTTCCAAATCATTCATATTAATTACATTTAGATTAACATTTTTATCGAATTTTGTTGAGCGAGCTACTACCCCCCCTTCTATTGTGATTTTTTTATTGGATGAAACAGATCTGAATTCATCAGTAATAATAAAAGCTTGGATAATACCATCAATTCCGGCTGAATTTGTAAAAACATCAGCCCTTCCTTTAACGATGAAAAGGCAGGCATTGTCCCCTTCTATCTCGAAATTAGGGGTTATATTTAAGTTACCCTCCACCAGGAAAATTGTTTTTGATCTGCACTTTACATTTTCGTTAATTGTTAAATTAGATCCACTGACAATATCGATTAGTTGAGAATTATTATCCCCAAAGGTTTGGAAATCTATATCCGAAAATGTTGTATTAGTATTGTATGTTAGGATATTTTTAATTAAATTGCTGGATCTAACTCTAGGAGCAAATCTTTTATATACACTTTCGTAATGATTGCTATCGTTATACTTATTTAAAATATATTGTTTGTCAGATAATATTGCAGCATCGCTTGGATTATGATCGGTTATTGAATCTGTATTGAATGCGAAATTGAAGGTAGAAAATTTTAGTAAATTGTTCTTTTCGTAATAGGATTTGTAGCGGGATTGGTTCATTATCGCTTGTGGGGTATTGTTAATTGAGGGTTTACCGATATAAACATTCCCTTTCTGAGTCCTTAGAATACCCGGGAATGGGAAAATATCAAAATTAGTTTGTGCCGAACAGGAACTACTACAGGATGTCCCTTTACATACTTTATAATAATTTGTCCAGGTTACTTTTGTGGGGTTGGCACTAATTGCTTTGCTAATCACTTGGCAATTGTTTTCTGTGTTGGGATTCAATTCACAATTACCTCCAAGAATTATTACAGGGTCGAATATATTTGAGATCTTTTCATAGCGAAGAGCTATATCAGTTATGTCGACATCTACTTGTAATGTGGCGTTTTCTCCTAAATATATTTTATTTAAATTATTTGTGATTAAATTCACATAAATATCTGTGCATTTGGGCGGTTTTCGAATTGCAGGTAAAATTTTTATATCATTAAAATCATAGGAATCGTAAATTGAGGTTGTCAATGAATCTGACCAACTTTGGCCAACAAGAGGAGTATCACCTGCAGCGTTAGCTAAATTGTAAATTTCTGGAGAAACTAATAATCTCCATCCTGGACCCCACTTACCCTCATTTGCATCAGATGCTGCAATTATATGTATTATGTCCCCTTTTGAAACAATGATCCCTGTCGATACTGGGAAACTAAGTAAATTTCCTGTAAAGGTTTCGCCATTTGCTTTGACTCTTAAATAACCTTTTGCTCCGTTTGATATTCCATGGATGACTATTTCGCCGTCAGAAGTGGCTGTGATTGTTGAATTCCTTGTGCAATAAGATATAAATTTATCATTATAATTTCTAATGACTGGGACTTTATCTCCCAAATTCCCTACTTTACGATCGACCCCATACGAACCAAAACTTAAAATTTCAGTACATTCATTTGTAGTTGGGTCTTCACTATCGAAGTAATATTCGTCAAGATTTTCTTTTTTATTTAAGCCAATTCCGCATTGTTTAAAACATTCTGCCCCTACATTACAATTCTGTGGGCTAGGACAAATAATATCCGCAGAAACAGTCTTGGAAAAAGCAATTATTAATGTCAAAAGGAATAACAAAAGAAACCTTCTTTTACTCATGGATTTTTCACTATTTATAAATTGTAATTAGTTTATAAAAACATAGCAATATTTTATTGTTGTAAAGTTGAATCATAAATAATAAAATAGATTAAATTAAGAATAAACCATACATGAACCTGCCCGAATTCATCGGCCTTGATATTGGATATAGTAGTGTCAAAATGGCGCAGGTTACTTTTGTATCTGAAAATCACCCTAAATTAATTGCAATTGGCCAAACTGAAATTGAAAAACCCATCAATTTACTTAAAGATGAAAATGAGAAAAAGGCCTTAGCCTTTAAGATCAAAACGCTTAGAGAATCTTTAGGTATTAAGACAAATAAAGTGGTTGTTGCCCTGCCAGAATCAATGATATTTAGTACTATTATTGCCGTGCCCGACTTACCGGAAGATCAACTTGAAAAAATCATTTACTATGAGGCTAAAAATCATTTACCTATTCCTGTAGATGATGTAAATCTCGATCATATTCCAATCACAAAGAAGATGGTTGAAGGAAAAGGAATTCAACAAATTTTGATGATAGCTGCTCCAAAAAACATTATTTCTCTATATATGGAAATTTTAGGTATGGCTGGTCTTGAGGTCCTTGCACTAGAAACAGAATCATTAGCTACTGCAAGGACAATGACCTACAAAGGAGACTTGAATAATGGCGCAGTAGTCATGGATTTTGGATCAAGAGGAAGTGCTGTTGCAGTAATTAAAGGGAAAAATATTATTTACTCACAAAATATTAATAGTGGTTCTGACTCGTTAACACAGTCTATTGCCAGAGATTACAATATCGACTTCCGTCAAGCTGAACAATATAAAATCTCTTATGGATTATTACAAGATCAGCTTCAGGGAAAAATTGCGAAATCTATTCTTCCTGTTGTGCAAATTATAACAAACGAATTAAATAAAATCATAAATTTTATTAAAATCAATTTGGCCGATTTCGCCCCATCAGAGGTCTTTTTAGTCGGTGAAGGTTCACTATTACCGGGCTTTGTTACATTTCTTAATCTTAATTTAGGATTACCAGTAAAGATCGTTGATCCTTTATCTGTAGTTGAGATTGATGAGTCTTTAAAATCTAAAATAAATAGCAAGTCAAATGTTAGCTATACTGTTGCACTAGGTTTAGCTTTAAAAGTAGAATAAAACAATGAAAACATACGGTTTCAACTTATTACCACAAAAATCTAGAGCTCTTGTCAAAAAAGAGGAAAAGAGAGACAACTACTCCGTTAGTGTTGCATTACTCCCCTTTTTATCTGTAGTTATTTGGTTGGCGGTTGTACTAGCTAATAATTTAGTTATTGAATCTTACCGAACATCATGGCAGTCTTCTGTAGACGAAAGTAACCAAACAATAAATCAGGCGTTAGCTCCTGTTCTAATTCAACATGGAGAATTAGTTGCTAAAACAAACTCATTGAGTAATGTCATTTTAAACGACATTAAACCAGAACAACTTTTTATTCTACTTGATCAGATTTATCAATCTGATCCGACCTTTACTATTAATGGCTACGGAAGGAATCAAGATGGTACATTTTTTGTTAATGTTGTTGCTAGAGATTATCAAAGGTTGGCTGAAGTAACTCGAAAATTCACTGATTATAAATATATCGAAAGTGTTGCACTAAAGAATGCTTCATTTGATGAATTGGCTAATAATGCAACTGGTCAGATCAACTTCTTATTTAATTATGTAGAGATTCAAGCTGAAAATGGTACAAAATAATCCTTCAAATGTGGCAAATAGTATAAATGAGTATGATTTTTCGGCTCTTGATGAAATAACTCAAAAACAGTTGACCTTATCTGAGGTTATGAAGGAAGCTACATTCTATCTATTGCCTATTGCAGGAATGTTATTCTTTTTGTTTGTCTTTTTTAATGGTCTTATTCCCAGCATAAATTCGATGAATACCAAACTCAATGAAATCGATTCCCTTAAAAAAGAATACGAAACTCTTCAAAATAGAATTGTTAAAATCAAATCTATTCAAAAAAGTGCACAGGATAATCAAGAACTAATAGATAAAATTAACTTCTTAGTTCCTTCTGGTAGAACCTCTGTAGTTGGTTTTGGAGACAAAATTATTTCAAATGTTCAGAGTCTAGGTTTGACTTATGATGAATTAAAAACCGGTGAATCTCAACTTGTCGATTCTTCAATTTATCTTGACCCAAGCGCTATTAAGGATTTAGAAGAAGATCCAAGTTATCTTCCCCTTAATCAGATTCCGACTACTATCAATGTTCGTGGCGCATATAATAATATTCGCGAATTTTTTATAAAGATGTATCAAACTGGTGAAGACTTTTTTGTAGTTAATGAAATGAGTTTGTTAAAAGTTGATGAGAACGAATGGACTGGAGACATTAGCCTTGCCAAGTATCAATTTACACCTAATAAGAATTTCGATCCTGTAAAAGCATATTTTAATATAAGTGAGGATACGCAGATGAACCAAGCTGTACTAGATTTCTTGGAAAAGAAATATGTAGGAAACGCTTTTGAAGATAAGTAAATGGATTAGTCGAGGATTTTGATTCTAACCTTCTTCCCTTCTCTTTTTGCAATAATTGAAATAATGTTTCTGATTGCTTGAATATTTTTACCGGCCTTTCCAATAACAATACCTCTTTCTTCTTCTGGAATTGCAACATTCAAAACTGTTTCTTGAAATTCATTAACTTCTTCGGTTATAACAATTGTATCTGGATCTGCAACTATTTTACTTAATATGTATTGGAGTAATTCTTTCATGGTGATTTAGAAAAAATAAAGTAGTTTTTTATTTAGCTTCTTCTACCTTTTTAACTCTTGCTTGAGCCTTTTTCCCAGGTTTTTCGTTGTATTTTTTTAAACCCTTAGATTTTGGGAGTATATTTTGCTTTACGAAAATAGCTTTTACTGTATCTGATGGTTGAGCACCTTTAACTAGCCAAGCTTTTGCTTTATCCTTATCTAAGACAATAGTACTTGGTTTGGTCTTTGGATCATAAGTCCCAATGATTTCTAAAGATTGGCCATTCCTTTTGTCTCGTTGATTAGCAACCACGATACGATATGTGGCTAAGTTTTTTCTACCTATTCTTGAAAGTCTGATTTTTAACATAATTATTTAAAAAAATACAATAAAATTTGCTTTTTAATTTTATCAAAAGCTGGTGTTTAAAACAAGGAATTATAGCTTATTAGCATTAATAATAGCAACCTTTTAAAAAATTATTTACAACAGGAAATTGATTTCTGAAGAGAGCAATTAATAAGTGAACCATTACCACCTCCGTTTACATCAAAATACCAGAATGATCCCAAATATTGTGAACTAGAATTATTCATCCAGCCTCCGCAATCATTTGAGTTCGAGGTATAACCTGGAGCTCCTTCAGAAATCCATGCATTTAAACCGTTCAATGGAGTAATGCTGTAATTGTGGATGTATGAAATAACTTCATTAGTCTGACACATATGGCTTCCAGTAAATTCAGCATTGCAAATTTTATCAGCAGCTTGATAACCTACATATCCACCGGTAAATGAAAATGAGCCATTATGAGTTGTGCTTGTTAATTGTAAATTATTTACAGGGGAATTTACTGCGGCTTGGGCAATATCAATCCAATTACCAGGAGTTCCGACTACTGTGCATGTATATATTTTATTCTCAGTTGTATCGAGTAAAAGTTCTCCTAAAAATGAACATGCAGCTACTGATTCATCAGCCACTTGTCTCATTCTAAATGAAGTTGATGACGACATATCTACATTTCCGGTATTTATTTGTGTACCGGAAACATTCAAATTGTTTGCGTAAATTGTGCCATCACTCTCAATATTGCCTTGAACATAGACATCTGAATCTGCTGAAGGATTAGTAAATACTGGTGTGGATCCAAAAATTGCATCAAAATTTCCAGTTTGTTGCCAATTTGTAGTTAAAGGACCCAAAGAAACTGTTTGAGCAACACTTCCATCGTATGTAAAAGATGTTATGCCACTACCACCTGTTAAATTTGCAAGTAATCCTCCTGATGAAATAGATCCGCAAATCCAACCTTGGCCAACTGAATATAATAAAATTTCGTTGTTGAGACATGCAGTATCATTCGGCCTGTAGTCCATATAAACACTTGCAGCATTTAATATTTCGTCCCAATTAACATTCGAAAAATCAATAAAATCACTACTTGAAAGATATCCATCAGCTATTGCCGATGCTTGGTCAATAGAAATTGATAAATCGCTTGTCAACGCCCCGCCTCCACTTAACGGTCCATTAGTCAGAATTTGCCTTATTGAAGGTACTTTGGAATTTAATTGCGTCTGAATATCAGAGGTTACATTAGATAAGAATCCTAGTTGGGTTGGTGTGATCGATGAACTGATCATTACTCCATCTGATCCAAATATTGGTACTGTATTAGCTGTGCCAATTATGTCGTTTAATGTAATATCTATTGTTTTATTAATAAATGACATTGCATTATCTACACTTAAGTAACCCATGTCATTTGTCCACATTGAGATGTTGCCACTTTTATTTGTTAGTGTATCCGTAGAATCAGCTGTTAAATATCTTCCATCGAGATCAACGGATATTGGACCTAATTCGTTTCTAGCAAAAGATAATTCTCCAGTAATATTATTAAATGTTGCTCCGGTTATATAGTTATTTAAGTCAAAAAAACTTGCCTGAGAAATGGGGACTCCATCAAAGTTTAAAAATACTGTTTTGGTTTCGTTGCCTGTTACAGATAATGTAAGTCTACTATTTGTTGGAGGATTGGTTGGAAGGACTCCGCCTGTTGGATTAACTGTATTGGTAGGGTTTGCGGTTGGATTTGTACCTCCATTATATAAACTTAGGGTGTCATCGAATGCACAGGTCCAGTTTAATCCATTGAATTTGGGTATTTGTCCGGCCAAACAATTGTTTGAGGCCCATTGCGAAAATTTGATCGCTCCAATTTCGATTTCTTCTGCCGAAATTGTATCTCCTAAATAGGTTTCAATAACGATTGTGTCTCCGACTGTTAATTCTTTTAATTCGCCTGCATCGGTTGTTATTAGGATTTTATTATCTTTTGTTACATATTGATTAGAACCGGTTGTACCTCCATTAATTGTTTTGTTGTCGGTGGTAACAATAGTTGAAGTAGAATCGGAGCCTTGTTTAAAGATGAAATTACTCTTTGTAAAAAAGAAATAAATGATAATTACCAAAATAGTAATTATTAGCATATAAAAGACAGGCTTGAAGGAAGAGCCTTCCTTGTTTTCTGTATACATAAATATAACTAAATACAATATCAGTTTAAAGAAATTAGGAAGAATGTCAATTGAAAAACTGGCAGAATTAGATTATTTTTTCCAATTATTTATTGCTTCTTGTGCAGCATTAGATTCAGCTTCTTGCTTATTATGCCCCTCGCCTGTGCCGAATGTTTTTTGGCCAATTTTTACACTCATTTTAAAGACCTTATCATGATCAGGCCCTTCTTCGCTAATTAAAAAGTATTGAGGTGTAATTCCCATTCGATCCTGAGCTAACTCTTGCAGTCTAGATTTAGAATCAATGTCGCTCCTATTTTTTATAATTTCTTCAATTTTTGGTATTAAATATTTTTCTAAAAAGGCTTTAGCGAATGATAGTCCTTGATCAAGGAAAATCGCTCCTAAGAAGGCTTCAAAGGTGTTTGCGAGTATGTATGGTCTTTCACGACCTCCTGTTTTTTCTTCTCCCCTACTTAAAAATAAATAATTTCCTAATCCGAGTTGTTTGGAAGTTTCTGCAAGGCTCGTTGTTTTTACTGTTGCTGATCTAAAACTTGTTAGTTCGCCCTCTTTAAATTCTGGATATTTATGGAAAAGATATTCTGTAATGATTAGCTCTAAAACCGCATCTCCTAAAAACTCTAACCTTTCATTGTGTTGAGTAATATTTTTACCCAGATTCTCGTTTATGTAGGATCGATGGGTAAGAGCTATCTTGTACAACTGAATATCTTTATACTCAAGACCTAAGTCTGTTAACAATTGAAATAGATTGGTTTCTTCAGTGTTTGACATTTTGATTATTTCAAGTATTTATCTTGGTTAGTATATAAAGTTCCCAGTACTCCACTAATGAACTTTCGTGTTTGTTCGTTGCAAAAATCTTTGGTAAGTTCGATTGCTTCATTAATTACCACTTTTTGAGGATTCTTTTTTAATATAAAGCCTTCTAGAATTGCTAATCTCAATATTAATAGATCCATAAAGGCAATATTTTGTATCGGCCATTCTGGTGCAAGATCTTGGATAATTTCATCGATTTGGTTTTGGTAGGTTGGCATTTGATCAACTAGCTGATTGGTTAGATCGTTGTCAAAATTACCTAGTTCGTTAATTTCGACTATGGATTCTTCAGGATAAAGAGAAATACCCTCATTTGCTTGAAGGTGTCTTTGTTGAAATTCCTTTTGGAATAATTTTTGAAGTGCTAAAACTCTTGAATTATGCCTTGGGTCAGACTTGTATTGCATTATTATTTTACTTTGATTACTTGTGTACCTTTGTAGGAACCACAGTTTGGACAGACTGCATGTGCTGCCTTCTCTTTTTTGCAAGTTGGGCATATTGAAAGTCCAGGATTTTTTAATGCATCATGAGACCTTCTATTGCCTTTTCTTTGTTTTGAAATTTTTCTTTTTGGTAATGCTCCCATTTCTTAATAAGATCAATAATGCGTATATTCTACCATAAACATTATAAATTAAATAGATTCTATATTTGTTTTTTTAATATATAGTTTATTTGTGATATTCCATACTCTTTTTTAAATACGATATCAACATCTGGGGCTACTTGATCATATTTTTCATTTTGAGGGAATCGAAAAATCAAAAGTCCATTTGGCTTTAGTAGTTTTGTAGACATAATCATCACTTCATTTTTAATACTTGGGGACATGGGGAAAGGCGGATCTAGCATTATTAAATCAAATTTAGCATCCATCTTTTTTAAGTACTTTACGGCGTCCATTTTAAAGATATCAGTTTTCAAATTATATTTAGCCTTAATAATGTTCTTTTTAATAATTTCAACTGCTCTATCGTCAATTTCAACTATCACTGCCCTATTTGCTCCTCTGCTTAAGGCTTCAATTGCGAAATTGCCACTTCCAGAAAACAAATCCAATACTTCAGCACCTTCTATAAAATCCCTAATTAGATCAAAAATTGAGGTTTTTATTCGATCAGTTATTGGTTTGGCTGAAGATGGGACTTCTATGGTTAAACCTTTTTTCTCCCCCGCAATTATTCTTAACATTTCTTATTTTTGATTATTAAAATTATTTTGCCTTATATATTCGTAAGCTGTTATACCAACTGTAGTGGCCACATTCAAGGACTCTTTTATGCCGTACATCGGTATTTGAATAACTTTATCACTTGCCTTTAACAATTCTTCACTTACTCCTGATATCTCGTTACCGAAGATCAATGCAGTATTTTTAGGCATTACTTCGTTGTAAATATTTTTTGAATTATCTGTTAATTCAACCGAAACTAAAGAATAGCCTTTGTTTTTTAAATAATCGATCAACTCGGATTTGTTTTCAAAATGTTTCCATGGGACACTTTCTGTAGCTCCCAAAGCAGTTTTTGGGATCCTTGGATGAGGTGGATATGGAGTTATGCCGATTAATAGAAGTTCTTCTGCCAAGACTGCATCACAGGTCCTAAAAATTGCACCCACATTCAGTGCTGAACGAATATCTTCTAAAACGACTATTAATGAATGTCTTTTCACTTGTTATATTCAAAAAATAAATATGAGAAGGATTATACCTAATATTATTCGATAAATCCCATAATAGCTGAGTTTAATTTTACTGCCAAATCTAAACAATAACTCAAGGGCTAGTAATCCACTGAAAAAAGTAGCTAACATTGCTACGAGTAGAGATAATGAAAAGACTAATTGTGATTCTCCTGTTATAACATCCTTTAAAGCCATGAGAAAGCCTGCGCCTATCGTTGGGATTGATAAAAAGAATGTGAATTTCTTTGCATCTGATTCCTTGAGTCCAGTAAGTAGCCCTGAGGTTATGGTTATGCCGCTCCTACTTATTCCGCTAAATAAGGCTAAGCATTGAGATGCACCGATTATTAATGCTTGAGGGATTTTTAAGCCTTTAATAGTTAAGGTATTTTTCTGTTTAAATCGATCTACGATTATTAGAATTAACCCAAAAACCATTAATAATATTACTGTAATATTTGAGAACGATTGACTAGATTCGACAAAAGATTTGAAGAATATATAAAAAGGAACAAGTGGTATTAAGGCTAAAAATATATTTAAGATTAATGACTTACTTTCTTTTTGAGAGAATTCAGGATTCTCCTTGTTAAAAAATCCTAAAAGGATATTTTTTAGCTCTTTTCTGAAATATACAATTAAAGCTAAAAGTGAAGCTGTATGAAGCATTATGTCGAAACTGATATTCTGCTCTTCCCAATTGGCTAGTGCCGGAATAAGTCCCAAATGGGCAGAACTTGATACAGGTAAGAATTCAGTTAATCCTTGAATAATCCCTAATATTAATGCGTTAATTACGCTCATTCTTGTGTTTTAAAAATTTAAAATTTTATTTGCTACTTCGTGAACTTCTTTTAGGAAGGCGCTATTTCCGAAATTCGCTATCTTTAATTTTGGAATGCCAGCTTGGATTGTGCCGTATACTTCTCCTGGCCCCCTGGTTTTGAGGTCGAATTCAGCAATTTTTATACCTTCTGATTCACTAGAAAAAAATCTTAATCTATTTATTACTGTTGGGTTGTCTTCAAGGTTTGTATAAAGCAAACACCAAGATTCTTGATTATTTCTCCCTACTCTACCCCTTAATTGATGAAGCTGGGCTAGTCCGTACCTATCAGCGTTTTCGATAATAATAATATTTGCATTGGGGATATCAATACCAACTTCAACTACTGTTGTCGAAACAAGTATTTGAATTTCATTATCTCGAAAATCTTTTAGAATCTTTTGTTTTTGTTCATCTTTGATTTTGCCATGCAATAATCCGATTTTTAGCTTTGGAAATGTGATTTGCAGTGATTTGTAAAGATCGTTTACATTTGTGAGTGAGTTTGGATTCTCTGTGTTTTCTTCGATTAGAGGACAAATCCAAAATATTTGACCACCACTTTTAATTTGAGATTCTATCCAAGAGTATGAATCCTCTCTTTTTGAATTAGGAACAATTTTAGTCTGTGGAATTTTTCTACCTTCTGGTTTTTCAATAATTGAAACATTAATGTCACCAAAAAGCGTTAAGGCTATTGATCTTGGAATTGGAGTTGCCGTCATGTGTAAAACATGTGGCGTGCATTTATTATGAGGGAAATCCAATAGATCCTTTTGTTGTGCTACACCAAAACGATGTTGTTCATCGATAATTACTAGGCCTAAATTTTTAATATATTTATCCTTATGATAAAAAATGGCATGTGTAGCAATGATCAAATCATAAGATTCTTCAGTCTCTTTCTCGTTTTTGGTGGTAGAAATTAAGAGTTTTGTTTTAATCCCTTTAAATAGTTTTGAAGCAGTTTCGAAGTGTTGTTTAGCTAAAACTGATGTTGGGACCATTATTACAACCTGGTAACCGCTATTTATTACAGATAACGCTGATAGTAATGCTACAATTGTTTTTCCACTCCCTACATCTCCTTGAAGTAATCGATACATTGGTACATGTGAATTAAAATCTCCTCCGATTTCTTCAAGTGCTTTATCTTGGCTATCGGTGAGTATAAAAGGAAGACTCTGAATCTCCTTTATTAAATTAGCTTTTGAATATCTTACGGCGGGAGGAGTCCCTTTTAATCTTTTCAATTGCTCTTTTTTTAGCTTTATATATATACCTAGTAATTCGGAAAATGCTAGGCGCTTTCTGGCATTGATTATTTCGTTAATATCGCTTGGGAAGTGTATATATTTGTACGCCTGTTTTGGATTTAAGAGCTCCTTTTCTGCTTCAATTTCTTTAGGTAAGTCATTTGGGATTTTATTTAATAAATCATCCTGGTTAACAAGATATGCAAATCGATTCCGTAGCCATTTTACTGATAAACCTGTGGTTAAAGGGTATACGGGAACGATTTTGCCCATGTGAATATTCTGTTCCTTAATTATTTCATATTCAGGAGAAATTATTTCCGGTTTACTAGATTTTGGATTTAGTTTCGCCGATAACATGACTTCAATTCCGGGTTTCAATGTTTTAGTTATATATGGTTGGTGGAACCAGGTAACTGGGCAAGCTCCAGTTGCGTCTTTGACAATTCCCTTTTGGATAAACTTACCATTACGAAGTCGAATATTTTTAATTTCAACAATTTCAACTATTACCGTTTTTTTAATGTTATGGTCTAGCTCAGAAAGAGTAACTATTGTTGAAGAATCCTTATAATATGAAGGGAAATGATTTAATAAACCAAAGATTGTGTTTATCTCGAGTTTTTGTAGTAAATTAGCCTGTTTAGGACCAATTAAAGGCAAGCTTTGTACTGGACCATTTATATCCATATTTTATATTATGCAAGCACTGCTAAAAGTGGAACGGCTACAATAGAGAAAATAATAGCAATAGTGATTATCCACCAGATAATTTTTGTTGCTTTTGTTTTATTCGAAATTACTGACATTTTTACGAATGATAAAGAATTAAATTAGTTTTTTCCAATTTCTTTTGCCTACCTTAACAAGAGAAACCTCTTCTGGGTTTATAAGTTCATTTGGATCAGTTTTCTTTTGTTGGTCGATTTCTACAGCGTTTTCTGCTATTAGTCTCTTAGATTCGCTATTACTGGCAGTTAATCCTATGGCGGTAATGAAGTCTTTCAAAAGGATTTTCTCTTCTGGGTTTAATTGATTTTCCAAGTTCTTTCTTTCGAAAGTCGGGATTTCAGTTGGAATCTCTTTGTTTTGGACGGTCCTTTCGAAATTAGTTTTGGCTTCAGAAGCTCTCTCCTCTCCATCAAACATTGCTACTACCTTATATGCCAATTCTTTTTTTACAAGCATTGGCTCTGTTGTGATTCTGGTCTTTAATGTGTCGAGTTCTTCTGAATTTAAATCGGTTAATAATTCAAAGTAGTGAATTAATAGATTGTCCGGCAAAGACATAATCTTACCGAACTTTTCATGATTGGAATCAGTAATGAATATGCAATTGCCGATGCTTTTACTCATCTTATTTACACCATCTGCGGATAAGAGTAATTTCATGGTAATGATGAATTTTTCCTTTTTTAGAATGTTTTTTACTAAAGTCCTGCCAGCAAGCATATTAAATGTTTGATCGCTTCCACCAAATTCTCCATCAACTTCCATTGCAACGGAATCATAGCCCTGTATTAGTGGGTATAAAAACTCGTGAAGATAAATTGGTTTATTGTCCTTTAATCTTTTTTGGAACATATCTCTCTCAATCATTTGCTGTACGGTAAAGTTGCTGGCTAATTCAATAATATCTTTAAAAGAGAGATTTGAGTTCCAAGTGGAATTAAATTTAATTTCGGGTGGATTCTCTTTATTATTAAAGTCAAAGATGGTTTTTATTTGCTGAATAAAGGCTTGGGTGTTGGCTTCGACTTCTTGGTCAGTCAACTTAGTTCGAGCTGCGGATTTATCAGTAGGGTCCCCTATTCTACCCGTAAAATCTCCGATAAGGAAGATTATTTTATGTCCCATCTTTTGCAAATGAGACATCTTTAAGAAAGGAATGGTGTGACCAATATGAAGCCTTGGCGCAGTTACATCTGCCCCCATATAGAAAGTCAACCTCTTACCACTTTCGAGTAGTTTACGGAATTCCTCTTTTGAAGGAAGTATAGAATCAATCTTGTCATCAAAAAACCTATCAATAGATTCTTTAGTTGTGTCAACTGTGATATTGTCCATTGTATTTGAAGATTTGTTTGTTAATTAGTTAATTTTCGATTCGATTTTTTCTTTTGAATTATTGTTATTATAATCGTTACTATGGCGATTAGTCCAATTGCTCCCCCAGCAATGTAAAATATTTGTGTGGGAACAAACATAAATGTCATTGATATAGTTTTGCCGTTCTCGATGAAATCGTTCTTGGTGGTAAATTTTACAGTATATTCTCCAACTGAATCTATTTTATCGCCCGGAATAGATAAATCTTTTTCAATTGTAATGTTATCAGTTGGGTACATTCTTTTTGGCATAAAATCGGATACGTTTAACTCTGCAATAAGTACATCCCCTTTGTAAATGTAGATGGAACCTTCAGGTGAGAAGAATTTGCTACCAGTATTAGCTACTTCGGCAATTACATGAATAGTTTCATCGGTAGTGATATCTTGATTTGAAATATTAATGTTGAGATCCATTTTATACTCGCCAGAAAGACTTTGGACAATAAATGGGACAAAATTGTCGTCGTTAACCATCGCTTTATAAGCGCTATCGCTATAAACAACATAGTTTATACCGGGATATTCGAATGAAAAGTTCTTTGAGGAAAATTTTATCCTAACTTTATGTTCAATTTTTTCGCCCGGTTTAATTTTAAATGAAGTTTGAAAAATTTCTAGAGATTTTGTGGTCTCTTGGTCATTGGGATTGGTTGTGGCTACATCCTTTTTTACAAAATCGCCGGTTTTAGATCTTTCTACGACGATTTCTTCAGCCTTGATGAAAATATCCTTGTCGGATTTATTGGTTAATTCAATAGAATATGTTCGTCCTAAATCGGTCTCATTTACGATAATTTCATCAGTAGAAATGGATAATAGTTCTTCTGCCTTAACTGTAGCAATAGTGCTAATAAAAATACTAAGGGTAATTATTGTTGTTATTATTCTCTTGACCATTCTGAAAATTTTAAAAACCAATTTAAATGTATATTTTTGATAATAGTGTTTTTTAAAACAAACCGCAATAGATATTTGACATGATTTGTAAAATATCTTAACATATTAAGTAAATATATTTAACAAATGAGAAAAGTCATTGTCCCTAAAGTAGAATCGCCAAAGATTGGCAGTTTCTTAAAGGTCCTTAGAAAAAAGTTCTTTTTATCGCAAGAAGAAATTGCTAAAAGGATTGGGGTATCTAGGCCTACTCTTATTAAAATCGAATCTGACAAGGCAGATGTTACATTGGTTCAGGCAAAAAAACTCGCTGATTTCTACAATATAAGTCTAAATGATCTTCTGCGAGCTGAGGATACAGTTAATTATAATGTAAGAAGCAACTTAAAGGATTTGGTTAAACCTGATATTCTCTCTGGGTTCGATAAGGAAGATGGGATTTCGAAACTTAAAGAGGTCATTATATATTTATGGGGCAGATTATCAGGTAATCCTGAATATTTTGAACCCTATAATCAAAATATAATATTCTTGATTGAGGTGGATTACTTTAAAAAATTTGGGTCCCCTATTTTTGGTTTAAAATATATAAAAAATAAATTTGGGCCTGTTAGCAAAATTTATTCTCAAATTGTTAACGAATTACTACTCTCTAAAAAAATAGAACTAATAAATTCGAACAAATTTGTGTTTCCAAATATAAAATATTTACCTCTCGAGGCCCCAAATTTTTCAAAAATCTCAGCTAATGAAAAAATCGCAATTGATCAAATTATTACAACAGTGGAAAATGGCGGTGTCAGTATTATAAACGATTTGATGGGTAAAGTTGAACAGTACCAGATAACCCAGGAAGGTTCGGAAATTGATATTTATTCACAAAAAGGTTGAATTGTTATGATAAGAGGCTGATCTCTGAAACCCTCACCTAGTAGGTATATTCACTTGATCTCTTCTGTACTTCGTCACATTTGTCTTTTAAGTCCTTTTTGTTTGAGAAGTTATACATAATAAAATACAATATATAAGAATATTACTCATTATTAATGATTAAACGGTTAATATTAATATATTTTGTTATTCTGGCTTTTTTACTTTTTAGTATAAAAACAGAAGCACTATCCTTTTCTACTGAACAAGATCTAAACACCAAGGGAGATTGGTTAATACGAGTTAATAAACTCGACGAATCTTTTAATGATATCAACAATGTTTTTAAAGTAAATTTGTTTACTAGTGGTTTTGAGATTAAAGAAATAATTTTCAACAAAAAATTATTACCTTTGCCTACTTGCAACAATCAAGCCTTTTTTAAGAAAAATCAAATATGCTTTGATGCTGGAGTTATTGATGACATTGTTGAAGGTGAAGATTTATTTACTATAAGAGCCTTTTCAACAAATATTAACTCGATAAAGATTTTTGACGAAACCAAACAAGACTCTGGCTCTTCAAAAGTACTCCCTTCTATCTCGATTGATAATAATAAAGACATTTCGGAATCTCCTTCAAATCAGCCTATTGACTCATCCTTTATTATATTATCTTTAGTTTTTATCGTCGGCTTAGTAATAATCATTATCCTTTCGGTAAAGTTTAAGAATAGATTCGCCTTCATTTTTAATTCCATAAGTTTACTTCTATTATTATTTTTAGTTTTTTCAATTTTAAATATTTTTCAGCAAGAATCTATTATTGAAATTGATAAATCATTTGGATTTAGTAATAAACCTAGTATTGATAAATGTAAAAGGACCTCTCTTTTAGTTGGATTACAAGAAAATAATAACGATTTTGATTTCTCTTCAATTTCTCAAAGAATTATTAAAGCTGATGATTTGGGCTTCAATATTTTTGAAATTCGCTTAGATAATAACTTTGCTTATTCAAATAAAGATTTATTCCAAATATATAATCTTATTAATGCCCGAGATGAAGTTGAATTTGTAGAGTTTTCTTGTCCAATGAATATTGCTGCGGTGCCTAATGATCCATCCTATAAATCAATTCAGCAAAAATATATGAAGTTTAGTGGATTTGAAGATGTTTGGAATACAATGACGGCATCGGCGGAAGAAATAGTTATCGCCGATATAGATATGGGTTATGTTAAGCATAGGGAGATCGACGAAAATATTTGGATAAATGAAGACGAAGAAGATGGCAACAAAAAGGATGATGATAAAAATGGAATGGTTGACGATGTCAATGGATGGAATTTTTCAAGTGATTCAAATGAAATCTATTCTGAAGGTGGAGTTTTTGCTAGCTTTCATGGAACAACTACCGCTTCTGTTATCGGTGCATCAGGTAATAACGGAGTTGGTATGACAGGTGGCTTATGGAAAACACAATTAATGATGTTAGATGCTACAGAAAAAACAGAAACTGGTGGGCATATTAACATGGCCCTTGCCTTAAAGGCGATTAGTTATGCCACTAAAAATAAGGCCTCTATAATGAATATCAGTTGGGGAAAACAGTATCCTCCTGATTTTGTTGGCCTTGGTGGTGAAACCAAGTCTTTATGTAAGGCCTTGAAGGCTTTTGGAGATATAGGGGGTGTAGTAGTCATAGCTGCGGGGAATTTGAATGAAGAATCCTCTCCACATCTTGACCATGATAACATAGCCCATGATTATCCATGTGATTTAAAGCTGGATAATGTAATTTGTGTGGGAGCATTAGCGGCGACTTTCGATCAACCTGCATGGTTTTCCCATTATGGGAAAAAAAGTGTCGATCTCTTTGCCCCCGGTGAAGAAATTGCTATGCTGTCAAACGGTTTTCCACCTTCTTCGCCTGAAGTTGGGAGTATTTATGTTAATGGAGGGACTTCGTATGCAGCTCCACTAACCGCTTCTGCGGTTGCTCTTTATAGAAGTAAATATCCCGAAGCTACTCCTTTGCAGATAAAATTTGCATTAATTCAATCGGTAAAAAAAGTGAAAGGCCTTAAGGGGCTTGTTGTATCGGATGGAACTTTAGATGTAAAAGAATTTCTTAATACTCATCCTGATGATCTAGTACTACCTGAAGAACCGGAAAGCAATGATCCTTGTTTTTTAAAAGGCGGAGATCCTAAAAAATCCCCTACTCCAACTAATACCAAAAAACCTAAAAAAACACCTACTACTACCGAAGAACCCGAAGAACCAATCCAAGAGAATCGATGTCTCAAGATTGATAAATTTGTTGGTGAAAAATTTTATTGTGATCCAACAGGAAAGACCGAGGACTTAATTTATTGTAATGAATTTCAAGAAGAACAGCCTGATAAAAGTATTCAATGTACAGGCTCTGAATGTATCTATAATGAAAAAGAAAAGAAATATTCTTGTTCAATCGATAGATGTGAACAGATTGGTGGCAGATGGTTAAATAAGCCTGGAAGCTACTGTAGTAAGGATCTTCAATATTTAATCTATTGTGATGATGAACAAAAAGAGAATCTTTCAAAATCTAAAAAATGTAAAAATGGATGTGTTGTGGGAGATGAAAATGCTGCTGATAAATGTCTTGATGATAATGACGAACCGATCGATGATCCCATTGAACCAACCGATCCCCCTAAGAAGCCTATTGATGAAGTCTTTCCTAAATTAATTACTTGTGGACCAATGGATCAAAATAATAATGGAAGAATTGACTACGAAGATTTTTCAAGCTTTGTGTATGTTTATAGTCCTTCCTATGATAGGATTAAAGAATGTACTGATGGGGATCAGGAATATTTACCAAAAGGACCAAAAGATGCAAATCATGATGGGATTGTGGATATTCAGGATTTAGCAGTTTTTATTCAAAGATTTATTGATGAAAATTACTTTAAAGATTAGTACTATAATTTGTCTGATTCTTTTTCTCTATTCGAGTAAGGCTATGGCTTTAATTGCCTCTACTCAACTTGAAAGTCCTAATGTAAGTATTAATGATGAAGTTTCAATTGACATAAAAGCTTTGAGTGCATTCTCTGAAAATTTTAATACAGTGATTGTTGAGGCAACAATTACTAATGCTCATGTAATAAGCTATGATCCTCCCGAGGGGACTGAATGGTATCTTTTGGGAACTTGTAATGAGGCTTTGGAGACATTCACCTCTTCAAGACTTTGCTTTGTTTTATCAAAAGATACTCTATTAATCCCTGATGAATCTCTTGGAACTTTTAAAATAATTGTGGATGGCCCAGAGAATCCTGTTGGTGTATTAGTTGAGGGAGAATCAGGATATCAGAATAATACTGACCCCATGTTTCCATACGATGGACAGGGCAATTTTTTTGAACTAACACTAAATTCTCAGCCAACAACAACTGTAACTGCCACAAACAGCCCTACTCCTACGGCAACAATAGTTGCTACGAACCCTGTTAATGATGAGATTGATAAAAAACCGATTCCAAAATCTGGTATCGAAGACATGCAAATTGGAAGAATTATTTTCGGTATATTTATATCGGGCTTTGGATTTATCCTATATCAAAGCAAGGTCAAAACCAATACTATTTCTGCATAAGTTTTCTCCTTCTTAATAGAATCGTAGAAGTAAGGATGATGTTTATTATTATCAAATATAAGCTAAATCCAAATTCTGAGAATTCCCAATATTTTACAGTTAAAAATGTTGTTGTCTGGAAGAGCATTCCAATAATGTAGGGAGTCACAGTTTCACTATCAGGGTCTTTCCATGACTTTATTAGTGTTGGAATAGCTGCTAAACCATCACTTAGAATTGCAAAAATTATTGCTAAATTAGCCTCTTTCGTAATACCCCATAGGATTAAAGCAATTACTGACATTGCTCCGCAGATATAATCAACTGAAGTTAATTTCCAGAATGCATTTTTGTTTAAAAATGATGAGATGAATACTAAAAGAGGTCCAAATCCTGACATAAAAGTTGGAATAGCTCCCCATGTTCTCCCCTCGGAAAGTGCTGCAAAAAATGCGATCATTGGTGCAATAGACCATAATAGCCATGTTACCCTATTGGGTTTCGTTTTACCTTTAAGTGTATTAAAAATATAAGATGAAATCCCGATCAGATTAACTATTGCCCCTACAATTAATAAGATTTCCATACCACGTTATATAATGATTTAATTTAGAATATATTCCCAACCTGGTTGCCACTTCCCTACTTTCCTCCAATCTTGAGCAAAAGCTTCTTCCCAAGTTTGTCCTTTCAAAATAACATCCAAAGCAAGTTGTGGTGCTTTATGGGCAACTATTGCTATATGTTTACCATTGTAATCTTTTTTGAGATCATTTAAAAATGAAAAGATTCGTTTTTTAACATCTTCGTAGCTTTCGCCCTCAGGGAAAGGCTTGTCAATTGATTGTTCTTGAAGAGGCTCTACAATTGATGATGGATTGGAATTATACTTTCCGTAATTGCATTCTCTTAATCTTGAATCAATAATGATATTCTCACCGAAAGTTATCTTTGCAGAATGGACAGCGCGAATTAAATCAGAACAAAATACAGCATCAAACTTTTTGTCTTTAGTCTGTTCGATTAATTCTTTTGATTGTTTAACACCTAATTCGGAAATGTCTACATCTCCCCATCCTGAAGAAATGTGCTTTTCATTGTCTGTTGTTGTCCCGTGGACGAAGTATGTGATTTTTACCATGAGAAGATAGAAAATAATACTTATTTTGTTTGGTCTGAATTTTTATAAATCTAGAGAAAGGGGCCTTAGTAGGCATCCCCCCTTGTAATGCTCAACTTCGTTACACTCGTTTCGCTAACTCGGAAGGGACAGGATTCACTCTTTGAGTATCAATTCGGTTAAGCTCAAACTTCACTTCATTCGTTTTCACTAATCCCTCATTGTCGAACCGTCGGTTCTCACCTGATTACAGTCGGTAGGTTTGTAAATTCTCCATAGAGAATTTACAAACCTACGGAAGGGACAGGATTCGAACCTGCGGTCCGATTGCTCGGACAATGGTTTTCAAGACCATCTCATTCGACCACTCTGACACCCTTCCATTATGGTCAACTTTATGCGAGTAATTATAACAGATTTGAATTAATTGATGAATATATTACTATAGGTTAACTGAGGTTCTTGCGAATAAATTCGGAAAAGTTTCGGTTTTTCTATTTTGTTTGGAAAAATTTTCTTGTACACCCTTTGCAACTTATTTTTTGTACATAAAGTTGTTATAATTTTATATTGTTTTGATTGAATCAAATATGGCTTACTACACTTCTAGAATAAAATTAAAGAATAATAGTAGATTAAATTCAAGAAAATGGCGCCCAAACAGAGGCACTCCCAAAAGGAAATGGCTTCATATAAATAAGGCTAAATTCAAGAAGGCTTTTTTTGTTTTTTTAACAATCCTATTTATAGCTTTAATTATCGGCGGTGTATATGCCTTTGGTTGGCTGCAATCATTAACTGAGCAATTACCTAGCCCAGATAAACCTTTTGGTGAAAAAAGCGCAGCTAGTGAAATTTATGATAGAAATGGACAATTGCTTTATAGAATATATGGAGATGAAAATCGAGATCCTATAAAAATTACAGAAGTCCCACCACTCATGAAGTGGTCATTGCTTGCTGCTGAAGATATTGATTTTTATGGTCACAGTGGAGTCGATTTGATTGCTGTAATAAGATGCGGTATAGCCAATATTGCTAAAACTTCTGCTTGCGGTGGATCTACAATCACTCAACAATTGATTAAACAAACTGCTCTTACTAATGAGAGAAGTTATGAAAGGAAAATTAAAGAAGTCATATTGGCTTTAGAAATTGAAAAATCTCGAGGCAAAGATGAAATTTTAGAGATGTATTTAAATGTTATTCCCGAAGGGAGCAATATTTATGGTATTAAAAGAGCTTCTTATGAATATTTTGGTAAGGATATTTCCGAATTAAATCTTGCACAGTATGCAATATTGGCTTCAATCCCTCAAGATCCTAATAACTTATCCCCTACTCGATCAGCAAATGCTAATTCAAAAGAAAGAGTTAAGGACAGACAAACTTATGTATTAAATCAATTAGAAAAATATATTGATAAGATTAATGCAGATCATAAGGCTGAAACTGGTTCTACTGATGATCTGTTAACAAAAGCGATGATTGAGGAAGCTAGATCTTTTGAATTGGTCTATACAACTGCAAAAAAGAGAGATGAACTTAAAGCTCCTCATTTTGTATTCTATGTTCAAAAGTTATTAATGGAGCGAGGCTATAATAATGGTGAGCCTTTTTCTAAAGAGATGCTTTCAACTGGTGGCTATAAGATCACAACGACTCTAAATCTTGAATTTCAAGAAATTGCAGAAGAACAAGTTAAAGAAGCTGTTGATAACTATGGGCGAAAATACAAAGCTGAAAATGCTGCTCTAGTCGCCTTAAATCCAAGAAATGGTGAAATTTTAGCCTTAGTAGGATCGTATGATTATTTCGGGACATCATCACCAGCTGGTTGTTCTGGTTCAAGTTGTAGATTTGCTCCAGAAGTAAATATAATGGATACTCTGCAATCATACGGCTCTAGTATGAAGCCTATGATCTATTATTATGCAGTTGAAAAAGGATTAATTTCTGCAGGTTCATTACTTCCTGATATTCCAATTCAAATAGGAAATTACAAACCTAAGAACTTTGGAAGTGTTTTTACCGGAATTCGCTCAGCAAGACTTCAGCTTAGGGAATCTCAAAACATCCCTCCAATTTATTTGATCGACCAACTTGGAGTAGATAATTTTATTAATGAGATGAAGACTTGGGGCTATACAACTTTGAATGATCCTAGAGGTTATGGGCCATCTATCGCGGTCGGTGGAGCTGATATTAAATTAATCGAACACGCCCAAGCTTATGGAGTTTTAGCTAATGAAGGGAAATTAGTTAAACATGAAGTTGTTTTAAAGATTGAAGATAGAGATGGTAATGTCGTTTTTGAGTATAAGCCAGTAGAAGAACAAGTCGCCGATCCTAGAGCTACATTTATTATAAGCGATATTTTAAACGCAAATAAAACGGGTCCGGGTCTAAATCAAAGGACAGGCGGAAATGAATATAGTGGATTGGGCTATAGAGATATTGCAGGGAAAACCGGAACATCTGAAGATAGTAAAGAAACTCTTTTTGCGACTTATACTCCAGAATTGGTTGCGATTGGATGGTTAGGTAATAACAACAATGAACCTATGTCTTCGAGCGGTACAGGATTTAGTTCGGCAAGACCATGGATTGCAAAATTCATGCTGAGGGTTGGCGGTGCTATCCCACCTACTGCTTTCAAAAGACCCGCTGGAGTTGTTTCCAAAAGCGTTTGCGATGGTGAAGGTGATGCATGTTCTGGTATCGATGGTGATTTAGGTATTGTGGATATTGCAGTTCCACAATATGTTAGCGTAAAAGATTATGTGGTATGTACCGATCAGCTTGATCATCTTGCTAGGCCAATTGATATTAGTCTTGGATTATCTTCAAATGTTAGGTATAAAAAATTCATAATGCCAAACACAAAACTCCAACCATTCTTAGATAAATACGTTAGTGGCAAGCCAGAACTGAATGCCATTGTGCCAACAGAAAGTTGTACTATCAATAGAAATCCTAGTGGCACAGATGCTCCTTGGGCTGTTGTTTCATCACCTACTGCTGGCCAATCATTTGATGGGCCAAATGTCTCAATCAATTTAAGTTTTAATGCTTTTACTGCTAATACTGGAGCAACAATAGCAGAAGTAAAGGTGTTTTTAGATGGTGGTTCCCCTATCTTAACCGCTACTTCTTTACCTTATACTGGTGCTTTAAATTTGGGAACTTTATCAGCAGGGACTCATACATTAAGCTTTAAAGTTAAAGATACGCTTGGTAATGAAGGGACATCAACTGTACAATTCCAGGTTACTCTACCCTATACAATAAATATCTCTGGAACGGGCCTAGATAGCTTAATTGCTGGCCAAACGGTTAATATTGATTATTCATTCTTACCGGATACTTCTCTTTCGTTAACTTCGGCTAAACTTTATCTAGGAGGCGCTATAACAGGAGCTTGTACCGCAGGTAATACAGGGAAATGTTCTTTTAAGGCTCCGACTTCAAGTGGCTCAGCGTCTGATGAATTTTCAGAGTATAAAATCTATGTCGAAGGGATATATTCGGGATCCAAATTCAATAGTAATGAATTGACAATAAGAGTTAAAAATTGATTATTTATTTCTAAATTCGGCTTTTAAATTCTTGATTATTGTGGAAGAGACTTCATCTATGACCTTGTTAGTTTCATCGTCTGTTAATGTCTTTTGAGGGCTTTGAAGCTTGATTGAAATTGTAATACTCTTTTGAGATGGATTCTCTTCATTAAAATATTGATCAACAAACTCCACCTCTTTAATTAGTGTATTATTTAACAATCTTACTTGATTTTGGATTTCTGAATATTTAGTATCTTTGTTAATCCAAAAACTAAGGTCCCTTTTAATAGATTGGAAATGAGAAATCTCTTCATATTTTTTATCAAAGCTTGCGCTACTTAGTATTTTATCTACATTAATTTCGAAAACCCCTACTCTTCCATTTATCTCTAAGGAGTTTACAATTTTAGGATGCACTTCGCCAACAATACCCACGATTTTATCGTCTAGTTTTATGATACCAGTTCTGCCCAAGTGCATTAATTTTTTGAGATTTTCAAATTCATCAAAATCCTTTGACTCGACAACGGATAATGTTAATGAAAATTCTTTTGATAACGATTCAATTATTCCGATTGCTTGATTGAACACAGCCTCATCGCCTTTATTGTATAGCAATCCAGCAATATGATTAGGTTGGTAGTGAAGTTTATCTTCTTCAACTATCTTTTTATAAACTACTCTATTCTTTTCACAAATCCTAATCTCATCATAACTCTTTATATTGGATTCCAAAACCTCAATAAGGCTTGGAATTAAAGAGTCATTGATATATTCATGCTCTGGTGATATAGGATTGATAATTTTTACACATGCATTTATATCTAAATTCAATTTCTTATATAAAGATTCTCCGATGAATGAATAAGTTGTTACCTCATCTAATCCCAAACTGGACAATAATGCAGTGGCCTTTCTTTTAAATTGGAGCATCTTATTCGAATTTACTGAACGGATATCTCTAACTGGATAGGTGGGCACGAATTTATCATATCCGTATAAACGAGCAATCTCTTCTAATAGATCTTGTGGAGTCCTAAGATCAGATCTAAACGAAGGTATTAAAATGCTGACGGGTAGATTTATATCAGGAATACTTGTAAGATTTGGAATTTTTTCAGAATCCTCAATAATACACCCTATTCTTGTTAAGAAGTCAAAAATTTCTCTTACACTAAGTTCGATACCTAAGAATCGTTTAACCAATGTTAAATCAAAATCGATTCTGGTTTCACCTACCGGCTCCGGATAATAATCGGATACCTCGGATGCAGTTTCTGCATTAGCAATATCAGACATCAATTGTATTGTTTGTTTTAGAGCGAAATCTATTTTTTCGGGATCCTGACCTTTTTCGAATCGAATACTTGCCTCAGTCCTTAAGCCAAGCTTTCTTGAGGCTTTACGAATTGAATACATATTGAAATTTGCAGCTTCAATGATGATATTTTTGGTCTCGGAATTAATCGAGGAACTATTGCCCCCGATAATACCAGCAACCCCCTCTACCCCGTCGTTGGAGCTTATAGTTAAGATGTTTTCATCGAGGATATACTCTTTTTCATCTAAGGCTTTTAGCTTTTCATTTTGTTTTGCAAATCTCACAATCAGTTTGTGATCTTTAACTTTGTCATAATCATAAGTATGGAGTGGCTGTCCCAGATCCAACATTATGAAATTAGCAATATCGACGATATTATTTATTGAGCGGATATTTACAGATTCTAATAAAACCTTTAACCAAAAAGGTGAAGTTTTAATATGTACATCAGAAAGCACGATTGCGCTGAATCTAGCACAATATTTGCTATCCACTTTAGATTGAATTTCTAATGGCAATTTTTGTGTTGGAATTATGGGCTGTAATTGGTCGTTTTCAACAAAAGGAATATTTAAAATTGCCGAGATCTCTCGTGCAATACCTCTGTGTGAAAAGCAATCAGGCCTATTGCTTAAGGATTTGTTTTCAATTTCGTAAATGTAATCTTTTAAAAAAGGGACTAAGTCTGTTCCGATAGGTATTTCCGGCTCTAGAATCATTATACCCTCATGAGCATTACTTATTCCTAGCTCTTTTTCGGAACAAATCATTCCAAAAGATGTAACTTCAAAAAGGGTTTTTGTCCCGATCTCGATTGTTTTTGGAGAATCACCGTGTGCATTATAAACAACTCCTCCCGGAAGGCATACTGCTACTTTAATTCCTTTTGTGACATTGGGAGCTCCGCAGATAATATCTTTAATTTCAGAATCTGAGATCTTTACTTTTGTATGTGTCAGATTTTTGCTTTTTTCAATTTTATTTGCTTCAATAACTTCGCCTACTATAACATTTTGGATTTCTTCCCTAACAGGCTTAATAGATTCTACTTCGGCAAGTTTAATAGTCAAAGATTCTGCTATTTGATGTTTTGAGAGTTCATCTAAAGTGGGAAGGTATTTTTTTAACCAATTATGTGATATGAGCATTTTTAGAATTGTTTTATAAAATCTAGATTTCCACTATTAAATAATCGAACATCGCCGATATTATATTTTAATTGAATTATCCTTTCTAACCCTACTCCCCATGCGAATCCTGAATATACATTAGGATCAATACCCCCCATTTCAAGAACCTTTGGATGAATCATTCCGCATCCTAAAATTTCTAACCACCCAGTCTGTTTACAAAGTGGACAGCCCTTTCCATCGCAAATAACGCAAGTTAAAGACATCATTCCACCTGGTTCAACAAATGGGAAAAAATCCGGAGTAAATTTTACTTCCACATTCTTCTCATAAAATTTTGAGAAAAACTCTTTCAATGTCCCCAGCATATCGGGTAAGGTAATATTTTTATCAATATATATGCCTTCTACTTGGTTGAAGGTGTGTTCATGTCTAGCGTCTGTGGCTTCGTTTCTGAAACATCTTCCAATTGCTATTGCCCTAATTGGTGGCTTTGAATTTCGCATTATTCTGTTTTGCATTGATGATGTATGGGTAATTGCGATATGGCCATCTTCTGTCCAAAAAGTATCCCAGCTATCACGTGCCGGATGTTCTGGAGGTAAATTTAGAGATTCAAAATTATGGTAATCATCATCAAGAAGATATGGATAATATACTTCAAAACCCATTTGCATAAAAATATCTTCGATTTTTTCGGTCAATTGGGTGGTTGGATGAATATGGCCTATTCTATTTGATTTCCCGGGTAGTGTTACATCAATCTTTTCTGTTTGTTCAATATTTTTAAACTTTTCTTCTAGTAAATTTTTAATTTTTTCATCAATTTTAGTCTCAATTTCACTTTTAATTTTATTGGAAAGTTGCCCTATCGATTTCTTGCCTTCATTATCAAGATCTTTGATCCCTCTTAAGATTTGTGTGAGTTTAGATTTTCTGCCAAGAAATTCAACGCGGAGAGATTCAAGAGTATCTTTGTCTTTTGCGACAGAAATTTTAAGTGTTGCATCGGAAGACATATCCTGCAAGTCTTTCTGAAGATTGACAATAGGATTATTCTCCATAGAAATTCAAGTTTATTTTGAATAAAGTAAGTATTATTTTACCTTATTTACAATCGCTGTAAATACTTCTTTTTGATCTAGTGCGAGGCCTGCGAGTATTTTTCTATTAACTTCGATGTTATTTTGTTTCAATTTGTTAATAAATTCGCTGTATTTTAAGCCTGTACCTGTTAAGCCGGCATTTATTCTTGTAATCCACAATTCTCTGAATTGACCGTATCTATGTCTCCTGTGTACCAAAGAATACTGCCCAGCATGCATCATAGCTTCGTGAGCTCTTTTGAATAACTTACTGTTTGATAATCTATAACCTTTTGTTAAGTTTAAGACTGACTTATGGCGTCTGTGTCTAACTGTACCTCTTTTAATTCTCATAATATTTTATTAAATTAATTTAACAAGTTTTTTAATATCTCCTTTATTTGCGAGAGTTTGAATACCTTTCTTTCGAGCTTTTTGACCTCTATTTTTATTAGCTTTAAGATGTGAGTTATCTCCTTGTGAGTAATGTCTTACTTTACCACTTGGAGTGATTTTAAATCTTTTGGCTGTCGCTTTGTGCGTTTTTTGCTTCATTTTCATTTTCTTTATCGTTAACTTTAATTATTTTTAATGGTCTAACAATCCAAAAGATGTTTTGACCTTCTAATTTAGCTACTTCATTGCTTTCTAAAATAAAGCCCTGAAGTGCTATTTTAATTTTTTCTAATAATGCCCACAATTGAGCATGAGGGATTCTACCCCTACCCTTTATAGTGATTTTTACTGGGTGTTTTTTTAGTAAAAATTCTTTAATCCTTTCAATTTTATGTCCAAAGTCGCCGTCTCCGATAAAAGCTTTGAACCACATTTCCTTCATTTCAATAGTCTTACCTTTATTATCCTTTTTCTTTTTTTCTTGTTGATATTTGAACTTTGACCAAGATAAAATTTTAGCAACAGGAGGATTTGTATTAGGTGAGACCTCAATTAAATCAAGATCTTGTTCTTTTGCAATCCTCAGGGCTTCGGTTTTATCAAGAATTCCAAGTTGCGTTCCATCAAAGTCAATAACCATAAGCTTTGGTGAGCTTATGAATTCGTTCATTTTATACCTGTTAAATTCTTTAACGGGTTGATATCTATTAAATTGTCTATATGGTTTATGAAAAGGTACTATATTAAAATTATTAAATTATCAAAAAATATCTATTAATATTATCAAAGAATTGATGAATTTACAAATACAGATGCGGTTTAAAAGCCTTTTTGGTCAATTTCCCTGTGGATTCTATCAATAAATTCTTCTATACGGATTAATCCGAGTTCTTGACCGTTTCTTTGTCTTAAAGAAACTGAGTTTGTGTTGAGTTCTTTTTCGCCAATAATCAACATATATGGGATGTTCTCATTTTCTGCCCTTCTTATTTTATTTTGCATGGTGTCGGCTTCGAAATTCTTTTCTGTTCGGATACCCTCTTTTTTCAATTGGGTTAGAATTTCATTAGCTTTTTCATGGAATTTTTCTGAGATTGCGATTACTATACATTGCACTGGAGATAGCCAGACATCGAATACCCCTTGATTATTCTCAAGTATTATTTTGAAAAGTATTTCAAAGGATTCAATAGCATTGAATCTGACCACTGCAGGAGTTTCTTTAAGGTTGTTCTTATTTACATAATAAAGTTCTTCTTTTTCAGCAGAACAGATGTCTAATTTTATAGTCGAAATAATATGAGGATTGCCAGATATATCTTTAACCAAGAACTGGAGCTCAATGCCATCATTGTAAAAGTCGGTTTGAATTAATTTTGCAGAAAGCTTTTTCTTAGCTAATGCCTTTTCGATTATCTTTAATACTCCCCTAGCCTCTTTATTTTTATTGTTTTTGTCTTTGGAATTTGGTTGTTTTGCTTGAATTTGGAATGAATCAATTTTTAGATATTGAAATAGATCCAAAATAATTGAAAAACATTTTTCGAGTTCGTCTTGTAATTGATCGTTTCTTGCAAAAATATTTGTTTGAAGTCTTTGAAAAAAGCTAAGATCACTATTTGTTGTTTCAGTATTAACTATTTGACCCAATACATTGTAAAATTCGGTGTATCTAATTGGTAATTGTCTATAACTTTTTTTAGTGCTTCGAAATACTCTTGAATGATGATAAAAACAATCGTTTCGTATTAAATATTCGTTGTTTGTGGTTTTAACGGTAGGTAAATATGTGTCTTTAGATTTAGCTGTTTCAAAATAGTCTCTATACAAAGTAAATTTAGCAATGTTTGGAGTCGAAAGGAAAATAGTTTCTATCTCTTCAAATTTCGAGAAAACAAAATCCTTTAATTTTTCCTTTACTACATTGCCTTTTGGTAGCCAAATTAATAAATTATCACCAATATCTTCGTTGTAAGTAATTAAATTCAACTTCCTACCAATTTTTTTATAATCTCGTTGAATTATTTCTTTTTGAGATGCTAAATATGCATCGAGATCTTCCTTATTAAGGAAAGCAACTCCTTCTATCCTTTGTAGTTTTGGACGATTTTTTTCACCCAGCCAATTTGAAGAACTGATCTTTGTTAATTTGAAAAACGAAGCCAGTCCAGTATGTTTGATATGTGGGCCTCTGCAGAGATCGAAGAATTCGCCTGTTTTGTAGAAACTCACAGATTCATCTGGAATCTGTTTTAGTAATTCTGTTTTGTAAATTTGGCCCGATTGCATTAGTGTGTCGAAGGCCTGTTCTTTGGGTATTATGATCTGTTTAAATTGGAGTTCTTCACTGATTATGTTATTCATTTCGGCCTCTATCTTTGGCAGGTCCTTGTAAGTGATTTTCACTGGAGTGTCTACCTCATAATAGAAACCGTTTTCGATCGCGGGGCCTATGCCTATCTTTGTGTTTGGGTATAAACGCATTATGGCCATAGCTAAAATATGAGCCATACTGTGGCGTATTAATTCTTGGTCGTTTTGTGTTTTTGAAATTTCTTCCATGAAGTTTGTAAAAGAATGGACACTACAGGATTCGAACCTGTGACCATTCGCACGTCAAGCGAATGCTCTACCAACTGAGCTAAGTGTCCAAAATATTTAACTGTAAAATTATACACTGGACTGAATTATTTGTCATCAGTCACAATAATTTTATCAATAAGCCCATATTTCTTGGCTTCATCGGCTGTCATATGTTTATCTCTGTCAGAATCTTCAACGATTTTATCGTAAGTTTGTCCTGTGTTTTTACTCAAAATTTTGGTTAATAAATCCTTTAATCTTAGGATCTCTTTTGCCTCGATCTCGATATCACTTGCCTGCCCTGTAATGCCGCCACTGACTAAGGGCTGGTGTATATGGATCATGGTATTTGGTAATGCAAATCTCTTCCCTTTTGTCCCTGAAGATAAAATGACTGTGCCAAAAGATGCTGTGGAGCCAATACCAACAGTAACAATGTCGGGTTTGACATACTTCATGGTGTCAATTATCGCCATACCAGCGTAAATATGCCCGCCTGGACAGTTGATATACATCGTTATATCTTTTTCGCTGTTTTCTTTTTGAAGAAATAATAATTGGGCAACGATTGCATTGGCAACTTCGTCATCTATTGGGGTACCAACAAAAATAATGCGCTCTTTTAATAATCGGGAATAAATATCGTAAACTCGTTCTCCATCTCTACTCTTCTCAATTACGGATGGTATTAAATAGTTCATAATGATGTATTAAAAATCAATAATAGTATTATATCAACAAACTTAAATTTTCATAAAATTATTCGTGTAAAAAACAAAAATGTCTCCGAAGGAGACATTCTTGTTTGCACTTTTAACTATTTTTACTGCCTTATGCTTATTTAGTTGTAGTTATAGTATAACAACAAATATTTAAAATAGTCAAGGAATTTAAACGGGTAAAAACAAATTGATGTAAATAGTTGCACACCGTGGGGATAGGCCTTTGGACGGGTGAATACGAGAGTAGTAAAAATCATTCGAGTGATAAAAATGGTTCAAAAACAAAAAAGTATTTAAAGGAGTATAACTTTATTGTACATATTTTACAGCTTCCGTTTGAAGTTTTTCTCGATTTCTGTGCGGGAAATTTCCCAAGTTATTGGTCTTCCGTGAGGGCAAGAATTTGGTTTATCGCAATTAAATAAATCCTTAATTAATTTGATGACTTCTGGGCGATTCAGCCTCTGCCCTGCCCTAATGCTACTATGGCAGGCTATTGTAGCAATTATTTTGTTTTTTAAAGTTTCAAACTTTTGAGAAATTGGAATTTCTTCATCTTTTAACTCGTTTATTATTTCGATAATAGCTTCCTTAATTGATGATTGCTCTAATAATAAAGGGATCTGAGAAATCTCTACGAATTCAGTTTTTATAGTTTGGAAGTCAAATCCAATTTTCTTGAATAGTTCGATGTTTTCACGAATTAATGTGGATTCGAATCTATTTAAAAGAATTTTTTCTGGAATTAATAATTGTTGTGTGTCGACCATTCCCTTTGAATCAAGTGCTTTTTTAATTCTCTCAAAGTTAATTCGTTCGTTGGCGGCGTGTTGGTCGATCATTATTAGCTTTTGATCTTTTGAAACTAAAATGTATGTATTAAAAATTTGTAAATAATCCTCTACCCAAAAAGTGCCTTGGTTTTCTGCTGTTTCGTTGAATTCTTCTTGCTTGGGTAAGGCGGTGAATTGGCCCTGAGATGATGGCTTGATTTCGTTCAAAAGTTCTTTCGTAAAGCTTAGACTTTCTTTTATGCTTGTTGGGTGGGGCTGGAAAAAATCAAAAGAATCAGAATTGCTTTTAATGGGCTTTAGGCTTTTAGTATTAAATGTGGGGGTTTCGGTCGCGTTGAACTTGCCTTCTAGTGTTTGTTTCAGCTGTTTTTCAAGCGAATGTTCAATATTATTTTTAATAATTCTGAAAATTTTATTTGTGTCTTCAAAACGGACTTCGATCTTTCTAGGATGAACATTCACATCATAGGTCGAAGGAGAAAAGTTTAAGAAAATGAAATAGCTTGGATTTATTTGAGGCATTATGGCTGTTCTATAGCCTTCTTTGATTGCTTTTGCTATCAATTGGCTTTTAATAAATCTTTTATTAAGGAATATGTATTGTTTAGAGATATTGCTATTTGCAAATTCACTACTGGCAATATATCCACTTAAATTGTAATTTGGCTCTTGGTAGTCAATTTTAATTAGGTCATTCGAATGAATTACTGGGAAAAGATCAATTATCCTTTCGAGTTCGGATTCTCTTTTGGGTAAATCAATTGTTGTTTTATTGTTTTTAATTAATTTGAATTTAATCTGTGGGTTACTTATGACGATGTTCTGGAATGTCTCTAGGATGTATCGATATTCTGTGATTTCAGATTTTAGAAATTTTCTTCTAGCTGGAATTCGTGCAAAAATTTTTGAGGCTCTAACTGTTGTTCCCTTTACCCTGCTTGGGCCAATTGATTTTTGAGATCTTTCGGATGACTTAATAATAGTTATTGGATTATCTTTCCCGTTATATGTATGGATACTAAGATCGCAAATGCTGGCAATGCTGGCGAGTGCTTCACCTCGGAATCCCATGGTTGAGATTTTATATAGATCATCTTCGGATTTAATCTTCGAAGTTGCATGCTGTAAGAGCGATTTTTCGGCATCAATTTCATTCATACCAAAGCCGTTATCGATTACGACAATTGCGTCTATTCCGCTATTTTCAAGAGTTAAAGTAATTTCTGAAGCTTGGGCGTCAATAGCATTCTCTAAAAGCTCTTTTACTATTGAAGCAGGTCTTTCAACTACCTCTCCTGCTGCAATTTTATTAATGAGGTCTGCCGAAAGTAATTGAATTTTAGTTTCCATTTTTATTCTGGGAATTTAATTTTTTTTTGCTCTACAACCGTGATTATATTGAATGTTTCATCAATATACTTGCCGATAATGATGTGATTAAAATAGTTTAATTTGTAATATTCGGAATCGTGCATTTTTAATAAAATTCTTGCGTCACTTTTCTCCTGCAAGAGCCTTAGCCTATCGATAATTTTTTCTCGAACTCTCCAATCAAGATTAACAAGGTCTTCTTTTGCTTTTGTTGTGTAGACTATCCCCATATTTAATTTGAATCCGGAGAAAATAATGATTCTAATTCTTCTTGTGTATACCTGGGGCCAGATAAAACTGCCATATCGGCGATTTTGGAATAATAAGAATCGTTAACTTTATCTTCTAACTCTCCTAGCATTGTTTTGATTTGATTTCTTACCAAGGCCGAGGGAGATAATCCAAGTCTTGTAGCAAAATAAAATAACTGTCTTTTCTCTTCTGGGAGTAATCGAACTGCGATTTGTGTTGTTTTGTTTGTTTTCATACTTCGTCTGACAATGTATTGAGATGTCGAAAATTCTAATACATTTTAAGGCGTTTGGCAAATAGGTATTACTATGGGGTGTGCGATTGTTGAGGGAGATTTACTATGGGCTGCGCTAGTATTGCGTTCAATAGCCAATACCATGTTAAGTATGCTGGAGGTCTAATTTATTGGAATTTTTCTATTCTATCTTTTGGAAACCCCACAAAGAATATTTCCGTTTTTGGAGTTATATTGATTTTTTCTTTAGCTGTTTTATATATTAGCTCAAGAAGATACATGATATCTTCTGCTTTTGCGTTCCCAATGTTTTCGATGAAAGCTGCGTGTTTAGTGGATATTTGTGCTCCATTGTGTGTGAAGCCCTTTAATCCTAATTTATGTTCAATGATGTAGCCCCATCCACTACTTAAGAAGTCTGTTTTTGATAATTCTTCATTAGTAATATTTTTAAAACAACATCCAGCAGAATTGTATGGTTGTTTTAATCTTTTGACTTGAGACCATTCAACAGCTGTTTTTTGCGCTCTTTGTTTGTCACCTTTGAATAATTTGAGCTTAACACTTAATATGAAGTTCTTTGAGCTTTGAATTTTTGAGAAGTCATAGTCAAGGCCGAGTTCATAACTTTTAATAGTCTCGATTTCTCCTTTGTGATTTATTAAGTCTACTTCTTCAATATATTCGCTAAAAAAATGCGTTCCACCGTGAATATTATTATAAATTGCCCCACCTATTGTGCCTGGAATCCCCGCAAACCATTGTAAACCTGTAATTCCGTTCTGAATGAGATTGTTTATTGTAAAGGATAGTAAAGTAGCTGAATAAACTTTTACAAGTACTCTATCGTATTCAGACTCGTCATAATTAAATTCATCAAAGGAATAGTAGTTCTTTTTGTCTACTTGGATTAATCTTGCTTTTGCATTTTCTTCGAATTTTTCTTGAGTATTATTTTTAGCTGTGTCCTTAGTAATTTCGATACCAGTCAATTGGTTCTTAAGTACTATTCCATCAAATCCTTCATCTGAAATTAAAATATTGCTACCCCCACCCATGACAAAAACTGGAAGATTGGTCTTATAAGACAGTCTTATGGTGGATTTTGCTTTTTCGATATCGTTTAATTCGATGAATATTTTTGCAGGTCCACCAACTTTCCAAGTAGTTAATGGGGCTAAAATGAAATTCTCTTTATATGAAATATTTAAGCTATCAAGTTCGGCTTTAAACTCTTCGTAATTCATTTTGTTTTTCGTTAACTTAAATTAATTTTGCTTTTATTCTTCTTAAACCTCCACCAATGTTTTCTTGGGAGAAGATCGAAAATTTCTTTCCGCCTTCACCAATTTCAGATGTGTTTTTAACATGAGGGCCTCCACAGAATTCTAGACTCACTTTGTCACCTTCGTGTGATGATATTTTGTACACTGAAACAATATCAGGATATTTTTGACCAAATTCCATTTGCGCGCCAAGCTTTTCTGCCTCTTCTTTTGGCATATCTACTCTTGTTACCGGGATAGCTTTTGAAATCCATTCATTGACCTGTGTTTCAAGTAATTTTATCTCTTCAGGCTCTAGTTTTCGGGAGAAATTAAAATCCATTCTGAGCCTTTCGCCTGTAATATTACTCCCCCTTTGTTTTATTTCTGGAGAAATATGCTTTTGAAGTGCCGAGAGGAGCAGATGATGTGCGGTATGAAGCTTGACTACTTCTGCACTTTGGTCTGCAAGACCCCCTTTGAATTTTTGACCCGCCCCCTCACGGGATTTTGCTTTATGTTTTTCTTCTTCTTCCTTAAAACTTTTAAAAACAACTTTAGTTTCTTCTTCGCTTAATCCGTATTCCTCAACAGTCATTTCGATTGGATAGCCGTAGGTCTCGTATATGTAAAAAGCTGTGTTGCCATCAAGTGTTTTATTCTTCTTTTTAAGAGTTTCGATTTCTTTTAATCCTTTTGTAAGTGTTTTTCTGAAATTACTTTCTTCTTTATCAAGCGTATTTAAGATGATTTCGCTCCTTTCATCCAGTTGACTATAAATTCCACTCATTCTCTCAATGACTTTTTTACCAATTTTTGAGGTAAAGTTTTGTTCTATTCCAAGTTTATTCCCAAATCGAACCATTCTTCTGATGAATCGCCTTAAAATATAACCTTGGTCTTTGTTTGAAGGTAAAATCCCATCGGCGATTATAAAAGTTGCTGCTCTAGCATGATCGGCAATAACTCTAAATGCACTTGTGTATTCGTTGTTGGTGCCATCAGGATTCTTGTATTTTTTGCCGCTAATTAATTCTGTTTCTTTAATATAGCTTTCAAATAGGTCAGTTTCAAAAATATCTTTTAAATTTGCTAAACACATAGTCAATCTTTCAAATCCTCCGCCAAAATCTATATTTTTTTGAGCTAGTGGCTGCCAATCTAGATTTTTATCTAAAATATACTCCATGAAAACATTGTTGCCGATTTCAACGAATCTTCCCGAATCATCATTAATGTCGTATCTGTCTTGGACTTTTTCGGGAGATCCAAGATCGTAAAACATCTCTGAACTAGGGCCACCTAATTCTCCTTCGGCTTCGCCTCTTTGCCACCAATTTTTTGACCTGCCATAAGGAAAAATTCTATATTTGAAATTATTCCCTTCTTCAAGGGTCTTTGGTGTATTATAGATATCCTCGGAATATTCGGCTTCAATGCCATATTCTCTGAAGGCTTTTTTCCAGCATTCTATTGCAACTGTATCCATGGGAATTTTATCATCACCTTGCCAAACCGTAACATATATTCTGTGTGGATCGAGTCCAACTACTTTTACATAAAATTCAAGAATCCAAGGTATTTGTGAGGTTTTGTCAAAATCACCTAATGACCAATTGCCTATCATTTCGAACATAATTGTGTGTTTACTATCACCAATTTCAATAACTTCTTCGTATTTTGGTCTTAGACAGTGTTGAATATTGCATAATCTTTTGCCTAAAGGATGTTTTTCACCAGCTAAAAAAGAAGCCAATGGGAACATCCCTGCGTTCACAAAAAGAAGTGTGGAATCGTTGTTTGGGAGTAATGACATATTAGGAATTTCTTTATGATCCCTGGGTGAGCTTGTCCAATACTCAATAAATTTTTTCCTGATTTGATCCGATAGATACATAATACTAATAATAACTTATGAAATTATATTATATAAACGCAATTAAATAAAAAAGCTAACGATGATTTTTATTTCTCATTACATGCTATGGGACATGCTCTGTTGTTTGCGAGGAAGAAGGCTATAATATGGAAATTTTTCAAATATTCAATAAATTATAAAATAAATATTATTTAATTTATTGAATAGATCATAAAAAAGGAAAGTTTAGCGTATCAAATTCTGCCATTTGTGTGGACTTAATAGTTAGTGATTTACAATACTGACTGTTTTAAGTGATTTATAAATGTATAAAATTTTAAAACAAGAGACTTAAAGGGCCCGCCTGCAGGCATAGGGATCAGTTTTGCGGCTGTTTGTATAATGATTGGGTTCGAAGTATTGATCTAAGGTCGCTCGAATTTAATTATTAATAGTTTGTTACGAATGTTTGGGGGAAATTGCTGTTTCGGTTTGTTTTCGGTATCTAATCCAAGGAATTATATACAAAGGGTAATAAAAATAATATATAGAATTGGATTAATACTATGGGGTTAGAAATTTATCGGTTATTCTTTATACGAAGAATCGCTTAAAGCAGGAACCAAGAATGAAAATGTCGCTTCTTTGTTACTTATGGCTGTTGTTGCTGTGCCCTCGAAAAGATAATAAAGTTGAAGATAATTTGTCCAAGGAATCCCAGCATCACGATTCTCAGGTTCAATATAGATTAGTTTTGTTAAGGCTGGATCAACTTTATATTCTTCTATTTCGTATTTAGTCTGATTAGGAGATAAAAAGTTTTCGGTTATAAGATGTAATCTATATAAAAAGCCTTTGTTTAATTGAAGACTTTGATAGGCTTCATCAACTGTTTTTAATTTATATATGCCCGGAGTTTCTTCATATTCCAATGCTTTATACTCTAAACTGATCAGGTCATTTATCATTTCTTTTTGATTATCGCTTTCAGCTTTAATTAATAATGTAGCAATACCTTTGTAATATGAATATTTTCGAACTGGGGCCATTGTATCTGGGTAATCATTAGTTTTAGCTTCGCTTGCTACTATATATTTATTAATTAGTACTTGAGCACAGTTATAGTTACTGACATTGGTTGTTACATTACCTTGCGGGGATCTAAACAATAGATTAACACTACTGGCCTTTTCATCCATTTCGGTGGTTTTTAGTCTAAGGGATTGAAAAATTTTTATTCCTCTATCGAAAATCTCATCTTTTTCTGTTTCAGAAAGGGTTGGAAGATCAATATTACTGACTGAGTATTTAAAATATTTTTGAAATCTATCGAAGGTTAATGTCTTTTTACTATCTTCACTCGTCCAATTCATTACATTTTGGAGAACAGTATAATCATCAGGAAATCCTAGAGATTTTGCAACATCTTTACCCAATTGGGCGTCATTTAGATATTCTCGTTCTGGTTTTATTTTATATATGTATCCTACCGGAGGAAAAGTTGGAAAAGCGATTGTTTTTTTTGAAATAATACCTCTTGTCCCGGTTGTAGCTTCAATAGATGAAATCCCTGGTTTTGGGATTTTATCAAAAAGGTTGTCTGGTTTTGGGTATCCTTCGTAATAAGGATCGTCGCCAGGTACGGGAATAACAGTGGCTCCTCTAGTTGCCCAATCGATTATAAAGACAACCACCACAAATATTATGAAATAAATTGCATATTTTTTAACATTTTCTGTAGTCTTTTTTAATTGTGTGGCCATATTTGGATTTACACTCAAAGTGTAATAATATTATATATATAATTATTTTAAAGTAAAAACATAAAAGATGAATAAAAAATTAATTGCACTCGGGTGTGTTTTTATCGTCTTACTCGTTGTACTGATTGTCATATTATCTTCCAAGAAAAATACTAATAACGGGACGGTGAATCCAACTTCATCAGATCAACAAATCAATTTAATTTGGTGGAATTTATTTGAACCAAAAGAAAATGTCCAACCTCTAATTGATGCATTTGAAAAAGATAACCCAAATATTAAAATTCAATATACACAAATGGGTAAAGATGGTATTGATAGTTATTATAATGAATTAGAAGAAGGCTTGACAGATACAGATGTTGTCACCTCGCCTGATATATTCCCAATTCACAACACTTGGGTTGGTAAGTTTCAAAAAAATATCACGCCTGCTCCAGCAAGCACCGTTCCTGCTTCTACTCTTGATGATTTTTATTCGATTGTGAAAAAGGATTTTTATAAATCTCAAAAACTTTACGGGTTGCCAATGTATCTTGATTCCATAGCAATTATTTATAATAAGACTAAGCTAAAAGAAAAAGGCTATCAGGCTCCTGCTAATACTTGGAATGACTTTAAAACCCAAGCGATGGATCTTACTACGCGTGGGCAAAATAATAAAATAACTTATGCGGGATTTTCTGCATTTGACCCAAACACTTCAGAATTCTATTTTGATGTGATGAATCAACTATTTATGCAAAATGATGTAATTATGGTGAATTCTGATGGAAGAACTTCAGGCATAAGTGAGGATTCAAAGGCTTCTGATGCATTTAATTACTATAAGAAGTTTTACGACGGAAATGAATCTACTTGGAATCCTGATTTTAAAAAAGATATTGCCGCTTTTCTAGAAAATCATTTGGCGATGTATGCGGCTCCCAGCTGGAGATTAATTGATGTGCTTAACTATAATAAATATTACAAATTAAATCTGGATATCGGAGTAGCTACTATGCCTCAATTATCAGGTGCAGGTGATTACTATTGGCCAACTTATTGGGGAATGACTGTTGCAAAAGATAGTCAATATCCTGAGGAGTCATGGAAGTTTATAAAATTTATTACTGAAGCTGAACAGTTAGAGACTTTAAATAAAACCGTGAAAGATAATGGTCGTCCAATTGGGATAATTTATCCCAGATTAAGTCTTGCTAGTAACAACCAGTCTGATCCATATTTAGCTCCATACGCAACTTCACTTGCTAAGGCTCAAAATTGGGACATGAAAGATGGTTGGGCTTTAAAAAAGGCACTGGACGGTATTTTTTCGAGAAATCCGGAAATTGATGCTGTTCAAGGGGCTGTAATTAAGGTTATTAGTGATTTAAACAAGACAACAACACCTACTCCAAAGGATTAACTCAATTCATTAATTAGTTAAATTGGGAAATGATAGTTTTATCTGTTGACCAAGATTCTAGTTGATTTGATATCTGAGTAGCAATTTCATCTATCGAAACCGTATGATTGCTATTAAGTCCTAGTATAACCATATCGGTTGTTTCAAAGCTCGTATCATCCAATAAATTTAAGTATACTTTTTTATCTGGGAATTTTTGAGTGATTTCATCACTGTATTCGTCAAGATAGGCGTACAAGTTCTCCCTTTGTATTTCTGATAGATCTTTGTTATTAATAATCCCTAAATTATAATTTTCTAGAAAATTTAGCTCTGGAGTCATCCCATAACCTGGATTGGCATTTACATTAGGGCAACTAGCCGCATTTACGCATTGATAAGCAGTTTCAAACGTCCCCATCTTATCGAAAGCTTGGAATAATCCTAATAAGGAAATTATAACCATTATCAAATTATCAGCATCGAATTTACCCTTAATGAGGGCTAAAAGATTCATAACAGCGCTGACTGTGTTGAATAATACTGAAGTGTAATTAACAATTGCGCCAGTAGCTTTGTCAATAAGTCCCCCAATCCATCCACCGAGAGGGATTAATATTGCATTTGCTAAGAAAGTAGTTAGAAAGCCAATAGCTGGGGTTGCTACAAATGAGACTGCAACACCGATTGCCGTTCCAATTAATCCCCCTACGGTCATACCGATCATTGCGGCGGGGCCAATACTCAATCCCAATGCAGATAAAACCACGTATGTTATTGCAGTTCCTACTACGCTCCCTGCAATAGAGGCTGCGTTAAATCCTCTTAGAAATTTTGCTGAAAGTTGAAGGGTTTTACCTAATAAAGTAGCCATACCTGTAAATAATGCCCTTGTCCCAGCCGTAGTACCTATTGAATAAATACCCATCCCTAAATTCAACCAGTTAGTGCTTAAATTAAGCATGTTTTCAAAAACTGTCCTCTGGGAGTTTCCTAAGAAGTTATCCGATAGGTATCGGCCTACATCCCCCTTATATTTTTTGATGATTATATCTAATTGGGATCCAAACCATAAATTGGTCTGGATTCTCCCCATAATGTCAAAACTAGGAATGAATTTTATTGCTCTAATTAATTTAGAAGTTTGGGCAATTTTGGCATTGAAAATAAATCTATTCCAGCCGACTCCAGCTGCTGCTCCGGCACCCATACCTAAAGATGCACCTAGTGCCATTGCTCCAGGTCCACCTACTAATAAGCCAACTAAGCCACCTATGGCGCTACCTGCTGATCCCCATCCAAAAGCTGAATTTGCTATGCTAAAAAATTGCCCTGGCTTTTGAAAGAATACTTTTATACCTCCAAGTCCATGCCTATCAGAGATCCTTAACATTTTATCGTAATCTAAGACGCCATTTTCAAGAAACCTTGGGTCAATGTTTAGCCTCCCTTGAAGTCTCCTTAGTGCTTTATTTTTAAACAACCTGCCTTCTAATAGATTTGAACCAATAGCTGCAATTGATGAAGTTGTTCCAAGAACGATTCCAACTACTGGACTTCCTCCAAAGGCAACGGCTGCGACTGCACCAATCAGAGCCCCTTTACCAAGCCCCTTCCCTATTTGACCAACAGAGCCACGAAAGTCATCGACTACATCGGCAACTTTTCCTACAGTTGTGGAGATCTTCTCTACTGTTTGACCGAATTTTGAGTCTACTATTTTTTGTTTGATTGAGGTGGCAGTATTAATAACTTGCTTACCTAGCTTTGATCTAGCGGCTCGACCCAAAGTTGCGTCTTTGACGCCATCTACTACTCTATCAACTGTTTTTGCAATTTTATTTGTAATATTTTTTATAAGCACAGTAACTGCAGTCCCTAATAGTCCACCACCTTTTTTATCTTTTCTTTTATTAAATCTCCTCCTTAAATCCATTTCAGCAACAAAAGCTTGTGTGCTAGCTGATTTACCTAAAGACCAGCCGGACATTTTAGTCATCAAATAATCGTTAATAGAATCTGGAACTCCAGCAAGCCCTCTATTATCTCGAATCCTTTCGAATGAAATACCCATAACTGTTGAGATTTTACCCTGTCTTAACGCGTCTCTGATTCTATCTTCTCTGCTTGCCATTTGTTGATCAAAAAAATTTTGATCAAATTTAAAAGGATCGAGCAGTGCACTTCGTAGGCTATTTGGCCTTCTACCTGAAAGAATTTCTTCTGACCGTCTAGTTACTTCGTCTGCAAGTGGAGAAGTGCCTCTTTGTGGCTTCTCTCCGGGTTCAGCTTGGTCTCGGCGAAGATCCATATTTTGATCTACAGCAGGAACTGGAGGGGCAACCGGCTTGGATTCGTCCTCGACTTTTTGGGCTTCTTGAACTTCTAGCTTATTGATAATTGTGTCGAGTTGTTCACCGGTTTCTTTGAGCCCTTTAATATATTCCGTAAGACTTTCAATTTGTTTGTTAACAAGCTCTTTATTAGCTGCAAAGGCTTGCTTTTGAGCTTTCATTTCAATGTTTTCAGCTGCAAATGCTTCAAATTGTTTTTCTGTATTAGCTTGCGTACTCATTTATATTATTCTAAATTACTAGCTACTTGTTTTGTCCTATCTAATAATGTTTCTGCTTGCCGTTGGAGATCCGTAATATTGCCTCTTAAACTTCTGGCTTCGTCCAGGCTGACTTGGGTTTGAGGGTCTATATTATTTACCATAGCAGAATATTGCATCGCGCCTTCTTCAATTTCTCTCATTGTCTCACCTGTGGATTGGAATAATTCATCTACATTCCTATTAATTTCTGCATGTCTTTGTGATTGCATAAATTCAGGATCTTGGGACTTCTTTAGTGCCTCTGCTCTATCGGCTCTATCTTTTTCCATCTGCATTTCAAGTTCTTTCTCTTTCATCAATGCTTTCATCTCTGCTGAGGCTTTAATATTTTTCAAATATTCAAAAAAACTAGTACGAACCTCATCTGCAGAGAAAAGATATCGTGGATCTTCTTGTTGACTAGCCCAACTCATAACCGTCATTAGGGCAGATAATGCCTGTCTCCCAAAAACCTTTTCAATTTCGGGCACATACATATATGTATTATCCAGATATTTACCCTTATCCACTTGGTCTTTCCGCCATTTTTCGATCAATATTAATATCAAGGATTCCTTTTCTGCAATTTTTTCTTTAAAAAAATTTGGCATCTCCTTTAAAACTTTGTTGTGTAAGCTTATCATAAATGGTTCAAGCCTCTTCTTCTTTTCTTTACTTAGTAATTTATAGAATGCTAATAATTGGTTATAATCTTTTTGAGCTTCGTATTGGATGTCTGGTGGTATGACTATGTATTTCTTTCTACTCAACCAATAGTTATAGTTCCTAATTAAATCTTTGTAAAAGATAATTAAAGGATCTGTTCCTTTAACATTCTTTTTCACTTCATCTTTTGGTTTGTTTTTTAAAGCCATTTCTAGGATCTGATTAAGCATACCAAACTCTTGAAGCTCTCCCATGCTTTTAAATTGAATTTGGTTGTCCTTACTTTCAGCTACCATTTGTTTTAGTTTATTAATGGCTCCTAAGATAGTCCTTTCGGCGTCGGGATCGGTTTCGCTCTTAGGATATAGCTTTAATGGAGATCGATAGTAAAAAGCCATCTCAGAGAGATTCCTTTCAAAATCGTTAATCTTTCTAATTGTATCAACTACGCTTACCATTATATATATTCAATAATATATTCAAGAGGAAAGTTCGGATTTTCTATCCCTTGAGTAATATAACCAAACATATCAGTTTTTGATTTTGGTGTTAAAGCTAATGCATAAGATTCAATGGCAAATTCAGGGTATCTACCTGAATTTGTCATCAAATAAAGATCGCATATATAATCAAAAGAATTTTCATTTGGATTATTAGGATTGGCTTCTCTATAGGACACATCATAAATATTTTCAGGCATTATTTCCCCATCAAGAAACATCTTAATTATGAATTCAATAATTTCTGAAACAAATACTTCAATTGATTTAGGTAGTATCGCTTTATTTTGAGAAAGTACATCTCTGATTATCGCGATCATCTGTTCTTCTTCGGATTTGTATAATGGAGATAAAGAATTGCCTTGTTTGTTCAACATGGTTTTTATATACTCGAATACATTTACTTTAGATTGTTGAACAGAATAGCCTTTATCAATATAATCATAAATTGGAGCAGCAATTATTTTTAAAAAAACTTCCATGGACTTTGAAAAAATCTTGACAAAATCCTCTGGAAAAAGAAGTAAGGGGATTTTTAATGTCGTCTCATTTTCAAAAGTTTCTAAAAGGAATCCTGTTAAAAATTTTATTTGTGGACTACAGGTGCAAAATATCTTAAATGCGTCTTCTTCATTCTCAAATCGAATTGTAGAATTGATTTCAACTTCCCCTAGTTTGGTCTTTTTAATTGAATTGGGGATTTTAATCGAAAAAGAAATATCGGATTCTTCGGGCCAAGGAGATCCTTTAGCTGCATTTTGGATTTTTAATTCTGTTGGCGTCATGATCCTTAAATATTCATAATCTGCATATAGCATTTTGGCTTCTAAAAATCTCAAAATATAATATAAATGAAGCACTAAATTGAAAGTTTCAATGCTATCTTTGCCCTTTTGAGCGGGCATCCCCGATGATTCAAATAATTTATTACATAGATCATTAAATTTTGTTAATAGGTTTTCAATTTGGAGAGTAGTGTTTTTAATCTCAATTTTGTGCGTATTGTCGATATTGAATAAAAACGCATAATCCCAAACATTTGGATCTAAAACAGACTTGAGTTCATTCTGAACTTCAAAAATCTGTTTATATAATTCAATTTGATCAATTACTTTCGACATCAGCTATGATTTAAATAATCCCGACTTACCAGAATATAGATTTGCTAATGTTTCTACAGTGCCAAGTGCCTTTTTCCCAACCCCAGTTATGTCTTTACTGGTGTTTTGTAATACTTGGAAAGGACTGGCAACTTCTAATGCTTTTTTCACAAAATCAACTGCATTTGGAATGGCCATATAAAGACCGAATACAAGGATTGATGTGATGATATTGTATCCATTGTTGTTAAGTGTTGTTGCATCAAAAATTTGTTCCTGAGTATACCCAAGTAATGGAGGTACCCATTTTATTTGACCAGCCTGAGAGAAGGCGGGCCCTAATTGTGTTGTGGAATCTGCTGAAGAATAGCCGAATACAATTAGTAATAAGAACATTGCGTACACAGTAATAAATGTTAAGGATGCTCCTCCCATTGTCTTAAAAAAGTCTCCCAATGTTTTATTAGTGTTACTTGGCAATGCTGCCCCTAAGAAAATAAAAGGAGCAATTACTGGATAAAAACTTAATAATAAATAGTCCTTAAGTAGCATTGTAAAAAGTTTAAATGCTGTTTGGAAAACGGCCAGAGCTAAAATAAGTTCTATAAGCGCGTTCCCGACTTTGATCTTATCGGCAAATCCAAGCATTTGTGCCAAGGATTGACCAATTATATTATTCTGAGCAGCTGCCGGAACAAGGTATCCAAAAGAACAGGTTTTTTGCCCTTCACCGAATAATGTGTTACAAACATTAACTTTGGTAAGTGCAAAGATATTCCAAATACTCATCTGTGGATCATCAGGTTGCAAGACATTTGCTAGATCAACAGATTCCGAAGTGGTTCTTCCACCTGCTGACCATTTGTAAATTTGAACAGGTGTTGGGATAACTCCTGTTTCATCTGCAGTAGGTTCAACTAATTCATGCCCTGGAGCATTTGGAGCGCCTACTAAAAAGCTATAAACAACATTTGTACCTAAATAAATTGCATCAATAAATATTCCACATAATGCATAGCTAAAGGTCACTAGTACTAGTGAAATTATTACTGAAGGTATGGAATTAGCTATTGTGACTATTTCTTGGCCTCCCATAGGTCTTCTCAAAATGATCAAGAAGGCAATCGCAATTAATATCACAATGTAAAAGCCATAAACGATATTTCTGGACCATTGCCATAAACCCATTACTGGCTGAAGGATGTTATATCCGATCCCCGGAGCGTAGGAGCTTGTATCTTGAGGATCAGATGCTAAAGCAGTAAATGAAACCCCCTCTCTCACTTGATAATACTGATCTTGAGCCCAAACAATAAAACTAGCTGGAGGCATTTCATAAAAAGTATCTGTTACTTTGGCTATTTCATAAATTGCTCCACCCTGAGCCACATAAGGAACAATCATCTGGCTCGTATCTTCTTCTGGGGTACTAATATCGGTTGATGAGAGTGAACTTTGTTTTGGTCCTGCAATGTATTCAGACATGGACTTTACAACGGAATCCATCCAACCATCCCATTTGCCTTGATTATAATTGAGTGTATAAACATCTAGTGGAGACTTATCTTGTAAAGCTCCAAAAGCGTTTAACCGAGCAATTGTTAGGAAGAAAAAGGTGGCTAGGAAAAAGGTTATGACAGAAACAAAAGGGAAATTTTTAAACTTCATATTAAATTTTTCTAAATACTATTACAAAATAGTATAGAAATTTCGGGGAATGAGTGCAAGGTAAAACTTATTTCTCTGCTTTTTTAGTTAGATATCTTTTTGTATATCTATCGACATAATCTATCTCTTCGTCAATCATTTTTAAGATTTCTATCCCCTGCTCTTCTGTAAGGCTACTAATTATTGATGCATAAACTTCGTCATTTATTTTTAAAATTTCTTTTTGGATTTTTTGGGTTAGTTTGGGATAAATATTTACTAAAGATACTATCTTTTCGAAAATGTCGATATTCTTTGTGAGAATTAATTCTTTTTTCCTGATTAAATACTTAATTTCTTGATATTCCTTAACTTCATTTTTTTCAGCAAATAAAAGAGCTTCGTTTATGATCATTTTATTTACTGTCTCTGAATACTGAATAGCCATAGCCTGCATTTGTTGATCGGTCAAATTGAATTCTTTTTGCAAATAGGTATTTATTTTTGGATTAAAAAAAATCATATTTATTAATTAATTTTTAAAAAGGACGCTCTGCCATCTTACCCCAAACTTGTTTGAAAATATTAGTAAAGGTATTTGAATCCCATTCAGCATCACCGAAGTTCTTCAGAATGGATAAATGGCTAAATTTCAAACCTTCGAATTGAGAAGTAGCGAGATCCAAGGCCCCAAAGCTTGGGGGTTCATTTTCATTAGTTAAACCCCAGAATAAGCTTGATTGTTGCATAACTTCATTTTGCATTTGTATTGCCTGCAATTCCCTTGCTGCCCATCCTTTTTGATATCTTGCAAGCAATGGATTTAATGTTAATGCCGAACCAAGCGTCCCAAGTAATAATGTGGGATTAGCTAAAAATGCAAGCCCCGGAACCATTGAGCCCAATAATACTCCACCTAATATCAAAAATCTTGTACTTCTATCAACTGTCAAAAAACCGTCCCACATTTCTTTTGAAATTTTAGCTCTTTCTCTGTAGGCTCCAATTTGGTGTAATTTGAGTGAATATTTATAACTGAGTTGTCTTCCTTGTTTGATTTTCTCAAATTCGTCGACCACATCATCATATAGGCCATAGTATTGAGTGCTGTATCCGCTACGAGAGTATACTTTTTTCTTAACTACCTCCTTACCGTCTCTTACATATACTTCGTGTTCGTTTGGTTCGCCAAAATACCTTATTAAAGATTCTCTATCGAAATTCTTAATTGGATCGACCTCAAGAGTAAAGTTAGTTTGTTTTGATAATATTTTAAGTTTTGAATCTGCTGAATAAAGCATATCAAGGCTCTTTACTTTCCTAAAGCTCTTTGTTACTGGAACATGTTGTCCATATTGGACCTCTTTTTCTTCAAAATAATATGTTCTTATCCCCTTTTCATCTTCGGTATACCAATATGTCCCGAAAGTGCCTTCAGGTAAATCGGGCTGAGATTCAAGCATTTTTAATCCTTTGGCCAAATCCCTCTGTTTTTTTGCATCTTCTACATATTTAGTAAATTCTGGAGTCCCAACCTTGTATGGTAGCCCTTCCTTTTCGACCTGATATCGAATATCTTCCTCGATTTGGTCATCGCTTAAATCTTTTAACTTATTTATACCCCTATAATCTGTTTCGTCTTCTTTATCATAATCAGCTTCTTGCCCCCATACCCCAACAGATAATACTTTATTTGCTCTGGCCATTGAAAAATCCTTTATGAATTCTTTAACATCATTTAGCTTTACAACATCACCAGCAATAAGCATAGTTGGATTTTGATACCTTTGTTCAGCTTCTTTATTTTCAATACCTCGCCCTTTTTCATCTTTTTTGTAAAGATCAGGCCACGGTTCGTTTTGTGCTCTACACATTTCCTCATAGAGTTCTGTGATTGTGTAATGTGTTCCCTCTTCTCTAAATCGCCTATCATCTTCTTTCATGATGTAATCGGCAATTTTTTCGTAAGATTTAATTTTTTTGAGGTTACCTTCGGCATCTGTAAGATTCCTTTCTTCATAAATAGCATCCATGCCCCAAGGGTTGCGGGCCTTTTTGGGTTTGTGATTTTCGGGTATGAACATCATCTCTTTGATTTCGTCAACTGTTGATTGTGTGATTTGGCCTAGTCTTAACCTTCCATCTTGAACTTTACATCCCTTAAATCTACCTTCTTTGTCTTCAAGAAGAATTTGACGAATAGTTTTTTTCGTTTTTATAGATTCATCATAAAGTTTATCCGTAACTATTTGCCCTTCTTTGAAAAATACTTTTTGCTTTATGCCGTTAACTACCATTTCATCACTCCTGAGTCTTTTAACGATTCTTTCTAAGTCATCCCTGCTTTTTGTTGCTAATTCTGCTTTTATTCTTTCACCATCCTTGAATTTATATTCTACCCTTCCATCTTTATCCCTTTTTGCAACTCGTTCAGTCCTTTTTTCCTTTTTGTCGAAGTTTTTATAGATAATTTCTCTTTCTATAAAATCGGCTAATTGGTCATTTAATCTATATTGATCAGCCCGAGTGGCATAACTTGTAATTTTTTGAACAGGTTGGCCTTGAGCATCATAATCAAATCCACCCATCTCCGGTAAAAGTTTGATTAAAGCCATATTGTCTAGTCTATGGTCCCTTTGAAGTTTCCCGTAAATTACATTCAGGGTGTAATAAAGATAGGTACTAGGTTCGGCAGTAAAAATACCTTTAGGTAGCCATTCCTTTTTGTCTAAGTCGATTTTTTTGTTTGTTTTTACCTTTAACCATTCTGCAAAATTTCTTAAAAATGGCATTCTATGAAAAGGTATACCTGTAGCAAAAGAAATGGCTTCTAGTCCATCATTGGAATCTATATGGAATCTATTCTGACCAATACCTAAGCCATCCATGTAGAATTTTTTACTTCCCAGAATTGGGTGAATTAATTGGAATAATCCAGGGCCCTTGTCTTTTTGATGGAACCAGGCAACCGGAGAAAAAACATCTTGTTTTGCTCCAAATTGTCCCCCACCCATTCTATGTTCAAATCCGGAAGACCCAAAATAGTAAGCGTCTTTTTGATGTGTGGCTGTATGTCTAAGGTCTGATCTGTTATTTGTGGCTTTATAGTATCCGCCAACATAATTGTCGAATACGAATTCCTTTTCTGATATTTTTTGATCTAATAAGATTTCTAAAAAATCTTCTGGACTTAAATTTTTACCGTTAAGTGCTTTTAATGCTCCATGTAATGGATGCTGTTCATCATTAAGCGCGGAAGTTATAATGGCTTTAAATTCGCCAAGATTTGGATTAAGGCCTTTAAAGGCGGAGCCAAAATAATCCGCAATTTGAATTCGATAGGCCTCTAAATTCGATCGCTTATTAATGTCGGTAGTCTCTTCTCCTTCCTTCGCCATATTAACTAGCCTCATCATCCCTAATAAAGTTTGATGTTCGGGCTTTTCAATATTAAAAGAACTTGGGGAATCAAAGCCTAAATCGCCTAAGGTTAATGGTAATGATGAATCAATAGAATTGGTAACAAACTCTTCAAGTTCTGATAGTTTATCATCTCTATTGAATTCTTGAAATTTTTGAGCTGTTTTGTTTTCTGCAAATTTTTTAAAGAACTCATCACCTTTATCAGTTGATGTGGGTGCAATGTATTCGGATTTTATAAATGAAGCTAATTGCCTGTGAACTTCATTTCGCATTGCTGCTGGATCTTTCAATAAACTTTCAAGATATTTTGCGCGAGCGCTACTGTGGTCTTTTTCACGCAGAGCATTAATCTCGGCTTTGAAAGATTCTGTCGTTGAATGTTCATCTATAAGCTTGGTAGCCCATTTTGCCGATGTAATAGATGCAACCTGCCTATTTATTAAGAATGTCTTTTGTTCTTCTTTGAAACCAAGCATCTTAATATGTCTAATTTCATGATCAAGAATTTGATCAAGATGTCGAGGGTTTTCTCCTTTGATTGTACCTACATCAACAGCAATCATATTTGGAGCAGTTCCTCCATCAATGTTTTTGTTATGCGTAGGGTTTATAAATAAACCTAATGGAGTTTTAGATTTCCCTGGAGTTTCACTTCTCAATTTTACTAAGCTAAGATCTTCACCATTTAGTAAGGCCATTAACTCACCCGAACTATATGTTTGTTGTGGTCCTTCTATTTGTGTAGCCTCTACCCCTTTAGGTGGATTGTTGACTTTGAGTACCGGGACCCCATCATAAAATTCAAGTATAATTTGCCCTGATTCAATTGCCTGATAAAAAATGTTTTGATTTTTGACTCGGTTGGAATCGTCAGGCAATTGTCCAAGAATTGCCGCATGATCGGCTAATACAGTATCAATAAATCTCTTGGTAAATTGTTGAGCAAGGGCTTCTTGTTTTTTTGCCTCAGTCTCTAACTGAGTATTAGCTTGTACTGAAGATTCAATTTCTGAATACCATCTCGACATTGTTTCTCTTTGAGCAGTCCTTGATCTTACGATGTCTTTAACACTAGCCTTTGCAATTTCAAGTTCATTTTTAGCTTTATCCATGTCCATTGCATCTACCGTGCCTATTTGCACAAAATGCTCAAACATTTGATCGATCTGATCTTCAGAATACTGGATGTTATCAGAAATATCTTTAATTATTCTTCTTCGCATTAATGTAATCCTTGAACTTGGAGTTGACGACCTCTCACCCTCTTTAAGAGAACTCATGAAGTCTTTCATCATTTCAATTCCCTTTACAGCTTTTTCTTCTTCTTGACTGGCTCTTGCTTCTTTCCCTTTTGCGCCCATGGCCTGTAAAATGCTTTCGGGAGTTCGGGTAGATTGTGGGGGAGGAGGAAGAGGTCCGTTTTGTACCTCCAGTTTGGTTGATTCGGGAGGGGGTGCTCCTTGAGGTTTTGTCTCTGCTTCTGTCTCCGCCTCTGCTTCTGTCTCCGCCTCATCACGAATCTCTTTAGCCTCTTTTTCATCCTTTATTCGGGCTTGAATTTTAGCCTGTTCAAGTAATACATCGAATTCACTTTGGTTTCTTTCGACACTCGTTGAATATTTTTCTCGAATAAACTTAAGTGTTTTTAGATCGTCCTTTTTAAATTCAGGATTCTTTTGAATCTGTTCTTTAAGCCATGCTACCCCTTTTTTAGGATCGAGTAATAACTGTACTCTTATTAAGAACCTTTGAAAAAATCCTAGCTTGAGATCTTTTACCTCGGATGCCACGATTTCATCAACGATATTAGTTGCTTCTTCTTCTTGAATATTCTGTCCTGGAAGACTTTGGATTATCTCTTTGGCTTGGTCTTTAAATCTTTCTAAATGACTATTGTCTTGTCTATTTTCCATGGCCTGCCTTGCAGTTTCTCGCAAGTTTGCTATTGCTTTAGCTTCTGGAATTTCTGAAATACTACTCTGTGCATCTTCAAGTGTCTGTCTATTAATTCCCCTTTCTTTAATTGAATTTTTTAAATCTTCAATTCTTCTTAAATTATCCTTTAATTTAGAAACAGCTTCTTGATCGGTTTTATCTACCAACCTTTCTTGGTCTTTAATACGGGATTCAATAATGCTTTCAATAGTCTCTAGTTCGGTTTGCAGTTGTTGTTGAAGTTCGGATAAAGAAGGGGTTTCGGTTGAACGGGGAGGACGAACGGATTCTGGTCCTTGTGGCTTTCCTGCTCCTGCTCCTGCTCCTGGTTGTAACATTTGGGCAATTAATTTAACTCATATATTATACCATTTTTGAATATTACAAAGAATATTGCAAGTGGAATATTAGTCTTGTCTTTATGAAAAAATTTTGTAACAATAAATTAATATAATTGTTACAAAACTGCCGTGAATGATAATTCAAATCCTTTTTTGAGAACTCCTGTACCTTCTACTAATCCTGATCCGGTAAATAATAATCAAACTATTGATCCAATGGCAAATACACAAACCGTTACAGATAATAATGTAATGGCGCAGATAAACCCTATTCAAACGCCAACCACTCCACCGGCAGAAGATTCTATGCAAACATCTGTAGTGACACCTAGTCAAACTCCTATCCAAACTTCAACTGTTGATGAGAGCAAATTAACGGATATCATGGGTGCAAATCCTGAAAATACGACTGCACCAAATACTGATCCAACTCAGCCTGCTGATTTAAATGGTTCGACAGCTACAAAAGATGATGATATGCCTGCTTGGTTAAAAAATACTGGTATAAGTGGCGATTTGGGAATAAATCCTTTAAATAGTCAGGGAGGTAATTCAATAGCTGATTCTACAAGTGCTTCGGTTCAACCGATAAGTCCTATTTCAAATGAAATGGCTGGGACTACTGATACTGTCAGTGATATGCCTGTTCAAGCACAGTCCGATGCCTCTTCCGAAGGAATTGACAAATTAAATAATACTTCAACACTAGAGCCTATTAAAATGAGTGACTTGGATAATGGTCAAACAAATTCAGCTCCGATAACTTTAGAAGAGCCTCCAGTAATGGCTCCACAATCAGAGCCGATTATCGAACCAATTGGTGGTACTAATCCATCTCTTGGAGAAGTCCCTGGTGCTCCTGTTATTGAGCCCATAGGTGGAACTACTGAAGAACCCAAGATTGAGCCTATTGCACAACCGATTTCTGAGCCAATAGCATCAGCAGTCGGTGAGCCTATTGTTGAACCTGCTGTCGAAACATTTTCAAGTCCAGTTGTTGAACCTATGGTAGTAGAAGCAACTCCAGAACCTATGGCTCAAAATGAGGCTAGTACAATCTCTACAACTGAAAATACAACACCAATAATTTCAGCTACACCTGAAGTCCAAAGTACTGGAGAAGTACCGGCGGTACCAGTAACACCAGTAGTCCAAGATGCCAATGTGGCAAATACTCCTGATGAAAAAGCCAAAGAAGGCAAAATGAAGAATCTAATCATTTTGCTAGGGGTAATGATTATGGGAATTATTGCATTAATCTTAGGAATTCTGGTAGCATCTTCGCAATAATATATTAAAATACTTAATGCGTAAAATTTATACCAAGACTGGGGATAAAGGAATGACCTCATTATATGATGGTACTCGCGTATTAAAGAACGATCAAATAATAAATGTTCTTGGTACTATTGATGAGTTGAATGCATCATTAGGTGTGGTTTTAGCATTTTTAGAAAATCCTGATGATAAAATCCTTTGCAGACAAAAAGAATTGATGGAGTTGGCCTCAATGATCGCACTCTCAAAATCAAAAATAGCATCTCCTAAAAATATCAAAATTGATGAAGGTCATATTGAGTCATTGGAAAAAGAAATTGATGAGATGGAAAAAAAATTAATTCCACTTGAAAAATTTATTCTTCCTGGAGGAAGTAAAGCTTCTTCTCTAGCTCATTTTTCTCGAACAATTTGTCGAAGGTTAGAAAGAAGCCTTGTCGCTTTACATGGGGAAAGTGGCCTAGAAGAAGTCCTTCTAAAGTATACAAACAGATTAAGTGACTGGCTTTTTGTTTATGCCAGAATTCTTAACTCGGGAAAAGATATAATATGGGACTCTAAATAAATTCCTTGACTAACTCATCGATATTATAGACTTTGACTTCATCTTTAAGAACAGTATCAATGCCCTTTCTTAAAGGAATTCTATCGTAAAAAGAAATTGAGTTAGGATCTTGGTAAAGAAGTCCGGTTGCTATTTTTTCGTTTGAGTAATCGACTGTTGTGTATGCATTCAATCTGTCCTCGGTGTTATACGAAGGATCTGAATTTACATTGTAAATTTTTGAGCTTATGAAGGCATGGTCCTGAAACTTATTGTATGTTGGGCAATGCTGAAGTATCTCAAGAAATGCGAATCCATTGTGTTGCAATCCTTTTTTAATTAGTTCTTTGAGTTCGGGGATATTTCCTGTGAATCCTCTAGCATAAAAAGTTGCTCCACTTGATAAAATTAATTGACCTGGGTTTAACCTTGATTCGATAACTCCATAGGGAGAACTATTCATTTTTTGCCCAACTGGGGTTGTTGGAGTGGCTTGGCCAGTGGTCAAACCAAAATCACAATTGTTGTGAAGAATAAATAAAAATTTATAATTGCTTCGGACTGCATGTATTAGGTGATTTATCCCTTCGTCGAGGGTAGCTCCATCTCCAGCCATTCCTATAACTGCCAATTTGTGATTGGCAAGAGAAATCCCGGAAGCCATTGGAATTGTTCTGCCATGTAGGCCTTTTACAGCGTATGTATTGAATTTGTCTGCCCCATTACCATTACAGCCGATATCAAAACAAAGATTAACATTGTAAGGGGTTAGATCGAGTTCGGCTAAAGCCGACTTTATACAAGACCAAATGGCAAAGTTGCCACATCCGGGGCACCAGGTTGGTAAATTGGGAGTGTTGAAATCAGTCAAGTTTGTCATAACAGTTTATTTAACTAAAGTAGATATATATTGCATTAATTCTTCTGTGAAGAAAGGCCTTCCGTCAATTTTGTTGAATTTGTTTTGGAATTCGTACCCTACTTCTTGTTTGATCAATCGTCCCATTTGGAATGTCCCATTCAGTTCAATTAGGGCCGACTTTGTGTCACCGTTTAAGAAGTTTTGAATTGGCTCTGTTTTAAGAGGCCAGCAATATGTAATCTGCAAGATTGAAATTTCTATACCTTTTTTAGAAAGTTCTTCTTTTACATAGAGAAGAGTTGGAATGTTGCTTCCCCAGCTTACTATTTTTAGTTGAGCATTCGCAGGATCTCCGTAGATGATTGGGTCGGGCAATATTGATTTAATTGAATTTAATTTTTTTAACCTTTTTGCCTGCATTTTTGATATATCTTCGGCTTTTTCTGTTGAGTAACCTTTTTCAGTGTGCTCGTCACTATTTGCTAGGAATGTATTTATCTTATCTCCAGGGAACCATCTTGGAGAAATTCCGTCTTCGGTGAATTCATATCTAAGTTTAGTAAGATTTTCGGGCGATTCGGTAAGGATTTTACCTCTATCGATTGTAATTGCTTCAGAAGATAAAACTGGTGTTGTATAGAAACTTTCACCCAAATGCTTGTCTAATAACATGAGTACAGGAGTCTGAAACTTTTCAGTGAGGTTTAGGCATTCAGATGTTAATGTGAAAGCCTGTCGGGGATCTGCGGGAGCAACAACTATCCTTGGGAATTCTCCATGTCCAGAATATATCGCAAGATCAAGATCGGATTGCGCAGTCCAAGTTGGAGCACCTGTTGCCGGTCCTGGTCTTTGTCCTATTACGCAGAAGAATGGGATTTCAGTAATTCCTGAAAGTGATACGGCTTCGGTCATTAAATCAAATCCACCTCCGGATGTTGCACACATGGCTCTAGTCCCGGCATGGAATGCTCCTATGACCATATTTGCTGAATTGATTTCATCTTCAGCTTGTTTAACTATCATGCCTGATTTGGGCCCATGTTCTGCTAGGTAGGTTAATATTGCGCTTGCAGGAGTCATTGGATAGCTAGAATACAACCTAACTCCAGAGGCGATAGCGCCTAGTGCTACTGCTTCGTTACCTGAAATAATCATTTGGTTTTTTAGTTCTTCGAAAGTTGGTATATTATTTTCAAAATTTAATGCTTTAGTAGACACAAAATCCATCCCAGCCTTGATGCATCTAAGATTTGTATCGATCATTTCCTGAGTTTTGTTGTAAGTATCCGAAATTATTGGGCTTATTGATTCAAATGAAAGGTTTAGAATTTGCCATAAAGCTCCTAAGGCCACTGTGTTTTTCATTAATGCGTTGCCACCTGCTTTTGTGGCCTCATCCAAAAGCTTAATACCAACGACCGAAACAGAACGGCTGGAGAAATCATTAATTTGTTCGGCATTTAAGGTAATTGTGTTTTCGTCATAAATAATGACGCCCCCCGAGGGTATTTCTTTGGCATGTTCAACAATTGAAAAGGAATCTAATGCTAGTAGAATATCTGTTTCGGTCGATAGGGAAACCCCTTCGCCTTCAAAAACTTCAATCTGGAAAACATTGTGACCTCCACGAATCAGTGATGGATATTCTGTGTAACCAAAAACCTTGAAGCCATTGCGTTTTAGGGCCTTTGTTAGAATAAGGCCGGCGGTTTTAATCCCCTGCCCTGCCGATCCTGCTAATTTAACTATCAATCTATTGTTTAGATTTTTCATTTAAATTTTTTTTAATATTTAATTTTAAAAAAGCAATTAAACCGCCAATTATGGCTATGATCAGCCAAAATAGATTTGCCGGCCATCTTTTTGTCTGTTTTATATTATTATATTTGATATATTCTTCAATATTTAGTGGGATTTCATCATTAATATATTCAATATGTTTTTTATTGAATTTGACTAGTGATAAATTCTTCTTACTTAAAAGATAATGGATCTTATTGTTAATTGCCCAATTTTGCGTTATTAAGCCTAGAACATCAATGTCAAAACTATGGATTAAATCAGCATTAAATTCTTTTAAAAAGATATTAAGATCATCAATATCTTTTGGGGTGATTTGGGGGATCCTTTTATCTTTTTCAGTAAAAATACACTTAATTTCGTATTTGATAATATTGTCTTTATCAATGATTACTCGAGTGGATTCTGCAGGTAAAATGACTGCCAATTTATCTGAAGAGCGAAGCTTAATAATTGATAAATCGAAAAGCTCTTTTAGTGGTTTTGAAATATCCCAAACTAGGAGGATTCTCATTTAACTATTTCTAATAATTCTATTTCAAATGTCAGAGTTGAATTTGCTGGAATACTACCCATTTCTTTATCACCGTAACCCAGAGATGGAGGTATAACAACCTTTCGGATGCCCCCTACCTTCATTCCCAATACACCTTGATCGAATCCTGCAATAACATCTCCTTGTCCGATAGTAAGTTCTAATGGAGTATTTTTCTCCCTTGAGCTATCAAATTGTGTGCCATCTTCTAAAGTGCCAACATAATGGACTTTAACCTTCATACCACTAGTTGCTTCATCACCTGAACCTATTTGAATTTCTGTTGAAGTGATTTGATCTACCGATGTTATATCAATATTTTTTGATCCATCCTTGATCAATTGACCGTATTCATCAACTTTTTCGATCTTGATAAAGTTATATGAAATCAGGACTACAGCTAAAATGCCTAAAAAGATAATGAACTTTTTCATTTTTTAAAGTAAAAGATATATATAATAAAAAGCAGCAATAAAAACTGTTACATAGAGGATAATAAAAGTAAGCATGCTAAAGCCAATAATTATTAAGGCTTTTTTGAGAGTCTTTTCGTATTTTTCAAAATCAAAAAACTTTTTCTGCATATAAACATCTTAACAATCAACCAACCAAAGCGCAATTGCCCCTTCGTTTCCATTGTCGGGAGTTGGTGTTTGAAACTTCTTTACCAATTTATTATTTTTAACTTCTTTTAAAACTTGTGACTTTACCAAGCCAGTCCCCTTCCCTGTAATTATCAATAATGGACTTAGCTTTTGTGACCAGTTTTCTTTAATAAAATTATCTGTGAGAAAAGCAATTTCATCAGGGTTTGTTTTCCCCAAATCGTGAAAATCTAATGTTGCTTCAAATATCATAATCCTTGGCTAGCCTTCCAATTAAATAAAATGATCCAGTAAAGATAATAACATTATTTTCAATTTCGTTCTTTGAGTTTTTAAATTTTTCAATTAATTTATTCAAATTAGGTTCAATTTCGTAATTTTCAAAATTTAATGATTTAATAGATGCTTTAAGGTCGGTAATGTTAGTATCATTGGGTAGGTATTTATTTTTTTCGTCTTTGTATGTTGTTAAAAAAATCTTGTCTGCAATTTCAATTATCGGCTTTAGATTCTCAGTAATATCTTTGCCATGCTTAAAGGCAAGCACAAATATTAGATTCGACTTTGGATATCTTTCTTTAACGGCATTTGTAAATGCCTGAATCTTTTGAGGATTATGCGCTCCATCTAAAATTACCACATTGTCTAATCCGGGAAGTTTTGTTTCGGTGAATCTGCCAAATAATTTAATATTCGACAATATGGTTTTGATAGAATTTATATTTATTTGAAATTGATCTCTTAGAGAAAGGAACTCAACAACTTTTAAAGCGAGGCTGGCATTTTCTTGTTGATATTCGCCTATCAGACCTATTTTGATCTTTGGATGGTTTTTAATCGATACAATTTTCAAATCGGCATCTTGTTGAAAAGCTCTGTCTTTAAAAACTTTAAGTATATTTTCATTCTGGGTAATAGTAAAAGTAGTATTTTTAAATCCAATGATTCCGGCTTTTTGATAAGCAATTTTTTCAAGGCTATCGCCTAATATATGTGTATGATCCAGACCGATTCTTGTGATTATGCAAACTTTATTTTTATTCTCTATTACATTAGAAGCGTCATAAATTCCTCCAAGCCCTGTTTCGATCACACCATAATCAACGGAATGTCTTTTAAAATAAACAAATGCCATTACAGAGAGGATTTCAAAATATGTAAGAGAAAGTTCGATTATCTGATTCTTCACTTCAAAATATAGTGAAGCAAAATCCTCTTCAGAAATCATTTCATTATTGATTTGAATTCTTTCTCGAATATTTAATACATGAGGCGATAAAGTTAATCCCACCTTAAATTTTAATGAAGATAATGCCTTGGATAATATAAAAGCGGTTGAGCCCTTTCCGGATGTGCCAGCGATATGAATGATCTTAAATTTATTTTGAGGGTTTTCAAATTTTTCTAAAGCTGATTTAACTCTTGAAATCCCAAGCTCACCGGGGAATTTATTACCTGCTAAATTTGTAGAATGAAGTAATTCAAGTAATTCAATTTGAGCTTTGTGGAACTTCTGATGATGATTTTGTCGCATTTTTTTTACTTTCTTTTCTACTTGATAAGTATTCTTTAATAGCGGGGATAAGTGAGACGAGAATTATTAATGCAATTATTGGCAACATATATTTATCTACATCAGGTATTACTGAACCTAAAAAGTATCCGCCAAGACACATCGATAAGGTCCACAATGCTCCGCCCAAAACATTATATGTTATAAAAGTTTTGTAATGCATAGTGCCTGCACCGGCTACTATTGGTGCAAAAGTCCTAATAATTGGAGTGAATCGGGCTAGTACAATTGTCTTGGGGCCATGTTTTTCATAAAAAGCCTGTGCTTTAAGTAAATTCTCTTTTTTAAAGAATCTAGAATCTGGCTTGTTGAAAAGCTTGGGGCCTAATTTATGTCCAAAAGTATATCCGACACTATCTCCTAGTACCGCCGCAATGAAAACTATTAATATCAAGATCGGTAGGTTGAAATAATTCTGTGATGCTAAAAATCCGGCTGTAAATAGGAGACTATCTCCCGGCAAAAAGAAACCAAAAAATAATCCGGATTCTGCAAACACAATAAAAAATAAGCCAAGTAATCCTGCAGTTTGAATCAATTGAATTAAATTGTCTCCTGAGAAAATGTCCATATTCGATATTGTTAATTAATTAAAAATGTTATGTAATATAATAGGTTTATTTATTATTATAATCAAATGAAAAGAACGATAGTCGCATCCTGTTCATTACTTTTTTTAATGAATTCTCTTGTGCAAGCTGCTCCAGCAGTTGCCGATTCCAATTTAGCCACATCAGCCGGTAGTGGAAGTTTAGTTGGTGGTGTTGCTGGATTTACTTTATTACTAACTATATTGCCCATGGTAATAATGGGATTGTTCTATCTAATAGCGATGTTAGCTTCGTCGGCACTTATTGTGATTTGGATTTTAATGCTAATTGATGTTATTCAAAGAGATGAAAAAGATTTTGGCTCGGAGAGTAAAGACCAGAAGATTATATGGTTGTTAGTTATTTTATTGACTTCGTATATTGGCTCAGTTATTTATTTTTTTATGGTATATCGAAAATTTGGCCGAGCAATTAAGAAATAATCTATTAAAAATATTAAATGATTCACTTTGAAATTATTAATGATCTTAAAGATGCTGAAAATGTTTGGCGTCTGTTGAGCTATAATCAAACCCTTTTTGATACTTGGGAATTTAGAAATTGCTTTGCTAAATATTATAACTTTGAACCATATTTTATTTTAGGGAAAGATGATTCTGGAGAGTGTATTGGTTTATTGCCTCTTCAATTTAATTCTGAAAAAGGTTATCTTGAATTTTTTGGCGGTAGTTGGATGGAAGATAACAAAATCTATCTCAAGCCGGGTTTTGAACAATTTGCAAAAGATTTCTATGAAAAAATTGATAAACCAGCTCATTTAATAGGAATTAATGGGACAGATGAATTTTCAAAGTCCTTGCCAATTGATGATTACAAATATCAATTGGATATTTCATATTATAAAAATTATTTGGATTTTATTGCTGATAAGTTTAATAGCAAAACCCAGGCAACATTCAGAAGAAAATTTAGAAAAATTGAAGAAGAATTGCCAATGGAATTCTTGCTAAATCAGGAGCAGGACATTGAAATGCTCTTTGATTATAATATGAAGACATTTGGAGAAGATTCAAGTTTTAATGTCCCTTTTAGAAAAGAAATTTATCGAGATATTTTAAAGCTTCCATTTAAAATACATATGTTAAGTATCAGATCAAATGGTATCGTGCAAGCAGTTAGTCTAAATGTTGAATACAATGGCATTTTATATTATTTGAATGCGGGCTCGAATAATATGGAAATACCAAATCTTGGAAGCTACACCATAATGAAATCGATAGAAATTGGTATTAATAACAACCTAAAGATTTTTGACGCCCTAATGATTAATTATAATTGGAAGGAAAGATGGCATTTCGCCAAAATCCCTTTCAATAAATTTGATCACTTGCTTTAATTAATAAAGTTGTTTTTCTGATTTTTTTGATATCTATGGATCGCAGTTTGTAAAACTTCCTCTATTAATTGTAGGTGTGAGTATTCGGCAATTTCGGCCACTTTATTTAATTCACCACCTTTACTAAGTGTCGGACTAGTTCCGATTTCAAGTACATGAGGATTGTTATTCTCATCGACCCTGAATTCGACAACACCGTAATCTCTACATTTCATAATATTAAAGACATCGAGAGCGATTTCGGTTAATAGAGTCTCGAGTTTTTTATTGATGTTTTTAACAGGATACTGTTTAACTAATTTTGAATATGCCTTTTCTCCACTCCATTTGGCGTCATATGTGTAAATGTGTGGATAGCCTTCTGGAAGTTCGGTAAAAATCGTCCTAGACAGTGGCATAATTTGAATATCATCATCAGTATTCCCAATAATTGAAACTCTATATTCATCTCCTTCAATGTATTCCTCTACAAGTACGGGAGTTTTGAATTCTTCAATAATCTTTTTGATTTGCTTTCGCATTTCCTCTTTATTATAGACAATTGATTTAGCTGAAATTCCAATCGAGTTGTCATAATGAGCAGGCTTTACAATCAATGGGAATTGAAGATCTTCGTCAATTTCGTCGTCTTCTGAATATGCGTAATCCCATTCTGGGGTAGGTATTTCGTGAAAGTGTAAAATCTTTTTGAATTTGATCTTGTCTTTGCAAAGTATATTCGCAATTGCATTGGACCCAATATATGGCAAATTCCAGCCCTCTAGTATAGTTGGTAATTGGGCGCCCAATAATGTTGAGTTATTAATCTTTTCGGCAAAATTCAAAACAAGATCGGTTTCGGTAGGATCAAATGATCGAATAAGGCTGTTAAAATCATTGACATTATAAAGTTTAATGTCGTAGTCGGCTTCTTCTAATGTATTGTAAATTTCTTTTACTGAATTTGTATCTTGAATATCAACTGGATTAGATGATAATTCGGATACATTTCCAAAAATGGAAATTTTTAAATCCTTAATACTTTTTAAATCTAGTAGTTTTAGCTTTTCAAGTTTTGCAGCTTTTATCAAAGACTGCTTTATTAGTTTTGCTGATCCAAAGCGGCTTTTGCGAACTGTTTTCCCAAGTGAGGAATCTGTATCGTATTTAACTACATTGAATTTTATTAGTTCGAGTGCTTTTTGTAGGTTCTCTTGGGCATCTAAAAAGTTCTCTCCGGATACTGTTATCCAGCCTATGGTCTCGGTGCCCTCTGGGGGGATCAACACAGGTTCTCCAATGTCCTTGTACCAAGTTGTGTCTTCAATATAGTCGAGTTGTTCAAAATTATCAGGGATATCAAGTTCCGCTAAAATACCAGATTCTTCTGGGTGAAGATCCCATCCAATTACAAATTTTTTGGGTTCAAGATTCCTTGGGAATTTTAATAAGTCCCCGACTGCAATTCTGCAGGCATTTTCGATAAGGTCAACTCCCCATGAATCTTTGATGTATGACCAAACATAATCGCCACCCAACCTTAGATTAACCTCAATAGGCACTGGTCCATTCTTTGTAGACTTAGCTTCGTAATGAATACAACCATTAAAAATACCCAACTTTTCAAGAGTATCTTCGGCCATGGTAATAAGTTCTTGTTGAACTTCCTCACTTAAACTTGATGGTGCAGATTGTCCTTTGTCCAAGAAGAATTCATCAAATGATTTATCGAAATTATCGGATACGCAGGCAAATTTCACTTTACCATTCTGAAGTAGGATGTCTATATCAACTTCGTCCCCTTCTATGTATTCTTCAACAAATATGTCTAATCCATCTGAAAGTGATGATTGTACATCAACGGAAATATTGTTTTTAATATAGTGAACAGTATCAAAAAGTTCTTTTTTGTTTAATACCTTTACAACATAATTACTTGATGATCCAAGTGCTGGTTTAACTACCAAAGGATAGTTAAATGTTCTGTGAATATCGTTAAGGTCTGCTTCATTTTGAACTGCTTTAAATTTGGGAGTTGGTAAACCGTTTAATTTGCAGAATTCTCTGAAGTTGAATTTATTCCTTGCCTTATTGGCTATATCGTATGAAATCCCAATGAATTTATACCGGTCAACGACTTTAGAAGTCAAAAGAACATCGTCTTCCCAAAAAGTAATTACTCCATCAATTTTCGGGGATTTTGGATTTCTAATAAATGCATCGATATCACTTAAAGCCTTTGTGTGATTGGTGTTATCCGTTATGATCCAATGATCGACATAAGGCTGAGCCCAATTTTTTTCATTATTAACAACAATGGTTGTTAGGCCAAGTTGCTTCATCCTTTTTAGAACATGCCTTTTATGTGTGCTTCCAGTATTGATTAAAAGAATAGTTTTACCTTTAAGGTTGTTTTGTCTCATGACAAGGAAATAAAATAAAAGTTAGTATACTTAAATATGTTGAAGGATTGTATGTTTTGCAGTACTAATTTTGGTAGGGAAAATATTCCCATAAAAAATTCGTGACTTCTTTCGTTTCAAATAAGAAAATAAATCATAACATCGACAAAGTTTATTCTCAAGTCATGAGTAATTCTGATAATTCTTTAAAACTCTTAACTTGCCATTCTGGCTTTGCTTCTTTAAGTTTTTTAGGTGTATTGAATCCCCATTCAACTGCTATAGCTTGAATTCCTGATTCATGGGCTGATTCTACATCCCGTATTTCATCTCCAACAAAGACAATATCATTTGGGTCAATTTTATTATCTTGAATTAATGATTTTATGCTATTAGACTTCGTTTTCCAAAGCTCAACTTGGACAATGCTTTTAAAGGCGTCTTTAGATTGAAATCTCTCTAAGGTTGAATCAACAATAATTTTTTGGTTATATGTGACCAAATAAATATTCGCCCCTTGCATTTTAAGATCAGACAATAATTTTGGAGCATCCTTAAAAAGTTGGAGCCTATTCTTGTTAAAAAAGAGTTCTTCTAAGAAATTTTTCCCTAGCCTTATTAATCCAATTAAACTGACTTTATTGCTAAGAATTAAATTAAATCCATATCTGATCGAGAATTTTTTATTCCTTAGTTTTTCAATTTCTTCCCTTGAAAGTTCCTTAATACCTGAATCTTTTGCGGCCATGTCATAGTATTCACGAGCTAAATAGAAAGAATCTGCCAATGTCCCATCAAAATCGAATGCAATATTTTTAAACTTCAATTTGCTCATTTGAATAAATAAAGAAAATCCTCGGCATTTGCAACGCCAAGCATTGTTAAAATAATAAAAATCGCAATTAATAAAATTACTCCGCCAAGAACTGCCGCAATTTTAATTAAGCTATTTGATTTTGGGAAAATGTTGCTGGCCATATTGAATTATATCAATTCGTATTATAATTATATAGATAAAATTTTTTAATAAAATGGATAATAATCAAACCAACACAAATGTAAAAACTGATGTCGAAAAAAAATCTGATATTAAAGTTTTCCTTTTCCACCCCACAGCAGTGATAGTCCTGATTTTATTAGATTGGGGTGGTTTTCTGTTTGAAGTCCCACAACTTTGGAGTTTATTCACAATGATCTTAACTGGTTTAGGAATCTTCACGATCTCTGGTGGCCTGATTTATGCCCTCCAAAGGCACTTCACACTCGATGATAAAAGAGCGGCTTTAATAAAAGGGGTTTTAGGCGGATTAATTTGCGCCATTCCTGCCCCTGTAATGGCTTCTTTTATGGGCTCCATAATCTTAACCCTTAGCGGATTTGAAAATATTAAACAATTTGGGCTTGAGGGTTTAATGAAAATGTTTGATAGACAAAAGAAGTAATTTGTTCAGTACTATTAACAAATTACCGGTAAGTGATATAATCTATATATAAAAATTGATAAATAATATTATGGGTTTATCAGCAAGTACTCAAAAACAAAGTATTGTAAATCTTCCATCTTTAGGCGAAATTTTTGGAAGTGTTAAAAAATTTATAAAAACAGTCGGGAGAGGCATTGAAACAGCGGCATATAGAGCAGATTTCGAATACAATAGCTTAAATCCAGTAGCAAGGGCTTTATTAACAATGGCTGGATTAACTTTATATGGCGTAACACTTCAAAATCTTGATAATATTCAAGATTTACTGCATAACGCTTTCTCCAATTTTGGTGCAGATCCTGAACAAGGAAATTTTTTGAGCAATAATCCACAAGTTCAGCCAACATGTAGCCCTGGTGAACATCAGGTCCAACCTAACGAATGGCCCTATAATATGTGTCGTCTAATATGTAAACTACCCGAAGAACAACTCGGAGCTTGCGCAGATCAACTAATGCAAAATAATGGAATTTCAGATGCAACGAAACTACAAATAGGTCAATGTATTACTTTGCCTAGAGCATATTGTCCTGATCCTTCCACAACAGGTATTAATTCATATTTGGCAACTTCCACCAGTACTCCTATGCCTCTTGCAAACTACTCAACTGTTACTTCAACGCCAATTTGGGGGCCCGACAATGGTGCGAGTACTACTACAGGAAAAAATGGTGCTGGCTGGATAATACCAACTATAATTTTAGGAGTAATTGGTGGAGTGGCTGGTTTTGTGTTTAGTCAGACAAGGAAACATTCTTAAACAATCTTAAAATCTTTCTATTCTATTCATTTCGTCGGTTATTTTGGAAGAATAGTTAACTTTGAAATCACTTTGTCCTGCTAGGGGTATCAATATTTCCTCAGTGGTCCTCATTGTCAGTAATGTCTTCTCTCGTCGTTTTTCAAGATCTGATTTATTTATTGTCATTAAATTAGCAAGCCTGTCTTCGAATTTAATAATAAGAGCCAGTTTGGATCCTTTAATACCTTTTATATATTTTTTAAAATATTCGAATTTTATCTTTGAGTTTGAGTGTTCTCGTTTTGGGTCTTTCGTTAATTTTGAAACTAATGATGCGATCCTTTTTCCGAAAGTCTCTTCAATATCCTTAAGACGGAATTTATCAGAATCTTCAATGCAGTCATGCAATAATCCAGTTATTAGAAGTGTTTTGAAATTCCTATCCTCCGAATAATTTTTAATTATTTGTTTACCTATATGCCAGATATGGTTTTCAAGATATGTTGTACCATTGTCCCTTTTTGAGCCGGAATGGGCCGATTCTGCCATCTGAATTGCTTTAAGGATCTTTTTGTCCTTTCGAAACTTTAAAGGAAGGGTTTTAATCAGCTCTTCTTTTGTTACTAAGATATGTAATGACAATATATTAAAGGTGTGAAAACTTTAAATGATTTTACACCATTATTGGGTTTATTCCAATCTATGTTGAGGAATTTTGTTAAACGGTCTATTGAAAGTTCTGCAAAGATTGCCTTATTAATACCTATGACTCTTGTCAGGTTAGTAATTAAAGCCCTATTCCGTAAAAAATAATACTTTACCCAACGAAAGTTAAAGCCATTCCTTTTTTGTTTGCTCTTCCTGTACGGCCTACTCTGTGGATGTAGTCTTCGTAGTTCATAGGAATGTCATAGTTTACAACGAGTGAGATATTGTTAATATCTAAGCCTCTTGCTGCTACATCGGTAGCGATCAAGATTTTTGCTTTTCCGGTTTTAAAACTTTCGATTGATCTTTTTCTTTCGTTTTGTCGTCTTTCGCCGTGGATTGATGTTACTCTGAATCCTCTACCGTAGAGATGTTTGTCGAGTTTATCGACTTCTCTTTTTGTGTTGACGAAAATTAAAATTTTATCAAATTGATCGGATTTTAAAAGTTTCTCGAGTTCAACGATTTTCTCCTCCCTAGTTTTAGCACGGATAATATTTTGTTCAATGTTTTTAGCTGTAACTCCGGTTTTGATGGAGATTTTAATGTATTCGGGTTTTAAAAGTTCATTAATTATTTCTTCTACTTTTTTATCTATTGTTGCAGAAAAACATAATGACTGTTTTTCTTTTGGTAAAAATGAGATAAGGTGTTTGATTTCGTGAACGAAGCCCATATCAAGCATTCTATCAACTTCATCTAGTACAATTGTGTCGAATCCATTAAGATTTAAGACTTTTCTATCGAAAAGATCTTTTAATCTACCTGGGGTTCCGATGACAAAATTGTAACCTTTTCGTAAGTTATAAATTTGATTACTCATATACGCCCCACCAATACATAGAACCGAATAAATGCCTAAATTGCGTGTTAGGAAGAAAAGTTCTTGATTGATTTGATCGGCTAACTCTCTTGTTGGAGTAATTATTAAAGTTTTGCTATGTGGATTATTAATTACCTTGTCTACCAAGGGAATTAAAAAAGCTGCGGTCTTACCCGTACCTGTATCGGCAATGCCAAGCAGGTCCTTGCCTTCCATAATGTTCTTGATGGAATCATTTTGGATAGGTGTTGGATTATCGTAGCCTTTTCTTAAAATATTTTCTTTTAAAATGGGATCAACTTCTAGTTCGCTGAATTTGAATATTGGGATATATGGCTTTTCTTCAACGGATTCCGCTGCTTTGATAAACATGCTTTCGTTAAAAGCGAAGCCGGTTTTTTTAGTTCCTCTGCGGTATTTTGAACCGGAACCTCCTCCAAAGCTGTTGCCTCGTGAGTTTCCACCCTGTGGGTTTCTGCCATGGAAGCTTCCGCCTCGTGAATACCCTCCTCGTGAATTACCACCTCGAGAATACCCGCCTTGTGAAGTACTGCTTTGTGAACTACCACCTCGAAAATTCGAAGGTCGTCTTGAATTGTTAAAATTTCTCATTATATAAAAATGACATAAAAATAAATAATCGATAGTCAATCGATTTTGTGGCCCCTAAAAATGAGATTTTCATATCGGAGGCAGGGCTCCGATATTTATTAACTTAAGACAACCGAAGCTTATTACAAGGATATATTATATCACATTTTTGATTAATCAATGCGATTTAGTTGGTTTTTGTTGTAAATAATTATGCCAGCAATTAAGATCACCAAACTAAAGGATGTCAAACCTACAAGTTCAAAACTTAGATCGCCCAGATGTTTTGAAAATAAAAGCATCTGAGTCCAGGCTTGAGTTGCGAAGGTTGATGGGAATATTTGATTGAAAGAGATTTGATGTCCCATAAACTCACCAATTCTCATAATGTTTTCGATTCCGACAATAAAACTTCCGGATAAAAATCCTAAAACCACAGAAATCATAGTCCCTAGATTCGTTGCATTATCAACATTTTTAACAAGTCCGCCGATAAGTAGGCTTGTTCCTACTATGAAAAGATTCGTTGGGATTGCTATTACCAAGATTTCAAGGACATTGGCGTCTGTTTTAAAACCAAACATTTGAGCTACTACAAAGAGCAGGAAAGTCTGTAAAAGGCTCAAAAGGGTTTGTGAGATTATATAACCAAAAATGATGTCTTTGCCCGTAGCGTATGATAAAAACAATCTAAAGATCTTCTTTTTAGCCACTAGTTCTGTGAATTGGCCGGCATTGTGGGGGATCATAATTAAAAGGCCATAAACAATTAATCCGGGAACCAGCATGTCGAATGCAGAAAATGTCTTGTCGTCAGATACATTGATATTTATTTTTTCAATCAAATTTGAGTCAATTTGATAAACGGCATCTACGACATTATTTATAATCCCGACAGCGGAATTAAAATAGACATTCCTATCATCGCCTAGTACGCTTAATTTCCCACTGTCATTAACTGATAGCAATAAAATATTTGTATTTGCCCTTATTGAATCTTTAGCCTCATCAAGATCGGTAAACTTTGATATTTGGAAAAGTGGTGCATTATCTGTGTTTTTAAGTTCTTTTACCTGAGCTAATATGATTCCATTTTGATTGGTAAAGCTTTCTTCGTTAAAAGTGGCGATGGGGAAAGATATATTACTATCGTTATTAAAAATAAAACCAAAAATAACAAAGAAAATTATTGGCAAAATGACAACGATCAAATTGCTTTTAAAATTTCTAAAAAATTCGATAAAGTTTTTCTTAGCTATTGCTAGTGCTATCATTCTCGGATATTTTTCCCTGTCAAAATTAAAAATATATCTTCAAGTGTTGGTTCTTTAAGTTGGAATTCTTCGTATTTAAGACCGCCCTTTTCTACTTCTTGTAAAGCAAATTTCATTGTTTCAATTGGATTAGAAGTGTTTATTGAAATTGTATTATCGAAAAGTTTGCTTTCAGGATGTGAATTTTTCAATTTGTGTAAAAAGCTTTCAAGTTCTGTTTTTTTACTTGATTCAATGAACTTTATTAGGACTAAATCTCCACTCCCATGCTTCTTTTTAAGTTCTTTGACAGTGCCTTCCGCGATTACATTTCCATTATCAATAATAACAACATAATCTGCCAGCTTTTCAGCTTCATCTAAATAATGATCAGTTAAGATTACACTTCTGTCCTCTGTTTTTAGATTTGAAATGTATTCCCATAAAAATCTTCGGTTTTGAGGATCGATGCCTGGAGTTGGCTCATCTAAAAATACTGCGCCCGGATTATTCATTATTGTAATGGCAAGATTGAGTCTTCTTTTGAATCCGCCCGAAAGATGATCCGCTACTGTATTCAATTCCTTTTTCAGATTTAAGGCATCGATCAAAAAGTCGCGTCTCTTAATTAGTTCTTTATTTGATAGTTTATATATCTTCCCGGAAAACTCGAGGTTTTCTTTAACAGTTAAAGAATCCCAGATAATAACATCTTGTGGCATAACACCAATTTGAGTTCTGAATTTTGAAGGAATTTTTGAATATTGTTGTCCATCAATTTCTATAAGACCAGAAGTCGGTTCAATTTGACCCGAAAGCATTTTAATTGTAGTTGACTTACCGGCTCCATTTGGGCCAAGAAGTCCCAATATTTGACCATTGCGGATTTCAAAATTGATATTGTTAACTACTGTTTTTGATCCGTATTTTTTTGTAAGATTGAGAGCTTTAATTTTCATTCAAAGATTCTAGCAGAAATAATAGGCCTATGGAAATAAGGATAATTTTATTCTTGCGTGTTGATTGATTGTTGGTATTTTTCTAAAGCCCCTTCTTCACTAAATAATGAAAATTCTCCTAATTCTAATGTTTTTGAAACATTAGATGCAATTAATTCTGGATCAATTTCAGTTCCTTTAGATGAAACTGTTGCAAACATAAGCATTTGATTAATTAAGTTGGTCTGATTTGCCCTTTCTACGATTTGCTTAATTAGTTCTGGAGTTCTTTGAGAGCTCTCAATTTCGCCTATGGTCTGCTTAATTGACGCCTGTACTAATAAAAGTCTTTGTAATACCTCAATCGCTTTTAAAGCATCATTCTTAATGTCTGGATGATTAAGATTAATTGATATTTTTGGCTTTTCGCTCTCATCGGCTGGATCTGTATATGTACCGGGTTCGATACTCGATGCAACTTCTTCAAAATCGATACCCCTGCTTTTAATACTACGAATAAGTTCTTGGTAATAATTATTTTGAGAACCTGGCCGCAACAGATTTATTGGAGGGAATCCTTGTTGAGTCCATAATTCGTCCCTATATGTTTCCATTAGCCCTTTTAAATCATGAGTTGTCATTTTCTCTTGGGTAGTATTTAGTACATTTCTTAATGGATAAGGTAAAGATATTTCTGGTGTAGGAGGAGTTAAATCTGCTTCCTCTTTTAAGGCATTGAATAAATCACTACCCGCATTTTTTTGGGGACTACTAGGAAAAGGACCTTCAAATTTTTTATCTTCTTGGGGCATAATTTAATTAAACCAAAATTATCTTAACTTAATTATAAAAATTTTTTAGATTTTGAAATTAAATATTTAAATAATTGTGGATAATAATTCTAGCAATGATGAAAATTTGCTGATATAATTCTTTTTATGCAAAACAATAGTCACTTAAATAATTTCTTCTTTTGGTGGCGCCTCTAAACAATTAGGGGTAATTCTTCCTTTGTGAGTAAAAATATTAATAATTGGCGTTAATCCCCTACCTATTAGCCATAGTAATTCCTATATTTAAAAACTTAAAAATAATAAAAATGAAAAACAATAAAATTAATAATTCAGGCAATTTCGGTAATTATGGTGGAATGTATCTTCCAGAGGAACTAAGTAAAATACTAAGCAATATTGCAAAGGAATACGATTCATTAAAAAACGATCCGGAATTTTTGAAGGAGCTAAATGATTTATACAAGACATATGTAAATAGGCCGAGTATGCTCTACTTTGCAAAGAATCTTTCAGAGGATCTTGGTGTAAAAGTATATCTCAAAAGAGAAGACCTTAATCATACTGGTGCTCATAAAATCAATAATGCCATTGGGCAAGGTCTTTTGGCAAAACGATTGGGGAAAAATAAATTAATTGCAGAAACCGGCGCTGGACAACATGGAGTCGCAACCGCAACAATAGCGGCCTTTTTGGGCATGAAATGTGATGTCTATATGGGGGCTCGAGATATTCAGGCCCAAAAACCGAATGTTTATAGGATGAAAATCCTTGGAGCAAATGTTATTCCGGTAACTCAAGGCCAGGGTACATTAAAGGATGCGGTAGATGTTGCTTTAGAAAATTATGCCAAGGAATGTAAAACCAGTTACTACTTGCTGGGATCCGCCGTTGGTCCACATCCCTACCCAACTATGGTTCGTGACTTTCAAAAGATTATTGGTGAAGAGATAAGATCTCAAATACTCGCCGCCGAAGGTAGACTTCCAAACTTGATAATTGCTTGTGTCGGCGGCGGAAGCAATGCCATTGGCGCTTTTTATGAATTTATTGAAGATTCTAATGTGGAATTAATCGCAGTTGAACCCGCCGGCAAAGGAATTAAATCAGGCAAAAACGGTCTCTCGTTAACACTAGGGAAACCTTCATTGATTCATGGATTCAAAACTTTAGCCTTGCAAAATTCTAAAGGAGAAATCAAGGAATCATACAGTGCAGCGTCCGGATTAGACTATCCTGGTGTTGGTCCTGAACTATCAATGCTTAAAGACACAAATAGGTTAACTTTGGGGTATGCAACTGATAATGAGGCGGTCAATGCTTTTGAATATTTATCAAAAATGGAAGGAATAATCCCAGCTTTAGAATCTGCTCATGCGATTGCCTATTTGTTAAAAACGCATAAAAATTATACAAAAGAAGATATAGTAGTCATTAACCTTTCGGGTCGGGGTGATAAGGATGTTGAAAATGTATATGAAAAATTTTTAATAAAAGAATCTAGGTAAGTTTAACTTAGTCTTTTTATTTTAATAAAAGCCTATCGATAATAATATGGTCTACTGCCCCCCAGTTTGTTCCGAGGGCTTTATTTATCATCGATTTTGCTTCAGGGGAATTTGAGATTAGCATGTTTTTACCTTCTTTAATTGAAGCTTTTCTGCAAAGGCAATCGAACAAGCGTAAATGTCTATGTCGGAATAGATTCCATCGGCTGTAATATATATTTTTGATTGATTGGTCATAAGAGATTTTTAATTACCCATTTCTTTGATTGCTCTGGATAAATTTTAAGCTTATATATTTCGATTAACTTGACCCACATGGGTTTAAAGAAATTTTCGGATGTGGATCTTCTTGACTCCTCCCCGGATAGTTCGGGCTCTCCACTTACATAATCGCATATGTAAAAATGCTGAATTTGAGGATTGTCATTTGAATAGTCGGTAATCTCGTAGGCTTTTTTTTGAATAGTGCATTTGATTGTTGTTTCTTCTTCAACTTCTCTTATAGTAGTTTCCTCGGGCGTTTCTCCTTCTTGCATATGTCCACCAGGGAAAACATAATATTCTTCTCCATTTCGTTTTCTGTACATTATCAAAATGGAATCCCCTTTAACTACAAAGCCGCGAGATTGAATATTTTCGATTCTGATTGATTGATCTTCGTTGAATACCATAGAAAAATGAACCGATGATAGGCTTATTAAGAATTGCGGGACTAAGAATCGAACTTAGATTCGCGGCTCCAAAGGCCGATGTACTACCATTATACGATCCCGCAGTTTTTCAAAGAATAATGCAGTAAATTATATACTGTGGCAATTATTTAGGCAACTATCATTGAGTGAATTAAGAATCCCATTGTCTGGTATAATTCGAGGATATAATTGATGAAATATTTAAATGACAGGAGGTTTAGGTTTTTCAACAGGGACTCTCTATCAAAAGCATCCACGAAATTTAGTTGGGGCTATTGGGGGGATTGGAAGGGTGATGAAATCTGAACATATTGCTTCTACTTTTCCAGTTGAATTGAATATTGCTTATCCTAGATTATTTGGAACGATTTATCCACTAGTTGCCCAGGCAATAAATGAGTTAAATCTTTCAGAAGATGCGCTTAGCATTCATCTACCAACAAAAACCCCTTATAAAAGCAATGATTATAGAAGTTTTTATAATGTTTTATTGGGCTTTAAGGGGCTTTTAAATATACCCATTAGGAATTTCGTTGCACATCCCCTTGAAGATATTGAATGCCTAGATCCTTTTAAGACAATAGCTCCTGTGTTTATTGAAAATATGGGAGGAAACGGCGGATCTTTTGGTTGCCGTCCGAGGGATTTTGACGAGTATTTTAAGAAAAATTTTCGTCTTTGTTATGATGTCCAACATGCTCTACAAATGCCCTCAGACATTCAAAGGGAGTGGATAAAAGAAATACCTTCCTTAGTTGGACAGGGTTTATTAGGAGAAGTTCATATAAGTGCTTGTAACACTATTAATCCTGAGAAACACGAACTATTCACTTTGGGAAATCATTTTCAAATTCCATTGTTTTTAAGACTTACTGAGGCTATTCCAAGTAATGCAAGGTTTATTCATGAAGGAGTTATGCATCCAAATCAATCCACTATCGCGCTTATTGCCGAAAAGATCTTATTAAGAGGCCTTCTCCCCCGATAATGCCCAATTTGTAGCCTTAGTTATCTTTAAAATCACAAAATCTCCTAAATTTATTTTGGATTTTTCATCGTAGACCTTAAAACTAACTTCCTTGTAATTAGCTGTCCTAGCTAGATATTTGCCTTTGCCAAGATCTTTTTCTACTAAACATTTTTGAATTGTCCCAAGCATTTTTTCATTATTTTTTCTGACCGTTTTTGCTAAGATTTCATCATTTAGATATTTTTTCCATTCAGCTTTTTTATCCCAAGAGATATCGTCCTTAATGAGCCCTGCAGCCGTACCTTTTCGTGGAGAGAATTCTGAAATATATGCCATGTCAAATTCCAGTTCTTTCATAAGTTTTGCTGTTAGTTTGAGATCCTCTTCGGTTTCGCCGGGGAAGCCGACAATGACATCGGTGGAAAGCCCAAGTCCGGGGATCTTTTCTTTCATTTCTTTTGCGATTGACTTGAATTCTGAAGAATTGTATCGCCTATTCATTCTTTGAAGGATTTTATCGGATCCCGATTGCAATGCAAAATGAATGTATGGTCTAATGTGTTTTGATTTACTAATAAAGTCGATGAGTTCGCTAGTCATATAGTTGGGGTGGGAGGACATAAATGTCAGCCAATAGTCCCCTTCTATTTCGTCGATCACTTGTAGTAATTGCAAAAAGTCTTTTGGAGATTCGTTCTTCGGATTTCTAAGGAGAGTTTTATTTAATTTTTCAATTTTTGTGTTGGCAATATTGCCTTGTTTGTAATCAAAATCGAAAGCTGGGTCAATCCATCTATTAACAGTTTGCCCAAGTAAAGTAATATCTTTGTATCCACTAAGAATCAGATGTTTGACTTCTTTTATAATGTCTTCAGGTTTTCTACAGATTTCTCGCCCCCTTGCAAATGGCACTATACAATATGTGCAAAAATGGTCACAGCCTATGGAAATTGGTACATAAGCTTGGAAATCTGAATTTAAGATAGGTTCAAAGGATAAGTATTCTTTAATCTCGGTTTTGTTTTTAATTCCTAGCTTTTCGGGTAATTTGTGAAAGTCCTTACTTTCAATTACAAAATCAAGCCATGGCAAGGTCTTTTTTAGTTGATCTTCTCTGTCTTTTTGTGTCATTTGGATGGGTGATCCAGTTTTGGTTGTGCCTGCCCATGTCCTTCGTGCCATACATCCTGTAAGGACGATTTTTAGGTTTTTATTGTGAGATTTTAATTTGAGCATTTTTTTGCCCAAACCCAAAACTCGATCTTCGGCCTTTTGTCTAATCGAGCAAGAATTTAAAATGATTAAGTCCGCGGATTCTAATGAATCTGTCTTTTGATAATCACATCCTAATTCAATAATGCCAGAGAATCTTTCGCTGTCAGCGTAATTCATTTGGCATCCATAATTTGTTATTAAATATTTCTTTTCCATACTCGTTTATTATATCATTAAAAAATTTTCTTAAATGTAATTATGAGTGTAAGATGGCGTTAGGGAAGTTATGATAAATTATATTAATATTTTTTATAAATAAAAAAGTATGTGCGGAATTTTTGGATACTCTGGCAAGCGTGATGCTGCAAAAACAATTATTGAAGGCTTAAAAAGATTAGAATATCGAGGTTATGATTCTTGGGGGGTAGCTGTAGTTGATCCCGAAGGTATTGAGGTTGTTAAAAAGGTTGGGGCTATTGGAGACTTGAAAGAGCTTGAGAAACTTCCCCATTCCAATATTGGAATCGGACATACCCGTTGGGCCACACACGGGGGAGTTACGAATGTTAATGCCCATCCACATTTTTCAACAGATAAATCTTTTGTTGTTGCCCAAAATGGAATTGTTGAGAATTTTCAGAAACTTAAAGAAGATCTTTTAAAAAAAGGATATAAGTTTAGTTCGCAAACAGATACTGAAGTTATTGTTAGACTTATTGAGGAAAAACTAAAGAAAACTAAGGATTTGTTTAAGGCTGTGAGGCTTGCCTTTTTAGATCTGGAAGGAAGAAATACAATTATTGTACTACCTACGACCGGTTCGACAATTTATGCAGTTAGGAACGGTTCTCCACTTGTGGTTGGTGTTGGTGAAAAAGAAGTATTTATTGCTTCGGATACCTTATCTTTTGCGAATTTTACTAATCGTGTTGTTTACATCAATAACTACGAAATGGTTGCTTATCATGACGGCCAATTAAAAATGTTTGAAGTAGAAAGTGGGACCGAGATCAAAGTCAAAGAGCATAAAATCGAACAAGAAGATATGAGTATTGCAAAAGAGGGTTATGACCATTTTATGATCAAAGAAATAATTGAACAGAAACATACTATCCGAGAAGCGGCTCAATATACTGAGGCAGAATACGAACCCCTTATAAAAGCAATAAAAAAAGCAAGACATGTATATACCGTTGGAGCAGGAACTGCCGGTTTTGCTGCGGGTCAGATTGCATATTTTTTAAGAAAAATTTCTGGAATAAATGTCATAGAATTAAAATCTTATGATATTGATAGCTACAGAGGTCTGTTTGAGCCAAACGATGTGATCATCGGAATCTCCCAAAGTGGCGAAACTGCCGATACTATTGAGGCACTTGAAATAGCTAAAGCTAGTGGAGTAAAGGTCGCGAGTTTAGTAAATATGCTCGGATCAACCATTACTAGAATTAGTGACTTCCCCTATTATTCCAGATCCGGTCCCGAAATTTGTGTCGCTTCTACAAAAGCCTTTACCTCTCAAATTAGCTGGGGCTTTGTTTTAGCTATGGCCATCGCAGATCAATATAATCAAGCGAGAAAAGAAATTATGGAGATTAGCGATAAACTTCAAAACTATTTTTCAAAAAAACTATTAAGCCAAATGCAATCAATTGCAAAAAAAATGGCCAAAAAAGAACACTTTTTTGTCTTGGGAAAAGGTCAAAACTATTATCTAGCCTTAGAAGGCGCATTAAAAGTCAAAGAAATTACCTATAAACACTTTGAGGGATTTTCTGCTGGCGAATTAAAACATGGAGTAATAGCCTTAATCGATAAAGGTACACCAGTTTTTGTAATTGTCAGTGAGGATGAATATAAAAACGATATGTTGAGTGCTGCAGCCCAAGTAAAGGCCCGTGGAGCCTATGTCGTTGGCATTGGGAAATCCAGTAACGAATTATTTAATGATTTCATTAAAACAGTTGATATTAGCTCTAATGGGATTGATTCGATTCCGAATGTAATCCCCTTTCAATTGCTTTCTTACTTTTTGGGTGTTCATCTTGGAAATAGTCCAGATAAACCCCGAAACCTTGCTAAAAGTGTTACGGTAAAGTAGAAAAAAATTGGTATTTAAGTTAACATAAAAAACAATATACTATTAAAAAGTCTAAAATATGAGGAAGAAACAACTATTTAGAGAAACTGATGGAGTAAGAGGAAAAGCCAATTACGCCCCATTAGACACAGAAACAGTACTTCGCTTAGGTAAATCGTTAGCTGAATATGTAAAAAAAACTGTTGCTCCTAATCCAAATCGTGGTTATAAAGTGATTATTGGGAAGGATACCAGAAGGTCCGGCTATATGTTAGAACAAACTTTAACCGCAGGTTTTTTGAGTCGGGGAGTTGATGTTATAACTGTTGGGCCAATGCCTACTCCTGCAATTTCCCATTTGGTAAAAAGCTATGCTCTAGATATGGGTATTATGATTACTGCATCACATAATCCTTATTATGATAATGGAATCAAAGTTTTTAACCCAAATGGCCATAAACTAACCGATGAAGAAGAACTCGAAATAGAAGATGTATACTTCAAGAATGGTTTTGAAGGAATTGATCAGATTGGTAGAGCTAAAAGATTCGAAGATGTCTCTGGAAGATATGTGGAATATATAAAACACGCAATTGGATCAACATCTTTAAAAGGTTTAACGATAGTTGTTGATTGCGCAAATGGCGCCGCCTATAAAACCGCTCCTGATGTATTTTCAGAACTCGGCGCCAAAGTCATCCCAATTAATATTGAGCCGAACGGTTATAACATTAATGTTGATTGTGGATCACTTTACCCGGAAAAAGTGAAAGAGGCTGTCTTGGCTAATAAGGCTGATCTTGGTATAGCGCTTGATGGAGATGCTGATCGAGTCATTATGATAGATGAAAAAGGGAATGAAATTGATGGGAATTATATTACAGCCTTAATTGCCAAATATTTTAAAGAGGTAGGAGAATTAAAGAAAAATTCTGTAGTAATCACCGAATACAGTAATTTAGCTTTAGTTAAAGAACTCGAAAAAGCAGGTATTAATGTATTAAAGGTCGTTAATGGAGATAGGGCTATTACTGAACTATTGAGAAAGGAAAAACTTAATTTCGGTGGTGAGGCTACAGGCCATTTTATTTTCTTAGACTATTCAGATGCGGGAGATGGGACTTTAACAGCATTGCAAGTTTTGAAAATTATCAAAGAGAAAGGAAAAACTTTGAGTGAATTAGCTTATACTTTTGAAAAATTCCCTCAAAAAGTTTTCAATGTTGAGGTCCAAGAAAAAAAGGATTTAGAAGATATTGAAAGGCTCCAGGATAGAATCAAATATTGGACCGACGAATTCAAAGGCGAAGGCCGAGTGTTCTTAAGATATTCTGGGACAGAGAATCTTTTAAGAATCATGGTAGAAGCGCGTGAAGAAGGTAAACTCGAAGAAGTTGGTAATGATCTTGTGAAAATATGTAAAGAAGAGTTAAGTTAATAAATTAAAATTTTTAAGAATAAATTATGATCACGGATTTTTTCGATCAAATTCTTCTTCCAGAATTTTTAAAACCTGAATTTGAGAAGGATAATTGGTATCTAGTAATTGGGAGTTTAAAGAGAATCTTAGAGGAACAAATCCTTGATAGCGAAATTAATTCAAACGAACCAACGCTAATTACAACTGGAAAAGTTTATATCGGCCACAATTGCAAGATATCTCCCTATGTCGTAATTGAAGGGCCGGTATATATTGATGATGATGTAGAAATAGGTCCTCATGCCAATATTCGTCCCGGAAGTATAATTTCAAAGGGATGTTCTATAGGCCATGCTGCTGAAGTGAAAAATTCAATTATGATGGAACGATCGAAAATAGCTAATCATACATTTTTAGGAGATAGTATTATTGGTGTCGAAGCAAGGCTCGGTGGCCATACCGAAACAGCAAATCGCCGGTTTGACCAAAAGCCAATTGAATTTTCATATAACGGTACAAAACTTCAAACTGGACTAGATAAACTTGGAATAATTTTAGGAGAAAGATCAAGATTAGGCGGAGGCGTAATGAGTTCGCCCGGGACAATGATAGGGAAGGATTCCTTGATAAGTACTCTAGCCTCTGTGTCTGGATATATACCACCTAAAAAATTCCTAAAAGTAAAAAATGAAAACGAATTACTCGAAAATCGATTGAGTAATGGAACTGTTTTTTGAAAAATTTAATTAATATATTTTTATCATGAAAATCCGAAAAGCAGTAATCTTTGCAGCAGGTATGGGAACACGATTCTTCCCTATCACAAAAACTATTCAAAAAGAAATGCTTCCAATTTTAGATAAACCAATAATCGATTATATCGTAGACGATTGTATAGAAGCAGGTATAGAAGAAGTGATATTGGTTGTAAATGATAAAAATGATCAAATTAAAAGCTTCTATAGTGAAGATCAATATATATACAGGTACCTTGAAAGAATGAAAAAGCTTGATAAATACTCTAAGATTTCAAAGCTTCATTCAAAGATGACTTTTAAATTTGTCAGACAAAACGAGACGGATTCTTATGGAACTGCCGTTCCTTTAAAACTTGCTCGTGAGTATCTGCAAGGTGAGGAGGCCTTTTTGGCCTTAACGGGAGATGACTTCTTTTTAAATGAATCTGGGAATTCTGAAATAAAGTTGATGATAGAAAATTTCGAAAAGAATAACGCAGATGGATTAATCACTTGTATTCAAGTCCCTATGGAAAGGGTCTCTCAGTATGGGATTGCAGAATTCAAAGAAGAAAATGGTGTAAAATTACTAACCAATCAAATTGAAAAACCTGAACCAAGTCAGGTAAATTCAAATTTTGTAACTTTAAGTAAGAGTATTTTCTCTCCAAAAATTTTTGAATATCTTGATAAAGTTGAGCCTGATCCTAAAACAGGTGAATTGTATCTTACTACTGCATTCACTAAGTTAGCGCAAAATGGCAAAGTAATAATCTATGAACCCAAGGGGAAATATATCGATACAGGTAATGTCAATTCATGGTTAATCGCGAACTTATTATTAGCAAGAGAAAATCCTGAAATTTGGGAAAAATTGTCAGACTTCGTAAATACTGTTTTTTAAAAAATCAAAAATGGAATTAACAAAAGAAGAAACCTTTTTTTTACAAAAGGTCGGTAATGAAATTAAAAGTATTTTAAAGAACGAAGCTCCAAAAATTGCCAAAAGTTATTACGAAAATAATTTTTTGATCGATCAAAAAATTGGGAAAGACAAAAGAGATTATCTCGATATGGTTACTGAGATCGATAAATCTGTAGAGGAAGTTGTGTTTCATCAATTGCATGAAAAATTCCCTGAATTGGGTTTCGAAATGGAGGAACATAAAGAATGGGAAATCCCAAATAAGGATTTTATGTGTTTTATTGATCCAATTGATGGTACAAAATATTTTGCTAATCATATTCCAATTTTTTCTTCACAAATAGGGATTTTATTCAAAGGAGAACCGATTTTGGGGGCTTGTATGAACCCTATCACCAATGAATTGTATTTTGGATCTGAAATTGAAAAAACTAATCGAGATGGGATTGAACTTAAAGTCTCTATGAAAAATAAACTTGAAGAAACCATTATAAATATCGGTATAGTCCCCTTTCGCCCCAATTGGGATGATCAAAAAGATTGGGTATTTAAAAAACTTGATGATTTTGAAAAGGCTTGTTATAGGATAAGGCAAATCGGAAGCTCAGCCCTTGTTTTATCTTGGGTGGCTCAGGGTGGCCTTGATGCTTCAGTATATTTGGTGAACGATCCTGATTACGATACTGTTGCCGGAAGGGCTTTAATTAAATATGCAGGTGGAAAAACTGAAAAAGTTTTTATCCCGAAAATTAATGACACAAGGTTAATTTGCTCAAACAATAGTCTTTTTGAAGAAATTAAAAGACTTTTATTAAAATAGCCTTATTAAAATATCAATAAATTTGCGCTGATGATTACAGATAATCTTTAAGCCATTGTCCAGTGTAGCTTTTTTCGACTTTTGAAACATCCAAAGGTGTTCCTTCTGCAATAATTTGACCACCTTTATCTCCACCTTCTGGGCCAAGATCGATTATCCAATCTGCAGTTTTAATCAAATCGAGATTGTGCTCAATTACAACTACTGTATTGCCTTTTTGGACTAAAGAATGAAGGACAACAAGTAATTTGTGAAGGTCCGCAAAATGCAATCCTGTAGTAGGTTCATCAAGGATATAAAGGGTTTTGCCTGTACTTCTTCTGCTTAGTTCTAAAGCTAATTTTATTCTTTGGGCTTCACCACCGGAAAGTGTTGGAGCTGGTTGACCAAGCTTTACATATTCTAGTCCTACAAGTTTTAAAGTCTCAAGTTTTGTGCGAATACTGGTGATGTTTTGAAAGAAATCCAAAGCTTCATCCACAGTCATTTCCATAATTTGGGAAATATTTAAGCCTTTGTAATCTATCTGAAGAGTCTCTCTATTGTATCTTTTCCCATGACATTCCTCGCAGGTTACATAAACTGCGGGCAAAAATTGCATTTCTATCTTTTTAACGCCATCACCAGAACAGCTTTCGCATCTCCCACCTCTAATATTAAAACTGAATCTGCCCGATTTGTACCCTCTAGCCTTAGATTCACGAGTCGCAGCGAATAGTTCTCGGATTGCTGTAAAAAATCCAGTATATGTTGCCGGATTAGATCTTGGAGTCCTACCTATCGGAGACTGATCTATTGTAATTACTTTATCAATATTTTCAAGCCCTTTAAGTTCTTTATATTCTCCAGGAATGTTTTTATTATTGAAGAAAATTTTATGTAATGCTTTTGATAATGTTTCATTAATCAGCGTGGATTTTCCACTTCCAGAAACTCCAGTTATTGCAACAAATTTTCCAAGGGGAATCTTTAGATCAACATCTTTCAAATTATTAGAAGTAGCTCCGATAAGCTCTAGGAATTTTCCTTTATTTTGTTTGCTATTAGCATTCATCGTTCTGAAAAGGATGGACTTTGATGCTTCTTCCGTTTCATTTTTAATGCTTTCAATTGAAATTTTATTCTTATTGTTAAGGTATGCACCAGTTATAGAATTCTTATTATGAAGAATTTCTTCGGGAGTACCTTCTGCAATTATCTTCCCCCCATGCTCTCCTGCGCCGGGTCCCATATCGATTATATGGTCAGCTGCAAGCATTGTATCTTTATCGTGTTCAACAACAATTATGGAATTCTGTAAATCTCTTAATTTTTTAAGAGTATCTATCAATCTTGAATTGTCTCTTTGATGTAATCCTATCGAAGGCTCATCGAGTACATAAAGTACTCCACTAAGACCTGTCCCAATTTGAGAAGCTAAGCGAATCCTTTGGGATTCGCCTCCACTTAAAGTCGTAGCGCTTCGTTTTAAAGTTAAATAATCAAGTCCCACCGCAAGTAAAAACTCAAGCCTTGCGTGGATTTCTTTAACAACTTCTTTAACAATAATTTTTTCTTGGGAAGAAAGTAGATCGTTTTCTTCGTTAGCTTTCTCTTCGCTTTCTGAAATAAAACTTATCCATTTTTTAACATCTCGAAGTTGCATGGCTGTAACTTGGTTTATGTTTTTTTTATCAACTGTAACTGCCAAGGCTTCTTTTCGAAGTCTCTCGCCATCGCATTCTGGACAGTTCAGTTCACGCATATATTTTTCAATTTCCTGCCTTATGTATGGAGATTCGGTCTCTTTGTAGCGTCTTTCTAAATTTGGGATCACTCCTTCAAACTTAATATTCATTGTTGATTCCACATCTCGGTTTTCGCTTTTGTATTCTAATCTATAGGTTTTTCCATTTGATCCGTATAAGATAAGCTTCATTTGTTCCGGAGTTAAGTCTTTGATTGGAGTTTTTAAAGAAAAGCCTTCCGCAGATGAAACTGCTTTTAATACTTGCATGTACCAGGAATTTACATTATCTGCCATTTTTGACCATGGGAAAATTCCACCCTCACTAATCGTTAAGTTTGGATTATAAATCGAGGTGGGATCAATTTCGGTGATCTTTCCTAATCCGGCGCATCTTTGACAGGCTCCGTATGGAGAATTGAATGAGAACGTATGGGGTTCTACATCTGGGAACGATTCTCCAGTTAATGGGTCTACTAGCTTTTCGGAGAAAAATAAATCTTTTTTGTTTTCGACAATAAAAACATAGAGTTCTCTATTCCCCTGATTCAAAGAAAGTTCAACAGAATCAGTTAATCTTTTATTAAACTCTGGATCTTCTACTTTATCATTGGAAAGTGCTAATCTATCAATTACGATTTCGATATTATGATTTTTAAAACGATCAATTTTAATTTCTTCATCAAGGGAAAAAATCTCTCCATCAACTCTTACCCTTAGGAATCCTTGGTTTAATAATCTTTGAAAAAGCTCGTCATAAGTGCCTTTTCGGTTCTTAATAATTGGAGCTAAAAGCATAATTTTTAGTTCTTTAGATCCATACTTTTCGGGAAGATTTTTTATTCGATCGACGATTTGTTGAACTGTTTGCGATTCCAATCTTTTTCCTGTTATGACACTATGTGGATGTCCTACTCTTGCAAATAAAAGCCTTAGATAATCATAGATTTCGGTAACTGTTCCAACGGTGGACCTTGGGTTATGCCCTGCACTCTTTTGATCGATAGAAATGGCTGGAGATAAGCCTTCGATTGAATCGACATCTGCCTTTTCCATCATTCCTAAGAATTGTCTAGCATACGATGACAAAGATTCAACATATCTTCTCTGCCCTTCTGCATATATTGTGTCGAAAGCTAAAGATGATTTACCTGACCCTGATACTCCAGTTATAACCACTAATTTGTTTTTTGGAATGCTAACTGAAATATTTTTAAGATTATGGGCTCTAGCTCCCTTTATTACAATATTTTCCACAAATGCATTACTTATGAATTAAACCCTTTATTATACTAAATTATTCCTATATCAGACAATCTTAATTGATATAACTAATGTTGCACCATTTACAGAATTTCACTATACTGAATATGTTAATAAATTTTAAAAATTTAAAGATGCCCAATCCAGAACCTTCTGATTTAAATAGCGAAAGACCAACGCTAACTCAAAAAAGGTCTTCCAGTATTTCTAGTGGAAGTTCTTTCCCAACTTCAATCCCTAAAATCGGGGCCTTTGACAAACCAATTAGGTTGCAGTCAAATATTGAACAGCCTGCAAGGCAAGCTTCTGTTCCCCCTGGCGCTGTTAAGTTAAAAAAAGAAAATGATGATGCCGAAAAGGGCTCTGCCAGTAGAATTGTAATATGGGTAATTATCGTTGTAGCTTTGGCTGTAGCATCATATTTTGCATTAAAAAATGTATTAAATAGTTCTCCAGATACTGGAGTTGAACCAACAGTTGTCGTAACCGAAGATCCACTAGCTGTTTTTGTTGATAAGGATCAAAAACTTGATAGTGAGGCTGATGCTTTGGCTGACTTCGATACTTTTACAGATAATACACAAAATGTAGGAACGGCATCTGAATCACAATTCTCTCTATCTAATCTTGATGTCTCTTTCTTTACCTCATTTACCAGAATTGCATTTTCAACCGAAGTACTTACAGGAGAATCTACTCTACCGGCTGTTTTAGCAGAATACACTAAAAGTGGTTTAAATGAAATCTCACTGACTTTCTCAAACACTTCACTAGGAGCTGATACAACGATTTTGAATGGCAAAGAAATGCCAATAAATTCTAAAACTGTAAGTTCGTTAACAACAAGTGAATCTACTTTAGTTGACGGAGCAATTGAATTTACTGTTAATTTGAATTACGAAACCGCATACTTGTTGCATTTAAGCACTTCTGATAATCCAGTTATTTATTTGGATATTCTTGAAGTGGAAGATACTAATGTGGAACCTTCAACAGTTGTTACGGGATCTCCTGTTGTAACTACAACAGTTAAGACAACAACCAAGCCAACCTTTACACCAACAAATGCTCTTGGCAAGACAAATGAAACAACTTTTTCAATTGATCCTCAAGAATTAAGTGATGGATTAACAAATAATTCAGCATCTGCTGGATTATTTAATAATGGTAAATCATTTAACTGGGCAGATTATTCAGATGCATTCCGATTCTATAGAGCAATAAACAAAGGTGATGGTGGAAGTAAATATCCAACTGTAACTGCAAAATACGAAGGGAATGTATTAATTGTTGAAGTTTCAAATCTTCAAGCAAGAAATGTTGCTTCACCAGTGCAAACTTTCCCTGGTGCTAGAGATGTTCAATCATTAGAAGCTTCACAGTCTGGAAATGTGTTAACTTTCAAGTTTACAGTTTCATCACAGAAACAATTTAAGCTTTCTTTCCAAGAATACTTAGATTCTGAAAGTCTTTTAATCCAAATCAAGCACTAAAATATAGTCGAAAAGTAAGGCCTCGGTTTTCACCGAGTCCTTTTTTTAAATCCCAAAATTTTTTAAATCACAAAATGTTTTTTGATTATTAAAGCAAAGAGGATTTCAAGTTGAGTTAATTCATCTGGTGAAAACTCATAAAGTACATAATCGAGGCCAGGAATTGGTATTCCTCTTCGATTTTCAATCCCTATACGAATTCGGTGAAAATATGTACTTTTTAATTCTTCAATTATTGAGTTAATTCCATTATGGGTTTTGGGGCCTTTCCCAAATTGAAGCTTGTATTCACCTATATCAAGGTCTAAATCATCATGTATGACTATCATGGCCTCAATATTACGGGAAAAATTTATAAATCTTTTTACCGCTAAACCCGATAAATTCATTAATGTTTTGGGCTTGATTATAAAGAGGTTAAGATCTGGGAAAAATATTTTTGTAAAATGTCTTTGTTCTTGTTCTAGAGATTCGTATCCATGTTGTTTTGCAATTTTTACAAAATGATCAACAAATAGGAATCCTGCGTTATGTCTTGTATTTTTGTATTCGTCGCCAATATTCCCTAAGCCAACCATCAAGGTCGGTTTTTGGTCGTGTAGAAAATCAAATTTTAGTTGCATTATGCAAATGATCAGAACATAAGTTAAATGTTACTGGGCCATCGTTTTCAAGAGATATTTGCATATATTCCTGAAAACATCCTGTTTTTGTTTTATAACCCTTATGTATTAGTTTATCGCAAAATTTTTCATAAAGCGATTTTGCATCAATAGGATTTTTGGCTTTTGTGAATGATGGTTTAGTCCCCTTTTTTAAATCTGCATAGAGTGTAAATTGAGAAACTACAAGAATTTCCGCATCTTCTTCTTTAATGTTTTTTGCAAAGTTTGATTCTACTCCTTGAAAAAATTTTAAACTTTCAATTCTTCGGATTATGTAATCGATGTCTTTCTCATCATCAAAATTGGCTATACCTAAGAATACTAAGATACCCTTTTTAATTTCGGAGTGCTTGGATTGATTTATAAAAACATTAGCCCAATTAACTTTTTGGACTAGAGCAATCATGGCTTTGGAATTGAAAATTATTTATTAGGCAACTTCTATTCTTTTTTGACCGGCATGTTTGTCAGTCATATTCTTGAATTCGACAGTACCGTCTTTAGTTGCGAAGATAGTGAAATCCTTACCTAGTTTTGTATTTTTTCCTGAGTGAAATTTGGTACCCTTTTGTCTAACGATAATACCACCTGATCTAATTGATTCACCGCCGTAAACTTTAACACCTAGTCTTTGACCTGGTCTTTTTACATGTTTATTAGCTCCACCTTGTTGTTTTGTATGTGCCATTTCGTTTTATTAACTAATTTTATTAATTTTTAGAACAGTAATATATGCTCTTTGACCGCTAGATTTTCTATATCGAGATTTGGCTTTATAGATAAAAGTTTTGACTTTTTCGCCTCTTTTTTGCTCGACAATCTCCCCTTCTACGGTAGATTTTTCAATAATTGGAGTGCCGATTTCGATTTTATCTCCATCAACTTTTAATAGAACCTCACTATATGAGACTTTATCACCAGCTACTCCTAGAATTTTATCAACTTCAACAGTTCCGTTTTCTTCTACGAGATATTGATTTCCGTTGATTTTTATAACTGCATATTTGTTTTTCATTATTACTTCGATTTATTCAATAGACTTGCAGATGTTAACATTAAATTGTTGGCGATGTCAACTGATTTTCTGCTGGTCTGAACCGACTGAACAAGCCCTAGGCAAATGAGAATCATCACTGTCGCACTACCCCCATAACTGATCAAAGGTAGTGGAATTCCTGTAACTGGTAATTTGCCAAGATTCATACCAATATTGATGAATATGTGCAAGAACATTAGAATCCCGACACCTAAGGCAAGATACTTTCCAAATTCGTTTTTACTTTCCCGAGCAATTTTTAGAATGCGTAGAAGTAAAACGAAGTAAAGCCCTAGCAGGATAAGCGATCCAACAAACCCAAACTGTTCAGCATACGCGGCGAAAGCGAAATCTGTAGAAGCTTGGGTCAATACCCTAAGGCTAGATTGGGTCCCCTGCAAATATCCTCTACCCCAGAACATACCTGATCCGATTGCAATTTTAGATTGAATAACTTGATAGCCTGAGCCAGTCGGATCACTCTCGGGACCTTCGAAAAAGGTTAGTACCCTTTCTTTTTGATAATTTGTAATCCCGGAATTCCAAAGAGTTGGAATCCCAAGCACAACAATTAATCCGATAATTATAGTTGGTATAAAGTGTTTCGGCTTAATCTTTAAGAAAAAAATTGAAACAATCAATGTAAACAAAATGACTGCTATACTAACCCAGTTAAAATCATTGAAGATTGAAATTATAAATGATGGTGATTCAAATGAGACTTCCCAAATCTGCAATGCAAGAGAAATTCCAAGGAATAGGACAATTATTGTCTTTATTAAAAATATTGGCTTTGGGAACAAAACTAATAAAACTAATAGCCAGAGTGCAAGACTTATTAGGGCATTCCCTAATGATGGCTGAATAAGCGTTAACCCAATCAATGGTAAGACCATAATTGCATTTTTTGCTATTATTTTTAAAATCGGCCTATCTTTAAGTAAATTTGAAAATTTGTTTTTTTTAGACTTTTTGAAAGTTAGTCTATTAAATAAAGGTTTGTTTTCTAGGAATTTAATATCGTATAAAGCTTTTGCGGTTATTAAGATAATTACAATCTTTGCATATTCTGCAGGTTGTAAAGAAAAGAACCCAATGTCTAGCCAGCGATTGGTACCCGCCCTTGTGTCTCCAAAGAATTTAACTATAATCTGCAAAAAAAGTGTTATAAGATATGTGAGCTTTAAAATGCCCTGATTTTCGAGCCAGGATATATCTATTGTGAGCAAAATAAAGTAAATAGATAATCCGAAGATCAAAAAAATAATCTGCTTAGGTAGGGTTTGTCCTAAAGCAGAATCCGGTGAATAGTTAAAAGTCGTACTATAGATTATTAAAAGCCCTATTAAGGATAGTAGGATTATTAATACAGTCAATAAAAAATCTTGCTTTTTGAGTTTTTGCCAATTCATAATATAATCAGTCAGATCAATCAAATTATATCTCATACCACCAAGAATTATGGCAAAATATTCAAAAAAAATACTTGATACTTTGATGAAATTTTACCCTGAAATAAAATGTGCTTTGAACTTTGAATCCCCATGGCAATTGTTGGTAGCTACTGTTCTTTCCGCTCAATGTACTGACGAAAGAGTTAATAAAGTGACTGTCGCTTTATTTGAAAAGTATCCAAATGTCGAAGATTATATTGATATTGATCTAAGCGAATTAGAAAAATTAATTTTCTCAACAGGATTCTATAAAAACAAAGCCAGGTATATTAAAGCGGCTGCTATGAAAGTTGTAGATTCTTTTCAAGGGAAAGTCCCGAGTACTATGGAAGAATTAATAACGATCCCTGGAGTGGCTAGAAAAACTGCTAATGTAGTTTTATCTGAAGCCTTTAATATCAACGAAGGGATTGCTGTTGATACCCATGTAAAAAGGCTATCAAATAAATTAGGATTAACGAAGCATAATGATCCTAAAAAAATCGAACTGGATTTGATGGCGGAATATGATCAAAGGGATTGGAGAAATATTACGCATGTTCTAATAACTCACGGCAGAAGGTATTGTTTTGCCAGAAAACCAAATTGTAAAGAATGTCCTCTGGGCAAGATTTGCCCATCATATAAAGTCTAGATCCTGATTATTTTTGCCCGATAATCAAAATTAGTGAGCTAAGCATATACAATATGTAGCTTGTTAAGAGTATTACACCTTCTTTCCAGTTGAGGCTATCCTTTGTCCTTGAGTAGTAATTGAACAATAATAAAGCTACAGCTAAGAATAGAACTGTGAAATAATAGAAAATTGATCCATTAATGCTAATAGGATTAAAAATTAAAAGAATCCCAAGAATTAATGTGGTATTGCTTAAAAGACTTGTAAAGAGTTCGCTTAAAGTAAGGTTACTTTTGTTTTTATTATCTAACTCTATTTCAAAAATTAGTTCGGGGATTGCTCCAAGCGGAGCTATAAGAATTGCGCCTATTGAAAAAAAAGTAAATGCAGTGTTTTCTTGTAAGTTTATAGCCTCTTTATTTAAGAAAAAGGACAAAGACCAAATTCCAACTAACCCTGCTATAATGCCAAGAATTGATAAGAACTTTTTCTTCCCTGACATTTTAGGGCGTTCATTAAGAGAAAATTTCCCCTTAAGTGTCGATAGAATGAAGAGATAGAAAAAGTAGAAGAGAACTAATATTACTCCATCAATTCTTGAAAGTTGACCATCAAATGATAAAAGAATATTCAATAAGGCAATAAAGGATAATAAATTTAAATTGTCGCTTGAAAAAATCTCATTAGTTTTAAGTTCCTTTTTATTTATCGCAATTACTCCTGCTATTAATGTGATTAAAATGATTGCAGTCCCGAGAGCATTCCCTAGGGCTAATTCGGGTGTCCCCAATTGTATCGCATTTAAGGCGATAAATAACTCTGGAATAGAAAGTAAAATGCCTATGGATGTAATAATTATTAGTTTTCTGCTTAAATGCAAACTTTGAGCCAAACTAATCCAAATATTTAAGATTAAACCATTCAATGGGATCATGATAATCAAAATGGCAAAGATCTTTAGAAGTAAGAACAGTGAATCGGTCATGAATAAAAATCAGTCAAAATATGATATTATTATCTATAGTTTAGATTTATTAAAGAATGAATTCAAGTGCAAAATATCAGCTTAATAAACTGATATTTGATGATTTTAATCGACCTAGCGGAATATTGTTACTCAATAAGCCTTCGGATATTTCCTCACACGATTTAGTCGATCAAGTCAGAAGAAAATACAACATTAAACAAGTTGGGCATGCCGGTGCCTTGGATGTTTTTTCAAGCGGATTGATGCTAATCCTTGTTGGCAAGGCTACAAAACTTAGTAATGAAATACTTAATTGGGACAAGGCTTACAAAGCTCGAATAGTCTTGGGACTTTTTAACTATACTCAAGATCCGGAAGGCGAAATTATTCGTTCAACTCCTGAATTTATCCCATCAACTGAAGACTTATTAAAAACTCTGGAATCATTTAAGGGTAAATATAATCAATTTGTATCAATATATAGTAGTGTTAAAGTTAAAGGAGTTAAACTAAGAAAAATCTTGCGAGACAGCAGATATTCATTCGAAGTGATTAAGAAAGATGATTCTAAAGATATTGTCATAAAAAGGAAGGATTCTGAAGAAGTCTATACAACAATAGCTGTCCCACAAAGGGAAATTACTATTTATGATATAAAGTTACTTGAAAATGGTTTTAAATTTGGAAAAGATTTACCATTCAAAGGAATTGATCCTGACAAGAAATATGGTTATTGCGATATATTTGTAAAATGCTCAAAAGGCACATATATCAGACAATTAGCCGAAGATATCGGCAATAAGTTGGGAACAGATGCAATATTAGCTACATTAGAACGAACCGAACTAGGCATTCTGAATTCATCAATGGCAATAAAGCTAGAAGATCTGTAGAAATTTTAGGGCTTTTTTAGAACGCAATATGCGAAAGTTATTCAGCTAAATGAAGATAGAAAGTATAAACGCCTTTTGAGCAATTGTCCTTAGTCTCGCAGATTTTTCTCCAAAATCCGCCGCTAAAGTTACCACCTTTGTAAAGCCAGCCATCATGGGCGGCGTAGATATAAGCATGTGTTGTTGAAGAGGCAATATCAATCGCGTCATGCCACTTGCCCCATCTCCACCCATAGGATGATGTGTAATAGAAAGGACTTCTTAGTGGCCAACTGATTTGTCCTGAACCTCCACAATTTGAGAATGTCCCTGTTGGTAACAAGGAACATGGATTTACTGAACTCCCATTTACTTTTGTTGCAAAATGAAGATGAGCTCCAGATGGCCCTTTTGGAATCACATAGCCTGAATATCCTTGGCGACCAATGATGGTCCCTTTTACTACATAAGTTCCGTTTCCAAGGTTAGCGACATTATTAAAAAGTTCTTGTTCAATTTTGTTTTGAAGTGCAAGAGTCTTTTGTTCTTCCTGAGAATAGATATTGATTAGATCATTATTCTGTTGAATGCTTGCAGTTAATTCGTTTCGTTTTTTGTAGAAAACGGCTCGCTGGCCATCTAATTCAGCTTGCTTTTTTGTAAGTGCTACCTTTTCGGTTTCGAGGGTAGTTTGATCTAAAATTATTTGAGCTTTATCGGTTTCGAGTTGTTTTTGTTTTTTTTCAAGATCAATTTTCTTTTGGTTTAATTCATTCAATAATTTATTAGTTTCCATTTGAAAAGACTTTTGGTAAACGCTAAGTTTGATTATGTCTCCACCTTGTTCATTTAAGAACATATCGAGTTGAGAAAAGGTCTTTTCAGAAATATAAATATCAACAAGCCTTTTATCGGTTTCGTCTTCAAGCTTCACTATTTCATTTTTTGCAGTTGAAATCTCGTTAGTGGTTGTCTCAATATTTTGAGTTAGTATTTGGATTTGAAGATTAAGTTCTTGAATAATAAGATCCTTTTCTTTGATTTCAGTATCTAATAGATCGATCTGATTTTTTAAATTCATAATCTCAACTGAATATTGATTCTGGAGAGATTTATCTTTATTTAATGATTGTTGAATTGTATTCTTCTGATTCTTAATATCTTTAAGCTTTTGTTGGACCGCAGCGAGATCATCTTGCAGTGTTGCATTCACGGTTAATATCGGAGATGAGAAGCTAAACGCAAATATTATTATAAGAAAGAAGTTGATTTTCTTTAAAAAACTCTTCATATAAATAATATAGCACAAATTAATAAATATATTTCCTTATGGCTACTATGCTATTGAATGCACCGACTATTGCTCCGAATAATAATGTCCCTAAAAAGAATATTATGTAGTGAACTGGTTCTAATGTTGGCCAAGAAAGATTCCCAAACAAATTTATTACGAAGGTGACAGCAGAACTGCTGGCATTTAGGTAAAAAACAATAAAATACAATATGAAGATAATTGAATTAGCTATGAAAGAACCTACCATTCCATAGAATGCGCCTTCGAATATGAACGGAGACCGGATAAACCAAAGACTCCCGCCTACAAGTTGCATAATTCCAATTTCTTCTGCTCTAGAGAAGGTTCTAAACTCTACCGTAAGAAGTGTGAAAAGAAAAATTACCACAAGCAATAAACCAATAATTATCCCCCCGCCGATACGAAGCCAATAGAAAAGTGTTTTAATCATATCAATTGATTCTTTGCTGTATCTGACTGCAAAGATGTCATCATTGTTTAACTTTTCATTAGATAAATATGTTATAAATTTATCCGCATCGTCTATACTTTTTAATCTAACCCCCAAACTTGGTGGTAATACATTTGATCTAATGTTTTGTGCGAGTTGAGGATCCTTTTTCTCTTGAACAGCCTTAAATTCAGTGATTGCGCCCTTCTCATCTGTATATTCGACATGGAAAACTTCATCCATCGAAATTAATTGGTCATTAAGTGTTTTAATTGTTGATTCTTGAGTACCAGCATTAAAAAAGACATAAATATGAGGTTTGTTTTCTATTGATAATAAGAAAAGATTCGAAAGGTAAGCCAATAGCAAAAATACACTTGCTATGAAAAACGCTAATGTCATGACTAAGACTGATGCCCAAGCAAGCCATCCACTTCGTTTGATCTGTTTCTTAGTATTGCCAAACGATCTTTTTATCGATGTAAAAACGCCCATATTATTTAATTATTAATTAATTTTTGAATTTGTTTAATTTGAATATCGGTAAGTTTATCGATATTTCTTAAATGGTCTACCCCCTTCTCTTTCAAGCTTTCTAAATCCGTATAACCGATTTCTTTAAGGGTTTTTACCAAGCTTTCATTTAGGCCAGAATTTTCAAGCGTTTGTTCGGGTTTTTCCTTAGGAGTGTTTTTTGCGCTAAGGACAACTTTAGGAGATTTTGATTTAACTGAAAAAGAAATCTTCTTTTTTCTTTTTCCGTCGACCTTTTTTTCCTCTATAACTTCTGGTTTTTCTGAAACCTTGATTACTTCAGCTGTTCCTTCAACTTTTATATCCTCAGTTACAATTTGGGGTTTTTCCGATTTTGAAGATCTCAATTGAATAGATTTATCAGATTCATTTGATGTTAAAATCTTCATACTATATTCATCTACATCATCGTATCCTCCTTTATAATCATCTCTAATGATTTGCCCTTTTTGAAGTCTTATGACTCTTTTATGCATAGAATTCACAATATCGGATCCATGAGTAGACATCAAAACTGTTGTCCCCCAATTATTAATTTTATAAAGTATTTGAGCAATATCCCAGGCTGTCTCAGGATCTAAGTTCCCTGTTGGCTCGTCTGCTATTAAAAGTTTTGGATTATTAGCCATAGCTCTTGCAATTGCTACTCTTTGTTTTTCTCCGCCTGATAATTGTTCGGGGAAAGCCTTCATTCTACTGCTGAGACCGACAATATCTAATAGGTAGGGAACATTCTCGATTATTTCTTTTTCTGGTTTGCCAGCTGCTTCCATCACAAAGGCAATATTTTCATAAGCTGTGAGTTCATTGATCAATTTAAAATCTTGGAAAATAACTCCAATTTTTCGTCTTAAAGAATAGACATCTTGCCTATTAAATTTGGTAATGTCTTGATCATCAAAGTAAATCTTTCCCGAACTTGGAACTTCTTCACGAATCAATAACTTTATTATAGTGGTTTTACCTGAGCCCGAGGGGCCTACTAAGAATGCGAATTCGCCATCTTGAATCTCAAAATTGATTTCATTTAGGGCTTCGTAATCGTTATCGTATTTTTTTGATACTGTTACAAATTGAATCATTTTTTCCTTTCTTCAATATAGTGTATAGAAAACTTGCTAGTTATGCAATTTTAAGATTTACTTCAATTTGTGGATTTCTTTTGTTATATTGTTCTTTACTACTTATAAATATTTTAAATGGAAGAATCAAAAAAAAATAAAGGTCGATGGCTATTATTTATTGCTCTATTTATAGCTGTGTTGTTCTTGTGTATTTTGTGTTTTGCTTGCCCTTTTCTCTTGTTGGCTGTTGCTTCCGGAGACAATAGTCCGACAATACATTCCACATCGAATTTAGAACTTGAAGTTATTGGTGGCGATGAATCTAGTAAAAATTCAATTCTAGTCATCCCAATATCTGGAACAATTTTGAATGAAAAGCCGAATGATTTTTTATCATTCCTTTATGCTGATATGACATTTGGGTATGAGGTCAAAGAAACCTTAATAAATGCTGCTCTAGATGATTCAATTAAAGGGGTTGTTTTAGCAATTGATTCGCCAGGTGGTACTGTTACTGGTTCAAAAGCAATTTCAGATGGTGTAGCCGAATATATTGAGAAAACCGGCAATCCAGTCGTATCCCATATTATGGGATTAGGAGCAAGTGGCGGCTATTGGGCAGCAGCGTCCGGAGAATACATCGTAGCAGATAGTGGAAGCATGATTGGTAGTATTGGTGTTATTTTTGGGCCATTTAAATATTACAAAAATGTAATTTCAGAAAATGACGGTACAACAAGCATCTCAACCGAGAACGGTATCGATACATACTACATTACTTCAGGTGAATTCAAAGATTTCGGTAATCCCTATAGACCAATGACAGATGTCGAAAAACAAATTATGCAAGAAGATACTAACGATGTCTATCAAGAATTTGTCGACTACATAAGCAAACAGCGAGATATTCCCGCAAGTACAATAAAAACATCAGTTAAGGCTTTGCCTTATGGTAACAAAAGAGCCTTAGAACTCGGACTCATTGATGAAACCGGTTCGAGAGATCTTGCTTATAAATATATCAATGATAAATTAAGTCTTGGAAGCGACTACAAAATTGTAAAGGAATTCGAAGAAACAGATTTCTGGGGATCCCTATTTTCCGTTCTGACTTTAGAAAAATCATTCAATGTCGAAGAGGATTTTGTCGAGAATTCTTTAGAAAACAAATTATTGTTCTTATATAAGAATTAAATATTGATTTTTGTATCAAATTTAAGTTACTATAAATTGAATCCTGCCCAGATTAATATATTTATAAAATAGATTAAAATGGCAAAGTCTTCTCCCAAAGCTAAAAAGCTCAGTAAGGTAAATCCTAAGGTTGTATCCGTACCTCCTGAAAAGCTAAAAACGCAAAAGGCACAAGTAGTTTCTTCGGGTACAAAATCAGATGAGCTTGAAGATTTTCAGACTGGATTAAAATACAAGTTCAGATATTTAACATCCTTCCTGTCAATCGTTTTGATTGTAGTCGGTTTATATTTTTTATTAAATGGATTGTTTTCTTTGGCAGTAAAAGAACCAATTACTGATAACACAAATAACGAAGTCTTAACAATTGATGGTATTGGTGAATTGATAGATACCTTGCCTGATGGCAATACTGACGGCAATATTAATGAAGGAAGCAGTACCGGACGAGTTGATGCTCTAACTTTATCTGCTAAAGAAAGATCAGATGAAAATATCTCAAGAATTAAACAAACCGGTAGGTGGACTGCAACAGATTACTTTCACGGAGATATTGGTATAGGTGAATATGAAGTGAAATTGGGTGACACCTTATGGGAAATTTCTGAAGCTGTTTACGGGACTGGCTTTGAATGGCATAAAATTCTTGATGCTAATTCAAAATCAATCGGCTACTTGCCAAATGGCAGTCAGGCATTAATAATTCCAGGGCAAATACTCAAAATATATAAATAATCATATCGTATTTTTTGTGGCGAATTTATAAACGGATTTCTGCATTTATAAACTCTTGTAGGTCGCCGTCGAGGATGGCTTCTGTGTTTGTTGTTTCTAATTTAGTCCTCAGATCTTTTACCAATTTATAAGGATTTAATACATAATTTCGTATTTGATTTCCCCACCCTGCTATCTTATATTCACCTTTAATTGAGCTTTGTTCGGCTTCAAACTTTTCTAATTCCTTTTGATACAATTTACCCCTTAAAATATTCATTGCAGCTTCACGATTTCTAAGCTGGCTTCTTTCTGATTGCGAGGTAACAACTATTCCTGTCGGTTTGTGAACGAGTCTTACTGCAGTTGAAACTTTGTTTACATTTTGTCCCCCTGCGCCGGCTGAGCGTATCGCCGCGAATTCAATATCCTCCGGCTTTAAATTGACATCAATATCATCTTCAATTAATGGCATAACTTCCACTCCAGCAAAAGATGTTTGCCTTAATCCTTGAGCATTATATGGAGAAACTCTAACCAATCGGTGCGCGCCATGCTCCTTTTTTAAAAATCCAAAAGCGTATGGGCCATGGACTTCAATTGTGACGGCATCTATTCCGGCTTCACCTCCGTCTATTTTATGAATGATTTCGGAATCGAATCCGGCCTTCTCGAAATATCGTAAATACATCCTTAATAGCATTTCTGCCCAATCATTGGCTTCGGTTCCACCTTGCCCTGCATGGATACTTAAAATTGCATCTGATTTATCAAACTTCCCATTTAGAAAAGTTTTTAATTCAATTTTTTCAATGAATTTTTCTAATTCTAAAATTTGAGAAGAAAGATCAGATACCTCTTGTGAAGACTCTTCTTTACCTTCAGACTTAATCAAATCAAACATTATGGGCATTTCGGCGAGTTGACTTTTTATTGAGTTGATAGCTTCGAGATCGTTTTCGAGAAGGCCGATCTCTTTCATGATTTTACTGGCCTTTTCATTATCACTCCAAAAATCATTTGAGAGTGAAAGCTCTTTAAGTGCAATAAGCTGAGCCTTTTTATCTTCAGGGTTGAGCTTTTTTACAATTGAATCAAATCTATCAGATAGATCTCTGTATGAAACCTCAATTTCATTTAAATTCATTATTTTGAATCTTTACTTATAACCTCGTTGCCAACTATTATTGCGTTTCTCATTTGTTCCGCAATTTCAGACATTCCAGCCGGTGAATGTGGCAATAAAATGGTATTAGTCTTTGAAGTTGAACTAATTTCTTTTATTGTGTCGAAGTATTGTGTTAATAAAACTAGGTTCATTACTTCTTGGGCATTTGATCCACTAACTGATTTTTGGAAATCATCCACGGAATCTTTCAAGCCTTCGATAATTGCTCGTCTTTGATCGGCTATACCTTTACCTTGAAGGGCTTTTGATTCAGCTTCAGCCTCTGCCTGTTTGACCTTTAGAATCTTTTCTGCTTCTCCTTTTTCATTGGCAGCCACTCTTAACCTTTGTGCAGCATTGATCTCGTTCATCGATTCTTTAACTTTAGTGTCGGGTTCAATGTCGGTTACTAAGGCATTTAGTATTTCAAAACCAAAACCAATCATTGTTTCATTGAGTTCGGTCTTACAAGCGATAGCGATTTCATCCTTCTTCTCAAATAGGTCATCAAGATTGATTTTTGGAACTTTTGCTCTTACCACATCAAATACATATGAATTAATTTGAAGTTCTGGGTCATCTAATCTGTAAAAAGCGTCATAGACTTTTTCTTGAAGAACAAAATATTGAACAGAAACCATAATGTGTACAAATACATTGTCTAATGTTTTTGTTTCTGCTTTTACATTCAATTGCTGAACTCTCAGGGTCATTTTCCCTGCAACTCTTTCAATTAAAGGTATTTTAAAATTCAAGCCAGGTCGTGCTATCCTTGAGAATTTTCCGAATCTTTCAACTATTGCAACGGTTTGTTGTCCAACTGTATAAAAAGAACTAAAGAATAAAATTAATAAAACTATAAATAGGCATGGTCCTATAACTGCTAAAAGTCCTCCGGCTATTACCATCGAAGTATTTTAAAAAATATGAATATAGTTGAATGATAACAAAAGGGGCATTTATTGGCAAACAAAGATAATTTAGAATTATTCTTCCTAGAACTTGTTAATAGGCTTATAATTTAGTAAAATCATAGAGTTTTATATTATACAAATTATTGTAATGCCAAATATTGCATCAGCTAAAAAAGCTTTAAGAGTTAGCAAAAGGAGACAGAAGGTCAATGTCCGTGTAACTCGAGAATTCAAAGACCAAATCAAGACTTTAAAAAGTTCAAAAACTCCTAAAAAAGAGATAAATTCTGTTTATAGTAAAGTTGATTTAGCAGTTAAAAAAGGTGTAATTCATTCTAAAAAAGCTGCTAGAATCAAATCTAAAATTTCAGCTTTTGTTAAAAACAGTTCTTCTACAAAAAAATAGAAGATTAGGTATACAAAATGAAAAAAACACTGCTCAAGCTAATCGAATATAGTATACTTCCTGCTATTTTAATGGTATTAGGTAAATTCGCCGGTATTTTTTTCGTATCGTCTTTATGGAATATCCCCTTAGATTTTGATTCCGCTAATCATAATTTATTACAGTTCAACACTTTTGTCCCCGCAGATAGTTTAATGCTTGTTTCTTCATATTCTGATCTAATAATGTTTACGACTGTTTTAATTGGGATGTCATTTATTTTAATAAAGGCAATTTATTTTCATGATTCACATATTAGTAATGAATCCATCGCAAAATTAGCTAAATTCAATTTGCTAAATATGATTTCCACCTCATTTAAACTTTATCACTCTGGCATCATATGGCTTGGATTTATGTGGATGGCTACGCTTTTGATAATAATTAATTATTTCCAAGGACTTTCTTATAGCTGGGTTTTGATGATTTCACTTTTATTCTCGTTATCTTTTAGTATAATTTTCTTTAAGGACTTATTTGCCGAAATTGATTTAATTAAAAAATAACTATGCATAATAAAATGAAAGTTGAGCTGTCTCCTAAATCTGTAATATTAGCTTTTTTGGTTATATTGGGGTTCTTTGTGGCGTGGGAACTTAGGCTAGTCTTCTTTATGTTCTTTATTGCTTATATTTTAAGTTCTGCCTTTAGAGATTATGTTGATAAATTAGTTTCAATAAAAGTCCCAAGAGGAATTGCTATTGCCTTGATTTATTTATTGGTTTTTGTAGTTTTAGGCCTTTTTGTAGGCACGATAATTGGTGAGGCTTGGACTCAGCTTACAAACCTCATCTCTCAGATCCCAAATTTGGTTTATAGTATTTTAACCAGTTTGACTTTGCCAGCTGAGCTTCAATTTCTTGATCCAAATGTTGTTCAAGATAGTTTAAAAGAACTAGTTTCGTCTTTGTTAAAAGTTGATGGTTCAATGTTTGCTTCCGGACTAAGTGGAGCCCTTGGGATCTTAAGCTTTGCATCAAGCTTTAGTATTGCTTTCGGTATGATAATAATCCTTTCAATATACTTACTATCTCGAAAAGAAGACATTTTATTAGGTGCAACTGTTTTTGTGCCAAACGACCAAAAGAAAAGATACCTTGGTTTATTCAAAAGTATTTCTGAAAAATTAGGTAAATGGTTTAGAGCTCAAATCCTTTTAATGTCACTTGCCGGATTTGCAGCATGGCTGGGTCTAACTATACCAGCATTGTTTATCCCTAATTATACCTTGCATAATTATGCTCTTCCTATTGCAATGCTGGTCTTTATTTTGGAAATTATTCCAGGAACAGGCTTAAGCGTAGGTGCAATCTTGTCATTTTTAATAGCTCTCGCCACACAGCAAACTTTTATGATAGTTTATGCTCCAGTATTATTTATCGGATTACAACAACTTGAAGGGAATCTTGTTGTCCCTAAACTTATGAAAAAAGTTATCGGTCTTGATCCAATAATAACAATCCTATCATTAGTTTCTGGGTTTATACTTTTCCAGGTAATGGGCGCCATTTTAATCGTCCCTATTGTTGCCGTTATTCAAATTATAATTGAGTTCTATAAAGAAGACATCAAGGCTCAGATAAACTAATTTTAATTAGTTCCCTTTGAGTTTTATCAATAAGTCTCTACATTCGGCTGCTTTTTCGAATTCTAGCATTTCTGAATAGAGTTCCATCTGTAGCTCGATCTCTTTAAGTAATAACTTTTGAGCATCTTTTTCGAGCACTGGATACATTTCAGCCCTTTTAAATAGCGATAGGACTTCTTTCTCTTTTTCTTTATCGGCTTCTTCATCCGCTACTTTTAGGCCTTCCATGATATCTTTTTGGATTCCTGTGGGAATGATACCGTGTTTTTTGTTGTATTCGTCTTGCACAAGTCTTCTTTCTCTCGTTAAATCAGTTGCAAATTTCATACTCTCGGTAATATGAGATGCATACATGATTACATGACCATGGATATGCCTTGCGGCTCTTCCCATTGTCTGAACAAGAGATGTTTTTGATCTTAAAAACCCTTCTTTATCGGCGTCTAAAATTGCTACTAAGGAAACTTCTGGTAGATCAAGTCCTTCTCTTAATAGATTGATTCCTATCAGACAGTCAAATTTTCCTAGTCGAAGATTATTGAGTATTTCTACTCTTTTTATTGAATCAATATCAGAATGGATGTATGTTACTTTTATGCCTATCTGTGTTAGATATCCGGCCAAATCCTCTGACATCCTTTTTGTTAGAGTAGTAACTAAAACCCTTTCGCCCTTCTCAACTGTTTTTTTGATTTCATTTATTAGATCATCGACTTGATTATTAGGATACGAATCAAGCTTCGCAATTGTCATATCATTGTACTTATTTAATAATATATCCGCCTTCAAAGATTTAAATGAATCCTGATCAATTGGTCGAATATCGATTTTGGGGTCAAGAAGTCCAGTTGGACGGATAATAAGTTCGGAAAGTCCATTATAAAAATCGCCTTCGGTTGTTTTTATTGGGTTGTTTGTGCTCCTTTTAAGTTCGTATTCCGAAGGAGTGGCCGAAGTATAAATAACTTGGTTAACTCTTCTTTGAAATTCTTCAAATTTTAAAGGCCTATTATCGAGGGCTGCTTTCAATCGGAATCCGAAGTTAACTAAAGTTTCTTTTCGCATCCGGTCACCATTATACATACCTCTCACTTGAGGTAATGAGATATGAGATTCGTCAACGAATAATAGCCAATCATCTGGGAAATAATCTAATAGTGTTGATGGGGGCGACCCAATTTCTCTATTATCTAAATACCGAGAGTAGTTTTCGATGCCAGTGCAGTAGCCGGTTTCAGCCATCATCTCGAGATCGAACTTGACTCTTTGTTCTAGTCTATATGATTCAATTAACTTATTCTTTTTTTGAAAAGCGCCAACTTCTTGATCTAAATCTTTGGCAATGGTTGGCATTATTCCGTTTAATTTTTCATAAGGTGTTACAAAATGTTTTGCAGGAAAGATCTTAATAGATTCCGGTTTATCAAAGATCTCTGCAGTTATTGGACTGATTATTTTGATAGCTTCAATTTCATCACCAAAATATTCAACTCTAACAGCCTCGTCGCTTGATGTTAGATATATTTCAACATTATCACCTCTTACTCTGTATGTTCCGGATACAAATTCTGTTGTGGTCCTTTCAAATTGCATATCTGATAAATGTCTTAAAAACTTCTCTCGACTATATTTATCACCTACATGAATTTCTCTTGCCAGCTCTTCGTAGTTATCAGGGTCTCCCAGGCCATAAATACAAGAAACTGAAGCAATTATGATCGTATCGTTTCGAGTAAGTAAAGATTGAGTGGCTGCATTTCGATATTTCTCTATAGTTTTATTGACCTCAGATTCTTTTTCAATATATAAGTCCCTTTTGGGGATATAGGCTTCGGGCTGATAATAATCGTAATAGGATATGAAGTATTTAACACTGTTATTGGGAAAAAATGATTTAAATTCAGCAAATAACTGTGCTGCCAAAGTTTTATTATGAGCTAATATCAATGTCGGTTTATTTATCTTCTCAATAATATTAGCCATCACAAAAGTTTTACCCGACCCAGTTATCCCGATTAGTGTCTGATCTTTGAATCCGGCTTTTAGGCCTTCTGTCATATTTTCAATAACTTTTTTTTGAGGCTCGGATGGTTTGAATTTTGATACTAAGTTGAATTTAGGCATCTTTTTTAATTTGGGAAATAAATTGTTGATAAAACCTTAGATTATGAATTGTAGCATATCTAAACCCTGTAGGGTTCTTTGTTTTTAGAAGATATCTAAGGTATGCTCGGTCGATGGTTTTACAGGTCAAACAATCACATTTTGAATCGATTGGTTTTTTATCAAATTTATATATTTGATTTTTAATATGAAGAACATCGTAAAATCTATATTCAGCGTCGCCTTCGCCTTTGTGAACATATAAAAAACTATGGCGGGCATTCCTCGTAGGTAGAACGCAATCAAAAACATCCCATCCACACTTAATTGCAAATTCAATATCATCTGGGCTGCCAACGCCTAAAGCATATCTGATTTTATCGACAGGGATTAGTCCTGCGACATATGCTATCAACTCGTGATAAAAACCCTTTGGAGCGTCATTTTTCCACGAATATTGATTATGCACCGGGATACCTCCAAAACAGTAAATATCAAAGCCAATTTCAATAAGTTGCTCAGCGCTTATTTTTCTATATTTAAAATTGTTGCCACCCTGAATCACTGCGGCCAATAATGGCCTTTCATATTCAGGATCGTTAAACTCTTTTTCAGTGATATTTAATAATTTTAAGAATTCCGCTTTTGACCTTTTTGCCCATTCAGTAGTCCTTTTAACTGACTTTTTAATTGATGCAATTGAATCATCTCCAATTATTGGTTCATCTAAAACTACCCTAATGTCTGTGCCCATTTTGTGTTGGATTTGTTGAGAAATCTCGGGACTTAAAAAGCTGAATTTCCCATCCTTAGATGATTTGAATGAACAGCCGGCATCAGTTATGAGATTGTCCTTGTCTTTGTTCCTGTGTATCAAGGAAAAAACTTGGTATCCACCTGAATCAGATAAAATTGGTTTTTCCCACTTCATAAATTCATTGATCCCACCATACTTTTGCAAAAAATCACTTCCGATCTTTTGATCGATATGAAGGGTGGTTGTGACCAAGGCTTCAATTTCTAAATTTAGCAGATCGTCTGTGCTAAGAGTCGTGATAGCTCCGTAAGTAGCGTCAGGCATAAATATCGGGGTTTTAATAACCCCGTGCTTTGTCTTGATCTCCCAAGACCTTTTACTATTTTTTATAGTTAGTTTAGCGAGCATTTGTAAAATTTTTATAGAGTTTGTACCATTCAGCAAATTGCAATTCCCCTGCCCTACTGTCTTTACTTAAGTCTAGATTGGTCAAGATTTTTTCGATTTCATCTTTTTTATTCTTGTAGATGTTTGATAAATTGCTGCTAAGTTTTTTACGGGGAGCTGAAAATCCAAGTTTAACAAATTTTAAAAAGCCCTCGGGATTTGGGATTTGCGCTTTAATATCTGAAAATTTGACCACGCCGCCATCAACTTTAGGCTGGGGGTAAAAGTCTTCTTTTCGTATTGCTCCAAAATATTCGACATCTTTGGAATATGTTTTACCCAAAATGTGTAAAAACTTAATTTGCCCTTTTTTTGTGTTTGCATAGTCTTCGGCAACCTCTTTTTGCATAATCAATGTCATCGTGGTTGGCGGATTTTTTGAAGTTAAAAATTGATTAATTATCTTTTTCGAAATGTTATATGGCAGTGCAGATATTAGTTTGTATTGTTTTTTAGGATTTAGAGTTGATGGATCAATTTGCAGTATGTCATTTTCAATAATCTCAAAATTTTTGTATTGAATGAACTTCTCTCTAAGATACTTTACTAAGCTTGGATCTATCTCAATAGCGAGGAGATTGGCTTTACGATTTATAATTTCTTCAGTAAAGGCTCCATCTCCCGGGCCTATTTCAATAATATTCTCCCCTTCTTGAATATCTGCTATGTCGCAAATCTCAATAATTTTGGGAAAATTCTCTAAAAAGTTTTGTCCAAATTGTTTTTTAAATTCGTGATCCATGGATAAATTATACCTTAAAAATTTATTAATTAATAGGTTAACTAGGGCAAAAAGATATATACGATATATATAAATGGGTTTTCTGAAAAGAGGCTTTGAAAATGAGAATTGGTGGACGCCAGAGGATTCGAACCTCTGACCTATTCAGTGTAAATGAATTGCTCTAGCCAGCTGAGCTAGGCGTCCTTTTTAAAGACTTTAAAAAACTAATGGTGCCCAGGGCCGGGCTTGAACCGGCGACACCACGATTTTCAGTCGTGTGCTCTACCAGCTGAGCTACCTAGGCACTTCCATTAGTTTTAAAGAACATATTGATTATATGGAAAAACACTCAGAATATCAACTTAAAAAAATGATAACCAAAGTGCGATAAGGTTACAAGCGATGGAGAAAATCCAAAATCTTACGACTACTTTGTCTTCGCTCCAGCCGACCATTTCAAAATGATGATGAAGAGGAGCCATTTGTAGAATCCTTTTGCCAAAAAGCCTTCGAGAGATGCTTTGGATTATTGTGCTGGATATCTCTACTACAAAAGGGAATCCGGCGATCAAGATCAAAAGTGGTTTGCCTATGGCAAAGAATAATATTGTAATTAAAGCGCCAAGAGCAAAGGATCCGGTGTCTCCCATCTGTACCCTAGCGGGTTTAATATTGAAGTAAAGATATGTTATTAATGCTCCCACCGATGATCCTGCAAGTAATGCAATTGGATAATTAAATGAAAAAGTCGCTATCAACATGACGGAAAGTATGGTTATCACACCCATACCAGAGGCTAATCCATCCATTCCATCGCTAATATTAGTTGCATTGGTGGTGGCCATGTAAATAAAGATAGTAATTGGAATTATCCATAAACCTACATCAAAGGTTCCTAATATTGGAATCCAAAGAATCCCTCCAATAACTTTATATACCCATAATCCCAAGATCCCTCCAATTAGTGTTTGGATCAAGATCTTTTCGTGGGCTCTTAAACCATTACCCGGATTCGATTCGAACATATGCATAAATGCTGAGAAGAGATGCCATGGGAGAGTAATTAGATAGAAGATCCTTACAACAATACTTTTGTGCACTTTGATTAGTTTTAATACTCTACTAAGGGTTTTAATCTTTCGAGGTTGACCAAAGATATTTAAAAGATCATCTATCGCCCCTAGTAATGCGGACGCGGCAAAAAGATACAAAGGAATTTCTGTATAAATGTTTAAATTAAATATCAGATTAATTACACAAATAGCTATTACAAAAATCAATCCTCCCATGATGGGGGTTCCGTATTTATCCTTTCTCTCTTCTATGAGGGTGGAAAAATCGACCTCAATTTTGCGAATTACTCGAAAATGATAAAGCAGACTTATTATTGGGATAGCAAGTAGCCCTGAAAGTATCGTAGATATGAGAACAAAAGTAATTATATTGTGAAAGAGGATCATAGCTTATTAATAATACTCAAATACTATTCTAGCAAATTTTGCACTAAATAAAATGATATAATAACGGTTGATTAAACTAATGATTATATTAACGAAAAGTGAAACAAATAATTTCTGATAGAAAGGTCCAACATATAAAAATTGTTTTAGAAGAAAAAGTTGAACCTATAGAATCTTCTTTCAAAAAATATAGATTAGCATATAAAGCCTTACCTGAAATTGATAAAAGTGAAATTTCTACTGAAACTATTTTTTTAGGGAAAAATCTTTCATTCCCATTTTTGATCGCTTCGATGACTGGTGGAGCTGATAAGGCTAAAGACATCAATAAAAACTTAGCGATCGCTGCAGAAAAAGCCAAGGTTGCTTTAGCCTTAGGTTCAATGAGGGCAATTTTAAAAGACCCTTCAACTTTTTCGAGTTTTGATGTCAGGGAATATTGTCCAAGTGTTCCTCTACTTGCAAATATGGGATTGGTTCAATTGAATTATGGTTATGGAGTAAAAGAGATCAATAAATTGATAGATTCTATCGAAGCTGATGGGATATTTTTGCATATTAATCACTTGCAAGAAGCCATTCAACCCGAAGGCGATACAAATTTCAAAGATTTAATTAGTAAACTTAAGCAAATTCTTCCTCAAATTAAGAAACCTGTTTTTATTAAAGAGGTAGGATCCGGAATTGATTTTGAAACCGCAAAAAGTCTTTCTGAAATTGGGATCCAATGGATCGATGTCGCCGGACTTGGTGGAACAAGTTGGACTTCGGTAGAAAGTTTTAGACGAGAAGATAATATAGGATTTGCTTTTGAAGAAATGGGAATAGAGACAACTGAATCCCTGATTCAACTGAAAAACTTAAAAAATATAAATATGATTTCTTCAGGCGGAGTAAGATCAGGACTCGACATCGCAAAATCAATTGCCCTTGGGGCAAAACTAGCAAGTTCTGCAAAGCCTTTACTAAAACCTGCTTTAGAAGCTTCGGATGCGGTTTATGAAGAGATTATGAAGTATAAAAAGGAATTGGAAATCGCAATGTTCGTAACAGGCGCTAAAGATTTAGAATCCTTAGCAAAAGTTAAGATAGTCAAGATATAAGAAAATACAAGTGACTATTAAGCTCCTTCAGAGTCTTTTATGTTTGAGGCCTTAAATTCCTTACCAGTAAGTTCGCACAAAGACATTGTTAATGTTTGAGAAGGCACTTTGCTACCTTTAATAGCTAAATAATCGCCCCAATTTGTTTCTGGATCAGTAACATACGAAATTACTTTAATGGAAGGATAAATTGCTTTGAGTTTTTTGGTTAATAATTCTCCATCTTGAAAACCATTACCCAAATAATTGGCGATAATTGCAATATCTGGCTTGAGTTCGCCGGATTCGATTTTATGAATAAGCCCCCTAGCCTGTTCAATGTTTTTGGCTTTACCAGCTATCTTTAAGTCCATGTTATAGGCAATAAGTTCAACTACAGTAAAAAAACTATCATCATCATCAAATTGAATAATTACTGGGTCTTTAATCATTATTATTTATATTTAATTAATATGGCCATGGCAAATCATGGAAATCAGGATTGCTACAAGCGTTATTATAAGTGTCAGTGTTGATTCTTGTAAAGTCTAATTCCATAATTTTGGCATAAGTCTCTTTGATTAATTCGGTAGCCTTAGCGACATGTTCTGATGTTAATATGAATTTTCTTTCTGTGTATTCATCTTTTGAGTTCCTCTGGAGGAATTCAATAACACCCTCAGTGACACTGCCCTTCATTATTTTTGAGTTTTCTACTAAGATTTTATAAAAAACTAATTGCAGGAAATAATCACCCATGTTAGCTTCGCTTAGTTTTGACCCTGCATTGTCTGGGTTGCCTGTTTTATAATCAATAACTCGTAATAAATTGTTCTCAAATCCATCAATTCGATCGATTTTCCCGGTAATTGGAATACCTTCATAAACAATCTTACTGTTTTTGAAATTATATTCAGCAAAAGTTTTTGCTGGAATTGTGTTGATTTTATTCTGATAAAAGTCTGTAATTAATTTTTGTCCAAAATTTAATGAGTCGATAAACTCTACTTCATTAAGCTTTTCATATCTTAAGGCTCGAGCAAAATCTTCTTGGATCTTTTCGAGTTCTTCGAATTTACCTGTACGGGTAAAATTATCAATTAAAGATTTTAATGCAAAATGGATTGCGCTTCCTAATGCAGCGCTCTTTGTCTTAAGCCCCGGGACTTTTAATACATTGTTGAAGAAGAAACATCTAGGACATTTTCGATAGCTATTGATATGAGTTACATTCAAATTCCAATCTTTCAACATGTTTTGGACTAAACTTTTTGACTCGGCTGTAAAATCATGATGGGTTTGGGTCTTAACAAGCGCTATAAAGTTTTCAGCCTTTTCGTAATCATCATTTTTCATTGCTTCGAAATTTACAAATTCCGCAGGTATTTCTTTTATAAACTGTGAAGGATTTTCGAGCTTTTGTTTTTCATTGTATTTGGAATATGAGATTGTTGCCAATTGTTTAGCTCTTGTTAAAGCAACATAGAAAAGCCTTCGCTCTTCATCCAGTTCATTAGAAATGGTTTGATTTTTTAAAAGTCCAAACGGAGGTTTAATCTTCCCCTGATTCCTCTTTAAACCCCAATTTCTGCTTTGACATTTGATAATAAAAACATAAAGAAATTCTTGGCCCTTTGCTCCATGTGCAGTCATTACTTTAACTGCATCTTCCCCATCAATGCCCCAAATCTTATCATTCAATTCAATATTTTGTTCTTTGTAAATGCTCAGATCTTTTATAAATTCAATTATCGTATAGTTTTCTTTTGTCCCAGCGAGGTTTTTGAATTCTTCGTAAAGCCTTGAGAGCTTACTAATCGACATAATGTATGTCTCTTTTTTAGCTAGGGTGGTTATATATCCTGTTTCAGTCAATAACTTATTGAAGAAGAATTGTCCGTCAATGTTGTAGATTTCTTGACGCCACTTTAGTAAATTATCAAAGAATCCTGTAAATTTTTCAGGGTGTTCTAATCCGGCTTTTTGAAGATCTTCTAGTGAACCTATGAGCTTTGAAAATGGTATTCTATTTTGTGTTGCGTAAGTGAAGAAATGTGAAAGATCAAGTCGTGGCAAATCCAAAAAATCATAATTCAAAATTACAAAAAGATTATTTTCATCATCAGGCTCGATTAAATATCTTAGGAAGTTAAGTAATTTATTAATTTCGAAATCATTCAAAATGTTCTCCCCTTTTTCGAGTCGATATTTAATACCTTTAGCCCTTAAAATTGGCAATAGACCTAAGATGTCAGCGTTATTTCGATGAATAATTGCAATTTGGTTACCTTTGATTCCACGATCTAGTAAACTATAAATCGCATTTGCGATATCAACTTGCTCGTGTTGAGTGTCTACATATTCTTTAACATCGATTTTTTGTATTGGAAGATTTTCTGGATTTGCCGAATGAAGCTTTTTGTTAATATTAGGCAAAATCTCATCGATCTGCAAACCATTGTATTTAATGACACCTCTAGCGGCATCTAATATGAGTTGATGTGATCGGTAGTTTTCAGTTAAAGTTACAATCTTGATTTTGGATATATAAGTATTATAGAAAGAGGCCATGTTTTCAACGCTAGCGCCTTGGAATCTAAAAATTGACTGGTCATCGTCGCCTACAACGAAAATGTTTGGATCTGTCCAGAAACTTCCAAGTAACTTCAGGACTTCGTTTTGCGAGTTGTTAGTATCTTGAAATTCATCTACCAGAATATACTGATATTTTTCTTGGTACTCACTTAATAATTCGGGATCATTTGAAAATTCTGCCACAACGCTTTTGATCATGTCGTCATAGTCGTATTTACCATTATCTTTTAGAGCTCTTTCATAATTTGCGAAAATCTTGATGAATTCTATTTGTTTACTAGTAATATTTGTTGAGAAGCTTTTCTTGAAAAGATCGTGAATTTCGGTCCTGAGTTTAGTATAGTTGCGTTCTTCTGATCCCTTTTGTAGATCGATTAAATGCCTTACAAAGGCAAAATCGGAATATCCAAGATTTTGAATTTCAATAAAAAATTTAGTAAAGACTGATTCGTTAAGCTTCGTATAATGAAGAGATTTTAATTCTTGGAACTTATCTTTAGTCTTTTCATAAAAATCGACATTTAAATTGATGGCTCGCTCAATTGTTTCAATTGAAATATTGTCTTTTTTAAACCCGGAAATTAAAACTTCAATATCTTTAACATAAGTTTGGGTATTACCAAATGGCTTTAATACTGAATTATATGGAAGTTCTTCAATAATCCCCTGAATGATCTTCAATTTATCAATATCTGTTAATGGTTCAATCTTTGCGCCTAAATTACCGAATTTATTTGGGTGTGTTTGAATTACTTCGTTACAAAAACTATGGAAAGTATAAATGCGGATATCATATGCAGTTGTGCCTATTATCTTCAAAAGTCTTTCGCGCATTGTATTTACTGCCGAATCTGTGAATGTCAAACAGAGAATGTTATCAGGATTAATTTGAGTTTTCAAAAGGATATTTGCTATACGCATAGCAATAGTCTGTGTCTTACCGGAACCTGGACCCGCAACTAACATAACTGGCCCATCAATTGTATCTACTGCATCTTTTTGCGCGGGGTTTAGTTTATCGTAGGATTCTTGAAATTTTATGCGTAGTTCTTCATTCATATTTTTATTCTATCAGAATTTTATTTGTTATAATAAGTCCATTGTAACAGAAAAATGGAACCAAGATTTTCAGTCTATAATTTTAATGAGTTAATAAATTCAACCCTCGGAGCAATTGGCGATGTCATTGTCGAAGGAGAGATTACACAACTTAGTATAAGTTCAAAAGGCGGTGTAAATATTGTTATAAAAGACCCGCTAAAACCAGCGCTTTTAAATGTTTCGGGGTATGCACCAAGGGTGGAAGGCATAAAAATGGTTGCTGAAGGTATGAAAGTTGCTGCTTATGGAATCCCAAATTTATGGTCACAAGGTGGTAAGTTTAGTCTCCAAATTTATAGAATATTGCCCTTAGGGGCGGGAGCTTTAAAAGAAGCATACGAAAAACTTAAACAGGCATTGGCACTTGAAGGGTTATTCGCAGAAAGCAGGAAAAGGCCTTTGCCTGAATTTATAACAAGAATAGCTCTTTTGAGTGGAAAAGATAGCGCTGCAGAAAGTGATTTCTTAAAAATTCTTAAAGAAAATCAGGTTGGTGTTGAGGTGGCTTTTTACCCGGTCCAAGTACAGGGTAAATATGCTGAGGATGAAATTATCAAAGCTTTAAAAATGGCCGACAAAGAAGGCTTTGATGCCATCGCACTTGTTAGGGGTGGTGGCAGTTTAGAAGATTTGATAACATTCAATTCGGAAAGAGTTGCTAGGACAATCTTTGCAAGCAAGACGCCGATCATTGTTGGTGTTGGGCATGAAAAAGATGAGAGTATTGCCGATTTCGTTGCCGATATTAGGGCTTCTACTCCATCGCAGGCGGCTTATTATATAGCGATGAACAATCAAAGATTTATTGATTCTCAAATTATTAAAACAGAATTTATTTTACAAAACCTTGAGAGGCGTTTGGATTTGATAAATAATTCATTTGAATCAAAAAAACAAACAATTAAACAAAAATTAATCCTTAAGGTCGAAATTAATAAAGCTAAAATTGCCAAATTGATCTTTAATACTAAAACTTTCAAAATGTCTTTAATGAATATCTTTAAAGATATTCAAAATGGTTTAAGGATTTTAGATTCAATAAATCCAAAAGCCATTTTAAAAAGAGGATATTCGATAGTATTAAAAAATGGAAAAATCATAAAAAATTCAACTGACCTTAAAGTAGCCGATGAAATAAATATTGAATTGGCTTCAGGGAGTATAGATACCAAGGTCTTGAAAATAATTAAATAATTAAATATTTTTTAAATTTATACAAATGGAAAAGAAAGAATTGTTAAAATCAAAAGTACAAAAGCTTGATGAATTGGTCGCCTTTTTTGAAAAAACAGAGGATTTTGATTTGGATGAAGGGCTAAAAAAGTATGAAGAAGCCCTCGCTCTGGTAAAGTCATTGCAAGACGAAATGAAATCCTTTGAATTGAAAATTAAAGAAATTGAAGCTAAATATTTACCTACTGAGGAGTAGATCCATTCAAATAGTCTTCTAGCCTACTTACCATCAGTTCGAAATCTTTCCCAACAATGCCATGAGCTTCTGCTCCTTGTTCAAGTGTTTCGAATCCAGCCATGATGCACCCTATGCAATGAAAATCATATTCACTAACAAGGAAATCTACAGCAAGAGGATATCTTTCTTGAATTTCTACAATCAGCATGTCTTTATCGATTTTAATTATTTCAGAATCCTTTTTCACCAATTAATTAGTTTTATAAAATATGTTATAAATAATAGCACATTAATTAAACTATTTTGCCTTAGTTGAATCTTTTTAAATACTTCAAAAAACCAGATTTCTTAAAAAAGAAAAATCCCGGACTTTCGAGAGAAGAATTTAAACGAAGTCCTGATGGGCATAAAAGCGGTTTAAATTATCAGCTGTTTTTTGTAATTTTAGCTCTTTCAATTTTCGGAGCTTTGATGATATATAGCGGCAGTATAGTTGTGGCCGTTAAACAGAACTTTGCACCTGAACATTATTTTTTAAATCAATTAGCTTGGATCGGTGCTGGACTAGTATTTTTATTTATTGCATACAAAGTGGATTATCATTATTGGGCTAAATTATCACTACCAGGATTGATAATTTCTATAATTCTATTGGTTGTTGTGCTTATCGTTAATCGAGATAATGACATCAAAAGATGGATAGATTTAACATATTTCAATCTTCAGCCATCCGAAATAGCTAAAATTACTCTATTAGTTTATCTGTCGAGCTTTTTAGCTAAAAAGAAAGAAGTCAAAAACATCACACAAAAAGCCATTATCAAACATATAAAATCTGATATTTTACCCTTTTTAGGTATTTTGGGTGTGGTTTGCGGATTGATAATCATAGAGCCTGATATGGATACAACCATTATGTTAGGTGTCACCTGTTTTATTTTGTATTTCATTTCGGGTAGCGATGTTTTGCATACCATCGGATCGATTTCTACGGGGCTCTTCTCCGCATTACTTGTGGGGATCATGACTTTAAGCGCGGATTATAGGATGACAAGATTTAAAACATTCTTTGATTTTTGGAAAACCGGAAACATCAGCGATCCTTTCAATACCGGATTCCAATTTAGACAAATATTAATTGCGGTTGCTTCGGGTGGACTGTTTGGCGTGGGTTTTGGAGAATCTCGTCAAAAGTATCACTATTTAGGTGAAACGGCCTTTAGCGATACTATTTTTGCAATTTTTGCAGAAGAATTTGGTCTCATTGGCTGCATTGTTTTAGTCGGGGTATTTATTTATATTTTTTTATTAGGTTATAAGATTGCAATGAAGGCCCCCGATAAACTAGGATTTTTAATTGCAATTGCAATTACCACTTGGATAACTTTGCAGGCAGTTTTGCATATTGGCGCGAATGTTGCCCTTATCCCAATAAACGGGAATACCCTACCATTTATGAGTTATGGAGGAAGTTCAACTGTTATTAATCTCGCAGCAATTGGAATATTATTAAATATTTCAAAAGGGTTAAAACCTAGAGAAGAAGCTAAATCTTTAGGTAAAAGAAAGCCAATGTTATTTGGTGTGCGAAAAAGCTATAAAAATCGTTAAATATTTGAAATATATTAAAAACCATGAATATTGATAAAAATGCAAAGGTGATGTTTATCGGGGGCCATCTGACTCCAGCATTGGCATTAGTTCAAGAATTTAAGGCCTATCAAATCAACAATCTCTTTTGGGTAGGTACAAAACATTCGCAGACTAATTCAACAAATTTAAGTGCAGAATATATTGAAGTCGAAAAATTAAAAATCCCCTTTTATGAATTTAAAACGGGTAAACTTTGGAGGAAATGGACAATTAAAACTTTTCATCTTGGCGTCTTGCAATTGTTATTAATACCATGGGGATTTGTAAAAGCATTTTTCTTGTTATTAAAGTTGCGACCCAAATTAGTTATCGGTTTTGGTGGATATCTTCAACTGCCTTTAATTCTGTGGGCAAGGATACTTGGAATTTATTCTATTATTCATGAGCAGACTTCAGTCATTGGCACAGCGAATAGATATGCAGGGAAGTTTGCAAATAGGGTTTTTCTTTCATGGCCCGAAACTATTAACCTTTTTGAAAAAGACAAGGTGCTTTTAGTAGGGAATCTACTCAGGAGGGGCTTTTTTGACAATCAAAAAGTTATTAACAATATTTTTAATAATTCAAAGCCAATAATTTTGGTTACAGGCGGAAATCAAGGCGCAAATACAATTAATAAAAGGCTTTTTGCTTTTCTGCCTTCAATTTTGTCAAATGTTAACATCATTCATCAGGTTGGGAATTCGTCTATTACAAAAGATTTTGAAAATGCACAGAGTATTTTTAATAATTTATCCGAAGATTTAAAAGGTTCCTATAAATTTTTTGCCGATGATTTCGAAAATTTCGATGATTATATGAGAATGGCAAATATTATCGTTTCTAGGTCGGGAGCCAATACGGTTACTGAGATATTAGCTTTAGGTAAGTTGGCAGTGCTTATTCCGATACCTTGGAGTTCACAAATGGAACAACAAAAGAATGCTGAAATTGTTGAAAAGACGGGGCTTGGATATATCCTTAAACAATATGACGATATGCCACCCGAGGAGCTTTATAATGCAATTGCCCTGGCTTTAGAAAAGTTTATTTCAAAGAAAGATTTCCAAAATCGGGATATTAATTTAGCTATTCAACAAGGTGTGGCATTGGTTAATCCAAATGCATCAAAATTAATTATAGAAAACGTGTTTAGATTAAACTAAAGTTTCCCGAATTAATGCTTTTGTATCCTCGCTGAATTTTGGATTTGTTAAATAGTATTTTATCTGAGCTTTTAGATATCTGATAGGATCGCCGGTTGTCATCCATTCCCCATCGATTATCCTGAACAAGAATCTGGTTGTTCTCGAAAGTTTATCATTAGCATCTTGAAGCCATAATTCTTGATCTTTTCCAGTTGCTGTCGGGATAAGATATTCAAAAACTTTATATGGCAATATCATTCGACCATAGGATACTAAATCAGAAGGAGCTTCTTCGACTTTTGGTTTTTCTACAAGGTATTCAAATACACCCCATTTTTCTTCTTCATGATACTCAGAGGGTTTAACAACTCCATATCGATTCAGTTCGTGAGTTGGAGTTTTTTGAACGGCCAAAACTGCATCGCAATCAGTAACTTCGAAAAAGTCGACCAATTGTTTTAAGGCATTTGAATTTTCGCTTAATACCATATCATCTCCAAATAGCAAAGCAAAAGGCTCGCCCGGCGTTAAATAATCTTTTGCCGATAAAACTGGCGAGCCGTTTCCATAAGGAAGGCTGGCATCTTGTTGAATAAATTTAATATTTTCCATGGTTAAAACAGTTTCAACTTCTGTGAATCGTTCAGATTTGCCCTGCATATCTAATAATGCTTTTACATCTGGTGCGGGTTTCGTGAAATAGTCCTGAATAAGGCTATGTTCGTCTCTTGTGACAATAATAACTTCTTCAATCCCAGCTACTCTACATTCTTCAACTAGATATTGGATTGAAGGTTTGTTAATGATCGGAAGCATTTCCTTTGGAATGTTTTTTACGAATGGTAAAAATCTCGACCCAAATCCGGCGGCAGTAATAACGGCTTTCTTGACTTTCATAGAGCAAAAAAATAAAAAGTAAATAACTTTTTCTTAAGGGTATCTTAAATAAAAAAACAATAAAAAGCAAAAAAATGTTATTATTTAAAAAGTCATTATTGTGAATTTTATGTTGAAACTCATTAACAGTCTTACAAAGAAGAAAGAGGAATTTATTCCTCTCGATCCTCATATAATAAAAATGTATCATTGCGGCCCTACTGTATATTGGAACCAACATATTGGCAATATGCGAGGCATGTTAATGGGCGATTTAGTTAGAAGGACTTTAATATATCTTGGATATAATGTCAGATATGTTAGGAACTATACGGATTTTGGACATTTAACCTCTGACGCCGATGAGGGTGAAGATAAAATGGAAAAGGCTTCAAAAAGGGAGAATCTTGATCCGATAACTATTGCCGATAAATACATCAAGCAATTTGAAAAAGACACTAAAAATCTAAATATTCTTGATCCAACAGTTAAAGCAAGGGCTACGGATTATCTTGAAGAGATGATAAAGATTATTGTAATCTTGCTCGAAAAAGGCTTTGCATATACTACTTCTAAGGCAGTTTATTTTGATGTTACTAAATTTCCAAATTACACTGCTTTATCGGGCCAAAATCTTGATGAAAATATTTCAGGTGCTGGGTTTGGCAAAGTTAACGATGAAAATAAAAAGCATCCCTTTGATTTTGCTCTTTGGTTTTTTAAGGTCGGAGATCATAAAAATGCATTACAATTTTGGCCTTCGCCATTTAAATCAGACTTAGTAAATAATGGATTGGGCTTCCCTGGATGGCATATTGAATGTTCTGCTATGGTTAGAAAAGAATTAGGTAAATCAATAGATATACATTTTGGTGGAGTTGAACATATACCAGTACACCATACAAATGAAATCGCACAAAGTGAATCTGCAAATGGAGTAAAATTCGTCAATTATTGGCTGCATAACGAGCATCTCACTTTGAATAATTCAAAGATTTCTAAATCAGATGGGAATTTTATACTTCTAGATGAATTGATCGAAAAAGGATATGACCCAATGCACCTTCGATACTTACTTATTGGTTCACACTATCGTTCAAAACAAAATTTTTCATTTGAAGCGTTAGATTCCGCAAGGAATGCATATAAAAGATTAGTAGCCAATTTAATCAAGCTGAAAAACTCTAATGAAAATTCAAATACTGGGAATGTAATAAAGGTCTGGAATGACAAATTTATTGAAAGCCTGGAAGATGATGTAAATGTCCCTCAAGCACTCTCCTTTGTGTGGGATTTATTAAAATCGGACGAGAAATCTATGGATAAATATGCCACGATTATGGAATTTGATAAAGTCCTTGGATTGGGCTTAGCACAGGCTGTTTTGAATGAGAAGAAAATTTCTGTAAATGATGATATATTATCTAAAGAAATCCAAGATTTAATTTCAAAAAGAGAAATTGCTAGATCCAATAAAGATTGGAATTTAGCAGATAAAATTCGCGATGAACTTAAGACCAAATTTAAATTTGAAGTTGTTGATAAAAAATAATTATCGAAAAGTTGCTATTAGCTTTGTCACTATTGGATTAGTGACTGTAGTTGGTGTAACAAATATTGCCCAAAGTGCAAATATAATTCCTCAAAAAAGTTCTTTACGGCTTTCATACTCTCATAATGAATTGTTAACGAAAGCTACGCTTGACGAAGTCCAAGAAGCTTTGGCGATTAAACCCATTTTAGAAGCCCAAGAAAAGGTTGAAAAAGAACGAAACGATAAAATCGAAAGGCTTCTCAATTTCCTTAAAAAACAAAAATCTCCTGTAGCAACGAGAGAATATTCTGCGCAAATAATTGACCTTGCCGAGGCCAATGGTGCTGACTTCAGAATAATAGTCGCTATAATGGGTGTCGAATCCGGATTTTGTAGAGTTCCACTCAAAAAGAATGGAAATACCTATAACTGTTTTGGATATTTAAATGGTGTAAAATACGCATCTTTTACAGATGCATTTAATAATCTTGTGCCAAAGATTTCTGTCCAATATGCCAAAAAATATGGCTGGGATTTTGTCTCTCTAGCTAAGGCCTACGGCCAGCATTCGTGGGAGAAAACTTCAAAATATATGTACAACTGGGCCAGTAGTATTTAGGCCCTGTGACTAGTTTTGTTATTAACTAAGTTGAGTTTTGATTATTAGTGGGGAATCCTTTTATACATTTACATCTTCATTCTGAGTATTCTCTATTAGATGGGGTTCAAAAGCTCCGTCCTTTGATTTCAAAGATCCAAGAATTTAAAATGCCCGCAATTGCTTTAACAGACCATGGAAGTATGGCTGGAGCTTACGAATTCTGGTCAATTTGTAAGGAGATGGGTGTAAAACCAATTATTGGTTGCGAAGTCTATGTCGCAGCAAGAAAAAGAACAGATAAAGAGGTTGGAATAGATGATAAACGTTACCATTTAACACTTCTTGCTAAAAACAAAGAAGGATATCAAAATCTTTTGAATATGGTTTCAATTGCTAACCTGGAGGGGTTTTATTACAAACCTAGAGTTGACACCGAATTATTAAAAAAATATTCAAAAGGGATTATTTGTTTAACAGGCTGTCTTTCGGGACAATTGGCTCAAAATCTTTTGCATGAGAAGTGGGATGAAGCTGAAGAATGGCTCGGGTTTTTAAAGAAAAATTTTGAACATGTTTTTGTAGAACTTACTAAATTTCCTCATGCGGAAGTAGATTTTGTCTTACCAAAATTGGTTGATATTGCAAAAAGGACTAAAACCGAATTAGTTGCAACTTGCGATGCACATTATCTTGAAAAGGAAGATTATATTATTCAAGAAATTGCTTGGTGTATTAGTGATGGACGAAAATTATCTGACCCAGAAAGAAGACGAGTTGATGCTTCAGAATTTTATGTAAAATCAAGTGAAGAGATGTACGAACTTTTTAAGGATTTGCCAGAAGCAGTTGAAAATACTTGGAAAATAGCTGAACTAGTTGAGATGTATGGCATAGAATTTCAACGAATCCAGCCCAGATACGATACAAAACTTAATGAAGCTAAAACCAAGGCATTACTTCGTGAACATGTCGATAAAAAGATAGGAACAAGATACAAAGAGATCAATGAAGAACTTAAAAAGAGAGTTGATTATGAACTAAGTATAATTGATCAAAAAGGATACAATGACTACTTTCTTGTGGTTGAAGACTATATTGATTGGGCAAGAAAAAATAACATATTAGTTGGCCCGGGTAGAGGCTCGGGAGCGGGCTCAGTTGTCGCTTATATTCTAGGGATTACGAGCCTTGATCCAATTTCATGGAATTTAATTTTTGAAAGATTTTTAAATCCTGAAAGGCCATCTCCTCCTGATTTTGACGTTGACTTCCAAGACGATAAGAGAGATCAGTTGTTCGAATATATGAGCCATAAATATGGAGAGTCAAATACTTCATATATTGGTACATTCGGTAGGCTTAAAACAAAGGCTGCCATACGGGATGTCGCAAGGGTTATGGGGATAGACCTCAGTATTGCAGATAAACTATCGAAAATGGTTACTGTGAAGTTTGGGAAGGTCGCCCCAATAAGTAAAATGCGCCATGATGTCCCGGAATTTGAAGAAATCATTCAAAGCTCTCCTGATCTTATTCAATTAAGTAAATATGTCGAAAAACTAGAAAATGTTGCTAGACATGTTTCGATTCATGCGTGCGGATATTTAGTAACCCCGTCCCCTATTACAGATTATGTTCCTATTCAGATTGATTCAAGAAACGGAAATAAAAAGATAACACAGTACGAAGGAATGCACCTTGAGCCTATTGGATTAATGAAATTCGACTTTTTGGGATTAACTAATCTAACCATTATTGATAAGGCTTTAAAACTTATTAAAGAAACGACTGGTAATGACCTTGATATTGATAAAATTCCACTTGATGACGATATAACTTATCAACTTTTCCGTGAAGGCAGGACTATCGGTATTTTTCAGTTTGAGTCTGATGGAATGCAGAAATATTTAAAAGATTTGGCTCCTACCGAAATCGAGGACTTGATCTTTATGAATGCTGCTTATAGACCTGGGGCAATGGCTTACATACCAAATTATATTAACAGGAAAAAGGGGCTCGAAGAGGTTAGTTATCCTCATGAATGTTTAGAGCCGGTTTTAAAAAGTACTTATGGCTTTGCAATTTATCAGGAACAAGTTATAAATATTTCCGTAGTTTTTGCCGGATATTCACTAGGAGAAGCAGATATGCTTCGCAGAGCTATGGGTAAAAAGAAGAAAGAGGTAATGGAAAAGGAAAAAGAAAAGTTTATGACAAAGTCCAAAGATCGAGGATTTGATGAAGAAACCGCAATAAAAGTTTTCTCGTACATGGAACCTTTCGCTGATTATGGATTTAATAGATCTCATAGTGCTTGTTATTCTCTAATTGCCTACCAGACAGGATATTTAAAGGCCCATTACCCTCTTCAATTTATGGCAAGTCTTATGGAAGTTGATTGTCATACTCCTGATAAATTACAAAGAGATCTTAAAGAGGCTCGGGAAATGAAAATTGAAGTACTCCCACCGAGCGTGAATAAAAGTTCAGTGCATTTTGTAATTGAAGGAGACAATACGATTAGGTTTGGGCTTTCTGGTATTAAAGGTGGCGGGGCTAAAGCCATGGATAATATTGTTAAATTTAGGCCTATTAAGGGATATACTAGTCTTCAGAATTTAATAGAAACTGTTACTCCAGAAAATATTACAAAAAAAGATTTAGAGGTATTAGCTAAAGTCGGTGCAATGAGCGAATTTGGCTATAGGAATCAGCTTTTAGAAGCCGTCCCAATGGTATTTGAAAGAGTTGTAAAAATGAAAAAGAGCAAAGAAGGAGGACAAGCCGATCTCTTCCAAATCGCAAGTATTGAGGCTAAGGCCCCAGTCATTGTTGAAGAGCCTCTTCCTAAACCCATCAAGGAATCTGAGATCGATTGTTTAAATTGGGAGAAGGAGCTTATGGGAACTTTCTTGGGAAACCATCCATTAATAAAATACCGAAGTTTAAGTACTGGGTTTCATTTATCCAGCTTAACTGACCTTCAAAATTATAGTGATAAATCAGTTTTTGCTGCAACTGTCCTTGTTACACGAATGAAGACCATAAGAACGAAAAAAGATGGTAAGGCTATGGCTTTTATTTCTCTTGAAGATGAAAATGGCCGAGCCGAAGGAGTTATATTCCCTAGAAGTTTCGAAAAGATAAGAAATACCATTAAAGAATACACTCCTATTGTTGTAAAAGGATTCGTTAGTGATAAAGATGGAATGAAGAGTCTTGTGGTTGATAGCGTTTTTGATCCTGAGGAATATATGAAGAAAAAGGAGTTGGAAATAGATATCTGTGATGAAACAGATAAAAAAATACTTTCAAAATTCAAAGATTTGTTAAAAAAATTCCCCGGAGCAACAAGGATTAAAATAATGTATGGGGATAAAAGCGATATTCGTTATCTGATAAAATCAGTCACTCCAGCAAAAGAGCTTCTAGACTTTATTAACGATTATAATAAATCCAAAGCTAATCGTTCAAAGTAGCCACATAGAATAGTTTCGTGTGATATGTTGGTACTCCAGTGGCTGAATAAATGAATACCTCAGCAGAATTTTCTCCGAATGGTGTCTTTTTTAAATATCCAAATACGGGTCTATATGAGTTTTGTGCCGAAAATACAATGGATTTAAATGTCCTGTTTTGAGGTGCGTTAACTTCGCATCTTTCTTCAATGTCTGCCGAAGTAGGCAAGCAGTTTACGCTACCCGAAATGGTGTTAGATTCATTGTCTCGGACAATCTCGGATAAATCAGACAATTTTTTTGATATATCATTGATTTTTCTATCTTGCGCATCCATCTGATTTAAAGCATTGATGAGTGTGGCATCTAAATCTTTAAAATTCGCAGTTTCTAAAGTCCCCTTTAAATTAATGTTTCCATTTGCGACTAAGTTTCCAAGTGAATCGATTGTAAATTGATTTACAGAATCTTTGACGACTTGAATGGCAAATTCACCGCTCTTTGGGCTCAAGATTAAATTGTTATATCCGATTGCACCGGAGAATAATAGGTCTCCATCAACAGTTAAGTCGCCTTTAACAGTCAAGTTATTTCTAACAATTGCTTCTTTGAATGAAAGATTGTAATTTTCCAACATTGCCTTAGTAATAAGGTCGCCATCTGCATCGTAATTTAGCTTCCCTTCTACAAATAAATCTGAATAAGCAGAATAGAATTGATCTTGCAGAGTACCTTTTTGAATATTACCGAGGTCTAAAAAGTAAGTGCTATCTAAATTATCAAGGGTGTCTGCATTGGTAAAAGTCCCAGGGATAATTTGGGATTTTAAATTGAGAAATATTTTCCCATTTTGATAGTCGTTAATGACATCGATACCGTTTGATCCAATGATATCAATGTTTTGACCATTTCTAACAATCCCATTAATGGAACTTAACACTTTGAAATTTACATCGTTTAATCCAAGTGATCCATCTTGGATCTTTTGTGAATTTATACTTGAATCAGCAAGATCTGTTGTTTGTATTGTGTAGTCGATTATATCCAAGCCATTTAGAGAATTGTCTTTAATTTTTGATCCTGTGATTGAATCGTCTTTAAAATTATCATCAGTTAAAATTATACTCATAGGATCGAAAACGAGTTCATTGTCCTTGGTGATAATTCTCACATATCCATCTTCTGTGGTATTAATCCCCTTTATGTTGCCCATTATTACCGTGTCGGGTTTTACAATATTTGCATTAATTGTTTGGCCATTTTCTAGTACTAACTTGACCTTAAGATCGTCAGAGAAATCTTTTTCCGTAATTGTGTTGTCTCGGATTTGCCAAGATGTGACATCAGTCGCATATCGATAGGCAAAGATTCCGATTAAAAGTGAAAAAATTGCGATGAGAATCCCGAAGAAGGCAATTAGTTTTGTATAGATAGACATATTTAAATCTTTAACTAATATATATGGATTGTATCAGATGTGCCCATTAATAGACAATAAAATGGCTTCTGAGGTTTTTCGAGGGTATTTTCGGGAAAGTTTCGGGGAATTTTTCTGTTTTAGATAGTTGTTTTTATTTTTTAAATGTTTTATAGTGGTGACAGGTGGTGAAGTATGGTGAAACTAAATACAAAACCAAAAATAAACATAATTATTTTTGGATCCTGCACTATTAAGTATTTTTGCTACAAGTTCTACACTGCTTCAAAACTTCTACATCATCATATTTCCCACCATGTTGATAGGTGAATTCGATGGTAGGTTAACCGATAAAAATCGATTAGCCATACCAAAAAAAATTAGAGACGAGTTAAAAGACGGATTATTTTTGTCGAGGGGTTACGAAGGTTGTCTCTTGTTAATGGATAAGGCCGGATGGTCGTCATTTGAAAATTTAATAAATGAGAAATCGATTTTATCTCTAAGTCTTCGAGATACAAAAAGATTTATTTTTGGTGGCGCCTTTGAGCTGGAATTAGATTCCCAAGGAAGGTTTGTTCTACCAAATAGTCTTTTGACCTATGCGCAAATAAAATCGGATGTCGTTTTTATTGCAATTAAGGATTGGGTGGAGATTTGGGATAAAAGTTCATGGGAAAACAAATTGGCTGAGATCATTAAAACTGCGCCTGATCTTGCTGAACAATTATTAAGTAAATAGAAATGAATGAATACAAACATGTGCCAGTAATGCTATCAGAGGCAATAGAATTGTTGGGGGTAAGTGAGGGAAAAGTCATAGTCGATGTTACTTTGGGTGGTGCAGGACACTTTAAAGAAATTTTAAACAAATTAAATAATAAAGGAATATTAATAGGGTTAGATAAAGATTCAAAATCAATTGAAAATGCAAAGGAATTGTTTGGAGAGTTTAAGGGAGTAGATGGGGACTTTGTAAAAAGCGACAGCTCTTTAACAATAATTCTATCAAATAGGAACTTTTCTGAACTTGAAGAAGTTTTAAAAATCCATAAGATCGAAAAAATCGATGGAGTTTTAGCTGATCTTGGTCTAGCAACGGATCAATATAAAAGTGGCTTAGGAATAAGCTATTTAGAAGATGCAGAGCTAGATATGAGGATGGAAAAAGGTTTGACCGTTAAAGCCTCTGATTTACTCAATGGCTTATATCAAAATGAATTAGAAAAATTGTTTTTCGAGCTTGGAGATGTTTTTTTTGCAAAAAGACTCAGTAAAGAAATTATACAAACAAGATTAGAAAGTCCTATAAACACAACTACTAAGCTAAGGGAAATTATTCAGAAAATTGTACCTTTCAAATCGCGCACAGGTACAAATAAGCATCCTGAGGCCAAAGTGTTTCAAGCCTTGCGAATTGCTGTTAATCACGAATTATACAATCTAAAGCAATTGCTGCCCCAGGCTTTCGAAGCACTGGCCCCGGGAGGTAGGATGGTCATCATTAGCTTCCATTCCGGTGAAGATAGAATTGTCAAAGAATTTTTTAATAATTTAGAAAGCACTAATAAAATTAACTATTTAACTAAATTACTTAAGCCTAGCGTGACGGAGATTGCACATAACTCCAAAAGTCATAGCGCAAAATTAAGGGCTATAAGTAAAATTTAAAATACTGCCATATGAAAAAATTTAATATCTGGTTTATTACAATTGGATTACTCCTAGTAATCGCTGTATCTTCACAATTATTCATACTCTCTACTGTTGGTACAAATGGACAACAATTAAGTGATATCCGAAGCCAACAAAATCAATTAAAGGTTGAAAATGAAATCCTTAAGGCTCAAATACTGGAACTTCGTTCAAATAAAGTCGTTTTAGAAGGGTTATCAGAAGATAAAAATTTACAACAAAAGAATATTGTTTTTTTGAATCCTGATGAACTAAATATTTCTGCAATGGATTAAACTTACATTGGATTAGGAGCATGGACTTAGCAATTAATGAGATACAAAAGAAAAAGGTAAAAATAGTTCGAATATTATTCATAGTTTTAGCTCTAGCCATTGTGGCCTTAAGTGCCAACTGGCAAATCTTCGATAGTGAAAAATATGTTGCCATTGCTAATGAAAGGTACAAGGATATTAAATTACCATCTATTCGTGGGAGTATACTTGCGAAAGATGGCTCTACCCTAGCCTTCTCGGAACCGAGATACAATGTGTTCATTTGGTTGCCAGAGATTCAATCCGCGGAAAGTCGTGGCGATCAAACTAGGAACGAATTCTATTCAAAAGTGAGTACTATACTTGAAATCCCAGAAGAAGAGTTAAAAGCAAAATTCGAGTCAAAAGCGTTATGGATAAAAATTGGGACTAAAATATCTTTAGAAGCTAAAAATGCCCTTTTAGATTTGAAAAGTGATATCTCTGGAAAATATATTTCCGGAATCCAATTTGAATATGTAAACAGAAGAGTCTATCCGGAAGGCAGAATGGCAAGCCAATTACTAGGATATGTTGGGCTTTATGATGAAGAAGCAAAGGGTGTTTGGGGAATCGAACAATATTGGGATGGAACTTTAAAGCCCATTGAAGGTATGGCTTCATCCGAGTTTGATAGTTTTGGGAATCCTATTACTGTGTCAGATTCTGATTATGTTGAATCTCAACAAGGATCGACAGTTTATACAACAATCGATAAAACTTTACAGGCAATTCTCGAACAAAAACTCCAAGAAGGATATATTCAATTCCAAACCACTTCTGTTACGGGAATAATTATGGATCCTAAAACCGGGGCCATTTTGGCTATGGGTAACTATCCAAATTATGATCCAAATAAATATTATGAAGTTGAAGATTTCGAGGCATTTGGGAACAAATCAATATCAACACCATATGAAATAGGCTCAGTAGCTAAGGCTTTTACTTTAGCATCGGCATTAGATTTAGGGCGGATTACGCCGGATACTGTTCTTTTACCAAATGGACATGATGGATGCGAAATTATAAGTCCTGATCCTGTTCCCAACTATAATTGCAGGAACCCCGAAAGCAATAAAGATACGGGCAAAATTGTTGACTGTATTTGTACATACAACAGGAAGAGAGTTACAAATTTAATTGATGTAACAGGGGCTTTAACAGGTTCCGATAACATTGCATTTAGACACATTGCATTAACAATGTCTTATAAAGAATTTTACTCATATCTAAAAGGATTCGGAGCTGGTGAACCCACTAGGATCGATTTGCCAGATGAATCTTATGCAAATCTAAAAGACTATACTAAATGGAATTATGCTGATCAGGCAGTATATTCTTATGGACATGGTTACTCTATGACTCCATTAGAAGCAATTACAGGATATGGAGCAATAGTCAATGATGGATACAGAATGCAACCATATATTGTTGAAAAAGTTGTTGATGCTAATGGTAACTCTACTGTTTTTAATCCCAAGGTTATAGCAAAGCCAATCAAAACTGAAACTGCGGAAACAATGCAAGCCCTTATGCATAAAGTCTATTTAAATCAATTGATAGAAAAAAAATATAAAGGATTAGCAAAATATGATATAGGATTAAAATCCGGGACTGCTCTTATCCCATATACCGATAGAGCCGGTTATTCAAGTGAGATCAATGCAACATTTATGGGATTTGATGCTTCGCCTGAAAAGACTTTTGTGATGTTATTGAAACTAGAAAAACCGCAAGTTGGAGAACTTTCTTCATATAATGCCCGTATCCTTTGGCTTGATACTTTTATGGCAATCAAAGATTATCTTAAAGTTCCGTCATATTAAAAAGAAAATTTCGTTTAATATAATTAACTTTTTAAAAAAATTTTAAAAATGGCTACATACAAAATAGTTGGTGGTAAACCATTAAAGGGTGTTATTGAACCTGTACCAAATAAGAATTCAATCTTAAAGCTAATCCCCGCTGCATTATTAACGGATGAGCCTGTGATTATCAGAAATGTCCCTAAAAGTTCAGATGTCCGTTTGATGCTAAAAATTGTAAAGCAATTGGGGGGAAAAATTTCTTACCTGGATGGAGGAAGTACAGTCAAAATAATTGCAAAAGACTTGAATTCTTATGAGATGGATCCTGCCCTTTCACAAAAAGCTAAAGCTTCAGTAATGTTTATGGGCCCATTATTAGTTAGGTTTAAAAAAGCTCATATGCCCATGCCGGGCGGATGTAAATTAGGGACAAGACCACTAGACGCCTTTATTGATAATATGGTTCAGATGGGTGCAAAATATATTAGAGAAAAAGGATATTATCTTGAGGCTGATAAATTGTATGCTACTAAAATTTGGTCATGGTTTCCATCGGTAACCGGTACTGAAAATACAATAATGCTTGCTGTGCTTACCAAAGGTATTACTGAAATATATAATGCTGCATCCGAGCCGCATACACAGGATTTGTGCAATATGTTAAATGCTATGGGAGCAAAAATTTATGGAATCGGTTCAAATAAATTGACTATTGAGGGTGTGGAAAAGCTTAGCGGTGTTGAATGGACTGTTATCCCTGATCATTTGGATATTGGTGGATACATTGCTGCCGCTGCAATGACTAAGGGTCAAATTACAATTAAAAATGCTATTCCCGAACATATGCAGATGATTTTTCAATTCTTTGAAAAGATTGGAATTAAAGTGAAAATTAACGACAAAGATATTGTTATCGATGGAAATCAAAAAATGGAATGTGCCTTGACTGTTAGAGGAGACATATTAGATGTAAAAGCATTTGCTTGGCCATTTTTGCCACCAGATTTTGTTCATGTTGCAGTAGTGGCAGCGTTAAAAGCTAAAGGTAGTATAATTTTTCACAATTCATTTTATGAATATGCTTTCTTCTTTGTTGAAGAATTAGCAAAAATGAAGGCCAAGGTAATAATGGCCGACCCTTTAAGGATAATTACTTTTGGACCAACGGAATACAAGGCTGCTAAATTAATAGCTCCAAATATAATTCAAGCAACTATGGCTCTCTTTTTGGCTGCTCTTTCAGCCGAAGGCACTACCATCCTTGAAGATTCGGAGGATTCCTTAATGCGAAGATATCCAGACTTAGTTGAAAATTATCGCAAATTAGGCGCCGATATTATAAAATTATAAAGTTACACAAAATCTAATGTTTAGACTCATTTTAAAGCAACAACTTAAAAGCTTATCCGAGCGTGCCATCAAAAAACACAAGATGGAAATGATTGTTGTAACTGGCTGGTATGACACTAGTATAGTCAAAGATTTGACTTATACCCTACTCCATTCAAAATACAATGTACGAAAAATGATCGGTAGTCCATGGTGGGATTTTACCGTTCCGCTTACGATTTTAGGCTATGAAGATAAAAAAAGATCTGTTTTAGGCTGGATCATACTTTTAATTAGATCAAGCTTTAGATTATTATTTGGAGGCTCAAACCCCCAAAGTATTATCTTGAATTTGAACTATACCAAAGACGATACAGCCAAATTTTGGTCTTCATTTGTGACTCCGGATATATTAATTGTGACCCACTTTAATAAAGACTTGAAAATTTTAGAAAATTTATTAAAAAATACAAAAAAGGATTCAGGCTCAATAATTGTTAATAGTAAAGATATTTCAGAAGTTAAAAAGATTATTGGTGATTATGAAAAAATATTTGTCTTTGGCGATAAAGATGAAAAAAAATCGGATCTATTTTTTAGAATTGCAGAACAGCACAGGCTTATTGTGAAATACCAGGGGAAGGAATACGAAGTCCAAACCCAATTTATTCCTATGATAAAATATGAAAGTATTGCAGCGGCATTATCCGTGGCAATAGTTAAAGGCATACCCCTTCTGGAAGCCTTATACTCTTTATTAAAGTTTGAAATGCCTCTAAAACTAGTTAAAAACATAAGAGGAGCTTTAGATGAGGAAGAATCTTAATTGTTAAATAGGGCTACCATCGAAGGTTTTAGTCAAAAACAAATAGATAAGATAGTTAATAAAAGTAAGTATAAAAAGACTGACTTCGATAACTTATACAAAGTCTTTTACCCAAAGATCTTGGATTTTCTGCAAAAAAAGGTTACAAATAAAGAAACTGCAGAAGATCTGACTTCTGAAGTCTTTGAAAAAGTATACAAGACCATTGAAGACTTTAAATGGCAAGGGATTAGCATCGGGGCTTGGATCTACCGCATAGCTAGGAACCATTTGATTGACTATTATCGAAAACATAACAAATACAAAAACGATAAATCATTTGATGACATTGTGAATTTGGTTGAGTCCACTGCTCCTAACGCAGAAATGGAAATCGAAAAGGATGAAGAAGATTTGGCTTTATTCAATGCAATTAAGGAACTTGATGAGGATGAGCAATATTTGATCTATTATAAATTCTTTGAAGAAATGAGCAATAGTAAGATCTCCGAGATCACTGGATTGACCGAAACCAATATCGGAACAAAGCTTCATAGAATTCGCAAAAAACTCGGAACTTTAATTATACGAAAACAAAATGAGAAACTTGTTGAATAAAATTTTAAATTTTCTACACTTACTGCAATCAGTTAGCGCAAACATTTATTATGCTTTCCCCCAACGAAAGCTTAAGCTGATTGGTGTTACTGGTACTGATGGGAAAACCACAACAACTCAAATGATATATCATATTTTAAAAGAAAACGGATTTAAAGTCGGATATATTTCGACCATCTCGGCGAAAATTGGAGAACGTGAAATCGATACAGGTTTTCATGTAACGACCCCTGATCCATGGTCTGTTCCAAAATATTTAAAAATGATGTCTGATCAAGGGATTGAATATGTTGTTTTAGAGTCTACATCGCATGGACTTGTCCAGAATAGACTTTGGGGTATTGAATTCAATTCTGCTACAATAACCAATATTAAATCGGATCATCTTGATTATCACAAGACATGGGAAAACTATGCAAAAGCAAAAGCTTTGCTTATTGATAAAGTAAAAGATGGAGGTGCAGTTGTTTTAAACGAAGATGATAAAGAATCTGCAAAATTCTTGAAAGAATATTTAAAAGATGTCGAAGAAGAAGAAATAAAGCAGATATGGTATAGCAAGTCTCAGTTAGAAGAAGTTAAGAGTTCCTTTGAAGGATTTGAATTCGAATTTGAGGGGCAAAGATTTTCTCTTCCAATTATTGGTAGATATAATCTCGAGAATGCCCTTGCTGCAATTAATATTTGTAAAAAATATCTTCCTTTAACACTAATTTCTAAGGCTTTAGCAAATTTCCCTTCTCCCATAGGGAGAATGGAAGTAATTCAAACCAAGCCTTTTGTCGTTATTATTGATTTTGCTCATACTCCACATGCTTTAGAAGCAGCTCTAAATTCTTTACGAAATATTCAAAAGACTGGCAGAATAATTTCTGTTTTTGGTTGTGCCGGCAAAAGAGATAGAAAACGAAGAGAAATGGGACGATATGCGATAACCTTAGGCGAGATGTTGATATTGACAGCTGAAGATCCTCGTGATGAAAAGTTGAAAGATGTTAATGATGAAATTATTAAATACGCTGAAAGCGCTAATGGCGTGCTCCTACAGAGGTTTGCATCCAGCAAGGAATTGTCTAAAGTGAATTATGACGAAGTTGATGAAAAAATTGAAAATCTTTTTAAAGCCCTGAAAAAGCCTGTATTTGCTTTTGATGAAGATTCAGTCCAAAGCCGGATCGATGCCATTAAATTTGCTCTATCGATTGCTAAAGATGGCGACATCGTCTTTATTACCGGCAAGGCTCATGAAAAAAGTTTAGCTTTTGGAAAGACTGAATATCCTTGGTATGACAGAGATTCTGTTCTTGAAGCTCTAAAAAATTCCAATTAAATAACAACGAAACTTAAAGCTGCAAGCATAGCTAAAATAAAGATCCCAGTAAATCCAAAGAAGTAGAAGATAAGCATAGCAAAGGCTATCGTAAAAATATTCACAAACGTAAGTATTATCTCTCTAGCAATGATTTTTTCATCAAGCAAAATATCGTGTTTACGGACAGTTATCAGGTCATACGAAAAAACTGTTAGGGTTTCTCCAAAAGTTTGGCTGGTAAGCTTCATATATGAATCCGAAACTAGTGCCCCGATTGGCGTATTTATCAACATTCTCATCAGCCATGCTGAAGATTGCAAAAATCCGCTAAGGCGAAGCATTTCTTTTCTATTATGAGAATCTAAAAATTTGCCCAAGAAAAAATTCAACAAGGCTCCAATCAAATTTATTCCAGTAGTTAAATATCCAAGACTTGAAAAACTGCTCTTAAGAATTTGAAAAACATAAATTTGCCATGCTTGGTATTGATCTTGAAAGTTCGCCATGGCTGAGTATTTGATTTCTCTGAGAATGTTTTTGAGCTTCAAGGTTTTCCTTAAATCTCCCGTATAAGTAAAGCGAAAATCCGGGACACCCCGCAAAAAGAATATTGAAATAATAAAACAAATCGCAAGTAAGATCGAATAACCAACTGTGCCGTAATTATTAGATACTATTCCCGCAATAAGAGGAGCAATTATCCCTAATAGTGAAGAAATCGCAAGGATAATACCTACTGATTTCCCTCGATTATGAGTTTTAGTGATGTTCAAAACCAATATGTGATTTGGTATGAATAAAAATGATTTAGCTAATCCATATAAAAGGCTCCAAATAAAAAGCATTTCTAAGTAATTGGTTTGGTTTAAAAAGAAAATCGGAATTGCAGTTAAAAAGAATACAATCCTTGAAATAATCAACGCTGTTCTCGTCCCCATTCTTCCTATATATTTGGGTAGGAAAAAAAGAAAGACAGTATTAAAACAATTCGAAAGGGCGTGAATGCCAAGAGCAACATAAAAATTATTGCCGGACATTGTGTAGAAATAGACGATCCCAAAAACCCGCATCAAGCTATTGCCTATATCAAAGAAGGCTTGATTCAAACTGTAATTAACCAAATTTTTCATTTTCGTCTATAATGTCACTATCTATTGTAAAGTTTTTTCGTGATGATTAAAACCATATTTATTGCAGGACCAACGGCAACAGGTAAGACTGATGTAGCAATCGAAATCTGTAAGCGATTCAAAGCTATCGGTAAAAAATGCGACATCATTAATGCCGATTCAAGGCAGGTTTACAAAGGAATGGACATAGGCACAAACAAGGGCAATATCATTGAAAATCAAGACGATATTGAACTTTCAAATTGCGAAATCCTCAAAGGATTTGATGTTGAATATAGTGGTATCACAGGCTATCTTTTTAATGAATACTCCCCTTCTGATTCATTTAATTTGGCAAAATTTCAAAAAACCTGTCTTGAACTGATTTCAATTTTGGATAAAAAAAATATAATTCCAATCGTTGTCGGCGGAACCGGACTATATATCGACTCATTAGTTAAAGGTTATACACTAGTCCAAGACGAACCAGATTTTGCTTTACGCGAAAGTCTAGAAGGATTACCTAGCGAGGTCCTGTTTGAAAAGTTATTAGCTGTCAGTCCCGATTTAGCAAACAGACTAAATGAATCTGATAAATATAACCCTCAAAGACTAATCCGGGCAATCGAAAAAGCCTCATCCACTATTAAAAACTACAAAACTGGGTCAGTGGATAGATACTCCAAACCCGAAAACAAAAAAGTCCTTGAATCCTTAATCATTTATCCTAAATTTAATCGGGATGAACTGTTTGAAAAAATTAATTCCCGTGTAGAAAAGATGTTTGATATTGGGTTGATTGATGAAGTAAAAAGCCTTTTAGAAGCAGGTTTTGCCGATTCTATTCCAATGAATGGTATAGGTTACAAAGAAGTTGCTCAATACATTAATAGCCAAATCTCATTAGATGAATGTAAGGATAAAATTAAGCAAGGTCACCGAAATTATGCCAAAAGACAGATCACTTGGTTTGAAGGTTCGGGGCGAGGATATAACCTAATTAAATTTGATTTTCAAAAAGAGATAGATAAAATTTGCGACTCAATTGTAAATTTCTCACAATTTTAATATAATTGGTCTGTATTAAGCGCGAGTAGTTCAGTTGGTAGAACGTCTCCTTGCCAAGGAGAAGGTCACGAGTTCGAATCTCGCCTCGCGCTCCAATAAAAAAACATCACCTTTAGGTGATATTTTTTTTTGGAGATTTATTGTGAGATGAAAATCTCGCACTCAGGTTCTTAACGAACAATGAGCATAGCGAAGCACTGAGTTCAGACCGGTGGGTGCATGACCGAAGGTCAGGCCCTCGCGCAAAGGGGATTATGAATATCCCCTACTATTATTGGAAAACGATCTATGAGTTATTTATTTGCATTCTGATATTTTTTCCTATGGAAATATTTTAAAAATCTTTTTTTAAAATATCGGCTGGTAACTATGTGTGTTTGTAACTAATTAATACCCCCATTTAGGGGGGGGGAGGATAAAAAATTCAGGAGTTTTTGTCACAATGAAGGATCCTGCAACAACCGATTCATTAACTACTATTTTTGAAGTATAATGAAGCGCCGGATCTATAGTCATATTAGCAGTTCTGCGCCCTCCTTGCATTACTGTTTCATACGTTATACAACCGACTTCTTCTTCTGGGTCTACACTTGAAAGATTAGACTCCATATCAGTTGAAGCATTGGGCATATATTCTGCAGGGACGCTGGCGTCATAAAGGTTTGGATCCAATACGAATAGCATCTTATGTTGATCATCAAATTGAATATCTTTTATTGCCCGGCGTACCCATTTCCCTTCTTCCATCATAATCAGTTCCCATCCTTGTCGAGAAATATTCATCTGTGGATTTAATAAAAATTCTTTTAGATAATATTGTCCTAGTAGAGATGGATCGGTAACTCTCATGACCTGTTCATCTGGATCGATCATTTGATGTACTTCACCGCCTTTACTGAAAATCACGCCGGGATCAATCTCTCTAAATAAATCAGAGTTGCTTTGATCTTTTTGTGCAAATAATGGAGCTGCATTAAAAAGTCTTAGATTTATCGAATACAAATCGTGATCTTTTCGTAAATTGTCATTCATCCAGGATGTCAAATTTTTATGATCTGTAAGGTATTTTCTAGTCGCCGATGGAATATCCAAATCGGTAGACCCGTCTAGAAATTTTTTCTCTATTGTCCAAAAATTTGAAAACCCCCCGCATTCTTCTATAACTGCATAACTTTGATCGGCAAGTGCCTTAACTAACTCCATGTATTTATTATGGATTGCAAATAAGGGTTGTAAACTATTAAAAACTCCTTCTCTATCTGTATCGGTACGGGATATTACTTCTTGCAAATTATATAGATTATAGTGATATACTTTACAATAAGACCTAGGTAGTTGCAACTTTTCATAAATTTCCAGTCTTGCATTGTATCACTCACAGCTAAAACCTCTACTTATGTTAAATTATTTTTCTTAGTAGTTCTATGAATTACTTTTGAATTGATGAATACTTATTTTTGGAGGCTTTAAATTTTGGGTTTGCCGGGGTTTTTCAACGATAATCAACTTCACACATAACTCTTATTCTGTATATACTCAATCGACTTCTGCAAACTATTCATCATGTTTTTCAATGATTTTACTTCGCCGGTATTGATGTCATTGGTTACATTCCGAAGAGAATCTTTAATTGCCCCAATTTCGTTGTGGATGCTTGTGCCTCTGTTGATATTCAATTCACTTGCAATCTGAACAGTCAATCTCTCAATAACTTCTAGTCTATTAGATATATTACTGAGCACCTTCATGATTGCAGTATAATCATTTGGGTTCATTTTTAGAAAAATAACATTGGATTCAATACAGATAACGAATTAATTATTAATGCTTTACAAGGCTAAAGAGGTGGAATTTGCATTTAAAGATGTTGCAGGGTTAATATATGTGTATAAGCTTAGCTTTTTATCCAAATGGTTTCTCCACAAAATACAAAAAAAGTCATCATAATTTTAGCGTTTTTGTTTTTATTAGGAATAATTTTTAGTGTCGCAGTTATTTCGATCTTCTTATTAAATAAAAATTCTTTCCCTTTGATTAAAGATTCGTCATTATACCCCACACTCACAGCTGATCCGACACAAATAGTGCATGATGATTTAATTCCTTCTGTGACAGATACTCCCGATGATTCTATCGGGAAGATAGTTTCCCCTACCCCTTCAACAATCGGCTATCCAAATCGTTTAGCAATCGAAGCCCCTGATGGCGATTTTGCTTTGCGTCAATCCGGGGGTGATATGGTCATTAAAGGTCAAATGCGTGGATTCTTTGAAGGAGTGATGAATTATAGGATTGTCGATGGTGAAAATGTGATCCTGTCGAATGGGATTATTCAAGCTCAGGGGGATAATTATGAGGGATTTGTCCCTTTTGAAGTCAGCATTTCATATGGCGAGCTTGAAAGTGATAAATATTTTCTTGAGTTTTACGATGTTTCCATGAAAGATGGTTCTATCAATGTATTGTCGAGGATTCCATTAAGGATTATTTAATCTCCTACTCTTTTGTATAGACTTTAAAATTATCTTTTTCGGATAAGGAATAATTGGTTTTCTGCTTTAGAGTTTCTTCGAGGGTATTAATTTTTTCTAAAATAATTAGATCAAAATAATCCTTTTCAATGAGTTTTTTAACTGCTTCTTGATTTGTATTTCGTAATAAAATCAATTCGTTGGAATCTAATTTCTTTTGAAAGTTTTTATCACCTGCCCAGCGCATTGCAACATAGCTGTAATCTCCAAAGGTCTTTGTCTCTTCAACTAAAATCTTTTTACCTTTTAAATAAGTATTATTATCACGGATGAAATACCCAATTTTGTAATTTGTATTCTTAAAATCATCATAGATGTGTTTAGGATAGAAAAAGAAATTGTTCAATTGGTAGATCACCACGGCAATAATAAATACTAATAAAATAGTCTTTTTGTAACGGAATTTTATATTTCTATATATTAGGTAAATCGCCTGGGTTATGAAGAAGTAGATCGGAAGAACCATTAATAGATCCCTTGCGGGGTTAGGATCGCCCGTTTTAGCAAATAGACCGGGAATTATCCCGGCAACAAAAACAGATAGCATAAATAATTGCAGAGTCTTTTTTGAAGTAAAAAGCTTTCGTATAGATAGATACAAGCCAAACAAGAAAAAAGGAACAAGACTTCGAGGAAACAAAACCTCATCAATAATCCAATAACTGTAGGCAATATTAGGATCCCAAAAGTTCTGTATATCATTAAGTCCTAATAGGTATTTGATTTGTAGTCTTGTGTTACTTAGTAATTTCTCTTTGATATCAAATTTCTCTGTCTCCGGATTTTTTAAAGGGTTTAGATCGTTGATCATCGATTCTCCTCTAGCATTAAAATAATTGGAAACAGACTGCTCCCAGGTCGGAATTTGGATAGAAATGAATAGCAAAAGAGTAATTACGAAAACAAAGATTGATAATTTCGGAAGTCTTTTGAAATAAAAGATTATAAGCAAGATCAAAAAAATTGGCACAACTCGAGTTATCACATGCCCATAAGGTAATAAAGCTATTGATATAGCAGATAAAACTGCAAAGATTGCTGAATGCTTTTTATTGGCCCTTTTATGTAGAAATAGTCCAGTTAGAGAAATCGCAATAATTACTAAGTTTAAGCTAAGCCCGATAATCCCTCCTGATCTTGCATGGATCAAATACCAAGGAGAAGTTCCAAGGAACAGTATCAATAATAGCCCTAGTTGTTTGTTTGAATATTTCTTTATGAAAATATATAGCAGAATTAAGGATAAAAAGGATAATATTGTCGTGAAAAATCTTGTTCCTAAAAGTGAGAGGCCGAATAACCTTAATCCGGATTCAATCAAGAAGCTATAAATCGGGGATCTTCCTGAAACATGTTGATACATTTCGGTCCAAGCCCATGTTGGGCCATCATTTTGATAGTGAACATTGTCGACTACATTGTTCACTTGAGGATGAATTGCCCATTCCACACAAGAATCAAATATATTAGGGTAATCACCTAATCTGATGAATAAAGAAAATATGACAATTAAAAATACTAGGATTTCCGCTTTGTACTTTAAAAGTATTTTCATTTATTTTGAATCTACTACTCTATGATTTATGATGTAATTAATAATATACATTTATCCTAGTTGATTTTCAAAAATAATGTTAATTAAAGACAAAATTTTAAGTCAAAGAAACCCTGAAAAAGCCAAGCTATTATCAAGATATTTTAAAACAGGCAAAGGCCAATACGCAGAGGGAGATATATTTTTAGGCCTAACTAACCCAGAAGTCCGTACTATTCCCAAAGCCTATGCAAAATTAACGACACTAAGAGATGTGGAAAAGCTTTTACAAAGTGAATTCCATGAAGTCCGTCTATGCGGGCTATTGATACTAGTGGAGAAATACCGAAAATCAGATGAATCAGGTAAAAGGGAAATCTTTGATTTCTATTTATCCAATACCAAAGGAATTAACAATTGGGACTTGGTTGATGTGACCTGCCACAAAGTAGTTGGGGAATATTTATTACATCACCCCAAAGAGCGAGAGATTCTATATACCCTCGCTAAATCAAACAATATGTGGGAACGACGAATATCAATTATCTCCACCTTTGCATTTATTCGTCAGGGCCAACTAAACGATTCTATTGATATATCAACGATATTATTAAACGACAAAGAGGACTTGATCCATAAAGCTGTAGGTTGGGCTTTACGGGAAGTTTATAAAAAGAATCATGATGTTGCAAAAAAGTTTATCGAAGAAAATATATCTAATATGCCGAGGGTGATGCTCAGATATGCGATTGAGAAGATGCCGGAAGATGAAAGGAAGGGATATTTAATGATGTGAAGGTTATTTATTAATAAAGATCTGGCCTCGAGTCTCTCATATTACTAAACCTTGAATCACTATCATATTTAGCCTTACTAATGGATTTGACTTGGGATAAAATACTTCTAAATCGATTTGCTTCTTTCGCCAGCCTTGTGCAAAGTGCTCTATTCATTACTGCTCTACCAAAAACATTCTTTGATTCATGAAAAGTGTCTTGATTCGCATTTCGACCTAATATACTCCGTAAATTCGGGAGGTCATCTTGAGTGATATTTATAACAGGCAGTGGATCGCATTCAGCGGATGGTTTGTAATCTCCGCCATAGGAGCAGAAAGTCCTAAGGGGGCAACCCTTACAAAGATATTCATTAGTACTTTGTACAAATAGATCTCTTGGGATTAGGCCGCCCAAGGTAATTTCTAAAGCATAAAATCGTTCATTCCCAGAATATAAGCTCATATTACTGACTTTTGAATTGAGTTGATTTTACTACTTAATGGGTTTTTAAGAAAGTGTTGCTTAAGGTAGGCCGATTATTGAACTCTTCCTCTTCGTTTTTTCACATTTAGTTTTCGAATAAATCAATTCTATCCCTAGATTATTAAATCGTCCGATAGCCTTTATAAATGGTAATTAAGGGAATAATAATTATTGATACAATTTAAATTTCGCTTTAATTTTTATTGTTCTGTTTCTGAGGATCTCTTGAAACTACCATTCTTGAAACTATTTAATAGTTTTGCCACAACAAGTTTTTTTACTTCTGGATCCCTGATTAAATTTGATCTTTCACCCTGAAAGATAAATAAAAATAATAGGAGAGAATTATTGCCTGGCTTATTCATAAGGTCAAAATCTGCTTTAGAGAAATTTTGCGCAAAATGAATTTCTGCTTGAGCAATATTTTTCTCATTTTCTGTCATAGTATCATATTCTGGGTAAAACTGTTCCATAGTTTCATCGGGTATTGACTCATTCATATTCTCAGGGGTATGTAAATACTTAGTAAACTCAAAAGATCCACTGTCAAATCCTTGGGCATCAATCCGATTAAGTGGTTGGTTAATATGTAAAATCGATAAATATCTATTTAAGCCAGGGGCGCTACTTAAAAAATCACTATTTTCAAAACCAGCTTTAAGTGAAGCAACCAAACGGAAATAATTTTGTTGGAATCTATTACCACCTACAAGATGGAAGATATGAAAAGCATCTAACATATATAAATGGTTAAATGCTCTCGCTCTATTTAAAACTACGCCTGGTAAAAGGTCATTGGGCCAACCACTTCTAGATTGTCTTATTATATTTTCAATAATTGGGGTAGCATATCCCAATTCATCGAAGAATTCTAATCCAAGGGCATCCATAATTCTTTTATAATCTTGGGGATATTTTGCTAAAAAATCTTGAATTCTCTGTATATTATTATTATCTAATTCTTTTATTGCTGCCGCGAATGCCAAAATGTCGTTTAATGCATTATCGTGTATTGGATCAGATTCATTTGCTGGATTTTTTTCTCCGCTTGTTTCTTGGGTTTTAGTTTTTTGCTCACTCTCTTCAGGGTTTTTTGGTGACAAATCAGTTTGTCCTGTATTCTCCATGGCTTGAGGTTCCTTTTTTAGCTTATTTAGTAAATGTAGAACCAATTGTCTCTGTTCTTCTTCAAGTTTAGAAAGATTAAGTTTCTTTAATTCTTCATATACAACTGAGCGATCACTTAAATTAATCTTTGGAAGAATCGTCTGTAATATAATCGGCCATTGTTCTTTGTGTGGCACTTTAGATGGGTCAAAAAGATATTCTTGGAGGACAGTGGACCCTTCAAGTTGCCGTTCTTCAGGCACAGGTTGAGCGGCTGGATTTTTTACAGCTGCAGATAATAATGTCTCAGTGGTAGTGGGGGGGCTGTATCGTCTTCTTGACCCGGGGATCTGGCTGCACTTAAATCAGCCGCTGCATCTTGTTCTTTAGGAACAGGTACATTAGATTCGATTTCAACTCCTTCAAATAGTTTACCAACAGGAGAAATAGGATTTTTATTTCCAGTTCCCATAATCAACAAATATTAAAAAATAATATTTTCTTGTATAATACATTAAGATTAAGCTATTTTTGAATAATTTACAAATTTGATGTTAAAGAAACTGATTGCTCCGCTACAAAAAATCATTATGCAGAAAAAATATTGTCCTGCTTGTACTAGGTCGTTGACTAGAAGTAAGGTGATTTCTAAAAAAGATCTCGAAGAATTGATCGTGTGTAATTGTAAAAGAATATTTGTTCACGATTTAGAGATGGATACTTACCGAAGAGCGCTTGAAAGCGATGTCAAAAGATTAATGTTGTAATGATTTTTCCTAATAGTACAATACAAGATAAAATATTAAATGCGCCCCTAAATCCCGGGTGCTATATTTATCGTGACGATGCGGACACGGTACTTTATGTCGGTAAAGCAATTTCGATCCGAGATCGTGTAAAACAGTACTTCTCAAAGTCTAATGATTTACCTTTGAAGATCATTCAGATGGTCTCTCAGATTAGTGATGTTGAGTTTGTTATCGCTGATTCCGAAACAGAGGCTCTCGTGCTAGAAACCAATCTAATTAAAAAGTATAAGCCTAAATACAATACCCTAATGAAGGATGATAAGTCCTATTCATGGCTGAAAATTAATATGAGTGAAGACTTCCCTCGATTCGAATTCTTAAGAGACAAAAAAAATGAACAGAAAAGTATTAAATATTTTGGCCCTTTCATCGATGGTAGGCCGATTAGAAAAACGATCAAATTATTGCGGGAAGTTTTTCCATATAGAACATGCAATAGAAGAATCACCGAGGAAAACGGAGTAATCAAATCGTCAAATTCTAAACCATGCCTTTACTATTTCTTGGGCCTTTGTAAAGCGCCCTGTGCCGGCTTTATTGAGTCGAAGGAGTACAAAAAAGACATAAAGGGTGTGATCGACTTTATTTCAAAAAAAGCTGAAAAGGTTATTCAAAAACTTGAAATTGAAATGAGAGAAAAAGCTGATTCGAAAGATTTTGAAGAGGCGGGGAAAATCAGGGATAAGATTAACGATTTAAAATACATTACACAAAAAGTCTCAGTTATGAGTAGCGAAAAAGACTTTAGGCGCATAAAAAGTGTGCAGAAGATAAACGCCCTTTTAGAATTGATTGATTTAATCGATTTCCCAAATCTAAAATTTAATGTAGATTCAGACTTCAAAATCGAGTGCTATGATATATCAAATATTCAAGGAACGAATGCTGTTGGTTCTATGGTGGTTTTTGTTAATGGCCTTCCTCAAAAAGGACATTACAGGAAGTTCAGGATCAAAACAAAAAAAACGCCAGATGATTTTGCAATGATGCAAGAGGTCTTAACTCGCAGGTTTAAGCATTCTAAGAATCAAAAAAACGAGGACGAATCATTTTCTAAATTACCGGATTTAATCGTTGTTGATGGTGGAAAAGGTCAATTGTCTTCGGCTTCGGAAGTCCTAGACGCTTTAGGCGTTGATATTCCAATCATCGGATTAGCTAAAAAAAATGAGGATATTTTTAAAATTATAAGTAAAACGAGCGGGAAAGTTGAATTTGATAAAAAAGTGTTAAAACTTGAAACAGAATCAAGATACTTGATGCAAAGGATTCGTGATGAAGCTCACCGTTTTGGTATCGATTATCATCGAAAACTTAGGCAAAAAGCTCAAGTTTTTTCTGTTTTAAGCGAAATAAAAGGTGTGGGGGCTAATTTGGGCGTGAAGTTGATCAAATCTTTTGGAAGCATCGAAGGCGTTAGAAAAGCAAGTCGTGAAGACCTTCAACAAATTGTTAGGAATAAAAAAACGGTGGATAATATTCAAAAACTATTATCCTCAGATTTATCTATTGGCAAGTAAGTATTTAGTACCTCGTCCGTTCCCTTCGACTCGCAATAACTTTTTTTCAAGTAAGTCGTTAAGGTCGCGGAAGGCAGTCATTGCCGAAACATCCATCATTTGAACATAATCTTCCCTTTTTACTGTTGGTATCGTTTGCAAATATCTCAAAATCTTCAACTGTCTGCGGTTTAAATCCAAGAATGGCTGTTTTGAAGAGCTGTTCTTGTCAGAACTCATCAATCCTAGAATTTTCTCCTTATCCTCTTTTATCGAGTTGTTCATATCAGCAACAAATTGTTCAATCCACTTAGTTATGTCGCCTGATTCAATGATATTTGCCCAGACATTTAAATTGGTTTGATTGTGAAGATCAATTTCTCTAACAATTGGCAAAAATGTTTGGTTAAGATATCCATTTTTATATAGCAGAAGATCGACCAGTGAGATTATTGTTATTTGGTTAAGATACTTTAGCGGGGCAATCCTAACTAACTCGAAAACCAATGTTGCTATTCTGATTAAAGGATGAATCCTGCCGTGATTTGTTTTAAACCAAAATAGAAGCTCGCTTGATCGTGCTTCGACTTCTCCCATGCTTACATTTTTGTCACGCATTTGTAGCCATCCATCGACTATTGGTTCGATTTCATTGGAATCGGTTCTAAGTCGTGCATCCCAGATTTCCTTCCAATTTGTTAAAAGAATTTTATTAAGGTGAAGAATTAGATTTATGTCGGTTTCGAGATGAGCCTCAGTTACATCAGATCGAACGAATTCCATTACATTTCTGAAATTATTAAGGATTGTACCCCTTGCATCATTGGTGCTGATCTTCTTCCCTTCTATCGCCTTTTCTGCATCTTTTATCGTGAGTTCTACCCCGATCATGTGAGCTAAATGGAACATATTTACAGCCTTTGATTTCTTCATCAAATCCTTGAAAGTATTTGTGGGAAAGTTTGCGAGTTCAAGCTTTGTTTTATTCTGCTCAAGTTCTGTAATTTCCATTAAAAGTGAATCAGTGATAATATATTTGGGTTGATACATTTTGTATATATAAAAATTTGAGATGCGGGGCAAATTTTTCTTTTCTAAATTAGCCGACTGGGAGAATCGAACTTCCAACCTGCGGTTTACGATACCGCTGCTCTACCAATTGAGCTAAGTCGGCAATAAATATTATTAAAGAAATATAACATTAATGTAACATTAAAACTTGAGCTTATGCAAGAGGATACCAAGAAAAGCGAGGTACGAGAATCGAACTCGCGTCCCATCCTTGGGAAGGATATGTACTACCGCTGTACTAACCTCGCAGGTTTTTAATTATTTTTCTTCTTCGATTAATTGAATTGTCATTCCGGCTTCATCTTTTGCAATGATTTCGTATTCAATTCCACAGTAGGGACATTCGATAATGTCTCCTACTTTTTTATCTGCATCGACTGTAACTTCGTTTTGACATTCGATACAGACGAATTTGTTATTTACTACTTTTATTTGTTCCATTTTTAAAATGAATATTATATTTTGTCTTATTATACATTATAATAAAAAAAGATAATAACAAAATTATGTCAATTTGGAATAATCCTACTCTTGCAAAATTCAATGTAATACCTGAAATCAAGCTTACTTTAGGCGAAGGGGAAACCGCTTCATCTAAGTTTATTTTCGATGGAGTTAAGGTAATAATTAAGAATGAAATGGAAAATCCTAATGGATCATTTAAAGATAGAAGTTTAGCTTACCAAATTTCATACTACTTAAGTAAAGGCTACCGCAAGTTTACTATTTCTAGCTCGGGTAATGCAGCAATTGCAGCGGCAGCCTACATTTCCCTTTTTAAAGAAGCAGAAATTGATATATTTATTGGGTATAAAATTATTCCTGAAAAGTCTGCGAAACTTTATGCCTTTGAATCAGACAAAGTTAGGATACATGAGTCGTCCAAACCTAAATCGGATTGTTTCAAGTTTGCCATAGAAAATAAGGTTTTGAATTTGAGGGGATCATCTGATGATTTAGCATTAACTGGATTTAAAACCATCGCCTACGAAATTGCAAAAGATCATCCAAAAGTAGATTGCGTTTTTCTTCCAACAAGCTCGGGGACTTCTGCCTTGGCCTTGCATTATGGATTTGAAGAAATGGGTAAAAAAGTTGCAATTTTTGTTTGCCAAACTGCTACTGTTCATCCAATTGCTAAAGAATTCGATCATGATTTTAAGAAATTCCCTGAATCTTTAGCCGATGCAATAGTTGATCGTGTTGCATTAAGGAAATCTCGATTGATTGAGGCTTTAAAGAAAAACGGCGGTGGCGGATTTGTGATCAGTAACGATGAGATTTCAATTGCTCAAAGAGAAACCGGCCTACTTGGTTATTGGATTGACTCTCCGAATTCGGCACTAGCTTTTGCGGGATTCAGCAAAGCATTGAAAAAAAATATGTTAGATAATTTTAAACAGCCATTAATTCTAGTTAGCGGATTATGAGCGTAATATTTTATTTTCTAGGCTTATTTGCCTGTCTTTTTTTAGTTTTTGTTTTCGGATTCTATTATATCTGGACTATATTTTTTGGAGTCCCTTATGTACCTTCGGACGCATTAATTGTTTCTGACATAATAAAATTTTTGCAATCCAATAAGATCAATGGGAAAAGCCTGAGTGAATTAAATATTGCAGAATTAGGTGCGGGTACTGGAACATTAGCCTTTGCATTAGCAAAATATGGCGCAAAAGTTAAGGCTGTTGAGATAAATCCCATACTGACAATAATAATGAGAGTAATAAAAATCTTGAAAAGAGCCAAGACTGTTGAGATTCTTAATACTGATCTTAAAAAAATAGATTACTCTGAATTTGACTGTATAGTTATATATCTTTATCCCGAACTTCTTGAGAAGATTGAGGATCGTGTTTTTTCAGAACTTCACAAAGGATCTTATATTTTGAGTAATACTTTTTCGTTTAAAAAACATAAAGAATATTTAAAAATCGGTAAGTTGAATGTTTACAAAGTTGAGTAATAAATGCAAAGTAAAATTTTATTGATCGTTTAAATAGATTATGGAAGACACTTTACAAAGCCTAACCCAAAAGTTTATAAACTTTTTTAATAATAGTTCGTACTACTATATCTGTAACGATCCCGAAAGGGCCTTAGGTTTAGAAAAGATAATCCCTAACTTTCATGTGATATATATAGACAAGTCTTCATATACTGAAATCTTTGAGAAAGAAAAAATAAATCATTTTTGCTGGCAGGACCATTTACCGGAAGGAGCTCTAACATATCGGAATTCATATAAATTATTAAAATCATTAGAATTTGCAAAGTATTTTGCGCAGACAAAATCCGAAGTTAACTATTTTCAGACCTTCAAAATATCTCCAGCATTTATGAAGAAAGTAAAAGATTTTGGAGGTGTTTTAATTAATACTGATGCTTCACTCAATCGCAGGTTTGAAGATAAATTAAGCCAATTTAGAGAGATATCAAATTTAGGGATTTCCATGCCAAAGGGCGAAATCCTGGAAATTGAAAAGATCAATTATATGGATTTCCTTAAAAAGTATGGAGATAACTTTGTGATCCAGTTTGATCGTGGCCATACCGGCTCGGGAACGGTCTTTGTTAAAGATGAAAAGGATTTGGACGCTCTCAAAGAAAAATATCCTCAAAGGAAAGTCCGTGTCGCGGAATTTGTTCATGGTGTTGCCTACACTTTTAATGCAGTTGTCGGTAGTAAGGGTATTTATTGCGGCGGATTATCCCGTCAAATAACCGGGGTACCCGAACTGACTATCAATGAAGGTGGAACTGTCGGGAACGATTTCTACTATCGAGCAGAACTTATCAAGGGAATAGATCAAATTATTAAAGATGCCAATTTAATTGGCCAAAGTATGCAATCCGCCGGATATCGAGGCTTATTCGGATTAGACATTATTATTGAACCTGATGGCGGTCATAAAATCATTGAAATTAATGCTAGACAACCCGCCTCTATTCCATTCTTTACAAAGATTCAATTACAGCATGGACAAATTCCGCTATCAATGATTCATATCGCTGAATTTAGCGGGATCCCTTACAACATTGATCCTGTAAAATATTCAGAAGAAGCTATGGCCCCTATGGAGTTTAGCCAAATTTTTGTTAGATCATTTAAGAATTATACTTTAGAATTTCCGCTAAAATCCGGAATATACAGATTGCAAGGTGACAATGCAGCAATTGATCGTGCTAGTGCAGTAGTTCGTCCAAACACAATATTCTTAGACGAAGACAGAGACAAAGCTTTGCTTTTTCAAAAAGATGGGTATAGTGTAAACGATATTCAAACAGGAGGCTTTTTGCTCTTAACGCCATTTAAGGGCCGTGAATTAAAAACTAATGATGAATTAGGAAGAATACAAATTAAGGGTTCTGCATTTAACGCAAATGGAGATTTGAATGGCTGGATTATCGATTCATTATCAGCAATTAAAAATTATCAAAGCTAAAAAATATGAAGACCAAACTAAAACTACCAGAATCAGCTGATCAAGTAATTAATGAATACCTTAAATTACCCCTTGGAGGTAAAGAAGTGGCCTGCCCCTATCACATTAACAAGAGGAAGGAACGAGTTGGCTTGAGAGCTTTAGTTGGGAAAGGAGATCCGGGTGAGATTGTAAAAGAAGTAAAAGTTTGGGCTAAGCTCAAAGATTTTGATCTTTTTAAAGCTACTAGTGATCAAATAAGAGAATTTATGGTCGATAGAAGTATCGGGATAGATTGTTCCGGCTTTGTGGTTCATCTTTTGGGATTCATTTTGAAATCTGAAAAGAAAAAAAGACTTTGGCAGTATATGAAATTCCCAGATAATAGCTTGATTGGGATCATCCGTAGATCATTCAGGCCGATCGAAAACCTTGGAGCAAACACTCTTACGAATCTTGATAACTGCATTGAAGTTAAAGACATTAACAAGGTACTCCCCGGCGATTTAATTAGATCAAAAGGCCTAGTGAAAAATTCGCATCATGTAATCATAATATATAGTGTTCTAAAAGAAGGTAATAAAGTGAAAGAAATTGAATATGTACATTCTCGCATGCATTACGGGAATAATAACGGAATCGCCTTCGCTAAAATATTAATTACTGATGATAAGCTTCCTTTGGAAAAACAAAAATGGACTGAAGTCCAAGATGGAAAAAATTGGACTTTAGAAGGATTCTTAAAAGATCGATCTGATAATGGCATCCGAAGATTCAAATCTTTCAAAATTAATTATTTAACCGAACAAATCTAATTTCCTCAAGAATTTTTCAAGTTAGCACTTGACTGCCAATATTGCTAATGATATATTTAGTCAGGTGTAATGCTTGTTATAAAAAATAACCTTTAATCTAGATAAAATGACAGATAGACAAGAAAAGCTTTTATTAGCAATAATAAAAGAATTTATCGAAAGTGCAGAAGCCGTTGGATCTGTTAATCTTGTCAATAAATATAGGCTTGATGTCAGTTCTGCAACTATTCGAAATGAAATGGCAGAACTTATGAAGCAGGGATACATCCAAAAACCTCATTCATCTGCAGGAAGAGTCCCTACCCTTCAAGCATATAAAAGATTTGTCAATTCATTAATGGAAGAGCTTGAGGACCTTGAGAATTATGAAGTTGCCCCGGCGACCTTAATAAAGCAACAGATATACGCCAGTAGATTCGATATTGATGAAATGATCTATACTGCATTGAACTCTCTTTATGATATGACTGGCAATGTTAGCATGGCTCTCGTCGGAAACAGAGTTTACCACACTGGATTAGCCAGAGTCCCTACTCAGCCTGAATTTAGGCAGGTACAAGAACTCTGTAAACTTATTAATGTGCTTGAGGATAGAATTTTATTGAAAGACCTTTTTTCACTACAGCCTAAAGATAATAGTGTTAGAGTCCTTTTTGGTGATGATACAGACATCGATGTCTTTAAAAAAATGGTCATTATTTACAGCCCGGTGTCTTTCTACAATGATAGAGAAGGTTTTATTGGTGTAATTGGATCGGTTCGTATGGACTATTCCAAAGCTCTCCCTGCTGTTGATTTTATAGCGAATACCATAAACGAAATTGTTTCGAGCTGGTAAATTAAAATATTTAATTTTTTTATACAAAAATAAATGGATAAAGACAAAAAAACAAAAGTTGAAGAATGCGATTGCGAAGACTGCAAATGTGAAAACGGTAAATGTTCATGCGAAAATTGTGAATGCGAGGAGTGTAAATGCACTTGTGAGGATTGCAAATGTGAAGATTGTAAGTGTGAAAAATGTGGAAGTACATGTGAAGACTGCAAATGCAAAGATTGCGAATGCACTTGTGATAAGACCGAAGAGTGCCAAGAATGCGAAGAATTAAAAAAAAAGTTAGAAACTGAGAAGAATAAGAATCTAGCCACTCTTGCGGATTTTGTGAACTATAGAAAAAGGTCAGATAAAGAAAAATCAGAATTATCGATTGTAGCAAATCAGATTCTTTTACAACAGATAATTGAAATTATTGACGACTTTGACAGGGCTTTAAATGAAGAAAAGATCACAAAAGAAGGTATTGAATTAATATATAAGAAGTTTATTAATGTTCTAAATCAGTACAGTCTAGAAGAAATTAAAGTTAAAAAGGGCGACAAATTTAACCCTGAAACTATGGAAGCTGTAACAGCTATCCATACACAGAACGAAAAAGAAAAAGGAACAGTTATGGATATTATAAGTAAAGGCTATTTGAATAAGAATAATGGACAGGTATATAAGACAGTAAAAGTAATTACAGGTAAATAATTTTTAATTAACTTATTTTTTATTTTTAAAAAAATGGGAAAAATTATAGGAATAGACTTGGGTACAACAAACTCCTGTGTTGCAACAACCACAGGCGGCGAACCAGAAGTCATATCAAATAAGGAAGGTTTTAGAACAACTCCTTCTGTTGTTGCAATAAATATAGATAATGAACAAGAGATTGTTGGTGTAACAGCCAAAAATCAAATGGTCACTAACCCGGAACAAACTTTCTATTCAATTAAAAGATTGATTGGAAGAAGATGGGATGACGAAGAAGTCCAAAGAGATAAAAAACTTCTACCCTTTAATATTCGAAAAAGCGATAAAGGTGGAGTTGAAGTTCAAATGGGTAAAAAATGGGTCGCTCCGGAAGTCATTTCTGCTCGTGTTCTTGCAAAAATCAAAGCTGATGCAGAAGCATTTTTGGGAGAATCTGTTACAGAAGCCGTCATTACAGTTCCAGCATATTTTGATGATTCTCAAAGACAAGCAACTAAAAATGCCGGTAAAATTGCTGGACTTGATGTAAAAAGAATCATTAACGAACCTACCGCTGCCGCTTTGGCTTACGGGTTAGATAAAGACACTGAAAAAACAATCGCCGTTTACGATCTTGGTGGAGGTACTTTTGATATTTCTATCCTCGAAATTGGTGATGGAGTTTTCGAAGTTAAAGCTACAAATGGTGATACACACTTGGGTGGTGATGACTTTGATCAAAAAATCATCAACTGGTTAATGGATGAATTTAAAAAAGACACAGGGATGGATATCAGCGAAGATAAATCAGCTATACAAAGATTAAAAGAAGCAGCTGAAAAAGCTAAGATCACTTTATCGAGTGCTGATTCAACTGAAATCAATCTTCCTTATTTAACTGCTGATTCTAAAGGTCCAAAGCACTTAGTCAAAAAAATGACTAGAGCTGATCTCGAAAAATTAGTAATGAATTTGGTCGATGCAACTTTTGAGCCAGTCAAAAAAGCTCTAAAAGATGCAAAAGTCGATATCAAAGACTTGGACGATGTTGTTATGGTTGGTGGAATGACAAGAATGCCAATCGTCGTTAAAAAAGTCAAAGAATTCTTTGGCAAAGATCCACATCAAGGTGTGAATCCTGATGAAGTTGTAGCAGTTGGAGCGGCAATCCAAGGGGCAGTCCTAAAGGGAGACTCAAATGTCAAAGATATTACTCTTCTTGATGTTACACCTCTAACATTAGGCATCGAAACCTTGGGCGGAATCAGAACCCCTCTTATCGAAAGGAATACAACTATTCCTGCTGAAAAGACTCAAGTTTTCTCTACTGCCGCTGATAATCAGCCTGGTGTTGAAATCCATATCTTGCAAGGTGAAAGAGAAATGGCAAAAGACAATAAAACATTAGGTAAATTCATACTTGATGGAATCCCTCCAGCACCAAGAGGTGTACCTCAAATTGAGGTTACCTATAAAATTGATGCAAACGGAATTTTAAATGTCTCTGCTAAAGATAAAGCTAGCGGTAAGCAGCAATCCATTACAATTACAGCGTCAACTCAATTAGATGATTCAGAAGTTGATACATTGGTAAAAGAAGCTGCAGCTCACGCTGACGAAGACAAAAAACAAAAAGAAAAATCCGAGGCTAAAATCGAAGCAGAAAGTTTGGTTTTCCAGATTGAAAAATTTGTCGATGAGATGAAAGAAAAAATTGATTCAAAGACAAAAGAATCTTTAGAAAACGAAAGTAAAGAACTAAAAGATCTAATCTCAAAAGACGATTTCGAAGTCGAAAAAGTCAAAGAGAAAACCAAAGAGGTTTCTAAAAAGCTTCAAGATGCAGGCGCAGAAATGTACAAAAAAGCTGCCGATGAAGCTGAAAAAGAAGCAAAGAACAAGCCCGAAGGTGAAGCTAAATCAGATGAAAAATCTGAAAAATCAGAAGCTGCTGAAGGCGAAGTTATAGACAAAGACGAAAAAAAGGATTAATCCTTAAGGCGCTATAAATTAAGGGCGGGTTTAAAAACCCGCCCTTTTTATATACTTTTTATGAAATACTAAAGCTTGCTACTAATGTAATTGGCAACTTCGTCGAGTTTGATGCGTTCTTGGGCCATTGTGTCTCGACTCCTGATGGTTACCATGTTGTCTTCAAGACTTTGATAATCAACAGTCACGCAGAATGGAGTTCCAATTTCATCTTGTCTTCTATACATTTTCCCAATATTTCCTGAATCATCAAATTCAGCGGTGAATTTAGTTTTTAGGCCTCGGTATAGGTTGTAGGCGGATTCTCTTAACTTATCATCTCTTTGTAAAGGGAATACGGCGACTTTTATCGGAGCAAGGCTAGGTTTAATTTTTAGTACTACCCTACTCTTCCCTTCACCAAGATCTTCTTCGGTGTAGGCATTATCCAATACCATTAAAACCAATCTCGTTAAACCGACTGAGGTTTCCATAATATGAGGAATGAATTTTTTATTATTTTTTTGATCAAAATATTCTAAGTTAACGCCGGATACTTTTGAATGTTGAGATAAATCCCAGTTGCCTCTTTGGTGAATACCTTCTACTTCGCTGAAGCCCCCTAGGCAGGAATAATCGTATTGTATATCGAAAGCAGCGGAAGCGTAATGAGCTAACTTATCATGCTTTTTCCAAGAAATTTTATTTTCGGGGATCCCTAATTCATTAATATACCAATTCCATCGGACTTGTTTCCACTCTTCATATTTTTCGTTCATAATTTCGGGATCAAGGAAATATTGCATTTCCATTTGTTCAAATTCTCTTGTTCTAAAGATGAACTGCCTTGCAATGACTTCGTTCCTAAATGCTTTTCCAACTTGGCAAATACCGAATGGGAGTTTAACTCTCATTGTATCGGTTATGTTTTTGAAGTTTAAATAGATACCTTGGCATGTTTCTCCTCTAGCATAAACGATTTCTTCTGGAGTTAAATCTTTAAGTTCTTTTGTTGGAGTGCCAAGGTTTGTTCGAATCAATTGATTAATCTGGCGCGCCTCTGTTAAATCTTTATTACCGCAAAATTGACATTTTAATTCTCCAGTTTCTCTAAGTTTATTAAGTTCCAAATTGATTTGATCAAGAGGCATAAAATCAGCATTAATACCAAATTTTTCAAGTAGATGATCGGCGCGCATCCTTTGTTTACATGATTTACAATCTATCAAAGCTTCGTTAAAACTATCAACATGTCCGCTAGCCTTCCAAGTGAGAGGATGTGTAAAGATCGCCGAATCGAGTGCAACAATATCGTCCCTCTCAAAGACCATGGATTTCCACCAAGCCGCTTGGATATTATTTTTCAATAAAATCCCATAATGACCATAGTCATAGATCCCAGCAAGTCCGCCATAGATCTCAGAAGATGGATATACGAATCCTCGTCTTTTTGCAAAGGATGTAATTGTGTCGAGTGTAAGTTTTTTGTTCATGGAATTTTTTTAATGCTATTCTTTGATTATATTTAACCGGCTTTAATAATACAAGCAGAGGTTAAAATATTGTATAATGTTGATGGATTTAGATATATATAGCATATATATTTACTAGTAAATTTGAAAATGACAAAAGTAACTGAAAACAAAAAAGTATATTTAGCCCTTTCTGGTGGGGTTGATTCTGCTGTATCCGCCTATTTACTTAAAGAACAAGGTTATGATGTCGTAGGTTGTTTTATGAAAAATTGGTCCGGATCAGACTTTGGAATTGTTGGAGATTGCCCATGGGAAGCCGATCAAAAAGATGCCGAGGCAGTTTGTAAACATTTGGATATCCCTTTTAGATCATTCAATTTCGAAAAAGAATACAGAGCCAGAGTTATCAAATATTTTTTTGATGAAATTAAAAACGGAAGAACTCCAAACCCAGATGTCCTTTGTAATAGAGAAATAAAGTTCGGGATATTCCTTGATAAAGCTCTCGAAAATGGAGCTGACCTTATTGCTACCGGGCATTATGCCAGAGTTCAATTCAATGAAAAAAATCAAGAATTTGAACTTTTAAAAGGAGTTGATGATAATAAGGATCAGAGCTATTTTCTATGTGAATTAAATCAAGTCCAACTTTCCAAGTCCCTCTTCCCCGTTGGAGGATACACAAAGCCTGAAATTCGAAAAATTGCTGAGCAACAAAATCTTCCAGTGGCTAAAAAGCCCGATTCTCAGGGGATTTGTTTTATCGGCAAAATTAATGTAGGTAAATTTTTACGAGAAAATGTTAAAGTTCATTCAGGAGAAATTGTTGATATTGATTCCGGGGAAAAAATGGGAACTCACGATGGAATTGAGTTTTACACAATTGGCCAACGAGAAGGTTTGAAGATAGGAGGCGCGAGCGAGCCATACTTTGTCAGTAAAAAGGATTTGGCACAAAATATTTTGTATGTTGCAAAAGGGAAATCTAATCCTAAATTGTTTAGTAAAATTGTTCAATTTGAAAATCTTGTTTGGATAAATAATATTCAAAATGTTGAATTAAATAACCTTACTGCACAAATTCGATATCGACAAAAAGCAGTACAAGGGAAACTCGATTTAGAAAAAAACATCTTCGTGTTCGATGATCCTCAAAGAGCTGTTGCAGAAGGTCAATTACTCGCTATTTACGAAGGAGAAATTTTACGCGCATCTGCTACAATAAAATAATTTGTAGAAAAATTAAATGGAAGTAAAATTGAGCAATGATTGGAAAGAATTCCTAAAAGATCAATTCGAAGCCGAGTATTTCAAGAATATCGTCGAATTTGTTAGATCCGAAAATGGGAAGTTTAAAATATGTCCTCCCGGCAAATTCATCTTTAAGGCTTTTGATTCTTGCCCACTAGATAAAGTTAAAGTGGTTATTATTGGTCAAGATCCCTATCACACAAAAGGGGTAGCTAATGGTCTTGCCTTTTCTACAAATGAAGGTCAAAGGATCCCCCCATCTCTTTTGAATATCTACAAAGAAATTTCGAAGGAATTTAATACACCAATCCCCACTTCCCCCGATCTAACCAGATGGTCTAATCAGGGAGTCCTCCTGTTAAACGCAACACTAACGGTAAGAGAGGGCTTAGCCGGTTCTCATCAAGGTAAGGGATGGGAACAATTTACAGATTCAGTTATAAAAAAACTATCCGACGAAAAACAAAACTTAGTCTTTATACTCTGGGGAGCTTTTGCTCGAGGTAAAAAAACTCTAATTGATGCCACAAAACATTTAATTTTAGAATCCCCTCACCCATCGCCTTTTTCGGCCGACAGAGGGTTCTTTGGGAATGGGCATTTTAAAAAAGCCAATGAATATTTGGAAGAAAAGAATATTGAGATTATTGATTGGTAAATTGAATTTAATATCCAGTGTTATTATTAAATGGATTATCAGAGCTAAATGTATATCTAAAATTTTGTAAAAATTTATCTACATTAAAACTCCATAGTAAATGCGAATGAGTATAAAAACCATGTGTAAGTTCCCATTGATTGTATTTTATGTATTTTTCAAACGCTCCATTTAGTCCAGAAAACCCTTGTAATACATTCTTTAACCTAATTTTAAAAAGCTCATTCTCTCTTGAATTCCTTAACTCGGGGTTATAACCCAGCCAAAGTGCGCCTACTTCAAATATTTGGAAATCTAGTTCGGGTAGACCTGATAATCCACTCCTAAAATAATCGAATGATGTTATATATATTTGATCTGAATCTGGATATTGATAACCAATACGCAATATTTTATCATATACTGCTTGAGAGTCTAAAGAATTATTCCAACCTTGAGAGGCCATTGATAAAATTCTTAATAATTAACTTAATCCTCTTTCTCTGGGAAAGTTTCCTCGAAAAGCTTTTGGGCTTCAGCGATGATCTTGTAGGCTTCTTCGACTCCGCCCCATCCTTCGACTTTGACTTTTTTGTCGGTTTGACCTTTGTATTTAAACTGAAGGTCCTTGTATCTTTCGAAGAAGAAAGCTATCTCATCTTTTTGATGTTCTGAGATATCATCGATTGACTTGATGTGTTTGAATCTGATGTCATCGACGGGAACAGCCAAAATCTTGTCGTCCTTTTCTCCGGAATCATTGAATAGCATCACCCCGATAGGTCGTACTGAAATTAAACAGCCTGGGAATGTTGAGTAACTAACTAAGCACATTACATCAAGAAGGTCTTGATCTTCGTCCCAAGTTTGTGGGATTGCTCCGTATTCAATTGGATATGGAAGTTTTTCAAATAAAACTCTATCTAATTTGATGAGGCCTGTTTTGGTGTGGAATTCGTATTTATTAATTGAACCCATTGGTGTTTCAACAAGCATATTGATCTCTCGTGGAGCGTCATCGCCAACTGGTAGTCCAAATAATGGATTCATTTTCTTTTTGAATATTTTATCCTTTAAATTTGCAATGTCTGCCATAGCTATTTATTTAAAAAATATAAAATTAAATATTAATTATTTTGTAAAATTTCGAAAAGTTGATCTTTCATAACTACACTTTGTTTTTGAGCTTTCATATCTTTAATATTATACACACCAAGGCTCTTTTCGTCTTCACCTATAGTTATAACATAAGGAATATTCTTTTTTGAAGCGTATTCGAACTGCTTTTTCAAAGGCTTGATGCTTGGGTACATAAGGGTTTCAATGCCCCTATTTCTAAGTTCGGTCGCAATTTTAAAAGATTCATCTGCTAATTCTGCATTGAAAATTGTGACCATAACTTTTATCTTGTTTTCGATTTTTGGAAGCATACCCCGATCTTTCATTACTTCAAGAATCCTTTCTAATCCAAAAGAACCCCCGGTTGCTGGAATATCCATGCCAGTAAAAGAACCAACAAGTTTGTCATATCTTCCACATCCCCCAACAGAACCGATATTACCCTCGACTATTTTCCATTCCCAGATTGGCCCCGTGTAATAGCTTAGGCCTCTTGCAATGGTTAAATCAAATACTAGTTTTTCATCATTTACTAATTTTTTAATCATCAATACTTCTTCGATCCCCTCTTTTGCTTCGGGAATATCCTTGAGCTTTTCGGCAAGTTCTTTAATATCAAGATCCATAAGCTCTATAAGTTTGTCGATGTTTTCATCAGTGATGCCCCTTTTTTGGAGTTCAACTTTGTTTTCTTCTAATGTCCTTTTGTCCCAGTCGTCAATAACATAAACCAGTCCAAGGAATTGGTTTTCTGCATCTAAGTATTTTGAAATTCCATTTAAAATTTTTCGATTGCTTAATCTGACAACAAAGTCTTTAAAGCCAAGAGTGTTAAGGATTTCGATGCCCATTTGAATATATTCAGCATCTGCAGTTATGTCTTTAGAGCCAAAAATGTCGGCATCACATTGATAGAATTCTCGAAATCGTCCGCGCTGCGTGTTATCGGCTCGCCAAACGGGCTGAATTTGGTATCTCTTCCAAGGTAGTGTTATTTGATTTTGGTATTGAGCCATAACTCTACTTGCAGGTACTGTAAGGTCGTATTTTAAAGCTATTCTTCTGCCTCCAAAATCCTCAAAATTGTAAACCAGTTTTTCCTGCTCACCATATTTACCCATTAAAATATCAAAATATTCTAAAGCGGGAGTTTCAATTGGTTCATAGCCATATTTTTCAAAAATCTTTGAAATTGTTTTTATAACGAATTGTCTTTGCCAAAGTTCACCTGGGAGAAAATCCCTAAAACCTTTTAAAAGCCTGGCTTGTATTTGTCCCATAACGAAAAAATAATTTAGTTAATTTTATCACATTGATATGATATATTATATTAGATATCAGAAATCTAAATAATGGCACAACATAGAAAAATTAGTCAAGGAACACTAAATAGCATAATTGCCTTAGTCTTATTTTTTTTGATAATCGATATAATCATTGCTTTTATAATGTTTTTTAAGATTGATCTTAATCAATTGTTCGAAAATATAAATACAGGAGTAAATACCGATAATGTGGTAAATGTATCGATCACTGACAATGTAAATTAGTTAACCCTTATCCCCTTTTGAGTCTTTCGAGAATTAATTTGTAGCCGTCGTTGCCGTATTTGTAGTTTTCGCTAACTTTAGCGATTGTTGCGGATGAAGCACCAGTTTCTCTTTGGATCTGAGTGTATGGTAGGCCTTGTTCTAGCATTTGGACTATCCCTATTCGCATTCCAATACTTTCTTGTTCGGTATTTGAAAGAAGGTCTTTTAAAAAAAGTTTGATTTCTTCGACATTTCGAAGCTTCAAAAATGCTTGTGCAAGTAGAGATAGATTATCTTTTTCCATAATAATATTTTTAAAAGACACTTTCGTAAGTTAAATTGACCTAATGGGTTAAGAGTATTCTATAACAAATTTATCTATTCTGGAAATACCCTTTTTAAAATTTTCAGAATTTTGGAGTAATGAGATGATGATTGTTGGATCGTCGGCTTCAAAATCGTAGAAGTAGCCTGGATGGACTCCCAGCTTGTATTCTTTGAGGAGCTTGACTGCAATTTCTTCGTTTTTATACGCTAAAGTGTTGAAGCTGATACAGGCGTGGATACCGCCTTCTGGAATTGCACAATTAATATTTAGGTTGTTTTGTATTAATTCTTTTAAAATTTCTCGATTATTTTTTAGATTTTGAAGCCATTTAGGATTTAGCTCAGAAGATTTTTCTAAAATTGTCGGTAATAAATACTGACTTAGTTGATTTGCATTTAGGTAAGTATCATTGATGGTTTCGAGTTCATCAATTAAATCATCATTCTTATTGCCAAGAATATTGATCCAAGCTAGTTTTAGATCAGGCATTGCAGATGTTTTTGAAATCCCATTCAGTAAAATTGTGTTCGCCTTTTCAGGCTTGTATTTTAAGTATGGTGAATTTGTATAGGTGTAATCCGAAAATACTTCATCAATAATTAATGAGGTATTATTCTCATGGCAAATTTCGTAAATTTTATTCAATGCTTCTTGGTTAGTTACTAGTCCTGTGGGGTTATTCGGGGAAATTACAATTATTGCTTTGGTATTTTTAATTAAAGATTTAACTGAATCAAAATCTATAACCCATTTATTATTTAAAATTTTCAATTTGTAAAAATCAAAATCAGTTTGAGTGAATTTGCAGATATATTCAAATAGTGGGTATGAAGGCTTTGGCAAAAGTATCTTCCCAGGGGTGTCTTTTAAAGCTGTAAAAACCTGATCGTAACTTTCGGAAGTTGATGCGGTTATTATTATATTCTCAGGATTTGTTGGAATTTGTCTTTTACCATAATATTTTTGGATTGCTTGCCGTGCTTTTAATAAACCTTTTGGATCGGGTTCATACATTCGGAATTTATAGTAACTTTGGATTTCCGGAGCTAAATCCGAGAAAGAAATCTGTGGTTCTAAACTTGTAAAATTGGTGTTGATTAAGTTGATGAAATCCTTATCAGATTGGGTTCTTTCGAGTTCTTCAGAATATCTGTTCATAATTAAATCGCCTATTTGGAAAGGACTATGTAAAGTTCGTTGTTTGAGGTAATTTTCTCCTGTTTTAAAGCGAGACCTAAAGAATTCGCTTCTTTTAAAATATCATCCAAAGTCCACCATCTTTGTGTAATTTCTGAACGAAAAATTTCTTTATCGGTAAAGAATGATTCCTCACTTATAGAAAGGTTTTTCTCGGAATTAAATTTAATTACCTTAAATTGATAATTTTTAAGCCCTAGATCGTTCTTTTCTAATTCATATTCAAAATTAAGTTCATCGACATTAAAAGTCTTGATATCATCGATATTAATTAAAATCTTACCTTTAGGGCTTAAAATGCTGATACATTTCTCTAAAAATTCGTTTAACGATTTGTCAGTTAGGCAAATTTCATTTAATGCGTTCCAAAACAAATAGATTCCGTCAAATTTTTGTTCCCCAAAATCGTAATTGTTGAAGTCAACATTTAACAAATCTTTGGAATTAAATTTTGAGGATTTTTTTCTTAATAGTTCTAAATGCTCTTTTGTAATATCCAGACCAATTAATTGATTAAAATAATTCTCATTGAAGAGTGGAATTAAATGTCTACCTGTGCCACAGCCTAGATCTAAAACTATTGAATCTTTTTTGAATACTTTCTTAATTAAAAGCAACTCTTCATCAATTATTTCTTGGCCTTTAGAAATTTGAGAAGTAATATCGTAGTATTTTGCAGTCTTGCTGTCGTTTTTCAATTTATATTGACCTCCCTAATATTTTGAGCGTCAGCAAAAATCATAGCTAATCGATCCAGCCCTATTCCGATTCCGGCAACTTCCGGCATGCCCGACTTCATTGCTTCTACCATTTCATAGTCAAAAGCGACTTCTGGCTTACCGAGGTCTTTTCTTGCCTGTTGCTCAACTTTGAATCGTTTTTCTTGTTCGACTCCATCAGTAAGTTCCGTATAACCATTGCCAACTTCTTTTCCGGCTAAATATATTTCGACTTTTTCAGCAACTAGTGGATCTTTTGCATTTGTTTTAGTTAAAGGGCAAAGTTGAACTGGATAGTCGTATACAAAGCATGGTTTGTCCTCGGGCAAATTTGGTTCGATATCATTAGCAAAGATCAATTCGAAAATTGTCTGCCAATCATATTCTTCAACTTCCGAATATCCATTTTCTTTAGCAACTTTCCTAAAGTCTTCAATATCTTGGATCTCTTCTAAATTAATTCCTGAAAAATCTTTCAATGCATTTCTTATAGAAATTTTTGGGAATTCACCTTCGAGAGAAATTTTTTTACCATCATAAATTATTTCCAAAGAATCTCCCAAATGAAACTTTGCATTAATATCTTGTTTAATTTCTTTAAACAATTTTTCTGTTGTTGCCATTAAATCAAAATAGTTATGACCAAGTTCATACCATTCAAGCATTGTGAATTCTGCCGTATGATTTGGGCCAAACTCCTCTAATCCTCTAAATACTTTTGTAATAACAAAATGATTGCCTATCCCTGCAGAAAGTGCAATTTTATTATATCTTTCAGTTGATGGAATTAAATATGCAATATTTATATTCCCTTTTTTATCAGTAATATTTACAGGTATCACATCCAAGTATCTCTCTTGAGGAAGGCTTGGAGCTAATATTGGGCTTTCAAGTTCGTGGTAGTTTTTAGCTTCAAAATATTTGCGAATTGTTTTTATAATACTTTCTTTTATGAAAATTTTATCCCACTTTGTAGGATCATTTTTAAGTTCTTTCCAATTTGCCATGATTTTTATTTTGAAACGTATTGTCTTGTCTCGGTATTGATTACCACCTTTTCGCCCGACTTTATAAAAAGAGGGACATATACTTTTGCACCTGTCTCAAGAATCGCCTCTTTGGTAGCATTGCCTGAAGTGTTACCTTTGACCGCATCAGAAGTCTCATTAACTATCAAAGCAATTTTAGCAGGCATTTGAACAGAGATTGCTTCGCCTTGATATATAATAATTATGTATTTACCTTCTGTGTGCAGAAAATCTGTCCCGCCATCGATCATATCTAGCGATATTGTTAATTGTTCGAAAGTCTCGGGATCCATAAAATAAGAATCATTTTCATCTGCATACAAAAACTGCATTGTCTTGGTTTCAATATCAAGTTGATCTAATTTCTCACCGGACTTAAATACATGGTTCAAAATCTTCCCAGTTTTGATGTTTTTGAGTTTTGTTCTTGTAAAAGCTCCACCTTTACCGGGTGAATAAAATTCTTTAGATATCAATATATGAGGCTCATTATTAAAGTTAATGATCATTCCCCTTGTTATTTCACTTGTAAAAGCCATAACTCCTAAATTAAAAAATGTAACTAGTAATTATATACCAAAGGGGAATAAGTGTCACTAGACTAATTATTTGGTCAGGATAATAGGATCGGATTCTGTGATCAATATAGTGTGTTCAAAGATGCAGAAATTTTTTCCATCGGCCATTCTTGTCTTCCAAGGATTATTGGATGGATAGTCTATTTCATAATCTCCCATACATGTTAGTGCTTCAATGGCTAAGGTCATTCCCGGTTTTAACTCCATACCCTGGCCCTTTCGTCCAAAACAAGGGATATCCGGCTGCTCGTGCATTGAAGCGCCGATACCATGGCCAACAAAGTCTCTTAATACTTCAAATCCTGACAAATTCATAACTGTTTGCATTGCGTACCCAATATCGCCTATGTGGTTTCCGGCACGAGCAGCCTTAATTGCTGCCGCTTCAGCCATTTGGGCTGATGCCAAGAATCTATTTAGCTCTTTAGAAATTTCGCCTACGGGAGCTGTAAAGGCTGAATCCGCATGCATTCCTTTGTATTTAATTACTGTATCAATAGCTACCGTATCGCCATCTTTGAGAATTCTTCCTTCTTCAGGAAAACAATGAACTGATTCATCATTTATACTTAAGCAAAGGCCAGTTGGGAATGGTGGTAAATTGTATCCACGATAATTTTTGCATGATGGGATTACCTTGTATTCTTTGCAAAGCTCCATAAATCTCTTTTCCAACTCCATGGTTTCTAGACCCGGACGAATCATTTTTCGTAATTCTTTCATCATAAAGGCAAGGATTTTCCCGCCTTCTGTCATCGATTCAATTTCTTCTTTTGATTTTATAAAATTCATCAAAAATATTTTATGAAATATTAGACTGATTATACTAAATAGTATAATATTTGACACGAACATCTTGAAAAAACCTTTGGATAAAAATATTAAAAAATTTAAGAATATTGTATTTGTAGATACTGAAACAACAGGGCTTGATCCTATGAAGGATCGTGTTATAGAGATTGGAATAGTAAAAATCGATAAGGATAATAATATTACTAAATATTCTAAACTGATTAATCCCGGCTTTAAAATCAGTAAAGAGATTCGTATGATAACGGGTATTAAGATAAAGGAGTTGAATACTGCTCCCTATTTTGAAGAAATTGTAAAAGAACTTCGGGATTTGTTTAAAGCAGACCTATTTATTGCTCATAATAGTAAATTCGATTATGACTTTTTAAGTGAAGAATTTTATAAGTGTGGCATTGAATTTTTCATCCCCCAAGTAGACACAATTAAGCTTGCCAAAAAGTTCTATCCTAATTATCTAACATATTCGCTAGATAGTATTATTGCTCGTCTTAAACTCACATTTGATAAAAGACATAGGGGGCTGGATGATGCCTTGGTATTATGGCAGCTTTACAATAAGATCATATGCGATTTTGGCGAAGAAGCCCTAAATAAAGCTTTAGAAAAACTAATAGTGATTCCTAAAAAAAGGAAGATTGAAGACAAAACACAGGTAGGATTATTTTAACTCTTCATTTTGTTAAACAGAACCTCATCATGTTCTCCAAGGTCGATGAAATCATCGGCGATTTCCATAAGCTCCTTATTTGTTGCTCCTTTAAATGACATTACTTCTACTAAACATCCCAAGGATTGTTGTAAATAATTGACTACTGGTGTGTAATCGCCATCTCCTGATAAGAGTACGATAGAATCAACTTTTTCGCCTAATCTGATAGCATCCATTGCAATGCCGACATCCCAATCCCCTTTTTTAGCTCCCCCCACGAAGGTTTGTAGGTCTTTTTCTTTAACTTCGAACCCAGCATTATTTAATGCTTCAAAGAAATTTTGTTCTTTATAATCGTCAGTACGAATAGTATATGCTATGGCTCTAGTGAGGATCCTATCTTGAACGCATAATTTTAGTAAATTTTTATAATTTACTTTTGTTTTATACATTGCCATAGCTGAATAATAGAGGTTTTGGACATCTACTAAAACAGCAACTCTTTGATTTGGATTTCTAAAAATCATTTGAAAATTTTAATAATTAAGTTATTTTATTACACCAATTTCTTTAAAATATTTTACATATTTGCCATCCATTATATCTAAATGCTGGACCAACCAATTTTCCAAAAAATCAAACAAATTAGTCAGGACAGATTTACCTTCATTATTATATTTGGCAACAAGTTCATTTAATGTATTTGTTAATTCTTGGTGTTTAATTTTATGTTCTTCGATCCCCGGAAATTTATATTTTTCCATGTAGCCTTCTTCTGTAGCGAAGTGAGTAGCGGCATAGGCAATAAGGTCCGATACTGATTTGTCTAGACTTTCCTTAGGAGCAAGGTTTGAAAAATCAACATAGAGTTTATTTAAAATACCGACAAAATGCTGATGTTGAAGATCTATTTCTTCGATTCCAGTTAATAAAGCATTGTCCCACTTAAGTAGAATTTGCGGATTATCCATATTTTAAATATGTTAAAAAATCAAGTAATATCATTGTAACACTATTATATTTAAAGTTAAAAAGTGAGTAAGAAGATATCATTGATTGCAAAAGGATTAGCTATTCTGGGCGTCGTTCTATATCATCTTCAATATGATTTAGTATCTCTCAATTATCTTATTGCCCGAAACGAAGGGTTGTCATATTTTTCAAGAATATTTAATGTAATTAGCCAAGATCTAATAAATATAGTTCCCTTTTTAATGTACTTGTGCCTATCTTCCGTCAGTGTTTTTTTTATTCTTTCTGGGTTTGGATTGATGAAGAAATATTCCGTAGAAAAGCTAACTTTAAAAAAGTGGGCCAAGCAAATTTGGAAAATTCTACTGCCCTATTTTATAGCTATCCCATTAACATTTTTAATAAATTATTTTTTTCAATGGATTTGGACGCTAAATGGGATTAATGAATCAATGCCCAAGCCTTTTGATATTTACCTGCCTATGCAGTATTTAGAAAGCTTTTTAGTTTTCACTAGGTGGTTTGATGATAGATTAGCTTTAAATTTTGTTGGGACATGGTGGTTTGTAGGCATTATTTTGCAATTCTATTTGCTATTCCCCTTATTATTTATGCTCTTCAAAAAAATCGGATCGAAAAACTTTTTAATTCTTTCTTTAGTAATTACAATTTTGTATAGATTGGTAGTCGTTTATACCACAGACGATTCCCCTGTGGGCATCCAAAATGCTAATTTATTGATGTTTATCAACTTTCCGGCTCGATTAGCTGAATTCGCCCTAGGAATGTATTTTGCCACTTCCGAAAATAATTTAGGGAATTTAAAGTCCTTTATCTTGGGAATAATATCGTTAATTATCGGGTTTATTGTGATGACTTTTAACTGGGGCCTTGCGATAAACGAAATACTAATAGGCTTTGGAGCTTTTCAAATAATTATTTGCTTAGCAAGAATTATTATAAAATTAAAAATACCTTTTATAGAAATAGTTGGCAAATATTCTTACCAGATCTATTTATTCCACGAGCCAGCATTAAAAATGATAGCGAAATTGGTGTATCCGTATATTAGTTAATTATTTCTTCCCCTTCTTTAAATTATCCCTAATCTCCCTTAAAAGTTTGATCTCTTCTGGAGTTTCTGGCTTTGGGGCCTTGGCAGGATCTTCTTTCTTTTTGAATTTATTTAATTGCTTTATTATTAGGAATATTACGAAAGCAATAATCAAAAAGTCTAGGACGGTATTGATAAACATGCCATAGTTTAATGTAACTGCAGGAGCATTGTCTGTTGCTGCTTTTAGAGTTATGGCAAAAGGTGAAAAATTAATACCTCCTAAAATTATTCCGATTGGAGGCATAATAATATCATTGACTAATGAAGTAACAATTTTGCCGAATGAGCCTCCGATAATAACACCGATAGCCAGATCTACAACATTACCCTTCATTGCGAATTCTTTGAATTCTTTTAGCATTTTAAGGAATTTAAAAAATATTATATTTTTACAATATCAAATAATTTGAATCTAGGCAATTAGAGGCACTATAAACTTCGATAATTAAAATTATCAAATTCCCATTCTCCTTTAGTGTTTTTATCATATAGTTGAACCGAAAGGCCAGCTCCACCGACTGATAGGTCCGAATCATCAAATTCAAAGATCAATTTGTTATTAACATAACATTTGAAGTGATCCTCAACGCCCTCTACTTTGATATTGTTTAAGCCTTTGTAAGTAATATTTGCGTCTTGTTTCCATTTAACTATGTCTGTGTATACACCATTTACGAGCTTACCAATATTATACATTTGGAAATCGCTATTAATTTTCATTGTATAAAAACTCTTTTCATTAATATATCGAAATAGCAAATTATAATTAGTTGTATCATCACCTGAAACTTTCTTCCCATCTACCGAAGCTACAAAATTTCTATAGTTCAAAGACGAAGGAGTTGCAAAAGATAGTATGTCTTCATCCGTTAAGTTTTCGATCGACCATACATATTTACCTCCGTTAATAGATCGACTAACAATCCCATATTGATTGGTTTGTTCGCCTATTGTCCAATTACTTTGGTTGTCGTTGAAGCTATCTGAAACACTTGGGATTGCTGTAATTTGGACTCCATTTTTCTTTGCAGCTGATCTTATCGTTCAGTTTACAGGAAGCCTTAGAGATGGATATTCCCCAATTTACCAATATGCTATAGCTTTGTGCGGTATGATCTTTTTTCAATTTGGCTTGTATTTTTCATATAAAATATTTAGAGGTAGGTTTACAAAAAAAGTGTCGTTAATTTTATTATCGATTTTAGTATTTGGTACCAACCTTATTCATTATGCTGTATATGAGCCTTCAATGAGCCATATCTACAGTTTTACATTAATAACCGCATGTTTATACCTTTTAACTAAGTATCTGACTAAACCCACTGATAAGCTTTTATTCTTAATTGGCTTACTAGTCGCATTTATTGGATTGGTTCGGAATTCAAACTTTGTATTTGCCATAATTCCATTCATTGTCATATTTATTAGAACTCCCAAAAAAGTAAAATTAAAAACTTTCCTAAAAACAATAATGCTATGGGGTATTACCACTTTGATAGTTTTTATCCCTCAAATCCTTTATTGGGTTTATTCCAAAGGAAGTGTCCTAACTTTTAGTTATGTTAACGAAACTTTCAATTTATTAGAACCGCATATATTTGATATCCTTTTTAATATTGAATCCAATGGATTATTCGTCTGGCATCCGCTACTGATACTTGCTATTCCGGGCTTCTATTTCTGGATTAAAACCAAAGAACCATTGAGTATTGTTTCGATTGTTTTTTTGATTTTCATGATCTATTTATTATCCACCTGGTGGGCCTATTGGTTTGGGTTTTCATTTGGGCATAGGGCTTTTACGGATTTTCTAATCCTTTTTATGATTCCTATGGGATATCTAATTAAGTTTATCTTTCAACAAAAGAAAATTGTCATTATTATATTCTTTGCAACTGTAATCTTTTTTATTTTGCAAAATTTCATACAGATAAGCAATTACTGGCGAGGAATAGTCGGAAGCTTTAATTTATCTTGGGAAAATTATTTAAACAATTATTTTAACCCGAATATTGATTTGGGGAGATTATTAGAGAAAATTAGGGCAGTTATCCCTTGACATCACGTAGATAATATGTTATTGTGAATATATGCAAGACAGATTTACCTACAAAGAGTTTTTGAAAAAATACAAAAGTGATGACACTTGCCTTGAAGAAATTAAAAACCTCCGCTTCCCCGATGGGATTACCTGTTCTTCCTGCAAAAAGATCACTAGTCACTACCGCATAAAAAGTAAAAAGGTCTATTCTTGTGAATTCTGTGGCACACAAGTAAGTCCGCTTGCTGGAACTATCTTTCATAAGTCTTCTACATCCTTGCAGGATTGGTTTATGGCTATATACTTCATGACTCAAACCAGAAGCGGTACTTCGGCTAAACAGTTACAACGCATGTTAGGAGTTACTTATAAAACCGCATGGAGAATGTATAAGCAAATTCGCACCCTCATGGCGGAGAATTCAGTTAATCCCCTCGACGGAGATGTAGAAATAGATGAAACCTATATTGGTGGCAAAGGGATGAACAGGCGATTCAAACCACACTTTAATGAAATCCCCAAAGAAGCAGTAATGGGTATGCTACAACGAGATGGTAAAATGTATCTCAGGCATATCAAAGGAACAGGAAAATGGTATTTGATCGAACAGATAAAATCTCATGTTGATCCGGTGGCAAGACTAATCACAGATGAGCTAGCTGCATACAGAAATCTACCTAAACATGGATATATGCTCCATGATGTTGTAAATCATTCAGAAACATATGTTGTAGGAGATATTCACACTAACAACATTGAAAATGTCTGGTCTATTATTAAACGAGGTATTTATGGAGTTTATAGAAATGTATCCAAAAAGTATTTACAAGCTTATATTGACGAATACGCATTTAGGTTCAATTATCGAAAACAAGATGAAAATATGTTTTACACACTACTCCGGCAAGTCGTTAACGTGAGGATGGTTTCGGTTTCTTAGTGATCACAGCTTTTTTCAATACCTCCCCAAACAATTTTTGTTCTTCTATTAGTTTATTTTCTGTTTTTAACCTTTCCATTTCTTTGGTGAAGGATTTTCTTTTTTGATTTTGAGTTTTCATAATATTATTTGCCTAGAGCAATTAATTCATATTCTTTTTCCAAGTCGTAAATTTGTATATCCAACCTTTCGGGAATCAGTGTAAGAAAAGTTGAGACACGTGTACTTGGGTTCATCGCCATAAAATCGGATTGGCCACTTAAGTCGGCCGCAGTTGCTAACGATATACCCATTATTTTTGGCCAAGCATCATCACCAACAGTAGATAATCGTCGTCTTAACGCCTCCCAATATCTTGCCCCAGAATAGTAAGTTGTGTCTCTATGAGTTGCAACATCGTCGGGAAGTGGATTATCTAGGAGCTCTCTAAAGGAGGGAGATTTTCTTAGTTGACTACCATCTTCTCCTAGAGCGCCTACAATACCTTCATATATAGGATTATCAGAGCCTAATTGTAGTAGGTCAATCAATGTTGTATCAGTAATGCCATGGCTACCTTCGTGTTGCGCAGTAAGTAATAGTTTGTCAGTCATACTTTGTGTTTCACCACTCCGAACGGCTCTAGCAGCATAAGAAAAATAATCATGACCTCTTGGGTTATCGTGACGGTGTAAGCGTGATCCTAAAATTACACCTCGCTCGTTAATTTTCGCCCAGGCAGGAATTATTTTTAGGAGTGCATCTGTAAGATTAAAATCTTCCCAAACTTTAGGACTATCAAAGTGTGATGGAACTGCAACTATAAGAAATCCATCATTTTCATTAGTTAAATCTGAATGTCTCTGGACAACATCACCAACTATTTTTGCTTGAGTTTCAGATAGATATTTTTGGGCACCACGAAAATAGGAGTTATGTCTTCTTCTATATTCTTGCATTCTTCCGATGTAATTATCCATTGCAGCCAAACAAGTATCGGCATTCCAGGTAACCCCATTGCCATCACCTTCAAGGGTAGCAAATTCATCTTGTATTCTTAAGAAGTCTTTATGGGGAACGAAAACTCCACCTGATACGGTTTTAGGTTGCCACTCTGTACTACGAAGCGTACCCGTATGAAACAAAGCCCCAATATGACCATGGATTACGGAAAATAATGGGTTACCTGAGGCATCTCCATGAAGTAGGTCACGTAAAGCACCCATTACTTCTGAATAATATGGCTCAATTTTAGGAGTTCTATCTAAAATATTTGCTAATTTTTGTTGTTCCAAACTATCTTACATAATCATCTGAATTATATCATATTAAGGATTCGTAAGTAGGATGAAGACTAATTTATATAAGAGAATACTGAATACTTTATTGAAACTCTTTTCGCTTCTCCCTTATTTATAAGGAATAAGAGGGGAAGGTTAAAATATGAAATGCCGTTATATCGGTCTTATTCGAAAAAACTCATTACCTACCGGTAGGCTAACTTTACGTTACGTCAAGGGATAGGTGCCAAAATTAGGGATTAAAATCCTGCCAGGCAAAATGGAAAGTTTTAATGAATGCATCACTTTTTGCTTTGTGATAAGAATCATAAGAATATCCATTTTTTGACAATTCTCGCAAGAAACTTGCTGTGCCATTTGGATTGAATCCCGTTCTTCTTTCTGACTGTGTTATGGCCGATAGTAATATCCACCGAATCCCTTCAGAATATAAAATTTTGGCTAAACCCATGGGTTCAGCTCTAAGTAAGTAATTAGGAATATTTGATAAATACAGGAGACTTGGCATTGTTTGGCTCAGGATGCAACGGAATTTTTCAAAATCTCGTACATCAACAAGTTGAGGGGTATTTCTTGTCCTTCCCGATATTTCATCACCGAACAAGTTAATTTGTGCTGGATTATTATCAAAACTAAATACTTTCGCTAGGGGATATAAATCTGCAAAAAAAACTGGCCATGGCAGTCCACCCACAACACTCAGGATTGTCCTAGGATTAAGGCGATAACCTTGAAGTATGGACTTTAACCTAGTTGGATCTTCAGTTGGACACAAATATGTGGGTAAAGATGCCATCTACTGTATTTAAAAAATTACCGGGCAGATTTAGCATTTACTTTTTAATATATTTTATTAACACAAGTCCTTGCTCCAATTCCTCTAAAGAAACCTTTTCATAATTTTGGAATACTGCTTCGGATTCGAATAATTTTATACCTTTTCCAAGGACTAATGGATGAATGTCTACAATGATCTCATCTATTAGTCCCTGTGAGAGCCAGGATCCATTCACATGCCCCCCTCCTACTAGTAGGATCGAAGAAAAACCCTTTTCTTCTGCTAACTTAATAACTGCTTGTGGGGTTGAATTTGTAATAATTACATTTTCATAGTTTGATTCTATTGTGGAGGATTTTGTCATTACAATATTTAAAACTTCTTTTATTGGGAATATTTCTCCTTCAAATTGTTTAAATGTTTTAGACCCGATCACGACGCATTTGGATTTTTTAATTTCTTCCTGAAAATGTGGGGCGTCAAATTCGGAAACCCAATCAGAATTCCCTTCAGGGGTAGCAATAAATCCATCTAATGAAATTGCATTGTAAAGTGTTACTTTCATGTGTATAAATTTAAATTTTTTAAAGGAATTAAAGCAAGTGTTATTGTTTGTGTATATGCTGAAGTTCGAGTTATAACATCACCAGTTAACAAGCCTACTGCGCCATTTTGCTGTTTTGAATTACTCTTTCCAAAAACAATATCATCGGCATCTCCAAGTTCATGGCCTTCTTCAACGAGTCTTGCAATCTTTTTGGGCAAAAAGAAAGTAGAAGACCTAGCCTTACCTATCATCTCTTTTGATTTGATAAATACCCAAGCGAAAGTAACCATTTCGTCGCCGATTTTATCGACGCCACCTTCTATCCCTACCCAGTAATCAGCATTTGGATTGTCTTTGAAAGCATTTTCCATACGATTTTTTGCACCAAAGACAGTTTCGTCCTCAGTCATTGGTTGATCACTGACATCGGATTTTGCTGATACGCCAATTACTTCGAAATCATCCGACTTGAAAAATGTTTTAAATGCTTCGAGAGTCGAATTAAGTTTTACAGGATTTTTAGAAGAGACGATTATTTTTTTCATTTTTCTAATTTACTTTTTCAAGAGATTTGATGAAATTTTCAAAATCAGACTTTGGAAGATTTTTATTAAAAACTGCCATAAAATTGGAAGTTTCCCAATATGGATTTTCACCGCCCAAATCGATAAGGAAAGAAACCAATGTTTCGTTAGGGTTTACGCATACCGATGGGCTTTTACCACCAATTTTTGTATCTAAATAATAACTCTCTTGACATGTACCTCCCGCTCCAAAAATTCCTTGAGTTAATGCTACCTTATTGCCTTCATAATCTTGTGAGAAAATTAAAGTTGCACCATCATAAGTCTTAATACTTTGAGTGATCTGTTTATCGGAATCATTCTTAATCTCAATGTAAGAATTAAAAGCAATGTCAGATGTTAGATTTGAATCTTTCAGATAGAAAAAAGGCATTTCGGTCTTACTCTTTATTGAATCCAGGTAAGTAGTAAAATCGGCTGAAACTTTTATCCAGGTATAATACTGTTCTTGAACTTTCGGGAACTGGTTCGAAATTGTAGGTGTCGTTACGGTCGAAGATGGTTTAATAGGTGTAATAGTTGTAACATATTTGGAATCCCTTAATGTATCAGTTAATAGTTGACTTTCGGCTGAAAGACCTCTAAGTTGATCTTGAATAACAAAGTAAGCAACAACGAAAAAAATACCGAACCCTAGAAGTATTAACATTATTATAATTAAAGCGATATTTAGAACCAAATTAAGCTTGGATTTCTTTTCCATACTTGAGAATTAAAAAATATTTAACTAAGTATAATGCAAAACTTTTTGAATAACTACTTTTTCGGATTTTCCAAATATTGAACTAACTTATTATATTGTCCTTTTGTTAGAAAAATTCTATGGATGTTTGGATCATCAGTTTCTCCTGTGAGTGTTGCGGTATTAGAAATACCCCATTCAACAACTTTTAAAGTTGTTAAATCTATGTCTATGTAGAAATATTTTTTTTCCATGGGGTTTAAATCTAATGAATGAAAATATTATAAAAATTTGATCCGATAAACACAATTCGTTTCAAAGTTAGAGTTTTAGATAATATAAATATTCAGTCTAGGATTCAATAAACTCAATCTGCTTTTATCCTCTTTAAATATTGTTGTCACTTATGCATTAACAACGGATAGCAGTCCAAGGAAAACCTATATTATTTTATAAAAAGTTGAAATTATTAAAAAAAGGACAATAATAATAAAAATTAAAAGTTCATACTTTTGTGTATAGCTCAGGTAAATTCAAGCTTCACTAACCCTTCATTGTTGAACTGTCAGTTCCCATCAATAGGACATTGTAGTTTGCTCCTCATTCACTAAGAACCGAGAGTGCACCCTCCCCGGGACCCTTCCGTGTAAATTCACTGCGTTACTTCGTTCCTTGTTCAAAAACTACGGAGCAGCGAAAGCCGCTCCCGACTTTTGTTTCCTTTCGACTTCATTGCATTTGTCTCAAGGACAAAATCGGGACAGCGGGGTCTGGAACCATAACAAATTATCTAATTGAAGGCCATCTAAAAACAATAACTAGGCAATCCTCTAATGCTCGTACTGAATGATCATACTCGCTAGCATCATAACAAACATAATCTCCCAGTTTTGCTAAAACTGTAGTTTCTTGGTGTTTATTTGATTTGTTTGTGAAGTCTATTTGAAACTTGCCAGATACTAAAAAGGTTACAGTTTTTGTACTAATGTCTGTTTTCAGGCCTTCTTTAAAGTAACCCTTTTTATGTTCGGCCCACTTAACTTCAAAATCATTAGAATGAAAAATTGAATTTTCTTCAATAAATGAACCAATAACCCAGCCTCTTCTGTCTGGTTTCATTTCCACATCTTCATGGAAATTTCCTGTTGTAATCATATTTTTAATATTTCAAGACTACGGAGAGTGCCCTCTTCGAGGACCCTCCCGTGTAACGCTCAACTGCACTTCGTTTGTTTCGCTAACACGGAGAGTGCGAGATTCGAACTCGCGACCGTTTTACCGGTGCAGTCTTTCCAGGACTGTGCACTAGACCAACTATGCGAACTCTCCTTAATTTGTTAATGCCATGAATTATACAACAATCTACTCAGTTGGCGAAACAGTTCCTGTTGATTCCGTTGTCGGAGTAGGTTCAATTGGACCTACTACAATCAAGATATCTTCATTTTTATCGCTCCTTTTAATGCCATATTTTTCTGGGAATTCTTCGACTGTATCTACTCCTAAGTAGTTTTTAATAAATTCTAAACTCCTAGATTTGGTACCAGCAGAGAAATCGAATATCTTGATACCAAATAGTGTTTCAGATTTTGCATCATTAAACACAGTGAAATTTTTATAGAAATTTGTTCCACTTCTCAATTTAATAGCTATATGATCATTCGAGAGACTTTTATCACCTGTTTGGTTTCTAACAACAATAGTTGGAGTTTCTTTGTAGAAAGCGCTAGATGCCCAAATTTTCCCAAGTTCACTTTGAATCCCTTTGTATGACCTATCGACTGGTCTGATTGCATAAAGACCTGAAATTGATTCGGTTTTGATGATTCTGTTAAGACCGCCAAAATTGGGGTCTAGTACAACTTTCATCGGAATTTTATCAAATGTGTTGATGTAATATAGTGCGGCAAGCATATCTTCAATGGTTATGCCGATTTCGACAGTATCACCTAAAGATTGGAATAATCCCCAGTATGTTTCTGCTTTTTGTTCCACGGGTACATTATCGGATAAAATTTTATTTTTGATTGAATCAACAACTTCTTGTTGTCTTGCTCCTCTACTAAAATCACTGGCTAGATAGCTTGGGCCTTTTGAAATCATTCTGAATCTTGAGTATACAAGGGCTTTATAGCCATCTAGGGTTTGGCATCCGCTTGGGAATTCAATGTAATACCATTTCGGGCCTTTATTTATTCTAATATCATCGTTTGGATATTGAGCTGTGAATGATTTATCAATACAGATTTCGACGCCACCGATCTTATCAACTAACTCTACTACTCCATCTAGTTTTATTAATGCATCGTATTGAATAGGAATACCAGTTATTTTTGAAACTTCCTCTTTTAAGTAGAAGTATGGATCATTCTTTTCATTTTGACCTTTTTTGTATGTGAATGCATAGACTGCATTGATTTTTGTATTATATGCAGTTGACCAGAAGTCTCTTGGAATACTTATCATCATGACCTCTTGAGTATCGTGCTTGAACACAATCTGCATTATTGAATCGGTATTTAGTAATGAGCTTGTGCCTCTTCTTGTATCAACTCCAATAACTAACGCTGAGGTATAGCCATTTTGTTGTTTTAGATTTGGCCTAAAAGCTTCGGTCCAACAACTTGGATTGAGAATATTGTCGCAAACTGTATCACCATTACCTGAGCCGTCTGTGATCGATACTCTTGATCTGTAACTACTTATTCGGTCGAAGGCAAAAATTGCTATAAAAACAAATAAAAAAAGGAAAATAAAAAATAGTATTTTTTTTGTAGACCCTTTTTTCTTTTGAATTTTTTCTTCTTTTTTATTTTCTAGGATAACGGGATTAATTTTAGTCTCTTGCGTTTGAGGGGCAAGGCTTTCAATTTCTCCATTTTTTCCTTTTATATTTGCTCTATATATCATTTTGAGTGCTCATCCAAAATTAAATTTACGATTTTGTCTGCCAACTTATTTTGTTCCCTTGGAATATGTGTGAATGATACTTTTTGGAAGTTTGGCAGTAAAGTATCGATTAACTTTTTTATTTGTTTTATATTTGCGTCACTAATTTTATAGATTCCGTTCATTTGTTTAACTATAAGTTCGCTATCTAAAAAGCATTCCAAATTCTCGACCTTGTTCTTTTTTGCCATTTTCAAACCTATTACTAAGGCTTGGTATTCAGCGTTGTTATTAGTTGTGTTATGAAGGTACAGCCCCGCAATATCAATAACTATTCCTTCTTCATTGAATAAAACAGCTCCGCTTGCGCCTTCCCCTGGATTCCCTCTTGAGCCACCATCAGTTTTTAAGATTGCATTCATTTTTTTAAAATTTTTAACATAAACTACATTATATAATTTAATCAGTTTATTGCAACGACCGCTTTTGCTTCCGAATCCATGTAATGATGCTCTTGTCCTTATCTTTGATTAGGTATAAAAGTTTTTCAATCATTTTTACTGTGGCTTCGAATTCCGGTTCAATAACGGCGAATGTTTCGCTTTCATCAATTTCTTTAGAAGAATGATGTTGGCGGACAATTATTTCTATCTCGGGGTTTAATCCCTTGGCTAATCTAATAATTTCTCCGGTATCAATTTCTTTTGGAAGAGTAATGATTAAGACTTTAGCTCTTTCGAGGCCTGCTTTCTTTAATATATCAATATTTGTGGAATCTCCAACAATGTAATGGACATTTTCTTGAAAATCTTCAAGATCATCTAATTTGTTCATTTCAATAACGATATACTTTTTCCTCATCTTCCTAATAGCCATTGCTACATATCGCCCTACTCTTCCGTATCCGCATACTATTATGTGATTTTGCAAAGGTTTTGCCGATTGAGATTTTACTTCATGACTCAAAAAGAGCTTTCTATATAGAAATCCGTTATATTTTTTTATTATATTCGAGACGAAATTAATAATTTTATCAGAATTTAATATCAATATCGGCGATATAACCATACTTATAAGGGTGACAGCAGATATTAAATTTGATACATCTGAGTATATCCAAGAATTTCTTAATCCAATTTGAGCCATTAAAAAGGCGAATTCTCCAACTTGTGCTAGGTTCAGTGCGATAATAAAAGCTGTTTTAAAATGTAGTTTTAAAATTAGATTCAAGGCAAGAACAATTATTATCTTTACGATTACGACAAGTAATAAAACAGAAATAATTAAGAAAAAGTCGTGGAAGAATCCAGCGATTGAAAAAAGCGATCCAAGTGATACAAAAAATATTAAACTAAAAATCGATTGCAAAGGATTGATTTCGGTTATGATTTCTTGATGAAGAACTGACTCTGATATCATTAGTCCAGCTAAAAATGCCCCTAAAGTTGATGAAACCCCTAATTTTGTAGCTAAGAATGCAAATAAAAGACTAAATCCGAAAGCGGAAATTAGAACGAGTTCTTTACCTCCTACTTTTGAAATTGTTGTAAGAATTTTTGGTAAAAGTTTTCTACCAATAAACAAGCTCCCTGCAATAAGAATGAAGCTTCTTAATAACGAATCAATGATATTTAAACCGGATGCATTAGTAGGTGCAAGCCCAGATAATAAAATAATTAAAAATACAACGGCAATGTCTTGCAATACGAGCCACCCTATTGTGATTTCGCTACTGTATTCGTTTAGAAGGTCTTTTTCTTCGAGTATCTTAACAACTATTGCAGTTGAACTAAAACTCATTACGGACCCTAGAAAAAATGATTCATACAAAGAGAAGCCAAAAATAGGAAAAACTAAATAACCAAATAGAATTGTTAATAGGATTTGTAGGATACCCCCGCCTATTGCGAACTTTTTTACGCTTAATAATTTGTCTAATGAAAATTCAATACCCAAAGTAAACATTAATAGTGTTATTCCAATATCTGCTAAGAGATTTATATTTTGAGTCTGCTCATTATTTAGCTGAATAATATTTGTAAGCAAAGCTCCAGCAACTATATAGCCAATAATAATCGGCATTTTAAGCTTTTTGAAAATAATTCCAACGATAACTGCGGAGATTATTAAAAAGATGAGTTCAGATAAAAGTTCCATAACTTAAATATAGAATAATTGTATTTTTATTTGAAGTAATTTTTTACAAAATCTTGAGAAATTGAACTTTTAGGAACAATGTATTATTGTTTAGTATATAAATTTTTAAATTATTAAATGAGATGGAATCAAATAAAGATTCAAACTCCCAAGCTCCCGAAATAAAAATGGAAAAAGGCTCAGAGCTCACAAAAGAGCCAGCCCCAGTATTAGCCACCGAAAAAGTCGAAGCTACTCAAGTTCAAAACAATACGGTAGTAGTTGAGAAAAAAGGCGGATTAGGTTGCTTTGGAAAAGGATGCATCGCAGGATGCGTTATTCTTTTATTATGTTGCTGTGTCACTGTAATACTAGGAGTTGTTGCGCCATCTATTATTGCTCAAGTAATTGCCAGTAGCAGTAAAGGTCAAGATTCTACTTTAACGAGAATAACTGCTGATGAAATTCCAGCTTTAAATAAAGCTGCTTTAGATAATCTTCCTGAGATATTAGATGCAGAGGGTAAAATGATGGCTTTTACATATACTGAAGAACAATTCCTTGCATCAATGATTGAGGGGCTTCAAGCTCAGGATAAGTCTGGAAGTATCGGTATAGATTTCGAAGAAAATGTTGGTAAAATTGAAATTGAGATGAGTCTTTTAGTTGAGGCAATGAAATCTGATCCAACAGTTAGCGAACAAGTAAATCTCAAACCAGAGGATGTTAAAGGTGTCTATATAACTTTACAACTTAGTAATGATTCCGAAGGAAACTTGGTTTTTGATCAATTATCTCTTGGAAATTCAGCCCTAGACCCAATATTGAATTCGTTTTTTACTCCAGAACTTAAAAAGGAACTTACACAAAGCATTCAGGATGGATTGTCTGGAGCAACTTCAGATACAACCGATACAACTGAGGATACTACCGAAGAACCTCAAACAGTTTTGAGAAAAGTTGAATTTAAAAAAGATGCAGTTAAATTAACTTTTGAAAATTCTGGAATAGTTTACGATCAAATTGAAGAAAGTGATCTATAAAAAGGATTCTTAAGTATTTAAAAACAAAAAACCGGAATATTTATTCCGGTTTTTTTATATCTAAAAAAGTTACTATGCCTTAACATAAACCTTTATATCTACTGCCACCACACGATCGGTCGTAATCAATAATGGATTGATATCTAAAGAAATGATCTGTGGGTATAGATTCAGCATTTTTTGAGTAGCTTGAATTGAATCAATGATTTTTTCTATTGGAAGAGGTGTTTTCCCTCTGGCTCCACTTACAATTTTCGAAAGTTTTGTTGTATCAAAATCTTTTATTATTTGTTCTCGAGTGGCAGGAATTAGAGTATGTGCTAAGTCTTTATAGATTTCGGTATATATACCACCCTGTCCATAAACAAGGAGATGACCGAAGCCTGTTTGTCCGCTGGAATATACATTCATTGAACCATCTCTATTAGCGCCAATAAAAAGTTCTTGTTCAGCATGAATCATTTCTTGAATTAACAAGGGCTTTCCGGATAAATTTAGCCTATTTAAAGTTGCATTGAGTTCATTAAAAGCGGTTTCAAGTTCTTGTTGAGACTCAATATTGACGATAATAGCCTTTTCCTCTGTCTTGTGGGCTAGAAATTCATTCGGGATCTTGATTACTATGGGGTAAATCCCCTGAGCGAAGGCCTTTGCTTCATCAATATTTAAGCAAAGCTTTTGTTTTGGAAGATCGAAGCCTGCCTCTTTTGAAATCCTTTCTGTAAGATCGTCTGAAAGTCTGACGACTTCATTTTCTACTAGTTTTGATTCTAATTCATCTTTGAATGACCCTTTAAATAGGTTAGATTCAAATTCAGAATAAAGCGATTTATTTGTATCAAGATTTTTTTCTGCAAGGAATTTACTGTAGACATAAAGATCTGCAATAGATCTTGCAGCAGAATCTATACTGTTAAAGGCGGGTACATGAGCATCGCACAATCGTTCTATTCCAATATCAACATATTTTTGACCAAGAAAAACTGCAAACAAGGGTTTTTCGCTAAATCGTTTAGTACGAATAATTGTTTTTGCAGTATCTTCGATTTCAGTGATGTATTGAGGAGTAAGGATGAATAAAACCACATCTACATTTGGATCTTTAAGGACAATATCTGCTGCATGTTGATACCTATCTGCCGAGGCATCACCCAAAACATCAATAGGATTATGTGTATTTGATGCCTCGGGAAGTACCTTCTTTAGTTCGGCAATTGTTTCTTCAGTCAATTTAGCGATTTCCAAACGATTTTCGATTACGGCGTCAGTAGCCATGATTCCAGGTCCTCCGGCATTCGTAATAACTGCTACCCTATTCCCTTTTACATTGTTACTCCACGAAAAAGTCATTAAATTGTCAATGAGTTCATTACTGCTATCTGCAGAAATTATATTGCACTGATTAATTGCCGCAGTAATCGTCTCAGAGGCGCCGGCCAAGGAACCTGTATGTGATGCAATAGCTTTCACCGCTTCTTGCGATTTTCCTGGTTTTAGAAGTATTACGGGCTTAATTTTGTCACTTGTATTTAAGAATTTCATTAATTCATACCCATGCGAGATTTCTTCCAAATAAGCTCCGATAATAGATGCTTCGCTATCTTTGTACCAATGTGATATTAAATCTAGTTCATCAATATCGGCCTTGTTTCCTACTGAACAAAAATTATAAAAGCCTAAATTTCTTTTTAGAGATGTATCAAGAATAGCAGTGCAAAATGCACCTGATTGAGAGAGAAATGCAATATTCCCCTCTTTAGGGAATAGTTGCATCCAGGAAGAATTCATTTTTATATGAGTGTTTACGACTCCAATTATGTTAGGACCCAAAACTCTAATCCCGGCTTCGTTAGCTATTCTTACTATGTCTTTTTCCAATTGTTTGCCTTCAGGACTTGTTTCTCCGAATCCTGCAGAAATAATGATTATATTATTTACTTTTTTTGCTGCGCAATCTTTTACAACATCCAAAACAAAATCGGATGGAATTAATACAGCTACTTGATCGACAGCATCAGGAATATCAGATACTTTTGCATAGCATTTATAACCATATAGTTCCGTATATTTAGGATTTACAGGATATATTTTACCTTTAAACCCATCATCGATTAGATTTGTAAAAAAAATCGATGAAAGCTTTCTGGGATCATTTGAGACACCTACTATAGCAATAGATTGCGGATTAAACACTCTTGACAAATCGTCATTCATTTTTGGGCATATAAAAATTTAATTATAAAAAATCAATTAATTTACCAGTTTCTCCATCGTATATAGCTTTTCTTAGAAGGGTCCCGGAATATGACCCATCTTCTTTTTTGCCAAAATCATTCTTGCTAAAAATGTTTACCAACCAAATTTTTTTGTCTTTATATTTTTCAGATAATTCAAAATCCCCAATATATAATTCATAATACTCTGTTTCAGGAGAAAATCCCGACAATATTATTTGTGAATACAAGAACTCAGAATCAATATATTCTAATGGTGAATAAAAGTTCCTATTTGCGTAATCAATTGAACTTTCTTCTGGATACCAAATTTGATGTGCAGTTTGAAGCATCGTATTGCCTTGTGACCATTCAGCAACAAAGTCCATTGTAGGCTCTGATGAATAATAGACACAATTCCAATATGGAAGACTCCCGGAACTTTCAGAAGGGAGTTCTTGTGCTCTAGATTCCGTAATTGGAAAAAGTTGACTACCTTTACAAGATAGAACTTTTGCCCCCGAATGTTTTTCGTTGACAGTTTTTTCAATAGTAAAAAAGCCTTCTGCACTGGAGATGTTTTTTACTGAAACAGAATTAGATGGGACTGGTGAAGTCCTTTCGTTTACTGTATATACTGCATTAACGTTGGGGGCCGGAACAAATTTCTCTAATGAGTATTTATATGAAAAAGAAAATATAGCAATTATTACAATCACTATAAAAACTGAAATTTGACCAAAATATTTATCCTTCAATTTATTAATAAATAAATCTATCTGTTAAAAAAGTCCAAACCAGAGTTATTATTGCAGCATAAACCAAAGACCTTTGTAACCATGGCTTTATCTCTATTCTTTTATCTTTTTTCAAATATAAAACAAATGGAACAATAAAGGCTAAGGTAAAAGAAATTAAGAATTTAATTACTAGGCCAACCGGCTCTTTCAAAGCCATAATAATATAAATAAAGAGTACTACTGCTGTAGCCATAAAAAGGAATTGTAAAATCTGGGCTGGTTTCTTACCAATAATTGTCGCTAATGTTTTAATTGATGTTTTTTTATCAGTTTCAAAATCTCGGACTTCATTATCTAGTTGTCCATAAGCCGAAATTGAAATTATGGATATAAAAGCAATTAGCGGTAAAGTAGTCATATTGGCTGAGTAAGAATAGTAAGAGGTCAAATAAATAAAGCCCGAAAGCATGAACATATGTGTTATTACATCGACAATAGGAATGGCTTTAAGTCTTACTTTTCTCCAAGAATATAAGAATGAAACTAACAAGGTTATTATTCCGATGACCAAAACCAAAGTCAATCCGGTCTTAACGGCAATAAGAAGGTACAATAAAAAGCTTAATAGCATAGTCACATTCGAAACTACTAAACCTTCGCTTCGTGTCAAACTTCCATTGCAAATGGGGTTTCTTTTCTTCTTTCTAGGATTTTCAGCGTCTTCGGGGGCATCTTCAACATCATTTATCATAAAAGCATAGGTCATTGCTAAAAAGTTTGCGAAAATAATTGCAATCATTCGCGTGCCTATCCATCCGCCTGAAAGTATAATGCCCAAAAGCGACAATGCTAATGTAAAATCAAACACTTCAAATATTCTACTAAGGGCAATTATTCCTTTAATTTTTTTCATAATATGTTGTCTTAATAAACTTATTAAGTAGTATCTTAACAAGTTCAATAAAAATAAAATAGATAATAGGACTAATTAATAATATGGGAAGTAAATTTAGGCTTATTGGTTGAATATTTATAAATGGTATCCCAATTAATGCTATCAAAGTTAAAATAATTATAGCCAATAACATATTCAGGATAAACCTGAAATTTGGAAGATTCTTGTAAAAAACCTTTGGAGATCTAATCGTGAACATAATCAAAATATCTACAATAAAAGCCGTGGAGAACCAAATAGTTTGAATATGCTGGCTTTCCAAATCTCTAAATATATAAAAGAATATGAAGTCCAGCAGGCTATTTACAAGGGCAATTACGATAGAAAATCTAATAATATTTTTATAGTTTAAGGTGGACGGTTTTCTTATTGAGCTTGCCTTAACCGGATCATAGATAAATTTAACTGCCACAAGATCAATTAATAAATTCCCAATTAAAATTTGTATTGGTAATATTGGCAAATATTGCAAGAATAATAAAAGGACTGAGATCGTAACAAAATTGTTCAGATTTGAAGTTAAAGAATGAGTTAAATAATGTTGAATATTTTCATAAATTTTTCGACTTTCAACGATACCATCAATTAATGGATGAAGGTGTTTTGTGGCGAAAATAATATCAGCCCTTTCTTTAACTTGGGGGGTGGCATTTTCTACCACTATCCCAATATCAGCCAATGATATGCTAGGGACATCATTAACTCCATCTCCTAAATATGCGACTTTATGGAAAGTTTTAAGATTTTCGATAATCTTGTATTTTTGAATAGGGTCGGCTCTTGCGATTACTTTATATTGTGAAAGTTGTTCTTTTAAAATTGTAGGCGTATCAAATTGAAGGCATTGCGCTTCAATAACCTCGTCTTCTGATTCAATGAGACCAACATTCTTGCCGACAAATGCGCAAATATTCAAATTGTCTCCACTTATTATTTTCATATCTAGTCCCTTTTGAAAAAGTTTTGAAATTGTTTCTTTTGCGTCATCCTTGATCTTATCCATAAAAAAGATTGTTCCGATATATTTAGTGGTTTTCTTTTGCTTGATAATTAAAGATAAGGCTCTTTCGCCGGTCTTTGTCCTGTTTTGAATTTTTAAAGCTAAATTAAGTGTCTTTTCTTCATCAAGTTCTTTAAGAATCAGCTCTGGAGCCCCTTTTGAAATTTCGTAATCATTAAAGTCCCTTGAAGATAACTTTATGAAAGGATCAAAATAATTTTCCTGATAATTTGGAATGCTTTCTAAACCTTTAAAACTAATTTTTTCGAGGTATTTAGTAATTGCGATATCAAACGGATCTTTGCTATTGCGTGATGAAAGATCTAATAATCTATGAAATTCTTTAGAATTTAGAGGTGTATCAATTTCTTCTACTTGCATTTCGTTTAATGTTAGTGTGCCGGTTTTATCCGAAACAATTAGATCAATATTTGCCAGATCCTCAAGTTTTGAGATGCTTTGAATAAATAAACCTTTTTTACTTAATTTTGAGGCGCCATTCATAAGAGCTAAGGCGGTAGTTGCGGGAAGAGCCTCTGGTATTACGGAAATAATAATTGATACTAACATTATTGGGAATCCGGAATTAATCTGATCAGGATTGAAAATTAGAAGTAATAAAATAATTATTAGCAAAAATAAAAAGTCGAATAGTAAGAAGTTTTGCAGAAGATCTTTTAGAAAGTTATCAAAATTACCTAAATGCTCTTCTTTGTATTTTAAATCATAAGTTTTTCCATATCTGGTTTTATTGCCAATTTCAGTTACTCTAGCTAAACATTCTCCGCTCTTAATAAATGAACCGGAATATAACATATGATGTGAAGGTGTATTTTTAGATTTAATATTTTTATATACAGCACTTTTAACAATGGGAAAAGATTCTCCGGAGATATTAGATTCTTCAACACTAAGATTTATTGCTTCAAGAATTTTGCAATCAGCCGGAACTTGTTCGTTTTGGGATAATGCTATTAAATCTCCCGGCACTAGATCAACATTAGGTATTTCTACAAGTTTGTTGCCCCTAATTACCTTAACCATCTTGGGCCTACGGGTCTTGAGTCTTTTAAAAATTTGAAAAGTCTTTACCTGTTGATATAAATTAATAAATGAACTAAAGCTGAGGATCGCCAAGATAACTAGGCCTTCTGGAATATTATCAGTAACTAGCGAAACAAAGATAAAAATTGAATACAATATAAACAGAGGTGATTTTATTTGATTAAAAATTACCCTGAAAAAATTAAAAGAATATCTATCTACATCGTTAATGCCATAACGATACTGCTTCAAAATCGCCTCCTGGGACGTTAAATTTTTAAACTTTGATTGATTTAAATCCATGATCATTTCAATTATAATTGATTTATTGAAGGATAAAAACTAAATGAAAAAGTATTCCCGATTTATTTTGTGTTTTGTATTTGTTTTGCTGTTCGCAATTATTGTTGCCTTTGCCTTTAAGGTAAATTTATCCATAACAGACAATGTAATCGTTACACAGATACCCAAAATCACTATCACTAAATTTTATGTTCCTGTTGGAAACTTTAAAGATATTAAAACAAATTACACACTTGAAGAATTTTCTAATGAAAAGATTTTTGCTATTACTGGATCATTTGAAGATGTTCAAAAAATCTTCCCCGGAAAAGAAGTTGAATTTGTTGAAGCTTCTGAAATTGAAAATAAGATCAATGATGGGTACAAAGGATTGCTTACTCCGGAAGAAGTAAATTTTAAATATAAGACTTTATCAATTGAAGGTTTTAATTTTTGGGATAAATCTCTATTAACCGATAACTATCCTTTAAAAACAGTTCAAATAATTGAAAAACCTTCTGATTATAAGGAACCGATTGTTAAAAATAAAACATCGTTCTTTTTTACAGGAGAGATAATTCCTGCTCGGGCTGTTGATAGACTTGCTCTTAATAAAAACAATAATTACACATACATGTATGATTTTTTCAAAGATGAATTAGAATCTGCTGATATTTCAATGGGTTTACTGGAAAATCCCATTAATGGGAATCCATCACCCTGCACTGGTTGTATGGCTTTTGTCGGCGATGAACAAAACGCAGATGGATTAAAATCGGTTGGATTTGATGTATTGAGCTTAGCTGGCAATCATGCTGGAGATGGTGGCCAGTCAGGCTTCGCAAATACAATTAAAAATCTTGATGAAGTAGGGATCCTTCATGTCGGTGCAGGAAAAAACGACTATGAAAAAATCCAGCCAGCAATAAAAGAAGTCGATGGCAGACGGATCGGATTTGTTTCCGCTGACACGGTTGCAGGATATTATTGGAACAAGGGGACGGCGTATTGGGGTACAAACTGGTTTAGTAAAAATATGAATGCGAATGTCGATTATGATCGCGTTAAACAGCTCACAAAAATTAAGACAGACAATACGATCGACTATTTAGTCGCATATATGAGTTGGGGTGTTGAATACACGAATAAAGCCACGAACTTTCAAGTTGAATTGGCTCACGCATTGATCGATAACGGAGTTGACCTCGTAATTGGGTCTCATCCCCATTGGGTCCAAAATATTGAAATTTACAATGGCAAACCAATAATATATTCTCTAGGGAACTTTCTATTCGACCAAAACCATACTGACCCAACAAGACAAGGTATGAATGCAATGCTCTACTATTATGGTGGCGAACTAAAAAGTATTGAGCTGCAACCTCATTTATCATGCGGCCCATTCATAACAAGCAAAAACATTACAAATGATTATCTCAATGGAAACATTACTATGGCTGATCTTCAAAGCCGTAACGAAAAAAATGGCTGTGTCTATTTTCAACCGCTTGAATTAAAAGAATCTCATCCAACTTTTAAAACAATTATTGATCGTGTAATGCAATACACAAATCTTTAATTTTAAAAAATTAAAAATGCAGAAGAAATCAATTTTAATTATCCTCGGGATAATCATTATAATTGTTTTAATTTTGATTGTGGTCGTTATTGGTTTGACTCAAAAGCCATCTCAAATACCAACTAATGCTGGCCCCTTAGATAGCGAAAATGTAACTGAGTCCCCTATTGTTTTTAATAAGGAAGATGAAGAACGCATAATTTTAAATTTCAAAGATGGTCAAGTTGCAATCTTTGGATTTCCTAGCTTAACGAATAAAAGTAATTTTAAATTGTTTCATTTTGTTTATATAGATTATGTGGATTCTGTAGCCGAATTTGAAAGCCAAATGGTCCAAAGCGGAGATAATTGGGAATCGGATTATGTTACAAGAATGGATTCAAATACTGCGTATTTTGCCCTAAAAGATAATAAATGGCACCAAATCTCTTGGTTAAAATCCAATGAACTAAATGAATATGTTATTGCAGGCGGTTGTGCGACCGAAAATTTCTCTTTAGTAGAAGGATTTGTCGCTAAAAAGATCTCTTGTAACAATAATAAAAATTCCTGTTATTTACCTATAAATGAAGATCAGGGCTTGCTATATGCCGACTATAATTCAAATTCGGGTGAAAACTTTTGCCAAAATTTATTAGAGAATAATGTAAGTAGGGTGGGAATTTATCCTTAGGTATTTATGGCTGGTTTCATGGACAAGTGGGGATAGGATAATCGCAAAGTAGCGGGTCTTCAGGCTGTGGAGGGCGAATCGTACCCTGTTTGCAAAAATAATATATTGCATCTAAAACACTTTTTGTTACACAATCAGGGGCTACTGTGTAAGATCCCATAATTTTATCCCATTCTGGATCTCCTTTGTACTGTATTCCAAAAGGATTTTTAGGTTCCATTACTGCTAAAGCAGCAAGGCCATCAGTAAATGATTGAAGAACAGTTCCTTCGTCGGGAGACATTTTTTGATCAAGATCCCAAAGGTTTAATGCTAAATCACAAGCTATTATTGTGCCTGCAGTTTCTTTAACTGCCAGCACTTTAAAAAATTGAGGAGTGACAATTCCGTCTTCAGTAACCTGAGGTAATTTAACAGCTACGACACTACAACCAGTTATATTGTCGGCATTTTGGGGATCGTCATTTAGGTAATCAAAATAAGCGACACCTCCTTGGGCCTCTGGATCATAAGCAAATTCGGTAGTTACGGATGACCAATATGATTCACTTCCATTTGGCCCGACCAGCCAAGAAGGTACGCTCATTTTTTTACCGTCCGGAAATGTTAGCACCTCAGCTTCAATAGCACGAGGTGACCATAAATCGAATAAGGATACTGAGCTGTTATCCATTGTGGGTGGATTAGGTGATACTTCAGTTGCTGGTGGAATATGTATTGGAGTAGCTGTCGCCGTGACTTTTGCTTGAATTTCTTCTGGTGGTGTAGTACAGGCCGTTAGTCCGATGATCAAACCGGTTAACAATAATAAGGCAGGAGTGAGGTTAGACTCTAATCTTCGTTTAGTTTCTCTTCCAGTTTGTGCTTCAGGTCCTCTTCCTAACATGAAATTCATTTTAAATTATAACTAGTTATTCTATCATGGTTTTTTGGGGAGGGATGTATATACACATAATATACCCTTGTGCTATAATTATTTTTTTAAAATTTATTAACGACTCTTTCAAATAATGTAATTGATGCTGCAGGTCAAGCCGGAATATTCCTAAATGGTTTGCTTGTATCAAATAGGCAAGCCAGGATAAAACAGGAGGAGAACAGGAGGAGAACAGGAGGAGAACAGGAGGAGAACCCTTTACTTTTGCTTTGAAGGCCCCGATGGCGTAGGAAAATCATTACTTGGTAAAAACTTACTCACCACAGCTCTAATCTCTAATGTAAATGCCGTATTAACAAGGGGCTCAGGTTCTGCGGTCGGTACTCAAGAAACTTTGACTGAATTATCAACATTAAGATGGTCTTTCGGAGAATCTGAAGGCTTTAGACAAAGTATAAGTAACTTTGAACAAGCATTAGAATTACAAAAACATGCAGAAGATTCTTTTGAAGATCGATTAAACTTACAAAGGGGTTTATTTGGCATTGTAAATCAAGCTTTAAGTCGACGCAAAGGTGGAATTGTTATATCTGATAGGGGGGTTGCGAGTGTATTAGCTACTGGAGCAGAGATGCTTGCAGATCGATATTTAACTCCACAAGTATTTAACCAAACATGCTATTATTTATCTCCACCAATTCCAGATTTAATAATTTACCCATATGCCCCTCTAGATGTAATTATAGGAAGGAATAGTGCGAAAAGTAAACCTACAAGGGAAGATGATTTAGAAATAAGGCATGCAATGATGGAAGAAATCTTTGGTCATATTGGAAATGAATTTGTATTAAGATTAGATGCTACACAACCAGTGCAAACATTAAATACGCAAATTTGGAGTAGAGTTTCAGCAATGAATAGACAAATGGGTTAGAGAGTTTTATATATGACCTCACGGAGAATCACTGCGCAAAAAACACTTAACTTCGTTAGAGTTTGTGATGCTCAGTATCAATTCAGGTAAACTCAAACTTCATTTCAATCGTTTTCGTTAACCCTTCATTGTCGAACTGTCAGTTCGATATAATAAAGTCATAAAAAAAAGACCAGCTATGCTGCTCTTTTTTTTATGACCTCACGGAGAATCGAACTCCGATTGTCGGGATGAAAACCCGATGTCCTAACCGTTAGACGATGAGGCCACTAAAACGAAAATAATTATATCAAAGACAATTGATACTTACAAATTTACCATCGAAATATTGATTGTCTCTGGTAAGTCCCTATTGATAAGCTTGTTAAACCTTTCGTCGAATATTAAGTCCCCTACAAAAAGGATTTCGGTGATTCCGATTTCCGTTGATTGGTTTATTAAGAATAGAATTATTGATGAGTATAAACATTCATAAATTGAAGAGGCAAAGTCAGCCAAATAATTGTGTTCTAATTCGGCATTAACATCTTTGGATAAATCCTTATTGGGATTATATTTTGAATAATTTTCAATAATATATTTTTCAAATGCAGACCAGCTTAGGTCGTTTTCGTCAAATTCAAAAGTATTTATTGGAATTATAGATTCATCACCAAAACAAGATTTCTCGAACAAATTCGGAATATTTAATTTGGATTCAAGATTTTTGATAGAGGTATTTAAGTTGCAATCTTTGAATTCGAAAATTTGCTTTATTGTATTTTTATCTGAAGCCAGGTAGACCTTAGTGTGATCATCGGATTCGGACCAAATAATTAAAGGATAAGAATATTGATTCTTTGAGAGGATTGATTTCATAATGATTTGTAAATTTGATTAATTTTATTAGTTAAATTATCCCAGCGATAGTTTTGTAAAAAATCCTTGGCCTTTTGAATTCGGACTTTTGTTTTTTTAGTCTTCCCTACTCTTTTTTGGATTTCTTCTAGCCAAGCATCTTCATCGTCGGGCTTGATGAAAGTTCCGAAGTCTTTTCCTAAATATTCAATTGTACCGCCTTGATTGGTCGCAATTATATCACAACCTTGCGATAAGGCCTCAAGCATCATTCCGCCGGTGGCTTCGTGAATACTTGGAAGAACAAATATATCGCCACCGGCATATATATTTATCAATTTGTCCTGTGGTAAATACTTTCCATTAAATATAATATTGGGTAGATCATAATAAATCTGTTTTAAAGTTGATAAATAGCCATCATCACCGCCTGCTATAAAAAATAAGACATTTGGTAAGGATTTGACGGCCTTTTTTAGGAATTGGAAACCTTTTGCATAGTTCATTCTTCCGCCGGCAACAACGATAGAATCCCACTCTTCTCTTTTAATACCATATTCAGAATAGAATTCATTTGCCTTTCCATCTTGAAGGAAAATAGGATTTAATCCATTAAAAACAGTTTTGATTTTTTCTTTGGGAACTTTAAATTTTGTTTCAAATATTTCGTTCTCAGATTTCAAGATTGTTATTATTTTATCCATACTTCGAGTAAACCATTTACCCAAAGTTGCATCATGAATCTTAACAAACATTTCAGATAATTTACTCCTAGTGGTTGTTGGAAAAGGATTGTGTGAAGTTAAAACTATTTTTCTATGTTTAATCTTTGCTGCCCAAAGAGCCAAATAAGTTTCAAATTTTCTAAATCCATGAACATGAACAATGTCAAAATCGTGCGACAGTAAATAAAAGAAAAGGGCTGGGTAAAATCTATGGTACTGGCTTAACGAAAACCATGTAAAGAATCTTTTCACAAAGATTCCTTCAAATTGACCGTCTTTTACTTTTATCCTCGGACCGACTTTTGATGAGTCACTTGTTAAGATTGTCACCTCGTGGCCAAGCTCTTTTAATTCATGCGCTAAAGATGCAACATGTGATTCTACCCCGCCTGTGATTGGATGATAAAATGTTGTTACTTGGAAAATCTTCATAAATCCTAATTCGAAAAAATAAATTTTTTATTAAAATCAACTTTTATAACTGACCCCTCTTTATACTTGTTTTCAAGTATAGCTAAAGAGATCGGATTTTCAATATGTCTTTGAATTATTCTTCTTAATGGCCTTGCGCCAAATTGAGGATCGTATCCTAATCTTGCTATCTCACGAATTGCATTTTCGCTGACTACAAGATTCATTTTTTGTGCAGTTAGAAGTCTTCTAGTCTTTTCGATCATGAGGCGTACTATAGATGCTAGGTCTCTTTGTGATAGCGGTTTAAATATAATTATTTCATCAAGTCGGTTTAAAAATTCAGGTTTAAAAGTATTTTTCAAAAGTGTATTAAGTTCATTTTGCATGTCTCCCCATTTTTTCTTTATTGTCGAATTTGTATTAAAGTCTTTTTGAATATCGGACTTCATTTTTATCAATCCATTATTTGTTGGCTTGGATGTTGTTTGGTTAAAGATATCAGTTAAGGTTTGCAAAATGACATTAGACCCAATATTACTTGTCGCAATAATTATTGTGTTTTTAAAATCAACTGTTTTGCCTTTTGAATCTGATAATCTACCATCATCTAAAATTTGAAGTAGAATATTAAATACATCAGGATGAGCTTTTTCAATTTCATCTAAAAGAATTACTGAATAAGGATGTCTTCGGACTTTTTCAGTCAATTGTCCACCTTCTTCAAATCCGACATAACCTGGAGGAGCTCCAATTAATTTTGCAACTGAATGAGGTTCCATAAATTCGGTCATATCAAGCCTAATCAAGGCTTCTTCATCGCCAAAGATTAATTCGGAAAGGGCTTTTGCTAATTCGGTCTTACCAACACCTGTTGGCCCTAAAAACATAAAAGAAGATATGGGTCTTGTTGGATTTTTCAATCCCACCCTTGATCTTCGAATAGATTCCGATACTAATTTTATTGCTTCTTCTTGAGAAACAACTCTTTCGTGAAGGCGCTTTTCAAGATCAAGAAGATTTTGTTTTTCGGAATCTGTTACTTCTGTAATTGGAATACCTGTCATTTTTGACACGACTAAATAGATATCAGCTTTAGTTACCTCAGGATTGCCTGTACCTATTTGCCTTTTCCATTCTTCTCTTAATGGGGCCATTTCCTCTTTTTTTTGTTCAATAGTAATTTTAATTTCAGCTGCTTCTTTGTGCTTAGACTCACGAGTAAGAGATTCTCTTTCTCGTTCAAGCTTTTCTATTTTCATTTGAATTTCTCTTAATGCTTCAGGCTCTGCCGTTGTTCTTAATCGAACCTTACTTGAGGCTTCATCAATTACATCAATTGCTTTATCTGGAAGGAATCTATCCTTAATATATCGATCACTCAAAGATGCTGCTGCAACTAGAGCTTCATCGGTAATTTTTAATCTGTGATGTGCTTCGTATCTATCCCTTATACCTCTTAGGATTTCTATAGTTTGTTCCACATTAGGTTCTTCAACAAGAATAGGTTGAAAGCGCCTTTCAAGAGCAGCATCTTTTTCGATATATTTTTTATATTCATTAATTGTTGTTGCCCCAATAACTTGAAGGTCACCCCTAGCAAGGGCCGGTTTTATCATATTTGCCAAATCTAGCTCACCTTCTTGAGCTCCTGATCCAACAATTGTATGTAGTTCATCAATAAAAAGAATAACTTCTCTTTTGCTTTTTTCAATTTCGGTAATTAGATTTTTAGCCCTTTCTTCAAATTCGCCTCTAAATTTAGATCCAGCAATTAGTAAACCAATATCAAGCGATTTGACTAGCTTGTTCTTCAGAATATCAGGAACATTGCCTGTAATTATCCTTGACGCTAGTCCTTCAACTATCGCAGTTTTACCGACCCCCGGCTCACCTATTAAAACCGGATTGTTCTTTTTTCTTCGGGATAAAATTTCGATAACTCGAGTAATTTCATCGGATCTACCTACGACAGGATCTATTTTGCCTTCTCTTGCGGCAATAGTAAGATCTTTAGAATATTTATCTAATTCTGGAGTATTTGATTTTGTTTTAAAACTATTCCCCTCTTTATCACCTTCGCCAACGATTTTTATTACAGCTTGCCTTAATTTTGTATGCGTTAAGCCGTGTTTTTGCAAAATTTGAGAAGCCAAACCTTCGTTCTCACGAATTAAAGCTAATAGAAGATGTTCTGGACCAATATAGTTGTGATTAAGTTCGAGAGCTTCTTGAAAAGCTAGGTGTAAGACTTCCTTTGCTCTTGGAGTGATTCCTATTTGGTTAGATTCTGAAATACCTTTTGATATTTGAGATTCAATATATTTCTTAAACTCATCGGGATCAATATCAAGAGATTTAATAATATTTTTATTTAAATCGCCGTTTGAAAACAAAGCCAATAATAAATGCTCTGTATCAATGTTTCGTTGTTTGTTCGATAAAGCTATTTCAGCAGCAATTTGAATGGCTTCTTTAGTTTTTTCGGAGAAGAGTTGAGTAATATCTGTGCTTTCGGATTGACCTTGATAATCAGAAAATTGATTGAAAGGAAAATCATTACTCATAATTTTTAATGATAAGAATTAGGTGTTATACAATACCATCTTTGATTTTAGCAAAAAAGAAAGTTTTATGCAGAGTTTCTTTATATGTTTTAACACTCTTCCTTTCAATTAACTTAAGTGCATTTTGATTTGTAGCCGAAATTAATTTTCCTCCAATTTTAAGTTGGCCTTTAATTATTTCTGGAACTTCATCAACCGAAGCTCCAATGATTATGCCATCAAATGGTGCGGATTGAGGCAGTCCGTTTTTCCCATCACCCAATATTATTTTAAGATTCTTAAGGAATGGATATTTTGAAGCATTGATTTTTGCAATTTCTGTCAAGAATTGATTCCTTTCGATTGATATCACTTCGCCCCTTTTTCCAATGGCTGTGGCGATCAAGCATGCTGTATATCCACTGCCTGTGCCAATTTCTAGATAGCGTCCCCCTTTTTTTATATCTATAAGTTGAAGCATTGTTGCGGTAACAGTTGGGCTTGGCAAAGATTCTCCCCATCCTAAAGGGATTTCAATATCTGTGTATGAATTTGATTTGTATTTTTTTGGAATAAAATCGGCACGGTCTACTTCATTAAAGGCTTTTGTTAGAAGTGGATTAGACAAGATTTTACTTTTTCCAATAGTTAAGACCAAATTCATATATTCATGTGTCCATTTAAAGGGCTTCGCTAGTGTAGATATAAAATTGTCCATACTTCTTTATTTAATTTTTGAATTCATTATAATGATTATAGAATTAAATATTTAATAAGTTAAGCTGATATTTTTGAATAAAAAGATAATTTGTTTATTCTTTAGTTTTTTCTTATTCACCTCACTAATTAAAGCAGAAGGTGAAGAACCGACTCCAACCCCTTGGGGTTTTGACGATATTTCCAATTATTACTATGATTTGCCTGCAGAATATAATATGCCTAGTTGTGAAAAAGTCACCAAAGGGGGCGAAGACGTTTTAAATTTAAGGCTTCAATTATCAAAGTGTGTTGATGGTCATAGTCAAGATAATCCAAATATTGGGTGTAATAAAGATTGGGTTGCTGCTTATTCAGAAGTTGCAAAAGTTGAAGATTTCCCATTATTAAAATTTTTTTCTGCTTCTTCAGCTGCTGGAACTGAAGAAAATCCGATAACTCCTTTATGTTATTACGATATTCAGGCTAGTACGGCTGACAAAACAAATGGGGCGGATTTGTTAAGTTTTAGCAAAGACTATCCAGGTCTATTAATGTTATCCAATCCTGATACAGAAAGATATGCAAATATCAAATTTAAGCATTTGGGGCCGTTTATTCACTGTGGAGTTGTTGAATGGAGAAGTAATAAATATCCATTAAAGCTTGATATTATGGGATTTGAAAATCTTCCGCAGGTTGAAGATGCAGTTGTAAACGGCGAAGATGATAAAAAAGGTGATAACTTCTTCACATTCCTAATTAATGTAATTAAACACTTTAATATTTTTGAAAAATCTTTAGAATCTCGGGAAAGTGAAAATATAAAAGATGTATCAGAGGAGCTTTCAAAGATCGGAGTCTCAAGAGAAACAGTTTGTGACGACCTTACAGTCCCTATTAGTAAAGTTAATGTCTCAGATAAACAGGAACAAGAAAAAGGGCGGGAATATGTTATTTTAAATGATGGCTCAGAAATTTTAAACTTCACAACTGAGGAAGTATGTTCAATGATAGGAGGTGCAGTTGAGGGGGCTATTTGTAAGACGGTGAAAGGCGTTGGCTTAGTTGTTGAAGGTAATCCCAAATTTAAACTTAGAATCGATGGTTTTGAACAATTAGTGTTGCCGGGTGGTAATAAAGTACTCGAAAATACAGTTGAAACTCTAGAACAGATAAACTCCCCATTTGAAGTACGATATGGAGTAAATTGGGGGATAAAGATCGATGTAACAAGAATGGCTTTTGATCTCAATTCTAAAGTCGAACCATATTCTCCCGGAAGAGCCCCTGATGTTGAAAAAGATCCCGATCTTGTAAACTCCTCTTTTGGTAGTTTTATAACTTATAATAAATTAAATTATAATCCTACTTACGGAAATTCATTTGCAAAAGCTAGTAATGATGCCGAATCTCAATATTACTTCCCGTTTTTAGGAAGAATTCCATATTATCTTGAAAGGCTTGCTACCATTCATTCAAATGCAATAGATCCTGAGACTGCTTATAAATTAACAAGACAGGAATTTGGATCTTCTGGTTCTTCATCTATGGAATATATTATCAACGATACTTTTAAAATTGCAGATGTTGAAGACAGATTAAAAAAGCTTGATGAGCAACAAAAAGATCGAATGAATGTTTTAGGGCTTTCTTCTGAAAAAGAAACTGAAGTTCAAAAGCCACAAATCTATTACTGTGAAGATCTTTCAGAAGATGAGCTCGAAAAGCAAGATTGCTATGGTGAAAGACAGATTGACCCGGTCAAAGATTATCTATGTTCATTTGGAATAGGTGATTATTGCGAAGAGTGTGAAAAATTAGAACCTCCAACAGGGACACCAACAGTAGGACCCACAAATGATCCATCAGAGCCACCCGGCGAAATTATTGTAGCTGGCAAAATTTCTGGAGATCAAGTTTTAGGGCCATTTGATCCTGGAAGTGGATCATACCAAGATCTGATATCAAATGTTTCAGAAAGTTTTAGAGTTTCTCATCCAGGAGTCGATTTTGCTATTTCTGGGGGTACAAATATTCGAGCAATTGCTGATGGAGAAGTTATTTTTGTAAGAAATGATGTTACATATTCATGTTCCTCTTCGGATACTGTTGATTGTAGTATTTATAATAAACCTCCTTACACTTCATATGATCAATATAATGCATGGTGGGGTGGCTACGGGAATGTTGTCGGAATATTACATGAAGATGGAGTTAGCGTTTATGCGCATTTACAAACTGGTTCAATAAATGTCTTAGTTGGGGATCAAGTTGAAGCGGGGCAGGTAATCGCAAAATCGGATAATACTGGAAATTCAACAGGTAATCACCTTCATTTTGAAATGAGAAAATTGAATTGTACAAGTTATTCCACATCTTGTACTTTAAATAATTGGGATGTCTCAATGCTCACTAATAATCCAATAGTTGCCATTATATCAGTAATGCCTAGTCGAATTCCTGTCACTCCTATAAGACCAAGTACTATTATTATCACTACACCACCTTATGTTCCATCAAATTCTCCGTCTCTCGGTCCAACAATAACAGCAACAGCCAAAGAGGATGGCGATTCCGATGGAGACGGTAACGGCGATGGTAAAGGTAGTGGTAAAGGCGATGGTAATGGATCAACAACTGGAACGCCTACCAAGCCTACCATAATAAGCACTCCTGCTCAACCACCCGGTGGAGGTAATGAATCTCAGCCGCCTGGTGGAGTAACTCCAGTTGTTGATCCGAATGATGGCTCAAGTTCAAGCAATGGTGGATTAAGATATTGTCCAAATGTAACCCAAATCAATAGCAAAAAGGAGAAAGAAGAAGGTTCGTTCAACTTTAAAGATCCTTCGGGGCGCATTTATATAGGAGGTGACTTTGATGATTACCGTGGTTTGAAAACAAAAAATTTAGTTAGGTTTAATGCTGATGGGACTTTAGATACTACTTTTAAGGTAACTGAAATTGATGTAGAAATTAAGTCAATCAAAATCCGTGAAGACGGTAAAATTGTAATTAACGATACTATTATTCTAAATGATGATGGGTCATTGTTTAAAGAAGAAAGTACTGGAGATATTCCTGATTATAATGGTGATTGCCTTTTTGTAGTTGCTGCTAATGCAATTAATGCTATTGAAGAAAGAATTGCCCCTGAAGTTATTTATGCTATAGCTAAAAAAGAAACTAATTTTAATTGTTCAGAAGAATGGAAATCTTGGGCTAAGGGTGGATATATTGAATGTACTGGTAATCCAAATCAATTGGCATTTAGAACTAGGAACGATGTTGCATGGGAAGGTAGAATAAATATCGGCTTATGCCCAGTTGATGTCAGAGGTTTTACTCAATTTTCTGCCGGTGGAAATGGTTCAGAATCTTGTGCAAGCACATTTAATTCAGTTATTGATAATCATGCTGTAGAAATGCGTGCTTGCCTTAATGCTATGGGAATTACCGAGAAAGCAACTGGAAATGCATACGATGAATTAGCTGGAACTGATGAATTTTCTAGGCATAGAGTTGGTGATGGAATATGTGCTACAGCTATACTTATGGCTGAATATGGGAAAATTACCAAGGGAAGTTATTTAACTACCGCTGAATGGAGAAATTTAGCAGGAATTGGTGGGCAGGCTCTTGAATATGGCGCCGGGAGATACCATGGTAATTGCAGTCTAAATTACTGCTCAATTACTAGGGGATATATGGAAAATGCAATGAATAGTAATATTTTAGACCTTAAAAATTGTTTTCAATAAAATGACGAATTTTGAAAAAGCCTTAGAATTCATAAAAATCAATCGATTTATTTTTATCTTAATTTTTTTGATTCTTTTCATGATGTTTTCGGTCTTTTTCTCTAGAGAAGCCAATACCGATAATAAACCTACGCCACCTATCCAAGAAAAGACAATTATAAAAGAAGACTACACTGTTACTTATAGAACGAATGGAGAGATTTATATTCTAGTTAGAAACTTTAATAACTTTGATATTAATAAAGTTAGGAATGATCTTGGTGTAGATAAATATGCAAATGTAATAGTCGAAGTTGCAGGTGCAGCAGAATACATTGGTGACCAAAACGAAAAGGAATTGATTTACGAAGGTGACTTATCTAATGTTGGTAACTAATTTGATTTTCTCTATTACCAAATCTTCATCAATCATTTCTTTATTATCAGGTGTTGATCTCAAACTAAATTCAATTTGCCCATTGTTCCTTGCCGAAACTACAAGTCTAATTGGTATTCCGATTAAATCGCAATCCGCAAACTTAGTCCCAGGATTAACATCCACTCTATCATCAAAAAGTACTTCAATGCCCTCTTTGATTAATTTTGTATATAGATCGTTGGCCTGGGTTAAAACTGAATTGTTATCTAAATTTAATCCGATCAAATGCACTTGGTAAGGGGCAATGTTGATTGGCCAAATCAATCCTTTTTCATCATGAAATTTTTCGACAATTACTCCAAGTACTCTTGAAGTGCCTAGGCCGTAGCAACCCATGTATACGGGCTCTTCTTTCCCTTCATTTGTAATAAATTTGAAGCCAAATTGATCAGAAAATTTTGTATGTAGTGGGAAAATATTTCCTACCTCACTTGCTTTGAATACTTCATAGAGTTCATTTGTTTCGGGGAAAATGTCACCCTCTTTAGCGTTTTTGAAATCATAATATTGAGTTGGTTCGGGTAGGTCTCTTCCAAAATTCACATTAATTAAATGCATGTTTGTTTTGTTTGCACCCATTTCAAAATTCTTCCTTCCTTTAATTGAATCGTCAGCAAAAACCTGAATATCGTCTCTTAGATTAATAATGCCGGCATAGCCTACTTCACTCCCGGTAAATTCCCGTATCTTTTCGGCTGAGGCTAGTTCTAGCTTCTTTGTCCCGACAACTTTTTTGAGTTTGATTTCATTGATTTCATAATCACCTCTAACTGCGGCGGCGATCATTTTATCGTCATCAATAGTATAGAAAATTGTTTTTGTAGTCCTTTCTATTTCGATCTTTAAAAATTCAGCGATTTTTTTTGTGCCAATAATGTTTTCGCCAAATACTTCTTGCATTGGATTTTCAGTAGTATCACTTTGTACAAAATCAGGAGATTTTGAAGGAGCAACTTCTAAATTGTAATAAGTTTTAGCTTTTGGAGAATAAAAGATTAAATCTTCTCCACTATCGCAACGGGTTTGAAATTCATGAGAAAAATCCTCAGTGAAATCGCCGCCGCTGGCTAAAGCAATTACGGTATCGTCACCTATTCCAAGCTCCTTAAAAATCGAGTTGTAAGCAGTCTTAACGACTTCATAATATTCTTTTAGATCGTTTTGGTTGGTGTGAAAACTGTATAAGTCTTTCATTCTAAATTCGCGGCATCTTAAAAGGCCTGATTTTGCGCGAGGTTCGTTTCGATACTTAGTTTGTATTTGATAAACTGCGATAGGCAATTGTTTATAACTTGTGGTGAATTTTTGAACAAGCGGAGTAACGAGTTCTTCATGGGTTGGGCTCAGCACATAGCTATTATCATTTTTCGCCAAGGATATTGGATTCGCCCCAATTGCCTGCATTAAAACATCAACCTTTTCAAGTCTTCCGGTTTTTGCCCAATTTTCTTTTGGAGCGAGTGATGGCATTAAAACCTCGGAAGAAATCTTATCCATATGATTTCTAACAATGTTTTCAATTTTACTTAACACCTTCAAACCTAATGGTAAATATGTATATACTCCAGCCATAACTTGATCGATAAATCCAGCTTTAATTAAAAGAGTGGCATTTGTAGATTCAAAATTTTTAGCGGTTTTATTAGTTTTACCAAATAGTTTAGAGTATTTCATTTTTTAAAGTTTAGAATGGTAAATCATCAGGATCAATTACGCTTTCATCTGCTGGGCCATGTTTTGCGGACGATTTTGGTTTACTAGTTGTTGGTTCTTCTGACGAGAAAGAGTCAGAAGAGTCACTAGATGCTTTTGAGGCATAATCCCCCATTGAACCTCTTTCGTATCTATCAATTAAGATAATTCTATCGACCACGATTTCGGTTTTGTAATTTGTTTTACCTTCTTTATCTTGCCATGATCTGGTTTGTAAACGACCTTGAACTAATACTCTTGTTCCTTTTTTAGCTCTTTGAGAGAACATCTCAACTTGAGATCCAAACATGACAATATTATGGAAAGTTGTATCATCCTTCCATTCGTCAGAATCTTGAACTCTATATCTCCTATTGGTTGCTAATCCAAAATTAAGGACTGCTTTACCATTAGGGGTATATCTTACATTGAGATCATTAGTGATATTTCCAAGCAATGTAACTTGATTGACATCTCCAAACATAGTCGAAGTGATAATGAAATTAATTAGTTATATTCATTTTACTTTTTTTGTACCAAATTGCCAATATCGAGAAGCAAATAACAACCCAGAAAAGAATATTAATGAAGTCCATAACACTTTCGGCGAACAACCCAAGGCTAATTAACATCATGATTGCATTTGTTGGAATTATTCCAATAATGGACGCTATCATAAAAGTCTTAAAATCAATTTTGGCTATCCCTGCAACATAAGCATCAAGGTCAAAGCTTACAAGAGTGAAAATTCTAATATAGATGAGTTTCAATATTACATGCTTGCCTTTGACCATCTCAACATATCTGATAATTTTGGGATATCTTTTTTGAATAAATTGTGAACCCAGCTTTCTAGCTATAAAATAATGGATCATAGTCGCAGTGAGCATTCCGAGAATAATTATTAAAAGCCCTGGCCAACCGTACATGATTGTTGCTATAATGGGCATCATACCATCGGGTAAAGGAGTTAAAGAAAAGACAACTTGAATAACGAACAGACCTAGGATACCATACGCTCCTAAAGGCTCAATCAATTTTCTAATATCTTCTTGCTTAATGTCATATTGTTTGAAAATGAACAATACGGCTAGATAAAAAATTAAGATGAGGATAAACAAAAACAAATAGCGTTTATTCCTTTTAATTTTTTGAAATAACTTTTTCAATTTTTAAAATAGATGGGTATAATATATTTATGTTTTTTTATTGTAAATGAATAGTAAAGTTTTTAAAAGAAATAATTTAAAGGTAATTCCTCTAGGAGGAGTTGAAGAAATCGGATTTAACACTACGATTTTCGAATATGACAACCAGATCTTTTTAATTGATTTTGGGTTGGGATTTCCAAATGGTGATTTATATGGAATTGATTTTTTAATTCCAAATTTAGATTATCTAAAAAAGAATAAGGAAAAGATCAAAGCAATTATCGTGACTCATGGGCATCTTGATCATATTGGTGGTTTGCCTTATGCGATTAAGGCATTGGGTAATATTCCAATTTTCTCAACTGCATTTACCATTGAAATGATCAAAAACCATTTTTCTGGCAGATCGTTTAAATATGATAATTTGCATTCCATCAAAGAAGATTCTGTCCTAAAGTTTGGGAATATTAGTTTTGAGTTTTTTCACATTAATCATTCAATCCCACAGTCAGTAGGTGTTGTTTTTAAATCTCCCCAAGGGAATATTATCCATACGGGAGATTTTAAATTTGATAATTCTCCACTTTTGGAGCCACCATCAGATTACGGTCGGATTGCAAAATTTGGGAACGAAGGTGTTTTAGCTCTATTATCCGATTCTACAAATTCTTTTAAATCTGGGCATTCTAAATCTGAGCAACAAATTAGAGATAGTCTTTTTAGGATAATCGAAAGTGCAAAAGGAAGAGTTATTATTTCATCGTTTGCTTCGTTAGTGGGCAGGATAATTCAATTAATTGATATTGCCTCTGTTTTAAACCGACGAGTAGCAGTTGCTGGCCGAAGTATGGTAAATAATATGGAAGTTGCAAAGAAGTTTGGATATATTAAAGGACCTCAAAAAGATTTTTATCCGCTTAAACAAATTGAAACTCTGCCTGATAATAAAGTAATGGTTTTGGCAACTGGGTCGCAAGGAGAAGAAATGGCTGCTTTATCAAGGATTATCAAGGGTAAACATCCAGACTTATCAATTAAGAAAGGTGATACTATAATACTTTCTTCTTCGATTATTCCAGGGAATGAAATTTATGTACAAAACTTATTAGATGAATTATCACAGCAAGGAGCAATTGTCTATCAACAAAGTGAGGGATTAGATACACATACTAGCGGTCACGCATACGAAGAAGATCAAAAACTTATGATTAATTTAACCAAACCTAGATTTTTTATCCCCGTCCATGGTTACCAATCTTTTTTATACAAACATGCTTTGACTGCAAAACAGCTAGGGTTTAGCGAGAATAAAATAATTATCCCCAAACGAGGTGAACAAATTGTTTTTGAAAATGGAGAACACTTTAAAGGTAAAGCTATTAAAAGTATGCCTACCTTAATTTCAGGCAGTGGAGTTGGTGATATCGGAGCGATGGTATTAGCCGAAAGAACTCAGTTAGGTAATAACGGGGTGATAATCTTTTCGGCTATTTTAGAACCAAAGACAAAGAAAATTATTGGCCAACCACAATTACTATCAAAAGGTTTAACCTATGTAAGGGATAATCCTGAATTATTCGAGCAATTGAGTTTAATTGCTACGCAAACTTTAAATGGTGCTTTAGAAGGCGAAACCGAAATGAATGACAAAGAAATTATGAACTTAATTAAACAAAAATTAAGCTTAATAGTTTCAAAAGAACTCAATAGAGATCCTATGATATTAGTATTCTTAAATTATCTCGAAAGGTAAATGACTTTCCGGAGTGTCGATCTGAGTTGCATTGGTACCTAAGTAGACTTTTGCGCCAATAATCTTGTCGTATTCAGAAAACTCCATATCATTTGATTGACTTTGTCTAATTACCTTTTGAAATATTCTCGTTTTGGAAGACATTTGATCAACATATGTAACAATATTGGCTTCGATTGTTGAAGGCAATATCGGGCTTCCAAATTCAAGATAACCATGATGTGAAAGTATTATATGTTTTAAATTGATCATTTGTTCTTCGTTAAGAATTCCTTTTCCTTTTTGCATTAATAATTCGTAACTTTTTATCAAATGACCAATTAACAAACCCTCTTTTGTCCTTTGGGTAACTAGTCCTACCGGTTCGAGTTCTAAAAGCTTTCCGCTGTCATGCAGTATTATCCCTGCAACAACATAATCGAAATTTGCTTCTTTGTAATATTTCCTTAATGGTGTTGTCATATCCAACATCTCGACAGTATGTTCTAATAAACCACCTCTAAAGGCATGATGCACGAATTCTGCTGCTGGATAAATTTTAAACTTTGGTCCGATTTCTGAGTCATTAAGAAAGTCAGTCAAGAATTTTTTAATATTTTCATTTTTTACCGAATCAATGTGTTTTAAAAGATCTTTCCATAAATCTTCTAAATCAAAATCGCTTGATTCCATATAATCATTCAATTTGTTCTCTTCAACTTTCTCTGCCTTAAGGATGTTTAGTTGAAGAACTCCACGATAGTCTTCGACCATCGCATCGAGCATCATTACAACGCCAATTTTAAGGCTGTTTTTTGAAACATTCTTAATATTGTCAGACCAAATTTGAGCTTTGATTTCACCAGTTTTGTCGGCTAATACTAATTTATAATAAGGTTTGCCATCTTTAGTCTGCAGATTTTCGCAGATCTTAACGGCAAATGTTTCATTATTAAGAACTAGACCTTTAGATAGATCTTTGACAAAGTATGTTTTCATATTTTTTTATTTATTAAGTAATTTTTCTTCGATTCGAATTAACTCGTTGTATTTGGCAATTCTTTCGCTTCGGCTTGGAGCTCCAGTTTTTAATTGACCGGCAGATGTTCCAACTACTAAGTGTGCAATTGTAACATCCTCAGTTTCGCCACTTCGATGAGATACAACATTGGTCCATCCGGCACTTTCACTAAGTTTCATTGCATTTAAGGTTTCGGTTAAAGTCCCGATTTGATTAAGTTTAACTAATAATGAATTACAAGCTTTCTTTTCAATTGCTTCTTTGATCCTTACAACATTAGTTACCAAAAGATCGTCCCCAACAACTTGAATTTTATCCCCTACTCTTCTTGTCAATTCTGCCCAGCTTTCCCAATCATCTTGTGAGAACATGTCTTCATAGGAATGTACTGGATATTTTTGAGAAAAAGATTCAACCCAATCAACCATTTCGGCCTTTGAAAGAGTCTTGCCATCTCTTTTTAAATCATAATTCCCAGTTTCTTCATTATAGAATTCTGAGGCTGCCGCATCGAAACAAATTTTTATTTCTTCACCTACTTTATAACCGGCGCTTTCAATAGCTTTAACAATTAAATCGAGAGCTTCTTGATTAGATTTTAATGATGGAGCAAAACCACCTTCATTCCCAACATTGATGGAATAGCCATTTTCTTTTAATAGTTTTTCTAGAGAATGATAAATTTCGCTTCCAACACGAATTGAATCGGCCCAAGTTGTAGTCTGCATAGGCATAATCATGTATTCTTGGATATCAGTTGCCCAATTAGCATGTTTGCCACCATTCATTATATTGAACATTGCTCTTGGCATTTTGAAATCGTTGTTGCCATATAATGATCCAATATATTCAAATAGTTGTTGTTTCATTGCTTTCGAATAGGCCCATGCATAAGCTAAGGAAACAGAAAGAATGGCATTTGCACCCAATTTTGATTTATTTGGAGTCCCATCAAGATCAATTAGTATTTGATCAAACTTTGTTTGATCTACACAGTCGGATGCCACTAGTGCTTGAGCAATAATTGTATTGACATTTTCAACTGCTTTTAAAACACTTTGTCCATGATAAATTGATTTATCACCGTCTCTAAGTTCCAATGCTTCGTATTTACCAGTAGATGCGCCACTTGCAACTATTGCTCTACCTAAGAATTCATTATCAATTATGACATCGGCTTCTACAGTAGGATTGCCTCTAGAATCTAAAACCTGACGAGCTTTAATACCTGTTATTTTCATAGGTTATATTTAATGTTTAAATAAAAAAATTAGTTTAATGCTTTTTCAACTAGATCTGTTAATTCTGTAGGATCAGTGTCAGATTTCAAAATGTAGCCCTGAGCTCCAAGTTGAACTGAATTTTTAATAGCAGCATCACTGCCAATATTAGTTAACATGTATATTGGCATATTACCATATTTGGAAGGATCTTCTTTAATTGCCTTCAATGCAGAAATCCCATCTAGATTTGGCATAATAATATCCAATAAAACTAGATCATATTTTTTGTTCTCCATTTTAATAAGGGCTTCTTTTCCATCGGCTACTCCATCGACTTCGTAGCCTGCAGATGATAATATATCTACATAGATTAATCTTGCGTCCTGTTCATCTTCCGCAACAAGAATTTTGGGTTTATTATCCATTGAACTTGTTTATAAAAATTTAACTATATTTCTTAATTTTAGAATAATAATGCGAAATAAACAAATCCAAGAAAAATTGAAAGAATTAGAGCAAAGACTTTTAGTATTAAACAAAACTCTACATGAAGATATTGGAGCTTCATATCGCGAAGCTACACAAACATCAGATATGATTGAAATGCTTGAACTTCAGATCTTAGATTTAAAAAAAGAACAGAAAAATGAAAAAGGAATATTAAAAATGATACAGGTTAAAGGAAATGGAATAATTAAAGATTTTATACTCCTTGAGCAAAATGGGGATCCAGAAGAATTATCATTTTCAATTTCTTCTCCCTTTGGCCAAATTTTAAATTCAGTTAAAATCGGTGATAAAATTAAATTCAGAGATGATGAATATTTAGTTACAAAAATTGATGAGTAAAAAGAAAATTTTAATTCTACTATTGATCGTTATACTTATTAGTACCGGGTTGATTTTATTGATTTCCTTTTTAACTAAAACTTCGGAATCTAAGTCATCTAAAACAGATAATTTTGAAGTAAATCCCGAGATTAAAACCGATTTGGTCGAAAATCTAGAAAATAATAAATTTGATTCTTTTGAATTTACCTTTTCAGGTTGGATACCGTATTGGGGAAGCCCCTCTGGCCTTAATAGTTTGAAAAACAATCCTACACTTTTTTCATCTGTCAGTCCGGTCTGGTTTGAAGTCAATAAAGATGGATCATTAAAAAACAAATACCCTTCTAATAAGGGCGAAATAATAAGCTTTTTAAAAGATAATAACATTGAAATTATACCTGCAATAGCAATGTTCGATCATGAGTTATTTACAGAAGTCCTTCAGAACAAAGACAATTTTAATAACCATATCCAATCCATTGTCGATACTGTAGTAAATAATGATTTTGATGGAATTGATTTAGACTATGAATCAACAAAATTATCTGACAAGGTAAAATACTTTGAATTTTTAAGTGCCCTATCAAAAGAATTAAAATCAAAAAATAAAAAACTAATCGTAACTGTAATTGCTAAATGGGGAGACAATATCACTTATCCGTCTTTGGTAGAAACTCGAGAAGTCCAAGATTGGTCGTTAATACAAAATTATGCCGATAAGATCCGTATCATGGCCTATGATTATACTTTTATTAAGTCAAAATTCCCTGGGCCAATTGCGCCAATAAACTGGATTGATGAAGTTTTAAAGTATGGTGTTTCTAAGGTCGATCCCAAAAAGTTAGTATTAGGAGTGCATCTATATGCTTACGAATGGATAGGTAAAGACGATACTAAGCTTCCATTTGTTCCAAGTATGAAAATGAATTCATCCGGAGATTCTGAAGCAAAGGCTTTTACTTATGCTGAAGTGAAAAATATTTTAAAGTCTAATGACGGGAAATCGGGAACTTACGAAAGTGAGAAGATCTTCGATTATGTTGCAAAGGATAATATATCTAGAACTCTTGTATATATTGACCAAAAAGGCATTAATGATAGAATAAATCTAGCGAAAAAATACAATATTTCAGGAATTGCGTTTTGGCGTATTGGAGGTGAATCGGATCTATTAACTAACCTCGATACTTTAGACTAACTTGTTTTTTGCAACTTTTTCTATGTTTTTTTGCTGCCATTTTTTTAGGTTTATTCATTTTTTAATTTACTAATAAATTATCTCATCGTGTTAAATATATCATGAAATTCGAAAATCCCACAATAAAATTATTAATAAATAAGTATAGATCTATTTGGTCATTGATTTATGCAGATACTTTAATTAATTGGGATACCGAGACTTATATGCCAGAAATGGGTGTTAAATCAAGAGGGAAAGTCTTAGCAGATATTAATTGTTTAGTTCAAAAAATTATATTAGAAAAAGAATTTACAGACTTAATTATTGCTTCTAAAAAAGAAAAATCCCTTAATGATTTTGAAAAAAGAGCAATATATCGATTAAATAAATCCGTAAAACAATACCAATTACTTCCTGCTGAATTTATTAAAGAATGGTCAGAACTTATTGCACAAGCTTCTACAGTATGGGCCAAAGCAAAAAGAGAAAATAACTACGATATTTTTGAACCTTATTTACAAAAGATATTTGAGCTCACTCGAAAGCGAGCTAAATACCTTGATCCAAAAAAAGATATATATGATTCTGTTTTTGATCAATATGAAGATGGAATGACAAGCTCAGAACTCGATATTTATTTTTCAGAATTAAAAACATTTTTAAAGGGGATCGACCTTCAAAAGATCTCATCCAAAAGCAGAATTGATTTAAGTCAAGATAAATATAGTAAGCTCTTAATGAAGAAGTTAAATAATAAAGTATTAGATTATCTAGGCCAAGATAAAAAACGATTTAGAATAGATACCTCGATGCATCCCTTCTCTTTATTTTTAAGCCCTGATGATATTCGTATAACGACAAGCTATCCTGATCATGACTTTACTTGTTCATTGTTCCCAACAATTCATGAATTTGGACATGGCCTTTTTGCATCAAATGTAGATAAAAATCTTGAAGGCACTCCTTTATGGCCTGAAACAAGCTACGCTTTACATGAATCCTTATCTAGATATTGGGAAAACTTCATAGGAAGAAGCCATGGATTTGTTAAGTATTTTTATAAGGATTTTATAAAACTGAATAAAGTATATTCTTCGTACAAGGTTGATGATTTTTATTCGTATTTCAACAAGGTCGAGCCAAGCTTGATTCGTGTAGAAGCGGATGAAATAACCTACCATTATCATATTATTATTAGATATGAGGTTGAAAAAGCACTATTAAACAATGAAATTACTACTAAAGAAGCTCCAAAACTTTGGAATAAATTATATAAAAAATATTTAGGTATTGAGCCAAAAAATTATTCAGAAGGAATTCTTCAAGATGTACATTGGGCCTTTGGAAGTATAGGGTACTTCCCAACATATTCATTGGGTTCTACCCTTTCAGCCATATGGGATAAGAAGATGAAAAAGGACATTGGGACAGATTTCCAAACACTTGAAGTGTCCGAAATTAAGAATATTAATAAGTGGTTTAAAAATAAGATACATGTATATGGTGGAGCATATAATCTAGAAGAAATCAGTCTAAAAGCGGGTGATCAAAAATTTAGTAGTAAACCTTGGCAAGAATATATTAAGACAAAATATCTACAATAGTTTTGACTTGTCTATAAGATTGTTTTAAAATTCATTATTATTTATTATTATTCTACTATGAATAAGATCCAATCGATTGCAACTAAAGCAACTGCTTTAGCGTTGTCATTCGGCGCAGTCGCAACTTCAGTCCTTGCTGAAGCATACGATTACGAAGATTATTACGATCTATATAACACTACATCTACATCAACAATGAGCGATGCAGATGCATTAGCATTCTTAGGTGGTTTGGGCGTTTTCGGTGTAATTCTTCCATTGTGCTGTGGTTTAATTGCTTTGATATTTGTTGCTTTTAACATTTGGATGTTAGTAGATGTAATAAAGAGAACAGAAGCAGAACTTCCAAATAGACAAACATGGTTAATCGTCTTAATCGTCGGTTTAATCTTAGGATTTGGTGGAATTGCTGCATTGGTTTACTACTTTGGTCCAAGAAAAAAACTTGCTCCTTTAAAGAAGTAAAACTTTCAGAAATAATATTAAAAAGCCTCATGAAAATGAGGCTTTTTTATAACCTTAAATTTTATTATTAATCCAAGTTGATTTTATCTTGAATTACATATAGAGGACGATTTTGAACTTGAAAGTAAATTCTCCCAACATATTCTGAAATAATTGCTAAAACTAGCATTTGAATCCCAAAATATATTGAGTAAATTATAATTTGAGAAGCCCATCCTGCTGCGGAATATCCAGTTAAAACGGAAAATAGAACATATATCAAAACTCCAATTAGAATGACAAAGAAGATTCCACAGAAAATAGAAGCAATTTTCATTGGTAATCTTGAAAATGAAAAGATGGCGTTTAGTGCTAATCCAAACATTTTACTCATTGAATAACCCGTCTTACCCCATTCCCTTTTAGCTCTATCATATAAAACTTCAGTTTGTTTGAATCCTATCCAAGTAGTTAAACCTCTTAAATATCGATCTTTTTCCTTAATTGATTGCAGAACTTTTAAGGGCTTTTTATCGATTAATCTAAAATCCCCTACATTTTCAGGAATTTTATTTGTTAAAAGTGAGTTCAATACTTTGTAGAAAATAACTGCTGAAGTGTCTTTAAAAAATCCATCACTCCTTGAAGCTCTTTTTGCATTCACTATTTCAAAACCTTTTTCCCACTTTTTTACCAAGTCTTTAATCACGGCTGGTGGATCTTGTAGATCTGAATCCAATATTATGCATGCGTCACCTGTAGCATGGTCAATGCCTGCGGTAATTGCCATTTGATGACCGAAATTTCTGGCAAAACTAATAACCTTTACAGACTTATCTTCTACTGCTAGTTTACTAAGATTCAATAAGGATTTATCTTTCGAACCATCGTTAATAAAAATTATTTCGTGATCGTAATCAAGTTCATTTAAAACACTTTTTAGAACTGAATAGAATTTATCAATATTCCCTTCTTCATTGTAGACAGGAGAAACTATAGACAAAGATTTTCTTTTCATAATATTTAGTTAAATTTATGTAATTATAGCTTGTTTTGTTGAAAATTTTGAATATATTTCATAATATCTGCCTCTTTTATCAAGTAATGATTCGTGGGTCCCCTGCTCAATTATTGAGTTGTTTTGTATTAAAAGAATTTCATCAGCATTAAAAATTGTACTTAATCTGTGAGCAATAACAAAAGTGGTCTTGCCCTTTTTGATTTTATCTAGTACATCAATCAAAATTTTTTCAGTTTTAGTATCAATATTTGCTGTAGCTTCATCAAGAATTATCACCTTTGGATTACGAATTATTAATCTAATTAGTGCTAAAATTTGTCTTTGACCTTGAGAAAGACTGTCCGCTTTAATAATTGTATTAAGCCCATCAGAAAGTTTTGAGAAAATGCTCTCAACATTAAAATCTTTGAAATACTTTAGGACTTCATCTTCTGATAAGTTTGAATGGGAATCGTATCTTAAATTATTAATTATTGAATCTTCAAAAAAGAATGAATCTTGCAAAAGATAACCGATACTTTCTCTGAGATGTTTGAGATCCCAATCTCTTAAATCAATACCGTCAATTTTAATCTCTCCAGAATTAGGATCATATAATCTAGCAATGAGTGAAACGAACGAAGTCTTTCCGCCACCCGTTGGTCCTACTATAGCTATGGTTTTCCCCGCAGGAACAAGCAGGTCGATATCTTTTAAAACCGGTACATTATCTTCATAAGAAAAATAAACATTCTTAAATTCAATTTTACCTTGAATAGGCTTATCAATTGGATTTTTAATTTTAGTCACAATATTTGATTTCAATTGGAAAAGCTCAAGAATCCTTTGAGCAGCTGCTATCCCAGATTGGATAGTAGTCCAAAGATTTCCAATCCCTTCAAATCTTCTAAAGAACAGAACAAGGTATGAAAAGAAGGCTACAAATTGACCTGAAGTAATAACGCCTTCATTTAATTGGGTAAGGCCTAAATAGATAATGATGCTGCCTGAGAGAATTTGAAGAAGAGGTAAAAATCCATCGCTAACTGAGCTTAGTGCAATAACTTTGAGACTCTCAGAGTAATATTTTTTGTTTTTAATTTGGAAAATTTCTTTAAATGAATCTTGTTTGTTAAAAATCTTAATTATTGGGAAGCCGTTCAAAATTTCTTGCACAAAACTACTGAATTCACCTTCTACATCTAATGCTTTTTTCTGTTTATTGCGCAGTAATTTACCTTGGAAATTTAAATACAAGATAAATATTATTAATGAAACTATTACTACAATTGTTAATTTAGCGTTTAGTAACCACATCATGATCATAAATCCTATAAGGGAGACAAAGATATTGATGATTCTTATAACGCCTTCAGAAAAAAATCTATTTATATTTTCTACATTTGAAGAGATTCTTATTTCTATATCCCCTATTTTGTTTTGATTAAAAAAAGCAATCGGTAGATCTTGCAGTTTTTTAAATAAGTTTTTTCGTAGATTGAATAGAGCTTTTTGACTTATTTTTCCTGATAAATTTACTTGAAATACACTTGTAATAAAAAATATCGCTACAAGACCTATAAAGAATAGTGATGTATTTTGAAGTCCAGCAATGTCTTTGGCGGGAATGTTCGTGTCAATTGCAATCTGTAATGTTTGGGGGATTAAAACCGATGCTAATGTTGAAGTTAACGAAAAAATAATTACAAATATTATCGTTTTCCAAAAAGGTTTAAAGAGTGAAAATATGTAAAGCAAAGCCCTTTTAGGCTTTACGTTCTTTTTTGAAAGTTTAAAGTCTTTATCCATGATAATTATTTTGGCTTAATTCAATTTCTTGATATAGATAAGATTTTTGTAATAATTCTTCATGAGTGCCAGTATCTTTAATTTCACCCTGATCCATAACGATAATCTTTGTTGAATCTTTGATAGAAGAGATTTTTGCTGCAATATTTATTAAGGTTATTCCTTTGTAATTTGTTTTAATATTATTTAAAACAGTTTTCTCGGTAACAGAATCCAGTTTTGCAGTTGAATCGTCCAATATTAAAATTTGAGGTTGATGAGCCAAAGCTCTTGAGATAATAATCCTTTGTTTTTGCCCACCTGATAGATTTGTGCCTCGTTCACTAACAATTGTATTTAAATTGTCATTAAATTTATCACTAAATTCGTTAACCTTTGCAGAAGTTATGGCTAAATCTAAATCCTCTTTGGATAAATCCCTGTAGAATTTAATATTTTGAAGTATGGAATCATTAAAAAGTTGACTAGATTGTGGAACATATCCAAAGATCTTTTGATAAAGAGTGGGGTTGATCGATTCTATTGGTTTGCCATTGATAAGCACTTGCCCTTTTGAGGGTTTTGTCATACCAAGAATAAGTTTAATTAAAGAAGTTTTACCTGATGCTGTGGTACCAATTATTCCGATACTTTCGCCTTTGGAAATAGAAAGATTAATATTATTTAATACTTTAGTTTTCCCAATTTTATAATCAACATTTTGAAGTTCAAGAGATTCAAATTCTTCAATATTTTCTTGACCAATATGGGGTTCAATTTTGTAGTCCAGTATCTCATTAACTCTTTTTAAGGAAACAACTGCTTGAGTTATAAAATTGGTTATAAAGCTAATAATGATAAATGGAGCTGTAAAAATAATTACGAGCATATTAAATGTTGAAAGTTGACCTAATGACATAGTACCTTCAATCACTGATTCACCTCCTAAATACAAAACGAGTAATTGGCCCATGAACAAAGCCATATTAATTAGTGGAAAAAGTAAAGAGAAATATTTAACAACGTTTAACGAAAGATCTCGGAATTCTTTATTGGCTTTTCCGAATTTTGAAATTTCATCCAACTCTGAGGCGAAAACTCTTATCAACATTGAGCCTTTTATGTTCTCTTCGATTACTTTATTTAAATTATCTCTCTTTTTTTGGATTTTCTTAAAAAACTTACCTAATCTTTTAATAATAAAAAACGCAACAAAAAGAATAAGTGGTATTACTACAAATACAGCGAAAGCTAATTTCGCATTAAAATATAGCATTAAAGCCGTGCTACCAATGAGCATGATTATCGCTGATATCAAAGAGTTAACTATCCTTGAAACGATGTCTTTTATTTGGTTTACATCGTTTGTAAATATTGTGAACATTTTCCCACTGTTAACATTGTTGTAAATTTCATAATTTTGAGAGAAATATTTTTCCACCAAGATCTTTCTTAAATCAACAGCCAACATCTCGGAAATTAAATTAGTTATCATTGATGATGCATAAGGAACGATAAAACTAATTAATGAAGCAAGTATTATTATGGTAGTGAAATCTTCTGGTAAGGACCGTGTGACTAAAAAATCATCAAGCCATTTCCCGGATACTACAGCAATCCCAAGGCCAATAATATTACTAGCAATCAAGAAAACGAACGAGAGGATTTGCAATAAAACAAATTTTGGTTTTTTAAGAATTTTTAATAGGATTTTCACAAAACTATTCTAGCATAACTATATTATGTATAATATTTTTATAATTAAAATTAATATATATGAGAAAAATAAAAACTGTTTTGTTTTTTGTTTCAATGTTAACTGTTTTATCCTTCAAGTCCATAAATGCCGAAGATTTTAGCTTCACTGCGTCTGAAGTTGCTAAACATAACACAGAAAGCAACTGTTATGTGATTTTTGATGGAAATGTTTACGATTTAACAACTTATTTAAAATTACATGACAGATATTTAGACATTCGTGATTGGTGTGGAACAGATATGACTGAGGCCTTTCAAACTAAAGATGGTACTAACCGTGATCATAAAAGCAGTAGTTATGCCCTACTTGAAAATTACAGAATTGGAAAACTATCTACTGTTAAAGCTACCAATACTGCGATTCCTAGCCAAGAACAAGAGAATCCTGCTGCAACAATTATAGTAACTCAAGCTGTCGAAAATAAAGTTGATATTAGTACTTCGCCTGTTGAAACAAAAAATCCTTATGTTTTTCTTCCTTTGGTTTTGATTACAGGTCTTTTATATTGGGGATGGTATGCGCTTACAAAAAGAGGTTATAAATCCAAATTGTTTACATTGCCAGTCTTTAACCTCTTTTGGAATAGTGTTCTTTTAATAACATTGATCCCTTCGTTCTTTTTTGGTGTTTTGATGATAATGCAATACTCAATACCAGCTCTAAATGATATAGACTTTAATTTTATCTACTGGCATGTAGAAGGTTCAATAATAATGGGCACAGTTGCTCTATGCCATTTTATTAATCGAATTAAGCAGTATTTTTTTCAGGCAAAATTTATTGGATCTCCTCAATCTTAATTGCACCATTTGGGCACATAGATGCTGCAGATTTTGCTTTTTCAATTAAAGCGGAATCCTGAATTTCGACATTGTTGAATTCATCTTTAACTTTTGCTTTGCCATCAACATCCATTTCAAATATCTCTGGGTAGGCTGCATAACAAGTCCCACATCCCATACAATCACCTTTTAAAATTGATACTTTAATTTTGGCCATTTAAGTTATTTTTAAAAATTAAATTTTAATATTAATAAATATTGGAGCATGATCAGAACCCATAACATCAGACATGATCCCAGCTTTAGTTACATTGTCTTTGTGGTTTTTATCTACAAAAAAATAATCTATTCTCCAGCCGATGTTTCTTTCTCTGGCTCTGGATTTTACATCCCACCAAGTAAAATTGTTGGGTTCCTTATTGAAAATTCTAAAAGTATCTACATAACCATTTTGAACTAGTTTATCTAGAAACGCTCTTTCTTCAGGTAAAAAGCCCGATGTTTTTGAATTCTCTTTTGGCCTTGAAAGATCTATCTCAGTGTGAGCTGTATTAACATCTCCACATACGATTATCATTTTGCCAGATTTTTCCAAATTTTTTATAACTTTTAAAAATTGTTCGTAAAAGTCCAATTTAAATTGAACTCGTTCATGGGATCTTTGGCCATTAGGGAAATATATGTTAAGTAAGTAAAACTCTGGATATTCTAAAATAATTGTTCTCCCTTCATTGTCAAATTCATCTTTCCCAAGTTTGTTATTGAATTTGATCGCAGGATCTTTTGCGTAAACACCAACCCCACTATAGCCTTTTCTTTCACCCGAAGAAAAAAATGCTGTGTAATTTGGAACTAGCCTTAAATCCATTGGAAGTTGGTCTTCATGTGCTTTTGTTTCTTGTAGGCATAAGAAATCTGGCGATTCCTTTTGAAACCAATCTAAAAAACCCTTTTTAAAAACGGCTCTGATACCATTAACATTCCAGGAAATAAATTTGTAATTTTTCATACAAACAATATACATTACGAGGTACTTTTTTAACAATATTTAAATAGCTTGAATTGTATTTTGCATATGAATGGTTTAAAATTACAAGTTATATACCATAACTGAAAATGACTAAATTATCAAAAGAACAAGTTCAAAAAACTGCTAGTCTGATCAAAATTCACCTTCAAGACGATGAAATTGAAAAGTTTCAAAATCAATTAAGTAGAGTACTTGATTCAGTCGATGTATTAAAAGAATTAGATACTTCAAAAACTCCTGAAACTTCTCAGACCCATGGGTTAGTTAATGTACTTGCCGAAGATGTGGTGAAAAATGGATTAAATATTAAAGATTATCCAAATAAATCAAATTTATTGAACGATTATTTTACAGTAAAAAGAGTTATAAACTAATATGAAAATCAATATTTTAAAAAGAACGATTGAAGATTTACATAAAAGTTTAGTATCGGGAGAAATTACTTCTACCGAACTTACTAATGCTTATTTCCAAGAAATCGAAAAAAAGGAAAAAGAAATCAATGCCTTCGTTACTCTTACAAAAGACATGGCCTTAAAACAGGCAAGCGAAATTGATAAAAAGATAAAGAACAATGAGGAAATTTCTTTAATTGCTGGAATTCCTTTGGCTTTAAAGGATAACTTCAACTATATTGGTACAAAAACAACTGCTTCAAGTAAGATCTTGGATAACTATATTTCTCCCTATAACGCCACTGTTACTCAAAGATTAGTAGATTCTGGAGCTGTAATAGTTGGCAAGGCAAACTTGGATGCTTTTGCACATGGTTCATCCACTGAAACCTCTGACTATGGGGTCACTAAAAATCCTCATGATAAAAGTAGAATCCCTGGTGGTTCATCGGGAGGAAGTTCTGCAGCCGTAGCAGCTAACTTTTCTACTTATGCAATCGGAAGCGAAACTGCTGGTTCTGTGAGAGGCCCTGCTGCATGGTGCGGTGTATATGGCTTTGCCCCTACATATGGACGATTCTCAAGATATGGTGTAATTGCTATGGGGTCTTCACTAGATAGGCCTGGCATTTTAGCAAATTCTGTTAGAGATTTAGCAATTGTGAGCGATGTTTTAGCTGGAGGTGACGAATTTGACGCAACATCAATTAAGGAGGAGAAAACAAAATATTTTGAAAATTTAACTGATAAAAATTTAAAAATAAAAATTGGAGTTCCAAAACAGTTCCTAGATGAAAGAATCGATAAGTTCACAAAGACCCTTGTAGAAAAGACTTTGGCGGAATATAAAAAACTAGGTGCTAAAATAATTCCAATTGACTTGATTGATCCTAAATATTCGATGGCTGTTTACACTCTGGTTTGTAGGTCTGAAGTATCTTCAAATTTAGCTAGAATTGATGGAATAAGGTATGGCCATAATTCAACTTTAAAAGCAGAAACTATAATTGATCAAATTGCATTAAATCGTGGTGAAGGTTTCGGTAGCGAAGCTAAACAAAGGAGCATGACAGGAGCTTATGCTTTATCTGCAGGTTATTATGATGCCTATTATAAAAAGGCCCAAAAGGTTAGAACTTTAATAATTGAAGATTTTAAAAGAGCTTTTAAAGAAGTAGATATTATTGCTGGACCTACAATGCCGGGGCCTGCACCAAAAATTGGTTCTTCCAAAGATAATCCTCTATTTGGTGAAATGGCTGATTTATTAACTGAATCAAGTGCATTGGCTGGTCTTCCATGTATTTCAATACCAATAGGTTTCAATAATGATAACTTGCCTATTGGAATGCAGTTCTTTGCTCCACAGTTTAAAGAACAATTAGTTCTTGATACAGCCTATATTTTTGAAAACAGAATAAACAAATGAAAGATCTAGAAATGGTTATTGGACTTGAGATTCATGTCCAGGCAAAAACAAATTCAAAAATGTTTTGCAGATGCGATGCCAAATACTTTCAATCGGCTCCAAATTCCCATGTCTGCCCGGTTTGTTTGGGATTACCCGGAGCATTACCAGTACCCAATAAGGCTGCTATTGAAAAGTGCATAAAACTAAGTCTGGCCTTAAATTGTAAAATTAACAAATTCTCAAAATTTGATAGAAAAAACTATTTTTATCCTGATCTTCCAAAGGGCTATCAGATTTCTCAGTATGACCTTCCTTTTGGCTATGATGGATATTTGGAGTATGACATTCATGGGGACTCACATAGAATAAGAATAACCCGAGTACATCAAGAAGAAGATACCGGAAAGTCAATTCATGAAAATAATGAAACTAAATTAGACTTCAACAAGTCTGGAGTTCCATTGGTCGAAATCGTTACAGAACCGGACTTTTCAAATGTCGAGGAGGTTAATTTATTTGCTAAACGACTAAAGCAGATAGTTAAATATTTGGATATATCTGATGCAGACATGGAAAAAGGTCAGATGCGATTCGAACTTAACATATCCCTTCGCGAAGCCGGTACTAAAAAACTTCCTAATTACAAAGTTGAAATCAAAAACATTGGGTCAATTTCGGTTTTAGAAAAAGTAATAAAGTATGAATTTGAAAGGCAGTCCGAAATCTTGAATAATAACGAAACACCTATTCAAGAAACTCGCGGAATCAAAGATATGTCAGGGGAAACCTATAGTCAAAGAATAAAAGAATCCTCGGACGATTATCGTTACTTTCCTGAGCCTGATATTCCACCAATAATCTTTAATGATGAACAAATCAAAAAGATTAAGTCGGAAATTATTGAGTTGCCTCAAGAAAAGAAAGATAGATATATAAAAGACTATGGCATTGAGCCATCTACAGCAGAAACAATTATTTCCAAAAAGCAAAAGGCCGATTGGTTTGAAGAGTCTATAAAAGATGTCAAAGATGTTGAAGTTGTAAAAGAAATCGCAAAATGGTTCATTGGTGATGTTTCAGCTTTAATGAAAACAAAAAAAATTAAATTAAAAGATTTAAAATTTAAACCAACTAATCTTTTAAAATTAGTTTTAATGTTAAAAAGCGGTAAGGTCTCTGGATCTATTGCTAAGCAAATATTGTCTGCAATCTTCGAGACTTCAGAAGATCCCGAAGAATACGCTACAAAACAAAATTTGTTAGTGATCAATGACGATAAGGCAATTGAAGAAGTTGTTATTCAAGTCATTAAAGATAATCCAAATGTTGTAAAAACTGTTGAGAAAAATCCAAATGCTGCAAAATTCTTAATAGGTCAAGTAATGAGGGCAACTAAAGGGAAGGCTAACCCCAAGCTTGCCGAATCATTAATCAATAAACATCTGGGGCTTTAAGCATTTTCTTAAATTGAATTCTTATTAAATAATAGATAATATTATCTTATATTTTGTTTCAGATATTTTTTATCTATTGCCCAAAGTGCGACTATCCAAAATCCTAAACATCATTCTGGTATTGGTGATATCACTGTTGTTCGTAATTCCAAATGCTAAGAGTTTTGCAGCGTCAACTGATGAAAAGCCTGTAGGGCTTGATGAAGCCATAAAGCTTGATTTAAAAGTTATTGATCAAAACTATCCTCAAAAATTAATTAGTGTAAAGCTAACAATTAACTCTAGCATTGATTCTAGCAAGGTTGGTGTAGATTGGTTTTATGATGAAAATATTCTAAAAGTTGTCGGGGAAAAAAAAGACATAATTAATATTAAAGCTAATGAACCTTATATTATTGTTAAGCAATTCGAGCCAAAAACAAAATATACCCTTTTCGAAGATTATAAAATGAATTTAGCTGTTCAAGTAATGGCTGCTGCCTACGAAAGGAACTACATAAATAATGTCGAAACCCCAATAACACTTAATAAAGAATTTGAAGTCTTGCCAATAATAGACTCATATTCATCTAATAAAAATATTTATAATTTACTTACCATAGCTTTATACTTAGTGTTGGCGGGTATGATAATTGCGCTAAGTGTTCTGGCAATTAAAAGATTTATGGCTTATTTAGAAAGCGATTAAAATAAAAAACTGCTCATGAAGAATGAATATTTACTGACTAATCAAATTGGAGGTTTTTCTTCAAGTGATTTGGTAGAAGGAAACACTCGGAAATACCATGGACTTTTAATAGTATCTGATGAAAACCTTAACAGAAAGGTTATTGTCGGGTCTGTGGAAGAAAAAGTTACAATAAATGGAAAAGAATACTTTCTAAATGCGGCTAGGTATAAATCAGGTGTTAAATCTCCTGATGGGCTTAAATATATTCAAAAAACAATTATTAAATCGAATGCTATTGCTATTGAATATTTAGTCGAGGGTTTGAAAATAATTAAGGAGATTAATCTCTCACAGGAAAATAATTCGATAACTTTGAAATACGAAATCAGTAATTCAATGCCGATCAAACTAGATGTATCCCCTTTTGTTACGAATCGTTCTATTCACAGTTTAAAAAAATACTCAAATAATGCATTTTTTAAAACTAAAAAATATTTAAACACTTTAGACATTGAACTTTCTAAGGAAGAAGAATTATCTATTAAAGTACTGTCTTTTAATCCAAAGAGCCTACTAAATACAAATTATTATATTGATTTAGAACAAACCGTATACAATGATTTTAAATATATTGTTGAAGAAGAAAGAGGACTCGAATCCATTGAAGATCAAATAAAAGTAGGCACAATTGAACACGAATTTGAACCTGGCGATAATTACATAACTCTACAGTTCAATTATATTGATGTTTTACATGATCAGCCTGGCAAAATCAGTAATACATTAAAACCTACGATAGAAATGAATGATGAGGCCGTAAATGAGAGAAATAAAATAAAGAATATTCGGAAATATTTATTTGAAAAATCAGATGACTTTTTAATTGATTATAATAATCGCAAATCAATTGTCGCTGGCTATCATTGGTTTAATGATTGGGGGCGTGATACTTTCATTTCTTTCAAGGGGCTTTTACTAGTTACTAAAAAATTTGATTTTGCTAAAGAAGTCTTATTATCTTGGTCTAGACAACTTAAAAATGGTCTAATTCCAAATGAATTAAATAGTAAATCTTATAATTCAATTGATGCTAGCTTATGGTTTGTGGTGGCTTCATATTATTACTTCGTTGAGACAAAGGATTCAGAAACGATTTTAAATTTATCTGATGAATTTAATACTATAGTTTCGGAATATATAAATGGAACGGATTTTGGTATTCACATGGATGATAATGGTTATATTACCTGGGATGATAAAAAGGTTTCACTTTCATGGATGGATTCTTCAATTAAAGGAAAGTCAGCCACTGGTCGTTTTGGATATCTAATTGAAATCGAATTACTTTGGCTAAATGTACTCAAAATCTTAGAATTCTTTGAACAGAAAATTAAACTTACCTGTCTAAATAAAAACATTAAGAATATTATAAAAACTCTTCATAAAAACATAAATAAAGACTTTTATATTGAAAAACTTGGCTTTGTATACGACTATATTGGTAAAGATGAATCTAATGACCAAATAAGGCCTAATGTGGTTATGGGTTTGGCTCTTCCCTTTAAAGTTTTTCCTAAAATTCGAGCCGAAAAGATTTTAGCGACTGTACGAAAAGAATTATTATCTGAACTAGGACTTTATACACTTTCTCCAAATGATTCAGCCTTTGTGTCTTCATACAAAGGTTCGCTTGAAGAGCGCGATAAGGCTTACCATAATGGAGCTATATGGCCTTTCCTTTTGGGTTTTTACCTTGTGGCTTTATATAGCTATAAAGGGAAGGCTGCGCAGACCGAGATTAAAGAAACACTTGTTAAATTTTTTGATGCTATGAATGATAAGGGATTAAAATATATTCCTGAGGTTTTTGATCCTACAGATAAAAACCCTGATGGAACTTTATCTCAAGCATGGAATTATGCTCTTTTACTTGAAGCTATTAACGTATTAGAAAAATAAAATGTATTCAACTGCCCTAGTACTATCAAACAAAAAGCTATTAGTGAACATCGATTACAAGGGTGTAGTTAAAGATTTATATTATCCCAATGTAGGCGAGGAGAATCAGCTCTCATCTAATACTAACCCCCTATTCTTTTATATAGATGATGCCCTTGTTGAGATAAACGAAGAAAATTTTTCAATTGAAATTGAGTATCTAGCCGATTCATTAATTGGGGAAGTTACTTACACAGAAAGGGCGGGGAGATTTTCATGTAAGATTAGGAATGTGATATTCGAAAAAGAAACCATTTTTTTTAGACATATAGTTCTAACAAATTTAAGTGAAAAGCCCCTCGAAATAAAAGTCATTTTTCAAAACAATTTTTCATTACTGGAGAATTCAATCGGAGACACGGTTATTTGGTATCAACCAGAAGGCTTTTTATGGCATTATAAAAAGAAAAGGCATATTGCTATAGGTTCAAATTCAAAATTCTATCAAATGTCTTGTGCTGCAAAGTCAGATAATAATGGGAAGGGTGCTATTCCCGATTCTAAAGGAGAGCTTAATTTTAATCCTGTGAGTACTGGAGATGTTTCGTCTTGTATTTCCTTTTTTTCTGATTTAGGAGCAAAAACAACTGGAAAACATTTACTCTTTTATTGTTTTGCTAAAAACAAGGATGATTTAATAAAATTAGTAAAAAAGGCGAGGAAAACAAACCCCAATTATTTGATTCAAAAACAGGAAATTGCTTCAAGCCAATTCTTAGATGATTTCGTTAATATTAAAAATGTTGCACTACTTGCAAAAAGATTTTCAAATGAAGATCTCGCTCAAATCGTTAAGGATTATCAAAGATCAATTCTTATTCTTCACTCACAAACAAATAGCAACGGAATAGTTACTGCTGGAAATGATGGTCAATTTTTGAAGACAGACGGAAAAGATCATTATTCATATTTTTGGCCAAGAGACGGTGCGTTTGTCGCTGAAGCTTTAGTGACTATTAAGGATATGAAGTTATTTATAAAGGTTTTAAATGCTTCGCTAGATTTATTGAATGATAAAGGATATTTCTTTCATAAATATTTACCTTCTGCTAAAAAAGGTACCGAATCTCAAGGCAGTACATGGCATAGCTATATATCGGAATCCGGAGAGGAGATTGTTCCTATTCAACAAGATGCTACATCTATATGGTTATTTGAACTGGTAAAGTATTTAACGATAAATAACTCAAAGGAAATTCTTAATCGGTATGCTCCATATTTAAAAAAAATAGTGAAATTTACTTTAAAGTTCACTTTTTTAACGACTAAACTTTCAAGTAATATTACGGAATATTCCAGTGGATTTAATGGTAAGCCTGTCGTAAATTTTAAAAAGTATAATAAAACCGCTTTACCCTTACCAAGCTACGATATTTGGGAACAATACTATGGGATATTTTCATATAATGCCCTACTATCATATTTCGCTCTAAAAAATTCATTAAAACTATTAAGCGAATTGGGGGAAAACAAACTTGAAAAAGAGGTTCAAGAGTACTTACCTCGATTAAAATCTGATATTTCCACATATTTAATTGAAGATGGAAAATTTATTAAAGGGATTAGATATTGTCGCGATTCTGTTTCCATAATTAAGGATAACACAGCTGATTCCAATCTGTTTTTAATTGCTTGTATGGATGTTGATAATGAATTCGACTTCGGAAAAACTATAGCAGAATACGATTCAAGATTGTTTATTCAAAATCATATAGGTGGTGTCGCTCGAAAAGAAAATGATCATTATTTAAAGCTATCTGATGACTTACCCGGTAATCCTTGGTTTTTATCAACTATGTGGAGAGGCCGTTTGGCTTTAAAGCAAGGCGATTTTGAATTTGCAAAAAAGATTTTACTATTTGTGATGTCTCATTTTGATTCAACAGGGTTAATTTCTGAACAAATTGACCCATTAACCGGATTCTGTTACGGAATTAAGCCTCTGACCTGGTCACATGCTGAATACATTCTCTTTGTTAAATCTTTCGTCAAGTATTTGAAAACTACAGAAAAGTAGTTTAAAATGAAAACATTAATTATCAAGAGACAGTTAGGGATCTAGCCCAATGATCTGTCGGCAACCAGCTAATTTCTACAAAGAGCATCTGGTGCCAATTCTAGTCCTAAAGTAATTTAGGAGAAGATAACAAAAAATCCATTATCTTCACAATTTAATATTTTATATTTTAGGCATATATAATGAATATATCCTTAGATATGTACTCAATTGAGAGTGTTACAAATGGTCACCCTGATAAGGTCTGTGATCAAATTTCTGATGCAATACTTGATGCTTGTTTAGAACAAGATCCTTATTCACGAGTAGCTATCGAAACATTTGGAGGTCATAATTTATTAGTTATTGGAGGTGAATTAACCACTACTGCTGAAATCGATTACAAAGCAATCGCACAAAAAGTTTATGCAGAAATTGGTTATAAAGACAAACTCGAGATAATTACAAGAATAGTAAAACAATCTCCTGATATTTCAATCGGGGTAGATATTGGCGGAGCTGGTGATCAGGGCATTATGTATGGATATGCAACAAACAAGACCAAAGATTATTTGCCCTTTGGTTATGGCTTAGTTAATAAATTAACTAAAGGGTTAGAAACACTTAGAACTTCTGGTAAAATCGCTTGGTTAATGCCTGATGGCAAAGCCCAGGTTACAATAAATAAAGGTAAAGTCATAACAATATTAATTAGTACTCAACATAAAAAAGAAGTTGATCTAAAAACTATAGAACAAGAATTAAAAGAAAAATTAATTTATCCAGTTCTTAAAAAAGAAGGGATAAATCATGATGGAATCAATATTCTAATTAATCCCACAGGATTGTTCGTTCAGGGTGGATTCGAAGCTGATACGGGCCTTACAGGTCGAAAAATCATGGTAGATACTTATGGCGGACAGTTCCCTCATGGTGGCGGATGTTTTTCTGGAAAAGATCCAACTAAAGTTGATCGTTCAGCTGCATATATGTGCAGATTCGTAGCTAAAAATCTAGTTGCAAATGGCTATGCCAAAGAATGTTTGGTTTCTGTTGCCTATGCTATTGGAAGGGCCGACCCTTTAATGGTAACTGCAATTGATGGAGATGGTAATAAAATTGCTGAGGAAGTATTGAATAAATTTGATTTTCGACCTCTAGCAATAATCGAAAGATTACAACTAAGAAATCCAATCTATCAAAGGACTGCTGCTTACGGTCATTTTACTAAGGAAGATTTGCCTTGGGAGAAGATTGTAAATTTATAAGGTTTTCAATATAGGGAATAACTTCATCAAAAAGTGTTGCATCATCTTTGATTTCGAAAGCTCTTCCTAGAGTTGAATATTTTGAAATTATATCAATGTATTTTTTGATTTGTAGAGATTCAATTTTTGCAAGAGCCATCCTATCTTTCAGCATTTTATTAGCATCTTTTAAGTCTTGACCTTTTAATTCGGAATATCTATATCGTGTTTTCATCCTATCCTCAAGTAGTTTTAGATTGTTTGGGTCGATATATAATAAAATTGGAATAAACCCTAAGTTTAACTTTAACAAACTTTCCATACTCTCAAGAGTTACTGCCATAACACAATTTTCATGTTTTTGTAGATCTTCTTTTTCCCAAACATAAATTTGGCCTAGATATTCGAGTCGGAAGAAATATCTATCTATATTATCTAAAATTTCTTTTGTGGTTTTAAATTTTATACCTTGAGAATCCTTTTCGCTATATCTTCTTTTTCTATCTGTAGTTTTTGGTAATTGGAAGAAAGAAAGTTTCTGAGCCAAACATTCCTCAAGAAAGGTTTTTCCAACTCCAGATGTTCCGGTTATAAAAAATTTCATATTAAATGGTCTTCAGATAAAAATGCACCTTTAAAAGGTTTATTAACGATAATTGATTTTATGAATGGATTCTTTTCTAATTCCATTTGAAGATTGGTGAGATTTGCTCTATCAGTTATAACATGCACATTAGCTCCTGCGTCAATAGTAAAGTATCCTAAAATATATTTTTCTTTTCTAAGGTCAATTAATTGTTTAATTATGGAAATTGTTCCGGGTTCAAAGTAAAACAATGGAGGTTTTTGAGTCATCATAACTGCATGCATTGAAATAGCTTCTTCTTCAATGCATTTACCTAATGAAGGTAAATCTTTTTTTGATAAAGCTTTTTTAACTTCTTTTATCCTATCAGATAATTCTATTTGTCTTGCCTTCATAAAAGGACTGGTATTAGAATCCATATGACCTTTTGAACTTGAAACCTTCTTTTTTGATGGATCGACTATGCAAACTAGATCATATAAATCCCAGTAATTTTCATCATATAGTTGAACAGCGTAACTTTCTTCGTGAGTTTCTCCTGAAGTAAATTCTACAAAACCTCCATAAACTGATCGAACTGCTGAGCCTGAACCACACAATCTAACTTGTTTTGAAAATTCTTTTTTATCAATAAAAAGATCTTGTCTTTCAAATAGGTTTAATAAACAAGCAGTAAGCGCGCAAAAACCAGAAGCTGAACTTGCTATACCAGAATCAGATGGGAAACTATTTTCGGTATAAATATGCACTTTCCCTTTAATATCACTCAAATTCCGAATCCTTTCAATCTGATTATAAACATCATGGGCTTTAATATTATTAACTTTATCCAATTTAATAAATTCATTTGAATTAAATTCTTTTATTTCGATCAAGTCGTCTTTAATATTGCTATCGATAAATCCTGTAGTTTTTGTTAAACATTTATCCATAGTCATAGATATGCTTGGATTAAGAGGCAAAAACAATTTATTGTCTGTTCTACCCCAATATTTAATAAAGGCTATATTGGCAGGTGCAATTGCTGTTACTTTCTTCATAAGTCGAAGATATTAAAACTGTTTAATTTAACTTGATTTTGTAAGGAATCTTTATTTATATTAAAAATCAGTGAGATTCCAGAGCCTTCTTCACTAACCCCTCCTGCTCCAGAAATTTTACAATAGCCGCCCTGCTCTCTTATTCCTTCTAGAAACTTCAAAGTCTTAGAATTAACAATGCCAAGTTCTTCTAACAATCGCCCATTTTTGTTAATTGCATTATAAAAATTATGAAAGTCATTATCAACAAGGTCTTTAATTAGATCTTGGATCTTTTTAAAAATATCAGATTTATTATTATTGTTAGAAACCAAGTTTACCATTTCGCCTGTAGTTTCTTTGGGCTTTCCGGTAAATACTAGGTTCAAGCCATCAAGAATTTTATTGGGGACTTCGATTTTTGAAAACTTTCTTTCTCCATTCTCTTTGTGTTCATATAGTATTAAGCCTTCACTGATAATACAAGCTGGGTCAGCTCCACTTGATTTCCCATGTTGGAAATCTTCCATTTCTTTGGAAAGATCGAATAATTCTTCATCCGAAAATTGAATTTCATTATGAATAAGAACTGATTTAATAATTCCGATGGCAATTACTGCAGATGAACCGAGCCCAGAACCTATCGGAATATCTGAATCAATTTTTATAGTTAAAAATTTTTTAATCGGGTATTTATTTGAAATTAGACCAATTAAAATTTTGAAAAAGTTCATACCATCATTTACAAATAGGCTTAATTCATCAATTTTATTGGTTTGTAAGTAGGAATCCCTTAATCCTTGGGCTTTTTTGTAGTGAGTAATTGCATTTGGAAGCTTAATTTCAACTTCGCCACGAAACTGAGGGAAAACAATTTTAAATCTTTCGGTATTGTTTACAGAAGAATTAAAGGTGGCAAAAAGATTTATAGTCGTTAAAATAGCAGAATTTCCAGGATAAACCACACTGTGTTCACCAAAGAGAATGATTTTTGCAGGCACCTTTATTTCCATGCTAGATTTTATCACTAATCTGCCCCATCTATATAATAGTCGAAAATTATCTTTGGATTTATCTCTAGCACAAAAGCTTCTATAGAATAATTTGTTTCTTCAATGTTTGAAATTACTTTTACAAGTCTATTAGTATTTCCAGAACCAGTTATAGGTTCAATCGAACAAGAATCCGAACCTATTTGAATTTCTTCATCACCTAAATATGAGTTATTAATTTTTAATTTATTTAGAGCTATTTCCATACAAGATTGAGCTACAACCCTGCTTTTAAAGTAGTTATTAATATTGTTATTAGTTACATAAGAATCCGTATTTACTTGATAGCTCATTAAAATGATAACAGAACCTACGATCAATAATATTATTATAGTGATAATGGAAACAAACCCATCAAATTTTTTATTAGTCATTAATATATTTTTTTATAGTAAAACTGGTTTCATAATTTTGAGAATAATTGTAAGACTGTAAAGTCTCTGCTGTATTAAATTTCAAATTAAACCTAAAGACTATTGAGCCAGTAGTATTCTCATTACTTGCGTTTATAAATTGAGCATCTATAAAAGTTACTTTTGAAGAATTAATTTGTACAGGTTCGCCAGTATCTACCTTTATGTAAATATTCCCATTAACTATTGAAATTTCTCGTTCTAAATTATTATCTGAAATAATTTTTAAAACCGTACCAGTTTGATTTGTGGTAGGCGTAACGATTGAATTGGCAAAACGCATTTCTTTTTGGAAGAAAAGGATAATTGATTGTGCTTCGAGATTTACTTTATCGATTGTTTGTCTTTTATTATTTGAATCGGTAAGGTTAATAATGACTGAGATGATCGAAAGGACAAAAATTGACACAATCCCGATATATAGAATGATTTCTACTACAGTATTTGCTTTTAATTTTTTTTGTTTATTCATCTACAATAGTTTCAGAAGGTTTAATAATTGTAATTTCATTATCAGGACCAGCCCCTGTTAAGTATAGGATATCATTTTCGGAATTATATGCTAACCCATATTGTGCAGAAGGAAGATTTAAAAAACCAAAAACAGTTGGGTTAAAAGGATCAGTTATTTTTAAAACTTGAAATTCTCTACTAGCATTGGTTGTAGCAAGAAAAACATAATTACTTGAATAATTTACCGCCATTGCACCGACTCTACCATTAACTAAATAGTCCTTTTGTAGAATAGGATTTAATGGGTTCGAAATATTGAAGATGGTTACATATCCATCAGTATCAGAAACTATCAATCTATTATTCTCAATATTTGAATGAATAACAAACCCATCACCGTTCCCAGGAAGATTGATGGAACCAATATTTATGGGGTTTAATTTGTTAGTTATATCTGCAATAACAACTTCTTGAGTATTACTGTCTGTTGTCAAATAAGCATAATTACCATAAACCGAGATATCGATAATTTTATTAGGGATACTAATATTGCTTATATCAATTGCGTTCGCAGGTATCGTAAAATCAATAATATACATTCTGGACTCATTTGTGGAATTAGTAACAACATATAGATAGTTTCCTACTACTCTAGAACCCCATGCATCACCTGCTCCAGGTAAATCAACTATTCTTTCAACAAAAGGATTTGAAGGATCAATAATATTTACAATGGACAATTCCTGAGAATTGGAAGTGCTGGAAAGTATTGCATAATTTCCGGAAACTTCAACATAGTTTAATGTTGAAGGCAGATTGATGCATTTTTTTAAAACTGGATTGAATGGGTCTGTTACTTGTATTATGCAAAAATTATTTGTTGTTCCATGTCTGGCTACATAAAGGTAGTCACCTTGAGTGCGAAGCTCAACACCCTCATATGTACCGGGAAGATTAACTGTTGCAGTTATTGAAGGTTTAGACCAATCATGAAAAGTGTAAAACAATCTATTCCATTTTGTTATACGAAAAGTGCTCAATACTTCTGAAGTCGCCCCTTGAATCGATTGCCAGTTTACTTTTAAGTTGATCTCTTTTTCATAATTATTAATATTTTTTATTTTTACTGTTCTAGTATATCCGTCAATTGTATTCGGAGTGTCAGTTAGTTCCCATTTATTATTTGCATTAATAGTAAGTCCACGGGTACCTTCCGTCAATCCAACAAAATTTGAACTTTTTAGCGAATAGACACCTTCATAAAGGCTCTCTAATATTAAATTTGCTTTTGTTTTTCTATCAGCATTGCTGCTGTTTTGAATATTATTAGAAATCGAGGTGATTATTACCAAAGTAATAATTGAAAACAAAGCGACACTAATTAGCACTTCAACTAAAGAGAATCCTTTTAAATGACTATTCTTCGATTTGGCCATATATATTGATGCTTAAAGTGACAGATTTATTACCTCTATTAAAAATGTTTAATATTTTATTGGATGATAATTCACCTGTATCAATTTCAAAATTAATATCTGTATCACCAGAAAAATTAATATTATTAGTAAAAAAATATTCGATATCAAAAGATGTATCTCTTGAATCATAATTATCTCCTTTGTAAACTACACTACGTCCATTAAAAAATTTGATGCCCCAATTTGAAGAATTTAGTTTAATCATTGAATTGGCTTGAGCAGTTTTTATAGCTCTAATACTTGTAGTCGTGGCTTCTTCAATTTCTGTTTGATAAATCAAATTATTGTCAATGATCGCATATGATCCCATAAAAATAATTGCAATAAGTGCAATTGTTAAAAGCATTTCAATCAAAGTATATGCTTTCATGGTAATACTGTAATATTTGTAGCGTTGACCCAGCCTGTTTTTCCGTTGATCGTAATTTTATACCAGCCCGCATTATATCCTGAGATTTCATAAAACTCCCCGGATTTAGCTTTAGCTATAAGCTTACCACCTATTGAGTCTCGAATATTAACATATCCGGTATCAGTAGTATTAATTTTCAATTGTTTTGAAATAATATTAGTAACATTGTCAGTCTTTATAGTAGTTGTTACTTTTACCTGATTATCAGTCTGGACAAGCGTTGAACTATTTGATCCAGTTAGATCATTTAAGTTGCCGACAATGTTATAGATCGGCATGATAACTGAAATGGCCATAAACGCTACACCGATCCATACAATAATTAATAAGATAGGTTCGAATAAAGTAGAAATGTTTTTTGAAGAAAGCTCATTCTTTTTTGAATATATATCAAATATCTTAATAAAAATTTCACTAAGATTACCTGTTTGTTCTCCGGTTGAGATTAGTTCAATTATCGATTCATTGAACCATTTATGGATTTTAGGATATGTTGAAAAAGCATCGTTAAATGTAAATCCTTTAGTAATTTCATCTTGAAGATGAACATATACACTTCTAAACGATCTATAGGACGTAGTTTTGGCGATTATTTCAAGGGCTTTGTCTGCGGGTACTCCAATATCTAATAAATTGCCCATAATATATCCAAATCGGGCAAATTCAACCTCTTGAATTATTTGTTTAATGCCAGGAATGCTTAAAAGGATCGATTGGCCTATGTGTTTAGTTTTACTATTAAAAAACAAAACATAGATCAAAATACCCATAAACACTAGGAAAATTGGGACGACAATCAATCCGTAATTTTGAAAGAAATCGCCTAGATTTACAAAAATTTGAGTTACAGTAGGTAATTCAGTATTAAAACTTTTATAGATTTGAGAGAACCTTGGTAATATAAATACCGCAATTCCAGCGGAAATTATTATTAATAGAGAGAAAATAATTATTGGATATATGCTTGCTGAACGGATCCTAGAAACGAATTCATTATCTTTTTTCATTTGTTCCGAAGCCATCAATAAGTTTTTGGATAGTGTGCCAGATTCTTCGCCTATTCTAACAATTGAGACAATATGTTCAGGTATTATTTTTTCATTTTTTAGGGTTAGCCAGAATGGATTTCCATTAAGTATTTCAGTTTTAATGTATTCGATATTATCTTTAAAAGCTAAATCAGTGGTTTCTTTTTGTAATGTTTCGAAAGCTTTTTCAATATTAACTCCAGAAGAGATCATTAAAGCTAGATTTTCAAAAAAAGCAGTTTTAGCTTTAGAAAAGCCAATTTCTTTTGTAAGAGTCTTTTTTAAATTATAAAAAAAACTATTTTTTTGTTTCATAAACATATGACGAACTTAATGTTATTGGTGCTACTCTTACTAATTCATCAATACTTGTAATACCTGCTTGAACCTTTTCCCAACCATCTTCAAACAAAGAAATGGCACCTTGATTTGAAGCTATTTTCCAAATGTCCTGAGATGTTGGATTAGTCATAATTAATTCTTGAATTTCCTTAGTTATATAGATCAATTCGAAAATACCTATTCGACCTTGAAAGCCAGTCTCATTGCATTTTAAACAGCCTTTCCCTTTATAAAAACGCATGCCAGCCTTCAATAACTTTTTGGGAAAATAACCATAATTTGTTTCGATCTCAGAATTGGTAATTTCGTAACTATATCTACAGTTTGGACATAGTCTTCTGACAAGTCTTTGCGCAATAACCAGATTTATAGTGGAACTTAAAAGGAATGGTTCTATACCCATATCGATCAATCTAGGGATACTTGTTGCAGCATCATTTGCATGGAAAGTTGAAAGTAAAAGATGACCAGTTAATGCGGCGTTAATAGCGATCTCAGCCGTCTCGTTATCTCTAATTTCTCCTACTAGAATAAGATTTGGGTCTTGTCTAACGATGGACCTTAAGCCATTTGCAAAAGTAATATTGTTTTTTTGATTGATTTGAATTTGGTTGATCCCTGGAATCCTATACTCAATAGGATCTTCAATAGTAGTAATATTAATCTCCGGCCTTTTGAGTTTTTTGATAATCGAATATAAAGTAGTAGTTTTACCAGACCCTGTTGGGCCAGTTGTCAAAATCATTCCATATGTTTTTTTGTATGAATCGGAAATTAATTTTTGATTCCTTTCAGATAGTCCTAATTCTTCTAAGCTAAGACTACGGATATAATCTGATAATATCCTAATTGCAATTTTTTCCCCATTTAATACAGGTACAATTGAAATTCTAAAATCCATAATTCTTTGAGCAAAATGGTATCTTAAAGCTCCATCTTGGGGCTTGTTGTGTTCATCTATTCGAAGTCCAGCTTGGATTTTGATTCTGTTTAAAATCCTTTGGAAAAGATCGTATGAAATATCGGTTATTATTTTTAAAATACCATCAATTCTGAATTTAATAATTACTGATTTATCTTCCTGAGGCTCCATGTGAATATCAGAAGCCTTCATATTAATGGCATCAGATAATATCTCGTTAAAAATCTCAGGTATTGCATTGGATTCAAACTTAGCCAGCCTATCCTTTAAAGGATCTTTAATACTTGATAAATAGGTGTCAATGTCAGATTCATTGGAGTAGAAGAACTTAATTTTTAGACTTGGATCAGACTTTTTAAATTTAGCTAGAAGATCTTTAATATTTTCAGGATTGCATGTAGAAAACTCAACTTCTTTACCATCGAGTTTAATTGGAACTAATTTATATTTAAGTAATAAATTTTTATCGAAATTTTTTAAAAGATCCGAGTCTGGTTTTTTAATTTCAAAATTGAAAAATTCAAGACCGAAAGATTCAGCAATTGCTTGTCCTAATAGATCGTATGTTAATACTTGATCTTGGAAAAGTTGTTCAAAAATATCAGACGGAGATTTCTTTAAGGCTTGATCAATTTCTTCTTTATCTAAGTATTTTTGTTTTACTAATAAATCTAGAATTTGGGCAGTATTTAAATTCATTTTTTGCCGAGATAATTATTAATATATGTTATTAATTCATTTAAAGAGGTGTCTGATTTTATTAGGTATCCAATGGCACCCATAGACAAAACTTTTTGAATATCTTCTTCTTGAGATAGGTTTGAAAATACCAATATGGGATTGGGATTCTTGTCCTTAGATGCTTTTTCAAGTACTGTAAACCCATTCATACCGGGTAATACCAAATCTAGTAAAACCAGATCGTAAGTATTTTTTTGTATTTGATTATAAGCCTCAGTACCATTATCAACATATTCGACATTAAAATTACTGTCGTTCAGTTTAAGCATTAAAGCCTTAGCTAAAGGCTTTTCATCTCCGACTAAAAGTAATTTGTGTTTTTTCATTTACTATTTTTTAAATTGAATTTTATATAAAAAATTGTACCAAAATTTTCACGAGATTCAAACCAGATGTCAGCTTTATGCATTTGAATAATTTTCCTTGTTAAATATAAACCTAAACCAGATCCCTCGGTTTCATTTTTTATTGCATTACTTGATCTGTAAAACTTCCCAAATATATTTGGAACTTCACTTTTTGGGATTCCGATCCCACTATCTTGAATTTCTAAAGTAATTGAATCTTTATGCTTTTTTATTTCTATCCTAATTTCAGTATCTTCTTTAGAGTATTTGATCGCGTTATTAATTATGTTTTGAATAGCAAGGCCAATCTTTATTTTATCAATCTTTATTATCGTTGGTTCTTCAAATCCAATATAGTTAATTTTTAACTCTTTTTTCTTTAGCATAAGAGTGACTTTAGTTACTTCTGCTTTAATAACTTCTCTAAGATCAATTTCTTCTAAATGTAATTTTGTGCCTTGGTTTTTCTCAAAGTTAACAAGGGTTAACATATCCTTAACTAAAGTCATCATAAGATCATTGTTAAAGGATAAGTCATTAATAATTTCTTTTTGCTTTCCGGTTAACACGCTATAATCCTTATCCAGCATTAATTCTAGGAACCATTTATTCCCAGTTAGTGGGGTTTTTAATTGATGAAGAAGTAACAAAAGATAGTCTTGAGATTGATTCATATAGAAATTTCCATAAAATATTTGAATATTTCTAAATTATATATTTTTTTTAAAAGCTTTGGAAATAAAAAATTGCCGGACTAAGAATCGAACTTAGATTAAAGGTTCCAGAAACCCTCGTCCTACCATTAGACGATCCGGCAATCTGCTAAATGATTATATCAATTATTTTTGCTTTAAAGTAGATAGTTTCGCTTTGAGAGTAGGTAAGTTATTAACTATAAAATCTCCTGCGAATATAAATGCTGGGACAAAGAATAAATTCCCAACTAATTGCATCTTTAAAAATGGCAATGCGTTAAAATAACTTGAGAATAATCCAAATAAATCTTTTGAATACATCTCGGTTGTTATCACAACACCAAAATTAGTCCACAAAAAGAAGAAAACTGTTGAACTTAGTCCAATTAGAATTGAACCAAATAATTTATCTAAAGTTTTATTATTTGAAAATAATCTTTTATTAAATAATTTTTTGGATAATAACACAGGCAATAAAAAGCCTGACCATGTAAATAAGAAAATTATGGAGTTGCCAATAATGAGATCGGTTATTCCCATGACTAATAAAGGAATCAGGTATGCTTTTGAATCTTTATATAGTAAATAACCTGACAAGGCAGATAATGCTGTTACAAATTCAATATTAGGCGCTATATGTAAACTTGTTCTAAATAGAATCGTCCACAAAGAAAATATTGCGATAATTAAAAGATTGGTCTTGTTTTTCATTTTGATTAATTAAATTGAGTTAAGATAAATTGAATTACATCGTTTTCGTTAGGATTGATTTGAGAAATGCCAACTAAACTATCTACTCCATTAATTTTAATACTCCAGAACTCCTTTGTAGGATCAGCAGCAATTTCATTAATTGATGTTACAAAAGATCCAAAATCAGAAACTTGTTTTGTATATGCAAATTGATTATCTTCTACGGCTATATCAAGTGTTTGTTCAAGTGTTTCGTCATTCAAGGATGCAAATGGATATCGTAGTGTCTCGCCTTCTTTTGCAACAACTTCTATCGTAAAAATTTCTTCTTTAAAAGTTGTAACTACAAAATTGTCTGTAACGGGATTATTTTGTTTGTTAACAAAATAAAAAATGGCAAAGCCAAGAACAATGATTGTGATGGCTATTATTAGGATTTTTTTGTTCATAATGAAAATATAAAAAATCTCTCCGAGCAGAGAGATTTAATTGAGTTCTGCTCGGAACTAAATAAAATAGGTCGGACTTTACCGTTGCGGCACAGTGTAGGAATTTCACCTAACTTCAAAAATTTGATATGAGAACATTAAAACAAAGTGACTTAGTCTTTGTCAAGGAATTCCGAAATCTCAATGTATTCAAAAATGTTTGGATATACCGGATTAGTACCACCCTCGCTTGTTCTTTTACTACTACCGATTAATAAAATTTTATCGGATTTTGAAAAAATATTGTTTTCGATTCCGAAGTAAATCATTCCTTTGACTACTTCGTCTCTATCAACCCAGGTTTTATTTATAACAAAGCTTTTAATACCTTTTGTTAAGTTTAATTGTCTTTTTATAGTATCGTTCATTACAAAGGCAATGGTATCTACTGGGATATTAAGGCGGGAAATAATTCTGGCTGTGGCTCCCGTTTGAGTAAACACAACAATTTTTGTAATATCTTCGAGTTCCATATACATTTCGTAAGCTGCATTAGCCATGGCAACATTGATTTTTTTATCTTCTAGTTGTAAGGGTTCGATTAATGAAGCTTCAATATGTTTTTCACTTTCTTTGGAAATTTTAGTCATTGTTTCTACACTGACTACTGGATATTTACCGCTGGATGTTTCTGCAGAGGTCATTAAAGAATCGCTTCCATCTAAGACTGCATTTGCTACATCGGTGATTTCTGCTCTAGTTGGGAACGGGGCTTCAACCATCGATTCAAGCATATTTGTTGCTGTTATTACAGGCTTTGCGGCTTGATTACAAGCATAAATGATTTCTTTTTGAATTATTGGAAGTCTTTCAAAAGGAATTTCTGAGCCCATATCGCCTCTTGCAATCATTATTCCATCTGATACTTTTAGAATACTTTCAAAATTATCTACGCCTTGCTGATCTTCTATCTTTGCAATTAATTGAATTTTTGAGTCTCCTAAATGCTTTTTAATTTCAAGAATATCTTTATCGTTGCGAATGAAAGATGCGGCAACAAAATCCCAATTATCTTTTATTACAAAGTCGATTTGTTCGATATCTTTTGCAGTTAAAGGAGGATTTGAAAGATGCGAACCGGGAATGTTCATGCCCTTTCCACCTTTAATAACCTCTCCCCTTTTAACCTTACAATATATTTTTTTATCCTCAATTTTTTCGACAACTAGTTCTACAGCTCCCTTATCAATAATGATAATTTGGCCAGGATTTATATCTTTATATAAATCAAGATAAGTTGAAGTATAAATGCGATCATCTTCTTGACCCAAAATCACTTCATCGCCCTCTTTAACAGGTATTGGTTCCTGAAATTTGTTCAATCTAACTTCATGACCTTTGATATCAAGCATTAAGGCAACATCATTAGAGAGTGCTCTGATAGATTCCGCGACTCTTTTAAGCTCATCTAAATCAGCAAATGCGCCATTTATTCGAGCTACATTCATACCCTTATCAATAATTCCTTTTAAATTTTCAGGAATCCATGTTGAGGGGCCAATTGTACAAACTATTTTTGTCCTTTTATTATCCATTATATGTTTAGAATTAAGAAATATATTAATATTGCAGCGGAAACACTCACATTTAAAGAGGCTCCCTTACCATACATAGGTATCATAATACTTTTATCTGCATAGTTCAAAGTTGTCTTATGAATGCCATTGACTTCATTCCCAAGAATTATAATTACTTTATTAATGCCCGAATAATCGAAATCAGTAATAGAAGGACTCTCATCTGTAATTTCAAGAGCCAAAATTAAATATCCTTCTTTTTTAAGTTTATCAAAAGTTTTAGCTGGATTAATCACCTTTTCCCATTGGATTTTATCTTCCTTCTTCCTTGAAACTTTTTGAAGATCCTTTCCAAATGGTGGAGTTGGAGTTGTTCCACCCATAAAAACTTTCCTGACTTTTGTTGCATCGGCGATTCTAAAGATCTCGCCGACATTCCTAGCGTATTGAAAATTATCTAAATACAAAGCAATTTCTAAATCATGATCGAAACGCCTTTTTAAGAATTTTTTTAATTCTTTAGTTTTAAGTTGATACATTTTAAATTGACTTGAAAAAAAATAGAAAAAACTTATTATATATAAATGATTATATTTTATTTTACCAGTATTGGGTAATGTATTTCAAAGGCCAAAACCTTTAGTTTTGGTAATAATTGACGGAATGGGTGTGGCTCCTCCGGGCCCTGGTAATGCTATTAGTCTTGCAAAGACCCCAATACTAGATAAATATTGGCCAAAATTTCCTCATGGTCATTTGCATGCATCAGGTTTGCATGTTGGCTTGCCTAATGGAGTTGACGGTAATAGCGAGGTTGGTCATATGAATATAGGTGCTGGTAAAGTCATATTTCAAGAGCTTCCTAGAATTGACGCTGCCATTGATAGTGAAACATTTTTTGACAATCAAGCACTAAAAGATGCATTTAAAAAAACTCGTGAAGGCAAATCAGTTCATATAATAGGATGTGTTGGAGGTGGGCAGGTCCATTCATCTTATGGCCATTTAACCGCATTACTCGACATGGCTAAAAATGAAAAAGTCGATGCTTCGAGACTATTTGTACATGCATTTACGGATGGTCGCGATTCGCCTCCACAAAGTGCTGATAAATATTTATCAAGATTAGAGATTGATTTGAAAATAATCGGTGGAGGTAGAATTGCCAGTGTAGTTGGAAGATATTTTGCAATGGATAGAGATGAAAGATGGGAAAGAACAAGAAAGGCTTACGATTTAATGGTACAAGGTAAAGGATCTCCAGTTAAACACTGGAAAGATGCCCTTGCTGATAGTTATGGAAAAAGTGTATATGATGAATATTTAGAGCCCTATGTTGTTGTTGAGGGTGAAAAACCTATAGCTACAATCCAAGATGGTGATGCTGTAATATTCTTTAATTATAGAGCGGATCGAGCAATTCAAATAACAAGGGCTTTTGAAGATACTGAATTTCCAGGATGGGAAAGACCTATAATGCCAAACTTATATTTTGTTGGTATGACTAATTATGAAAAGGGGTTTCCAAAAGTTCAAGCATTTCCTCCCGATAAAATTACTTACCCTCTAGGAAGAGTTTTAGCTGATAATGGCTTAAAACAATTAAGGATCGCAGAATCTGAAAAATATCCCCATGTAACATATTTCATTAATGGAGGTGAGCAAGTCCAGTATCCTGGCGAAGATAGAATTGAAGTACCTTCTCCCAGAGATGTAGCAACATACGATCAAAAACCTGAAATGAGTTCTATTCCTGTTACTGATTTATTATTGCAAAAAATTGACGAAGGTGAATACGATGTTTACATAGTCAATTATGCTAATCCGGATATGGTTGCACATACTGGAGTACTTGACGCCTCGGTTAAAGCTGTAGAGATAACCGATCAATGTTTAGGGCGAATAATTGATAAAGTTATGTCCAAAAAAGGAGCGGTTGTAATAACTTCTGATCATGGGAATGCTGAGGAAATGATTGATATTCAAACAGGTAATATTGATACAAAACACTCAACTAATCCTGTTCCAGTTTTAATAGTTAAGGATGGCCTTACAACTCGTGAATTCCCTTTTGGAATATTGGCAGATGTTACTCCGACAGTTTTATCTTTACTAGGTATTCAAAAACCATTCGAAATGACCGGTAGAGATTTGTTGGTTTAAAAGTAGTAAGCTTAAATTAAAGTATGAAAATTTTAAAAAAGAACAAATTAAAGGTGCTAAATTTTGCTACTGAGTTAATACTTTCAGTATTACTTTTATTCATCTTCTCAATTTCATTCTATTTCGCATTGAGGCTCAATCCGAGTGTAAAACAAGATGGCGATTATGTTTTGGGGATAAATTCAAGAGAATTAAAGTTAATAGACGATGTCGATATTGAATATAATATTATAGATGCTGATAAATCGAACTTAAATCTAGATATAAAGCTTGATGGACTTCTTGATGAAATAGTTAACGATTATAAGTTTATTGAAGTAAAAAATCCTTCAGATAACTCCTCTAAGTATCTACTATATTTTGATCTGGAAGAGGATGATTTTAAAAACATCAAGTTTGTTCTAGTGAAAGATAACGAATTTGAATCAATTATATTTGATTCTGAACTTGAAAAACCTAAAACAGTTGATCAAGAAATTGAAATTGATTCAAAAACGATTTCAAGATTTACTCTTAGAACAATAGCCTTAAGCGAAGATATCCCCTCAAATGTCGATTTTAAGGTGAGTATTAAAAAGATAAATTAATCTGTTCTTAATGCTTTTAAGAATACATCTTGAGGTACTGAAATCTTCCCTATTAGCTTTTCTTTTGCTTTTTTCTTCCCTTTTTTCTGTTTTTCAAGTAGTTTGATCTTACGAGAAACATCTCCTCCAGACATTTTAGCAAGAACATCTTTTCTATAAGCTTTTACAGTAGCCCTTGCGAATATTTTCATACCTAATCCTGCTTGAATAGGAATAGGTATTTGCTGTCTTGGAATCAACTCTGAAAGTTTTTCAACAAGCTGTCGGCCCTTGTATTCAGCATTATAAGAATGACTTAAAAACGAAAGCGCTTCAACAACTTCATGATTAATAATTACTGTGACTTTTTCAATAGAACCTTCCTTATAGTGAGTCTCTGAATAATCCATTGAAGCGTATCCTTGCGATACTGACTTTAATTTATCAAAAAAGCTGGTAATAATTTCCGAAATTGGTATTTCGTATTTAATAATTACTTGTTTTGAACCATTTATTAATGCTGAACTTATATATTGCATTTCCATATAAATACCACGGTTCTTCTGGCATAAGTCCATTATATTGCCGAGATATTCTTCTGGAGTAATAATTTCAAGATATACCCATGGCTCTTTGATTGATTTTATTAATGTCTTATCAGGATACTCCATAGCTGTATGGATATGTAGAATTTTATTATCATCAATATTTGCGATGTTGATATTGCTAATTTTTGAATAATCAGTTGTATTTAATTCGGCTAAGTACTCAACGCTTGGAGATGTTGTAATAACTTCAATATCGAATTCTCTGCTTAACCTTTCTTGAGTGATCTCAAGATGTAACAAACCTAAAAAGCCGCATAAAAAGCCTGAACCTAAAGCTTTTGATGATTCTTTCACAAATGTTAATGCGGAATCATTTAAAGCTAGTTTTTGAAGGGATTCATTAAATACATCAAATTCATCTGCATCTATCGGATATAAGCTGGCGTATACCATGGGTTTTGGGGGTGTGTACCCAGGTAAGGGAGGAACTTTTAAATAGTTATCATTATACTTAGTAATAGTATCCCCAACATGAATATCTTTAATACTTTTAAGACCTGTAGCAATGTACCCAATTTCACCAGTATGAAGTTCAGTCCCAGCGATTAACTCGGGGTTTGTAAATCCGATTTCTATAGGGTCAATTGTCATTTGTGTACCTATTGTATAAATTCTTTCGTGAGGCATTACTTGGCCCGATACTACTTTTACTAAGGCAATCACTCCTTTATACTCATGGAAAAAAGAATCATAGATTAAACACCTAGTAGGTTCGTTTAGATTTGCATTTGGAGAAGGTACAAATTCGACTATACGGTTTAATAACTCATTAACACCAGCACCCGTTTTGCCAGAAGTATAAATAATTTCATCCTCAGAAAACCCAAATGTGTTTATTAAACTTTCTTTAATATCTTCGATGTTTACATTCGGAAGATCAATTTTATTAATAACAGGGATTATGAATAAATCTTGTGCTATTGCTTTATAGTAATTTGTTAAAGTTTGGGCTTGAATACCTTGACCAGCATCAATAAGTAAAATAGCGCCTTCTGATGCGGCTAGACTTCGTGAGACTTCATAATTAAAATCAACATGCCCCGGTGTATCGACCAAATTTAAAATATAGGGATCGGGAGATTTTAATGATTCATTCTCGCCAGAATAAAAATATTCCATTCTTGCTGTTTGCAACTTGATCGTGATACCCCTCTCTTGTTCAAGCTCGAGAGTGTCCATTATTCTTTCTTTTTTATTTCTATTTGATACAGTTTTTGTAACTTCGAGAAGTCGATCGGCTAAAGTTGATTTACCATGGTCGATATGGGCGATTATTGAGAAATTTCGAATTTTACTTAAATTATAATGATTCAATTCTATTTTTATTATTAAGAGAAATTAATTATACTATTCTTATGAATAAATTTTCAAAAGTACAGATAATATTGGTAATACTTTTTGGTATATTGAATTCTATCATCTTTTATTCCCTTTTTATTAATTTATACGACAATATTAAAATATTCGATTCCGAGGATATCGTTACGGAACCAAGTCTTGAAAAAGTACAGTCTTATGTGGATTCTTATGAATACAAATTAGCTTTCTCTGAGCTTGAAAAGGTAACTACCGAAAACCCAACTTTTTCCAACGCCTATATATATTGGGCTGATCTTTATTTGCAGTATGGGAACTCTACTGAAGCTCAGAATATTCTAAATAAAGGGATAGTTAATGGCGTTTTTAATCGGGAGATCTTCATAAAACTAGGTGAGATCAAATTCCAAGAGGGTGATTTTTCAGATGCTAGAGATGTATTCTTTCTTCTGAAAGAAAAGGATTCAACTGATCTTACAAGTTTATTAAAATATATTGATTGCCTTATTGTTCTGGGGGAAGATGATAAATTAAAAGAAATGGTAAAGGTTTTAGAAACTTTTTCTTCATCAAAAGCGATCTTTTATTATAACCTCTTAAATTTTAGCCAATCGCTAGAAGATACAACCCTTTTAACCAATAATTCTCAGGATTTTGAAGAAGAAGAACTTATTTTAATCAACAAAATGTCTACATATATAAATATGGCTGATTCCCCCGAATCAAAGCTATTGGCTTTAAGCCAGCTGGTACATGAACTTTTGTCAGAAAACTATTTGGTCTTATCTAAACTATATAATGATAAATTGATTGATGAGAATAGTTTTTTCGAAAAGCCTAACCTTTATGCCGGAAGCATCTATTTAAAATTAAAATCTCCTGAAATTGCTGAACAACATTTACTACGATGCCTTAAATATAATCCTGAAAGTATATCTTGTCATATTTTACTTATTGAGTCGTATTATCAGCAAAAAAAGTTTGAAAATATCGAAAAGGACTTAGCGATGATTACTGACTTACTTTCTAACGATAAAGAATCTAACGCATTTGCATTATTTATGATCATGGCAAATTACAAAGACTATACAAACTTATTAAAATATGCGGATGTTTTTACTAGCATTGCTCAATCTTATAATAAGGAAGTAAATTTTGTTTTGTTGAAATCCTCATTCTTCTTAAAAGATAAAGATAATTTAAATAAATTCATAATGGCCGCTGATAAATACGAGTTTGTGCTTGATGCCAAAGAGCAAACGGTATTACTATCATCTAAGGAATTATTAAAACTTTTGAATTCCGAAGAGGTTAATCTCGACAATACTTATATTATTTATAATTTGGATCCTAGTTCGATTTTTTATTATTTATTGAACTATCAAGTTTATTATTCCTATACTAAATTGCCTGAAGTAGATGAAGGTAATAAAAATATAGTTGAAGATAGTAAGGCAAAGGCACAAGAACTTGATTTCAACAATGAAATTCCAATATCATATTTCAATGAATAAAAAGAACTACAAATCTATTGCATTTAAATTTTTCGTAAATATTATTTTGCCCTTTATAGTGGCGTTTAATGTCTACAATATTTTTGCATTTTCTTCGAATACAAATTCCAAAGAAATATCCGTACCTCAAGTAAAGAGTGGTTATATTCAAAATACTGATGAAGTTATCTTTTTAAAACAAAACTCTTTTGTAGAGGTCTCTTACCTTGATTATAGAGCTTTTGTATTGGATAAATATTTTGAGAAATATAACTCACCACTTTTTGGATTTGGTAATAACTTTGTCGAAGCTTGTGATAAATACGGCACACCTAGGGATTGTACCTTCTTACCTGCAATTGCCTATGTCGAAACTAAACTTTGCACCAAAGCTTCCTCGTTAAAGCAATTTAACTGTTGGGGTTGGGGTGGATCAGGAGAGAACCGAATTATCTTCTCCAGCTTTTATGAATCTATTGATACTATTACTAGAGGTATGGTCAAAGGATACGGAATCAATAATTTGAATAATCCATATAAATTAGTGGGTACCTATTGCGGGCCGAATTGTAATCCATATTGGGCTAGTTCTGTTGAAAGAGAGCAAAAGAATATAAATAAACTTGCTAAAGAATTAAATTTACCACCGATGTTCGATGAATAAAATAAAAAAATTATTCATACCATGCAAAGAAAACAATTATCATCCTTTGTTAATACGGCCGAAATTTTTATCAATATATCTACTATTTATTCTAATATTCAATTTAATCTTTTTAAATTATAGTATTGTAAATACAAGAGCTGCTGTTGACTTTACCTCACTATATAGACTACACAATCAAATGAGGCAAGAAAATGGTCTAAAAGCCTTATCAATTAACAGCCTTCTAATAAATAGTGCAAAGGCTAAGGCGGAAGCTATGTTGAGTGCAAATTGCTGGTCGCATTATTGTCCAGATGGTAAATCGCCTTGGGATTTTTTTGATGATTCTGGGTATATATATCTTTATGCAGGAGAGAATTTAGCTGAAGGATTTGAAAATAATGAAGGAGTTATGAATGCGTGGATGAATAGCCTTACTCATAAGGAGAATATTCTAAATGAACAATTCAATGAAATTGGTATAGGATTTGCTTATGGAAATTACCAGGGAATAAGTAACAATACAGTTATTGTTGTACATTTTGGAACTAGATATAACGAAAGTCAGGATTCAACCTTGGCTAATAATTCAGTTAAAGGTATTTCGTCCGATATAGTCATTGAAAAGCCTGCAAATGGAAGCATACTAAATATTAGTGATTTTGAAATCTTTGGTAAAGCAAAATCTGTTAAAAATGTTGAAATTGTAAGCGATGGGCAAGTTATAGGTGATGTAGATGCAATTGGCGAAAACTTCACTTTTAGATCTCCAGAAAGCTTTAAAATTGAAAAAGAATATCTTTTACAAGCAGAAGGTGTTGATGATAATGGAGACCTTGTTTCTTCAAATATTATAAATTTTCAAATCGATTTCACTCCACCTGCTCTCGAAATTAATAAAATCTCATATTCCAATGGACTCCTCATAATTAAAGATCTTGATGCTTCAAAAGTTGAAATCGTAAATTTATCAAAATCTTTTGAAAATATTGGTAAAAATACTTGGCAAATTAAACTTTCTGAAACAGAACTTGTAAACATTGAAATCGTTTCAATTTTAGCTTCGGACAAAGCCGGAAATACTAAATCTTTGGATATACCTACCAGCTCATTATCATCCTTGATCTCTTCAGAAAACATATTTGATATTTCGAAAATTGATATACAAGCCAATCCTAGATTACAGGTTAATCTAACTTTTTCAGTATTTTTAAGCTTTCTATTTGGGTTGGATTTTTATGTTTTAAATAAAACTGGGAATACCGGTCGAGTTAATAAAAGTTCCGCATTGAATTTTGCTATTTTCTTTATAGTTTTGATATTAAGTTTGTTATCCAATCTAGATGGAAATATTTTAAATGGAATAAATACTTAATCTATGAAGCCAATCTCAATAAACAATTTGTTATTATCATTAATCACTCTTGAGATACTGGCTTTAACTCTTAGGCATAATGTAGAAATAGTTGTTATCCTAACCATAGCTCAGATAGTTATTTTTATATCAAAAGTATCAATAGATAGCGCAATTTATAGACAAGATAAACAATTATTATTGCCAATTGAAGATAAATCTCACAGCTTCCATAATTTATTTAATCATTATATATTACCGATCACTCAATTAATTGTTTTAAATGTTTTCTTTATAACTTATCAATCTTATCTAACCTATTTAATTCAAATTGCAGTAAATATCTTTTTATTCTTTTATATCTATAAGAATATTGATGCTTGGTTTAAAAACAAATATATTGTTGAAGCCCATACTCACTATATTTACGATATTATTTCTTTATTCATACTTTTTAATACTTTTTGGACCGGTGAAATTTTTATTAATTCATATGAATCTGCTCGAATTGTAATTTTGATTCTATTTATCCTTTTTGTTTTAGCTCTTGTATTTACCTTGATGAGATATAACATTTTGCATTTCAACAAGGTTAATTTAGCTTTTGTTTTGGTAAACATTATGTTTTTTGTTATTGGGGTTGTTTTTTGGGGCATTAGTCTTAAACTCGCCTTACTTGTGACTTACGGATATTACCTAACGTTATCCCTATTACATCATTATTTAAATGCAGATTTTAAATGGGGCGTAATATTTGAGTATGTTATACTTTCAAGTATATTAGTCCTTTTAATAATTTAATTTTTAATATTTTTCAATGTTAAAAGTAAATTTCCTCGCAAGGATTCAAAACTTTTCTGATACAACCGCTGATTATATTACAGAAAGACTTCAAAAACTAAGTAAATTTTCCAAAGATTTTAATCAAATTACCATAAAAATTGATCAGGAAAATAACATAGATAGTGCACAACCTCAATATAAACTCGAAGCAAATATTAAAATGCCTAATGCATTTATCAAAGTCCAACAAGTTGGTCAAAACATTAATAACACTATTGACGAGATGATTCTTCCTTTAACCAAAAAAATCCAAAGATATACTAGCCAAAAAGAACGATGGGTAAAGCATAAGGAGTGGAAGATGGAACAAATAGAAGAGGTCGTTTTACCACAATTAGAAGATGAATCAATACCAATGAATTATGTTCCTAAAATCCGCAGAAAAATATATGAAGATGATAGTCCTCTAAATCCAGCCGAAGCGATAGAAAAAATGGAGCTTTTGGGTCACGATTCTTTTTTATTTAAAAATATTGAAAATATGAAATATGCAATGATTTATCGCAGAAAGTCCGGTGGATATGGTATGATTCAACCTCAATAGTAAAAAAATATGGAGAGAAAATTTAAACCCAAAAAGAAAGAGTATAGACTTTTTATTGCATTCGAAATTCCTGAAGAAGTAAAAAGGCAATTAAATAGTAATACAAAAATTTTCCTACACGAAGCTAGGAATATTCGTTTTGTTTCTATGGAACAAATGCATTTAACCATTAAGTTCCTTGGAAGAAATGTCAGTGATTATTCAATAAATAAAATAGTAGATGTTCTAAAAGAAATTGCAGGGAAAACTTATCCAATTACTTTGTCAGTTAAAGAATTGCGATTTGGATTCCCTCATCAAACAATCCCCCAAATCCTTTTTTATAATATCGAAAGCACACCCGAACTCAATGCTTTGTATAAAGAAATCGGGATCAAAATTAAAAGACTTGATCTTGGTGATGTTATTCCAACTGCATATATGAAAAAAGATATTTATCATGTAACTCTAGGTAGATTAAAACATCAACAGAATAGAAGTTTTGGAAGACAAATAAGATCAATAGTTAAAGAAAACCCAATTGATCCCATTGATTTTACCGTTTCTGAATTTTCAATAATAAAAAGCGATATCGAAGGTGGAAAAGGCCCTAAATATGCATATATTCACAAATTCCAATTAAAGCAGTATACCAATGAAGTTCCCGTCTAGATTGATATTTTTTTTAATAATTGCATTTGTTATTGTAATAGTTATTCTTGGGAGTTTAGGCTCAATTTATCAATTACTAACGAAGCCTAATTACTCAAACTATCTAGTTGCAAAAAGGACCTACACCCTTGAAGATAGTAATATCAATTTCAATAAAAACGAAGTTGATGCTAATATTAATTACAATTTTTCATTAAATTGATAGAATAAACTTTGACTTTAATTTTGTTCACTCGAAATAACCATGTTTAATTTCTTTAAAAAATTCACAACAGACCCAAATACCAGAGCATTAGATGCTGTAAAACCCATAGTAGACTCTATTCTTTCACTTGAATCCGAAGTTGAGAAAATGGATTTTTTAGAAATGCGAGAAGAAGTTGAAGGATATAGAAAAGAACTTGCTGATTTAATAAGTAAGCTTCCAAGTGAAGCTTTTGATAATATTAAAAAATCAAGTGAAACATCCAAAGAAGAAAAAGCTGTCTATAATAAACTTCAAGAATACATGCCAAGACTATTTGCCTTCCTTCGTGAAATTAATAATAGAAAATTTAATAAAAAGCATTTTCCTGTTCAGTTGATGGCTTCAATTATTCTAGCTCAAGGGAATAAGCTTACAGAACTTAAAACAGGAGAAGGTAAAACTCAGGTTTTTCATTTGCCTGCTGCATTATATGGTTTAACGGGAAGAGGCTCTCATGTAGTTACAGTAAATGATTACCTAGCTAGAAGAGACGGCGAATATGCAGGACATGCTATGGCTGATTTAGGGATAACTGTTGGAATTATTACTCCACAATCTGCTTATAAATTCATCCCTGATGAAAAGCTTGAAGAGTTCAAAGGGAAAGAAGGGGTTATTGAAAGGCAAAAGATTAATGTCTCTAGCTTGTCAGATATGCATGGAGTCAATTTAATTGAATGTTCAAAGTCTGAAGCATATAAACAAGATGTAGTCTATGGAACAAATAACGAATTTGGCTTCGATTATCTTAGAGATAATATGGTATATAAATTGGTCGATAGAGCTCAAAGAGAACTATATTATTGTATTGTTGATGAGGCTGACTCAATTTTAATTGATGAAGCAAGAACTCCTTTAATAATTTCTGCTCCTGCTGAAGATTCCAACGATTTATATGTAAAATTTGCCGGAGTAGCTAAAAAATTAATTCCAGATACACACTATATATTAGATGAAAAAGCACACTCAGTAACACTTACAGAAGAAGGTATCTCCTATGTCGAAGGCTTACTAGGCATTAAAAACATTTGGGAAGATTATCAATATGCACATCATCTAGATAATGCTCTAAAAGCTTTAGCAATGTTTAAAAACAATGAAGAATATATTGTAAAAGATGGAGAGGTTTTAATTGTAGATGAATTTACAGGTAGAATTTTGCCTGGAAGAAGATATTCTGAAGGCTTGCATCAAGCTATCGAAGCTAAAGAAGGCGTTCCAATCAAAAAGGAATCAAAGACATTAGCAACTATTACTTTTCAAAACTATTTTAGAATCTATAAAATTTTATCCGGTGGTTCCGGAACTATCCTAACAGAGGCTGAAGAATTTTCTAAAATTTATCATTTAGATTCTTATGTTATACCAACTAATAGACCCAATATTAGAGAAGATAAGACGGATTTAATATATAAGAACAAAAAAGCAAAATTTGATGCTGTTGCGGAAGAAATTATAAATATTAATAAAACTGGACAGCCGATACTTGTCGGAACAACAACAATTGAAGACTCCGAATATTTATCTTCACAATTAGATAAAAGAGGGGTTGCTCATGAGGTATTAAATGCGAAATTCCATGAAAGAGAGGCTGCAATAGTTGCTCAGGCTGGTAAAAAAATGAGTGTAACAGTCGCAACTAATATGGCAGGTAGAGGTACAGATATCCCACTAGAAGATGGTGTAAAAGAACTTGGTGGACTTCATATAATTGGTACACAGAGGCATGAGGCTCGAAGAGTTGATAATCAGCTACGAGGAAGATCGGGTAGACAAGGTGATCCTGGAAGTACACAATTTTTTGTCGCTCTTGATGATGAGATCATGCGTATTCAGGGTGGTGATATGGTCAAAAAATTTATGGATATGACAAATATCCCGGATGATATGCCTATACAAAGCCCTTTAATTTCTAAGGCCATCGAAAATGCTCAAAAGAAAATGGAAGGTTATCATTTTGATATTAGAAAAAGAGTTGTCGAATATGATGATGTCGTCAATCAACAAAGAGAGATCTTTTATGCAAAAAGACTAAAACTAGTAAAATTAGATCAAAACGAAGAGTCAAAAGAATTTATCCATAAATCCTTGATTGAAAATCTTGAAAAAGAACTCGATAGAATCTTTTATCCATATTTTGAAGTTAAAGCTTTATCTGATGAAGAAAGAAAGCAACTCTTAAATGAGGTCAAGTCATTATTTTCGACCTTTGAACTAAGTAACAAAGATGAACTATCGAACGCTATAAATTCGGATGAAGAAGTACAATCAATTTTTACGAAGGTTGCTGAAATCTCTCAAGGACTTCTAACTGATAAATTTAAAGAATTAGAAAGCTCTATAGTTGATCTTTACAAGATTACAAATTTACAAATAATGGATGAATTATGGACCGATCATCTTGACCAAATGACTGATCTTCGAGAAGGTATTGGTTTAAGAGGCTATGCTCAAAAAGATCCATTAGTAGAGTATAAAAATGAAGCTTTTACGATCTTTGAAAAATTTATTGAACAAATAAATTCTCAAGCACTAATAAGATTCTTAAAGATCCGTGCAGTAAAACAAGTCGAACCCACCAAAACAATCCAAACAAATGTTGAACAAATAACTGATTTATTAACCGGTTCAAGAGAAATGACCGTAAATGCTGCTTCAAAAGGTAGTACTGCAAAAATAAAAGTGACTAACAAATATGCAGAAATTGGAAGAAACGATCCTTGTCCTTGTGGATCAGGTTTAAAATACAAAAAATGCGGATTAATTAAATCTCCAAAACACAGAATTTAAAGCTCCTAAAAGGGCTTAGTTTATTGTGCTGAGGCCTTGTTGATTAACTCTTGGATTTTCTCCCTGAGAACGGTTTCTGGATTATCGGTAGATTTGAAAATAACTCTTTCTCCATTAATGAAGAAGGTTGGAGTAGCATTAATTCCCCTGCTCTCTCCTTCGGCCATATCAGCATTCACTTTATCGATGGTTTCTTGACTGTTAAGGTCAGCAGTAAATTGGGTAACATCTAAATTTAGTTGAACAGCATATTTAATTAGATCAGTTTCTAGTTGATTATCTTGATTCTCGAATAATAAGTTAGCGTATTCATTAAATTTACCTTGATTACCAGCAGCAACTACTGCTTGATGGGCAATTTTTACATTAGGATGTAGTTCTAATAAAGGATAGTTTACAAATCTATAATCAACATTATCTGAAAATTCAGAAGTAATTTGCTTTACTATAGGATGATATAAAGCACAGTAAGGACATTGAAAATCTGTAAATTCTTCAAATTTAATAGGAAGTGTAACTGGGGCATCTTCTTTATGTAATAAGAATGTAAGCCCAATTAAGGCGAATACACCTACTAAAACGGAAATTATTATTAACTTCATCGAACTATTATCATTGTTCATACGGGGATAGTATAAAATTTTAGAAATGAAGTCTAATTATATATTTTATAAATCATTTTATGCAAATAAAAACCCATGGAAATGATATAATATAGCAGATATATATTATTATTATTATTTATGAGTACAACACATAAAGCTCTTTGTGGACAGGGTTGTTTCCCTGGCGTAGGTTGCGCTGGTTGCTGTTATGATCAAAATATTCAAACTGGTCCGGTAGAATGGGCCAGAATTTTTGATTTTATAAAAAGGAATAAAGACCGATCATATATTGAGGATTTAAAAAAAAGAGCTCAAGCTCAATTAGCTACAATCGATCCATCTATAGTTGAATTAACTAATACTGAAACTTTTAAAATAAATAGTGCTACACATGTAATAGGAGAGTTTTTCAATAGAAGATCAGGAAGTTTACGAGCAGATAGTAATTTAATAGAACAGATAATTCTTGGATTAGATGGTAGTAGGTCTCCAAGAAAAGTACATTTTCCAGAAGCATTAAGTCTAACTACTACTTATTTTAATCACATAAATCAACAAAACCCAGAAAATGTTTTAACTACTTTACCTGATAAATTATTGGATACTTTAAAAAGATCTTTGGAATTACAACTTGAAGATTTTCATTTGAATGCAATAACAAGAAGGGTTGGTTTTGGACAAAAACTAGATGAGTTTCTTGGTACTAGACTTGGTGCACTTTTAACCCCAGTCCCTAGGGATAACCCCTGTGTTTTTTTGGACCCAGGAACAAATCGATGTACAGTTTATTCTGTAAGACCTTCCATTTGTGAGGCTGCCGGTAAATATACTGCAAATGTACACTCAAATGGATGTTCCCCAAACTTGATGTTTCAGTCGCTTTATGGCTCTCCTTTAGCTCCAACTGATAAAGATTACTTTTTTCGTCTTTTAAAAATTGATTTACCTTTAGTTCCTGTAATAGTAAGGGTTTTAACTTCACAATTCTAAGTTTAATTGTTATTCCATGCCGGTAGGTCTAATATATGGTAAAATTAATTATATTTTCTTAAATAATGAAAAGAATTTTATCAGGGATAACACCTAGTGGTTCAAAACTTCATATTGGTAATTATTTCGGAGCTGTAAAGCCTCAAATTGACTTCCAGGATTCTGATCATCAAACTTTATACTTTGTTTCTGATTTACATGCTTTAACAACTGTAAAAGATAAAACCATTCTCGAAGATAATATCCGTAATGTCATACTAGATTATTTAGCATTAGGAATTGACCCTGAAAAAACCATCTTTTTTAGACAGTCCGATGTATCGGAACACTCAGAATTGGCAATTGTTCTAGCTAATTACATCTCTTTTGCTCAGATGCAAAGAATGCATGCATATAAAGATAAACTTTCAAAAGGAGCTGATGTAAATATTAATATGGGATTGTTTAATTACCCAATATTAATGGCTGCTGATATTTTATTGTATCAAGTTGATGGGGTTCCTGTAGGTGAAGATCAAAGACAGCACATCGAATTGGCTAGAGATATTGCAGAAAATTTTAACAAGGTTGTTAAAAAAGATTTTTTCAAAAAACCCGAACCAATAATATCAAAAGATCTTGGAAAAGTTATTGGCACAGATGGCAAAAGGAAGATGAGTAAATCACTTGGTAATATAATTGGCATTTTTGATGATGAAAAAGTCATTAAGAAACAAATTATGTCATGCTTTACTGATCCAAATAGAATTAAAGCTACTGATCCAGGTGTTGTAGAAGGTAATCCTGTTTTCATTTTTCATGATCTATTAAATCAGAACAAAGAGGAAGTTGCTGATTTAAAGGCACGGTATTTAAAAGGCACTGTAGGAGATGTCGAAGTAAAAGAAAAACTTTTTAATGCTCATTTAGAATATTTTAAAGAAGAAAGGGCTTTAAGAAAAAATTTAGAAAACGATCCAGAACTCATTAAAAAAATTCTTGAATCTGGAAAAAATAGAGCTAAAGAAATAGCTGAAAAAACAATTAAAGAAGTTTACGAAATAGTTGGCTTATCTTAAATATTTTGTGATATAATCATTTGACTTTTATAGTCTAGTTAGGTAATATTCATTTTCATTAAGTAATTTACAATCATGTCGAGAATTTGTGCATTAACAGGTAGAAAAGTGGCTTTCGGTCACAATATGAAGCATAGAAGAGGTTCTTCTGGTGGTGGTGGAGCTTGGAGATTCAGAGCACACAAAACCAATAGGACATGGTCTCCTAATTTAAGAAAAGTTAAAGTTAACTTCGAAGGTAAAGTTCAAACTATCACTATTTCTATGAAAGGTTATAAAGCCTTAAGAAATTTCGGTAGTGTTGACGGTGTTACCTTAGCTTAATATTCCCCAAATACACGCAAATTTGATATAACTTATATAGTTATATTTTTTCTATGCAAATTCCTGTTACAGTTTTCACTGGATTTTTAGGTGCTGGTAAAACCACTATTATTATCAATCTTCTAAAGCAAATGCCGCCCGATTATAAGATGGTAATGCTTAAAAACGAATTTGGAAACATCGAAGTAGATTCTAAGTTAGTCAAGGATTCAAATATAAAAGTTACCGAGATGCTTAATGGTTGTTTGTGTTGCATTTTGGTTGGAAAGCTTGGTAATGCTATAAACGAAATTCTTGAAAAATATTCACCGGATCATATATTAATTGAAACTTCTGGTTCTGCTTATCCTGCCCCTATCGCCTGGGAAATCCAAAAAATGGAAGACAAGCTTAAACTAGATGGAATTATTACAGTAATTGATGCTAAAAATTTTGAAGGTTATAAAGACATAAGTTATACAGCAAAATTACAAGCTCAATATACTAGCTTGATATTAATAAATAAACACGAAAAATTATCTGAAATAGAACTGGATAAAGTTATTGATGATGTTTACGAACTTAATCCTCAAACTCCCAAAATTAAAACCGATAAAGGCTTTGTGGATGCTGATCTTATATTTGGATCTAATCTTAAATTGCCTAGTATAAAATCGAGCTCAAATATCGATAAAACTCATCATCACAACGAAGTTGATATCATGGAGCTTATTACTTATGAGTCGTTAAATTATGAGGAATTTGATTCCTTTATTAAAAGCCTTTCTAAATGGGACTTTTTCAGAATTAAGGGATTAATTCGAACAGATAAAGGAAATTTTATTTTAAATTATTCTTTTGGAGATTTTGAATTTATTAAATACAATTATGAGGCAGAAAGTACACAAGTCACTTTTATGGGAAAAAACTTTTCATTTCATTTTTCAAAATTAAAGGGAAAATTCGGAAATAATTTAACACTAATTAATGAAATTGATGAACAAGATCATAAATAACAAATGGTTCTTTGAAAAACCTCACTTTATATTTTCTCTATTCCATATTTATATTAATGGTGACGCATTGATTGTTTTGCCGATTTTCTTAATTATTATTGCAACTTTAATTGTTTCGCCTACAATTGCTTTGCTTGAACTAGGGATCTTTCTCTTTTTAAGGGGTTTTGGTGAGATGATCTATTGGTTATTACATCAATTTGGTGATCGAAAATATAGGCCTGATACGATATTTAAGAACCTTGATAATAATGCAATCTATATCATTTACCAATTAACTGGACTATTTAACGCATTTATTGGCGCTTTAATAGTAATTCTAACTTTTAAGTTCCTTTTGTAGATCTTCAATTAGAGATTCTATATATTCGAATCCTTCATCCCAAAATTTAGGATCTGAAATATCAATTCCGATTGACTTTAATAACCTTTCAGGTTTCTCTGAAGATCCAGCAGAAAGAATCTTTTTTATTTTAGGCAAATTTTCTTTCTTATTATCTTTAATAAGCCTATAGAGGCTTATCCCAAGCAATTGTCCAAAGGGATAAGAATAACAGTAAAAAGGAGTATGAAATATATGAGGTATATACATCCATTCTCGTTTGAAAATTTCCGGGACAGATACTGATTTGCCAAATTGACTCTTAAGATTTGTTAAATATATCGAGTTAATCTCATCTAAGCTAATACCGGAGGGAATCTTTTCGTGAGCTTCGATTTCAAACTTTTCAAAATATATTTGTCTAATAATTGAAGCATAAATATCACTAATTTTATTAAAAAGTAGGCCAATCTTTTCTTCTTTAGATTTTGTATTTTTTATTAAAAAATCAAAAGCCATAAGTTCACCAAGAGTAGAGCCGGTCTCAGCTAAAATTAAGGGGGCATTGTAGTTTAAAATTGATTGAGTTCCTGAAAACATAAAGTGTATCCCATGGCCTATTTCATGAGCCATTGTAACAAAATCTCTTGAACTCCCTGTATAGTTCAATAAAATAAATGGTTTATTAGTAGGAGTTATTCCAGCGCAGAATCCCCCACTCTTTTTATTTTCTCTTGGGAAGTAATCAATAAACTTACCATCTATTAGTATTTTGGCTTTATCATAAAATTCGATATCAAGTTCCTTGTAAAGTTTCAAAATATTTTCTTTAGCTTTATCAATTGAAATCTCTTTTTTGGATTCATGATTTACTGGAGCATAAAGGTCATATCTTGAAAAATCTTTTATTTTTAGGTAATCCGATTTGATCGAAAAGTACTTATGGAAGAGGGGTATATGATTATCACAAGCCTTAAATAAGTTATCAACAATTTCATCAGAGACATCGTTTGAGATATTCATAACCGAAATCGGTGATTTGAAACCTCTTAATTTTGCCGAGTAGTTAAAATCTTTAACAACACTTTGATAAATCGAGCTGTATTCAGTTTCGTTTTTTTCAATTTGTTCGTAGAGGGAGTTATAAGAGTTAATTCGATTCTGTCTTTCTGGTGATTCAAAAAATTTACTTAGTTCGGCTATTGTTTTTAAAATCTTCTTTTTCCCATCAATTTCGACTGGGTATTCTTGTTTGTTTTCAATAAGAGTTCTTAATTCTAAAACAGTATTTATACCGTATAAATCTTTATTAAATACGAGGGCTTCTTCATTAGAAGATAATGAATATTTTGCAAGCTCCCTCTCTCTTTTAAAGAAGTAGGATTTATCTTTAATTGAATCAAAAAGCCTTTTCGCATTTTGCAAATCCAATTTTTTGTTGTTAATTTCTTCTTTACCCTTAATCCATAAAAATAAAGTTCTAGAAACATCTTCAAATTCCCTTACTAGATTTGTATTTAGCCCATCTAAATATCTTAGATCTTGATTTTTAAGATCTATTTCGATATTTAAAGAAACTCTTGCATTTAAGATATAAATTTTATTGAGAACATTTTCAAAATGCTTAATTACTTTAGAGAATAAGTTGGAATCTATTTCAGGAGAAAGACTATTTATCTCAGATTTCAGTATTTTAATTTCATCAGAAGTTTTTTTCAAATTATCCTTTAGAACATTTATCGGCATTATTTGTTCTAAATCCCAAGTATTTTTTCCCATGTTTAATTGTTATATATTACAAATTTTAATATAATCATTTTATCACCTGCAAATATTTTTTAAATTATCCATAGAATGGATTCGTATTCTTTATCCCAAATGATCAAAGATGTATGGCAATTCGTAAAGCCTTATAGGCTTAAGTTTTGGTTGGCCGTTTTTTTAAGATCTACTTCAGATATTGTTAATCTTCTACCTGCATATTTTTTCAGTACTATAACAACAATTTTATCCGATCCAAATATAACAAATAAATGGGATTTAACTCTGCCATTATTAGTTTATTGGGTAATAGCTGTTTTATATTATAGACTAAGTCATGATACTGCCAAATATTTTGGTCACACTCTGGCAAAACATGCAGCCCTCGACGCTAAATTCAAAGCGCTAAGACATTCATTTGATCTTGATCTAGATTGGCATGAAAAAGAAAATTCGGGGAATAAAATTAAGAGAATCGATAATGCCAGTAATGCAATAAAAGAGCTTTTACATATAGTTTTTAATCTTCTAATTGAAAATATTGTAAGCATAGTTGGTGTTTCGGTAATCTTCTTTTCTGTAGACAAAACAATAACACTAATCATTTTTATTTATATTATTGGTTTTTTCTTTGTTTCTAGAAGTCTGAGCAAAAAAGTATCTAAAAGATATAAACCAATAAGTAAAGAAGAAGAAGTCTACGAAGGTTTAAGCTTTGAATCTATAAATAATATTAGGACTGTAAAATCTTTAAATCTATATGATTCAGTTGCAGAGAAGATTGAACATTCATTAGTCGATCTTAAAGAGTTTTTTCGAAAATTCATATTAATGACTAGAATCCGAAATAATGTTTTGGATTCGATTACTAGAGTTATGGAATATGTAATTATGTTTTATCTGGTTTACAGAATTTCAATTGGAGTTGAATCTATTGGAACTTTGATCTTATTTAGGTCACTTTTCTGGAAAGTGATTGAAGCTATATGGGAATTCACAGATGTATACAACGATTTATTAATCTATAGAAATTATCTAACACGATTTAACAAATTGATGTCTGAAAAGCCAACTATCGAGAAACAGAAAGATCAGATGGACTTCCCAAGTGATTGGAATACTATTGAGATTGATAATCTAAGTTTTTCTTATGGTGATAAACCTGTTTTAAAAAAACTCAATTTAACTATTAAAAGAGGTGATCAAATTGGTATTGTTGGAATTTCAGGGGCAGGTAAATCAACATTCGTTAAGCTAATGCTTGATTTATATGAAAATTATTCTGGATCGATTAATTTTGAAGGTAAATCGTTAAAAAAGATCCGTAGATCCGATTATATGAAATATGTCTCTAATGTTAGCCAAGACACAGAGCTTTTTAATGACACTCTCCGAAATAATATCTGTATTGGATTGCCACATAGTGGAAAGGTTACTGAAGAACAAATTCAAAAAGCAATTAAAATATCTAATCTTGAAGATGTAGTAAAAAAATTGCCATTAGGGCTTGATACAATTATTGGAGAAAAAGGCTTTAAATTGTCTGGTGGAGAAAGACAAAGAGTTGGGATTGCTCGTGCAATTATTCGAAATCCTCAATTGATTATTTTTGATGAAGCGACATCACATTTAGATTCAGATTCCGAACAAAAGATTCAGTCTTCGTTGGATGAAGTCCTATCAAATGTTTCAGCAATTGTTATTGCTCATAGACTTTCAACTCTCAAGAAAATGGATAGAATATTAGTGTTAAATAATGGCGAAGTAGTTGAACAAGGAAGTCTCAAAGAATTACTTGATAATAAAGGATTATTCTTTGATTTTTGGAATAAACAAAACTGGTTAAATATATAATTTATCTTTTTTAAAATATGAAATTTTTATTATCTTCTGATGAAAAAGCTGCTGCTTTAGGTATGAAGTTATTAGTTAATGATTTAAACGGTTTAAAGGTTTTATGGGTTGTGACAGCCTGTAAAAAGAAATTAAATATTAACTATCTTAATCCTACGCTTCAATATTTTTTAGAATTAAATTGTAAACCAACTATATTTGATATTTCAGATAACTCAGAGGAAAATTTAAGAAATTTAGTTAAAGATTTCGATTTGATCTTTGTGGGAGGTGGAGACACTTTTTATTTAATGGATGAAATTCGCAAAACCGGTTTTGATAAGATCTTAAATGAATGGATTAGAACCAAACCTTATGTGGGAGTAAGTGCTGGGTCATATATAATGCAACCTACCATTGAAGTCCCAACATGGTATCATCCTAAAGAAGAATGGGAATACCTAAAAGACTTATCAGGTATAAAAGCTGTGGATTTTTTCTTTTTAGTTCACGCTCAGAAGAAAGATATCAAACCAATTGCCAATCGTGCGAAGCTAGAAGGTAAAGAACTTCTTATCTTAAATGACAGCGAAGCTTTACTAATTGAAGACGAAAAAGTTGAGAAATTAAAGTTATATTAAAAGAGAAATCTGGCGGGACCGACGAGAATCGAACTCGCAACCTCTCGCGTGACAGGCGAGTGCTCTAACCAGTTGAGCTACGATCCCATTTTGAAGTATAGGATTTTGTAAGTATAACAAAAAATACTTTATTTGGGAATAAACTTGCCCAAATTTGAAAAGATCATGCCGAGAACAGGACTTGAACCTGCACACCCTTTCGGGCACTACCACCTCAAGGTAGCGTGTCTACCATTCCACCACCTCGGCTTAAGTAGAACAAACTTAAAACAAACTGATCTATTTTATCATATTACTATTTCTTGTTTAAAGCTTATTTGATAAAATGTTACATATATTTCCGGAGCGTAGTTCAGTTGGCTAGAATGTACGCATGGGGTGCGTAAGGTCGTGAGTTCGAGTCTCACCGCTCCGACCAATTAAGACGAGACCCTAAAAAAGTGTTGATAAATAGACTTTATCAGTGTGATACACCTCATGTATCAAAATTACCCAAATCCAAGTAAGTTAACGGGAAAGCCTACCATGTAGGTATTTACACCGTTCAAGTCCTGTAAGATCTATATACAATAATAATTTGGTTAAAGTGGACTCTTTATATTTCGTAAGCGAGGATTTGTGACTTGGGTGTATCTTTGAGTAGTTCTGATGTTTACATGGCCTAATAATTCTTGTACATAACGAATATCTGTGCCGTTTTCCAGCAAGTGAGTAGCAAAGCTGTGTCTGAGGGAATGAAAAGAAGCATCCTTTTTGGCACCAGTCTTTTTAAGTGCATTTGAGAAAATCTTTTGAGCTGTACGGGTTGTGAGTTTCCCACCTCTTTCGCTAGAAAGAACATATTCATTTGCTTCCTTAGTACTAATGATCTTGTTTAACTTGTCTTTTATACTATCTGAAAGAATGGTTATTCTGTCTTTGTCTCCCTTTGCATGTTTGATATGCAGTGTTAGGTCCTCAAGATTTACATCTTTCACTTTAAGGTTTACAACTTCACTAACTCGTAACCCAGCTCCATACGCTATTGCAAGCAACATTTTATGTTTTTGGTTGTTTGTGGCTTCGATCAAAGCTTTAATCTCGGATCTACTCAGGATAACTGGAAGGCTTTTAGTTCGTCTAGCGGATTTTACATCAATTTTATCTGTTACATTGATGATATTGTAATAATAGTATTTGATAGCATTAAGATACTGATTTCTCGTTTTGGCTGAAATGTTTTTATCTTTGCAGTAGAGTAGGAAGTCTTTAATGTTGTTTGTATCTAGCTTATCAATGTTTTTTCTTTTGTAGCTGAAATATTTACTGAGCCCATTTGTATAACTTTTTATAGTCTTGGGGCTGTAATTGCGTATTTTTAGTTCTCGTATGGTTCTGTCCAGTTCGCTTTTCATATTTGCAAGGGTTTGGTAAAATACAGATAGTTAATTTTGAATTATTATACCAAAAGTAGTTCGCAATTAGTACAATAAATTGTATGAATTATGAAAACACTTCGTATAGTAACCAGTTATATGAAATTTTGGCCAATTCAATTACTATTTAAACATGAGTTATAAATTTTCCAGAAAAAGAATAGACACTATATCCAAAGAGGATGTCATAAAAGAACTTAAAAGAGTTGCTGGGCTTTTTGATTATACAAAATTCACTCGGCACGAATTTGATAAAGTTGCAAAACTTTGTAAGGGTACAAAAGTACTCGGCGTATTTGGAACTTGGCAAAAGGCGCTAGATTCAATAGGCGTAGAACTTAAACCACGAGAAACTGATCGAAGTTTTATATCCGAGAAAGAGCTGTTTGAGGAATTAGATAAAGTTTGGAAAAAATTAGGCCACAGGCCATCAAAAACCGAATGGGATTTAGTTAAGCCCAAATATTCATACTCAACATACAAAGCAAGATTTAATGGCTGGACAAACGCTTGCATGAAATTTCTCGAATATAAAACCGGGGAATCTGTTGTTGAAGAAACAAAGCAAAAATCTGAGGTTCCAAATACGCCTATCAACACGAAAGATTCAAAATTAAAACGTGATATTCCACTAAAATTAAGACTCAAAGTTTTGCAACGCGATAATTTCTGCTGTGTCTATTGTGGAAAAAGCCCAGCAACTCATCATGGAACTGTTTTACACATTGACCATATAAAACCTTTTTCAAAAGGAGGTAAAACAAGTCTGGAAAATTTACAAACACTATGTCAAAAATGCAATTGGGGTAAAAGTAATGAAGAGTGAATTGGCCAAAACATCATATAACACGGCATATACGGCTACACTCCTCGTACCTCGTCGTTTCGCCCATATTGCTTCGCTCGCTTAGGCGGTGAGAAAAATTATACTGCTATGCTCACTCGCAACATCGTATATGCCGGAACGTTGTCCGACATATTTTTCTGAAAATTTTTGAGAAAAAGGTGTTGAAGGATTAAAATAAAGGAAGAAATTTTGATTTTTATTATTTATAGGAGGGGAACAAACAGTATTTTCACTTGTTCCGTTCCTCCACAAGTGAAAAGATAGGGTCTAGACTAGTTTAATAGAGTAAAAACTCGTATAATTAAGTCTATGACAATAAGAAATAAGTATTTAAATAAAGCACATATTTCGGAGAGAAAATTTAGGGAAATTTTAAAGTATTTTGCCGAAGATGAAACCGCAACAAAAGCATCAAAATATTCTAGAGTTAATCGTAATACAGTAAACAGACTTTACTATCTTTTCAGAGTGCGTATAGCTCAGATGAGTGTTGCTCATACACCAGAGTTAGGAGAGTTTGAGGTAGATGAGTCATACTTTGGAGCAAGGCGTGTAAGAGGTAAACGAGGACGTGGAGCAGCGGGAAAAACTCCTGTATTTGGTATTCTTAAACAGGATGGTAAGGTTTATGTAAACATCGTTAAGAATTGTAAAAGAGAGCATTTGATGCCGATAATCCAAGGTAAAGTACTAGAAGGTTCTACAATATATTCAGACGGATGGAAAAGTTATGATGGATTAATTCTTAACGGATATGACCATTATCGTGTGTATCATAGTGATGATGAATTTGCTCGTGGTAAGACACACATTAATGGGATAGAATCGTTTTGGAGTTATACTAAAAGAAGGTTAGCAAAATTTAATGGATTAAATGATAAAATGTTTCATCTTCATTTAAAAGAGTCAGAGTTCAGATGGAATTTGAGAAATGAAAATATTTATGATATACTTCTTTCAGAGTTTAGAAAAAATCCTCTCTAAACTAGTCTAGACCCATAGTATTGTCCTATGACCCACCCCTTGTATTGTTTTATTTTTTACATTCTGATACCATTAAAACATTAAAGAAGTATTAATTTGTTATATATATATATTAAATGAATAAAAAACATATTTTTTCATTTCTACTAGGTGTCGTTATTACAGCAGTAATAATGTTTCTCTTTTTCAAACCAAGTAAAGAAGTTGATGTATCTCAATTAGAGGAAGATGTTAGGGGTATATATGGTAAGTTAGTAGAATTAGGATATACACAAGAACTTTCTGATGTTGATTTAGATTCGATGGTTGAAAAGGTACAAGAGGCTTCTAATTGGATTCCTAGTGGTACTGTTACTACGAGTGATGTATTAGAGGGTAAAACTTTTTACAACAATTCTAGAGATTTACAAACTGGGACATATGTTCCTGAAGAGTTTGAATTTTTAGGTGATGCATCTGCAGAGGATGTATTAGAGGGGAAACTGTTTTACTCAGAGGATGATGAACTTTTAGCAGGTACTCTTAAACTACCTACTGTACCTACAGTAACATACAGAGGAAATGCAAGTACTAGTGATGTACTAGCAGGTAAGACATTTTACTCTAATTCAGGTACATTAAAGACAGGGACATATACTCCTCCAGTAGTATCATATTTAGGTGATGCACAAGTTACAGATGTAATGAGTGGTAAGAAGTTCTATTCTGATTCTGGAACATTACTAACAGGTACTTGGTCATTTTTGGGAGATGCAAGAGTAGATGAGGTAATTAGTGGAAAGAAGTTTTACTCTGACTCAGGTACTCTTCTAACAGGTACATATACACCTCCAACACCTATAGATTTTACAAATATGCAATACAGTACATATGATGATTATGCTGGAGGTGACTATCTTGGATGGGGAGGGACATTAACTGATGACTATCAAGGAGAAGAGTCAGAGTGGAGTAATATGTCAGTAGGAGAGGATATAGCATGGAGAGATGAGAGAACTGGAGTATATTGGTCTGCAGACCAAGGTACTATGTCAAATATTTTTACTATGGCTTCATGTGATTACTTTACTTCAATACCTAGAAGTTCATATGATGGTTTAGATTCTGATTGCGGTTTAGCAATAAACTACTGTGCGACATTAGATTTTGCAGGAAGAACAGATTGGTATTTACCTTCTCAAAAAGAATTGATGCAAGCATATATAGATGGGATATATAACCAGGCGGGTATAGATGAGGAATCTGCAGCAGCATTTGTTACAGATACTCTCTATTGGTCTAGCTCGGAGGTCTCCTACTATTCGGCTTACGCATGGCGCGTCTACCTAAACTTTGGCGGTACCAGCTACAGCGCTAAGACGAATACTTACAACGGAGTTCGTTGTGTATCCCGGGACTAAAAACCAGAATTTAGTAATTTAGTAATTTTTAATTTACCCCTCCACAAAGTGGAGGGGTTGTTTTTTAATCTCTTGATACTTGATATTTTCTAATTAGAATTGTAATATCTTAGTGCATGGAGTCTACTATTTAACCTCACTGTAGGCAATAGATAGTAGAGAAAGCCCAAATATTTAAGTCCGTTCTACTACACCTAATAGGTATTTAAATACAGTTAAACTTTTTAGTTGAAATATTAATCAGTTTTACAGTGGTAAACAAGTTAGTAGAAAAATGTTAGCGTTGGTCTAGCTCGGAGGTCTCCAACAATTCAACAAACGCATGGAACGTAAACCTAAACAATGGAAATACCAACAACAACAATAAGACAAATACAAACAACGGAGTTCGTTGTGTATCCCGGTACTTAGCTTTGGGCTTTACTACTCCATCTATACCAACCATTCAACATCTTACCTATATCTTCAAACTGATTAACAATGAAAGTATATCTTCTGTTATCTATTAGTTTTAATTCATGTGCTACCCTAATACGAGTCTTAAGCATATCAAAATGATTACTAGCTTTTAATATATACTCTTTCTTTTTTAAATTAGGTAGGGTATTAGCAATAATTACACTATCTAATACAACCCAAGCACAATCCGTTATCGATTGACCCAATGTATATTTATACTCTTTCTTGAAATTACTAATTAAAGAGTAAAGATATATTAAAAGTTTGTACACACTCCTGTACAAAGGCAAATTGTTTGTACTACCCATATATATTATTTTATTAATTTAAAATATGAATACTGTTCTACAGGCTCTAAGTATTCTTTTAAACAACCAAAGTGATTCTCATATATATCCTTTCTTAAATTAAAACAGTTAACATGTCTAAAATGACCATAGTAAGAATTAATCATAGCTAACATTTTAGAAATTTCCTCTTTCGAAGGGGGTGTATGGAGAGGTAGGGTAATCTGTTTTTGATTTTGTGATATTAGTAAAAGACCTTGATTAAAAAGTTTTAGTTTGTTTTTTAGATTACCTACGACCCTTTTTCTTGAGAGAGTATATCTAGGCTTAATTACATACCCTAGAAAGTCTATTCCAGAGTATACAGAGCCATATTTATCTTTTTTAGGGTGTAGAGTAAGTTTAAGTTTTTTCTTTAAAAATGTATCTATCTGTTCTCTCCATATATACACATCATCAAGGTTATCAGAGAGTACAACCATATCATCTACATATCTAGTATAGTAGGAAATTTTTAATTCTCTTTTTACATACTGGTCTAATTCGTTTAGATATATATTGGCAAAAAACTGCGATGTTAAATTCCCTATCGGTAGACCTTTGTTTTTAGAAACATTAAAAAGAGACTTATGAGAGGGTACTTGTTTGAGTAAATTAATATCTCCTCTTACTGTATAGTTTTGAGTGGGATTGTTTTCTAGTATTACTTTTGTTAACCATATTAATTCATTTTGTAAACTACCATGAAACCCTTTTTGTATATTACTAATTAAGATCTCTTCTAAAATTTTCCCATCTATACTTGTAAAGAAGCTTTTAATATCAAACTGTCCATAGTAGGCTTTTTTAGTAGAGTTTTTAGTTACTTTTCTTAAACATTTCTGTATATACGTAGTTGCATAAAGAGTTCCCTTTTCTTTTCTACAGGCAAAAGATGAGTAGATAAATCTTTTTTCAAAATATGGTTCTAAATATGATACTAGTAAGTGATGTACAATTCTGTCTTTAAAATCTGCAGCAAATATTTCTCTAATTTTTGGATATGTTACAGCAAAACATATTGATCTAGATGGTTTATAGGTGTGAAGTAATATCTCGTTTTGTAGATTAGAGAGATTTTGTTCTAAGTTAATTTCAAATTTTAGTGCATTAATGGTATTTCGTTTGTTTTTTCTAGACGAGAGATATGCTTTTAAGAGATGTTCGTGTATAAATATTGTGGTTGGTATAAATTATTTAGTTTCGATAACAGAGCAAAATCGTATCCTTTGGAAACAAAAACTACCTTAAGGTATAAAAACTATTTTTAGTACTACCCTGTTTTTCTAAATAACCCTTTGAAACTAAACCATCTAAAAGATTAAAAGCCTGTTGCCTAGACACATCAAGATCCTTTGCAACATCAGAAGAAGTAATCTCTTTGTACTTCTTTATTAATTCCAAAACATCTTTCTCTCTGTTTGTAGGTCGCATATCAAAAGAGATGTTCTTTAGTCCTTCCTCTATCTTAGCTAATGCAGATTGTAAAGAATATTTAACACCATCTGTAAAATACTCTAACCATTCTGTCTTATCACCACTATCAGCAGAATGTAAGGAGTCAGAATATTGTATTCTATCTATATCATAGTAATCATCAAGTATAAAATACTTATTTATCTTGTATCCTAACTTATTCAAAAGGAGTGTAGTAGTTAATCTGCAAGTCCTACCATTGCCATCTACAAAAGGATGAATATATACAAACTCATGATGGTATATTCCTGCTCTTAGTATGGGTAATTCCTCAGATATATTTGTCCATTCTATTAACTCCTCTAGAAGTTTTGTAATTTCTTCCTTGGTATGTTTTGGTGGTTCATGTTTGATAACAATATTTCCATCCTGAGCAGGATTGCCTACAACAACCTTACTATTTCTAATCTCACCACCTATTTGATTCTCAACTCCTTGCAAAAGTTGTTTGTGGATAGTAAGTATGGTATCTATATTCAAAGTATCATATTCTTTCCCTATCTGTTTTAGGATATTAAAGTAGTTCTTTACTTCTTTTTCATCTCTGTTTGCCGGGACTCTTCCTCCAAGTATTAAATTAGTAACTTCTTCTTGAGAGAGTGGGTTACCTTCTATACTGTTAGAAGAAAAGGATGATTTAACAAGATTGTGTTCTTCTAGGTTAAGAAGTAATTCTTTCGGAACTACTTGTGATTCTAATTGACCGTAGAGTCTTTCAATAGAGGAGATATTTTCTAAGAGTTTTTGGCTTAGTTTGTACTTAGTATTTATCATAATCCATTATATGGATATGTAAAATAATTGTCAAGTTAATTGACAATATAATTGACAAGGTGAAAGGCAATGGTTGTAAATATTGTTGAGGGTCTTGTTGGAACATATTGAAAATGGCGGGAAATACAGGTCAGGAACAATATCTTCTAACTTTGACATCACTAATAGCGAGTGATAAATTTATTAATAATCTGTATTCTTCACTAAATGAAAAAAACTTTCTCAAAACTTTTTGAATTAAAACTCGAAAAGAGGCAAATAATAATTAGGGTCTTGTGAAGAATAGCACGTTGTAAATGTGGTAAAATACCTTGCAAGACAATGAAAAACAAGTACACAAACCGTTCAAAGATTTCAGAGGCAAAATTTAGACAGATTCTAAGGTGTTTTACAGAGGATTTTGACTCAACTCAGACCAGTAAATTAACCGGAATTTCAAGGAGAACAATTTCAGATATCTATCAAAAATTAAGATTAAGAATATTTCAACTAACAGAAAATGAAGAAAAGTTATCAGGTGAAATAGAAGCAGATGAATCATATTTTGGAGCTAAAAGAATACGAGGTAAAAGAGGTCGTGGAGCTAAAGGTAAAGTTCCTGTATTTGGATTGTTGAAGCGTAATGGTAAGGTATATACGGTTATCGTCAAGAATTGTAAAAGGAAGCAGTTAATGCCGATAATTAAGGGTAAAATACTTGAGGATAGTACGATATATACGGATGGTTGGACAAGCTATGATAGTTTAGTTTTAAATGGATACAAGCATTACAGAATATATCATTCGAAGGATGAATTTGCTCGTGGAAAAAATCATGTAAACGGTATAGAAAGTTTTTGGAGTTATGCTAAAAGAAGAATAGCACAATTTAATGGAGTGCCTAAAAATAAGTTTATTTTACATTTGAAAGAATCCGAGTGGTGTTTTAACCACAGAAGTGATAATATATACAAAGTGTTGATGAAAGAGTTGAGTCAAAATCCTCTCTAATCTTCACAAGACCCTAATAAAAAGTCACTTACAGGTAAATATTTAGAAGATGTAACAGCAAAATGAATCATATCGCAATAATGAAAAAATCGTGGGAACTTATTCCGAAGATTATCTCTGGCGAGAAAACAATTGAATCAAGATGGTATAAGAACAGAATAGCCCCTTGGGATAGAATCAGTGAAGGCGATACTGTTTATTTTAAAGATTCTGGCGAACCTGTTTCAGCAGTGGCTACTGTATCAAAAGTCCTTCAATTTGATAATCTTGATGGAAAGCAATTTTTAACGGCTAGTTATTCCTCTTAATTGCTGTTTTTAATATTTAATAGCATATGTAATTATCTGTATAGGCATTATCAGTATGTTCATCAAGCACCCGTAATTTTTAAACCCAGAATTATAATAAACAATCGCCCTAACAACTTAAATCTAATTGAGGAAGCTCAAAAAGGAACTTCCACTTATACTCAAACTCTTTAACATATGAGATAATGGTATCAATGAGAGGGAGAATCCGTTCGTACATAGTACGATCACCCCGATTTAACAGTACGGTTTTTAAGAAAAGCTTGATATACCGAGCTTTACAAAAAGTGCATTAGATTTATCATAAAAATTACCCCAAAATATACAAACGCTAGAAATGCCCAATATACAGGCATTTTGAAGAATTTAATCCGTTCAAGTCCTGCAGTCCCCCCATTTTATATTCACGATAATTTTGATATATTTGTAGTAAATGCCACGAATATGTCAATTTAATTACAGTTCAGAGAATGGTATTCAAAATAAAGCTATGACAGGAAATATACTAATTAAACCTTTTAATATTGAACAAATCCAGAAGATCAAGGATGAAGTTTATTCAAATGGTTCAAGATTTACGATAAAACCCCATGGCGCTACGCCACATATTACAATAGGTCAGTTTAGAACCAATGAAATTGAAGACCTGGAAATAGTATTAAACGAATTAGCAAAAGAACACAGGTTTGTTATTAAGAGAAATGAATGGGTTTTGACCAAGAAATTTCAAAGTGCCAATCATCTAATGAACAAGGATTATTATTGGTTAGCATTGTTATTTGAAAATAATAAATACTTAATGAGTTTATATCAGAAGTGTGATGAATTAATGAAAAAGTATGGTATCAATGATAACGAAAGTTATCTAGAAAATGTTAGAAAAGTTAAAGAAATAACAGATCATGTCCAAATAAACGAAATAAAAGATTCAGACTGTATTGCAAACCATTTAAACATTTCTAACTATACAAGACCAGAGAAGGCTGAAGAATGCTGGGAATATATTGATTTGAATCTTCCTCAAATTTTGGAATTTGGTGTTTTGTTAGTTTCATTACAAGAAAAAGAGCCATCGATAATTATTCCCGAAATGTCTTTATCTATTTAATTAATATTATAAAATTCTGATAGAAATTGCCATTTACATTTTAGCTCATCAACAAGGCATAATACCTTATTAAACAAGATGGAAATCAGTTCGTAACTAGTCCTGTCGTCCCGATAAAATTCTTTTTCAATAAAATATTAAATCCTAATGAAGATTTTCCTAACAGGTGATGATGGTGTTAATTCAGTTGGCTTTAATCTATTATTAAAACTGCTTTCAAAAAATCATGATGTTTTTGCTATAGTAACGAAAGCTCAACAATCAGGAGTTGGAGGATATATGACTTTAAAATCTAAACTGACCTTCACAAGACAAAAAATTGGCAATGCTGACGTTGTTATAGTTGATGGCTCTCCTTCTGATGGAATCAATGCTGTAAGAGCTTTTACTAAAGAAAAGTTTGATCTTATTATCTCGGGTGTAAATTCGGGTGAAAATATTAGTTCTGCTATAATTTCTTCAGGGACTTTCTCGGCTGCAGTTCGAGCTATTGGAAATGACATTGCTGATAAAGCAATTGTGTTTAGCATGAAAACAAATTGGAAAAAGTACTTTATTGATCATGAGTCGACTCCTGATATTGAACATTTGATAGATTATCCGGGCAAAAAAGTATTAGAATTGATTGATCTTGTGATTAAGAAAGAGTTTTATGGTAAAAATATTGTAAATATAAACTTACCCGATAAGCCAACTTCAGAAATTAAAATTACAAAAGTTGATAAAAATTGGAGTAATTATTATTATAACGATCTTTATATTGAAGATGATGAAATAATTTTTAAATTCGATAAATATTATGCTGAAAATCAAAATTATGATGTTAATTATGATACTGGAGCTTTAAATAGTGGTTTTATTAGTATTACTCCAATAGATTTTATTTAATAAAAAATGACTTACGATAAATTTATTAAATCTGTCCTACAAGAATCTTCGATAATTGCTAAAAAATATTTTCAAAACACATTAGAAATAGATAAAGCAGGAGATAATAATCAGGTTTTAACTCAGGTAGATTTAGAAATTGGAAACTACATTATTAATCGAATAAAGGTGGAATTCCCTGATTATAATATTATTGATGAAGAAGCTGGGATTATTAATAACAACTCTGAATTTACTTTCGTTGTTGATCCTATAGATGGAACCTCTAATTTTTCAAATGGCCTCCCTCATTATGGAATTATGATTGGGCTTTTACATAATAACGTTAGTATTGCTGGTGGTGCGGTACTCCCCTATTTTAATGAGTTGTATTACGCAGAAAAAGGCGAGGGAGCTTGGTTAAACGACAAAAAGATTAATGTTACTAACCAAATGGATTTTAGTAAAACATTAGGTTGTTATTGGATTGATGGATTTAAAGATAATCCTGAAAGAACTTTTAAAGATTGTAAGAAGTTGGCAGATTACGCCTTAGAACTACGTAATGTTCGAATTTCAAATTCTGTTTATGATATTTGTAAATTAGCAGAAGGAAAATATTCCATTGTTGTTTGTACAAGTAGTAAAATCTGGGATAATGTTCCATTGCAGATAATTGTAGAAGAAGCAGGTGGAGTATTTTGGAATGAAAATGGGATCAGATCTATATATGAAAACCCCTATGATACAAATAAGAACTATAATTTTTTTGCTTTTGCTAAGCAATTTGAAACAAAAATAATTGAAATTAACAAAAAATGAATATAAATATATTAGCCGATACAATCAAGAATTCTAACAACATACTAGTAATCTCACACTTCAATCCTGATCCTGATTCAATTGGTTCAACTTTGTTTGCCCTAAATGTTTTAAAAAAGAACTTCCCAGAAAAAAATATTAATGCTTCTATTGAGGGAGCAATACCCGAAACATATTCTTTTCTAGAAGGATTTAACGCAATTTTAAAATCAGATAACATATCTGAAACTATCCTTGAACTTAAACCGGAATTAATAATAATGCTCGATGGAGGTATATTTGGAAGGTTTTCAAGAGAACATACTTCTGAGGTTGGAGCTTCTATTCGGAATAATTCAATAAAAACAATAGTATTTGATCATCATAATCCAGAACATCAGGATCCTGTTGATTTCTATATAAACGAAAGACGTTCTTCAACCTGTGAACAGATTTATTTAATTTTTAGAGATCAATTAAATTTAAAAATTGATATTGAAGATAAAAAAGCTGTTCTATTTGGGATTATCGATGACACAGGCAGGTTTATGTACAATAATAATTACCATAATGATACTTTTAAGATTGCTTCTGAACTTGTTAGTGATGGTTTAAATATTGAAGAATTACAACTTCATACCCATATGTTAAATAAATATTCATTAATGGTTGTACAAGAGTTAACTAACAACTATATGCAATCGGATGTCTGTAATTATAGCTTTGTGTCTGATGAATTTGGCACTAAATATATTGAAAATGGTTTCGATCTTGGTGACTACAATATTGGATATCATTTCTTTATGGATAACTATTTAAGAAATTTACAACCTTTTAAATGGGGCTATATTCTTGTTCCTGATTTAGATTTGGGGAAAGGTAAATATAAAGGATCTTTCAGAGCAATATATGGATCAATTGATGTAAGTATATTAGCTAAAAATCTAAACGGAGGTGGACATAAAGCTGCTGCGGGATTCAAACTCCAAGCTGAATCAATAAAGGATGCTTTAGAAAAAACAACCGAAGTAATTAAAGCTAATATTGAAGTAGCTATTCTAAACAAATAGTTATAGCCATTTCTTCCTGTAAAACACACCAATTACAAAAGAGATTATTGCAATTATGCTAAACATAATTATATAAAAACCATTAGTGTCCATAGCCATAGGGAAAACTACATTCATACCAAATATGCTACTAACAATAGTAGGAATGGTAATAATAATTGTTAAAGAGGTCAATATTTTAATTGTTTTGTTTAAATTTAGATCCATAAGTATTTTATATGAATCCCTTAAAGTAACAATTCCTTTCAAATTCAATATGCAAATTTCAGCTAACTGGTTAAATTCTTCGTAAATGTCTTGAAGATCTTCTTCATCTTCTTCAAAAATTGGCAAGGTTTTCCCTTTCAAAATTTTATTTATGATGTATTTGGTTGGTTGGACTGCAAGATTGTAATAATTTAATTGTTCTTCATGCATGACAAGTTGAGTAATCTTAGAATCGTTTACTTGATCTAAGCTTTTTTTCTGCGATTCGATGTCTCTTACAATACTTTCGATATTATTTCGATAATAAATAGACAAAGTATCTAATAAATTAAAAAATAGTTTAGATTTGTTATTAGTGTTTAAATCTTTAAAGTTATTAACTACTTTTATTATAACTGGGTTCTCAGTAGATGAAATTGTTACGATACATAATGGATTTATAATAGTAGCGAAATTCCCTAATACTTTATTTTTGTTTTTAGTTGTAGGAATTTTAAGAATTATCAATAAATTTTCATCGATCTTTTCTACCTTGGGAATTTCATTTGCATCAAGTATATCTTCGATAACAGACGGTTGAAGGTTAAGTTTTTCAGAAAGTAACTTAAAGTCTTCTACATCAGGATTAACTATATCGATCCAGCAGCCTTTTACAAATCGATTTATAGTATTTAAAGTTGGTTGATCGCTTGTTTTATAAAATATTTTATTCATTAGATTTTTTATAACAAGTCATTTTATTGCTAATTTCAATATTTAACAAGGGGATACTCAATAAATGTAGGAATGCCCCGGGGGAGAATCGAACTCCCATGCAATTTCTTGCACACGCTCCTGAAGCGTGCCTGTCTACCAGTTTCAGCACCAGGGCAAATTTGAATTTAATTATAACAAATATTTGAGGTTTAATTGGATTTTTTGTAGTCTATAGATGAATAATAATAAAATATGGCAATTACAGATAGTACATATGCTAGAAACAAAAAGATCATTTCAATTGTTGTTGTAGCTCTTTTTATTGGTTTATTAGTACTGGTAATTTTAGGAATACTAATGTTTGGTAATTCTGGAGGCACTGCTCCTAAACCAACAAAAATTTCACCTACTCCTACACCCAAAAATATTGAAGATACTCCAATCCCTACACCTGAAGTCTCTGTAAATGAAGATGCCAAAGTATTTTATATATTAAATGAGAGTAATAAACAACCGGGGATTTTAATGTCTTATGATCCAAATAACCAAGGCGCAAAAGAACAATCTTTAGATACAAAAATGATTTATCTTAGGTTGTTAGATATTTCTAATGACAACGCTTATTTAGCTTATATTAATAATAACTCAATACTTTCTTTTCTAGAGTTAAAGTCAATGACTTCTGTTTTTACAGATTTAGTTTTTGATGATTATGATTTCTATTGGCTAGATGATAATAATTTCGCTGTAATAACACAGACTTCAATAAACAAATTTAATCCCCAGAATGGTAAATTAATCGAAGATAAACAATATAAACTACCAGAGGATTCATTTGTTATTTCTGTTTCTAAAGACCTTAATTGGGTATTAGCTAAAGAAAACGAAAGACTACACAGAACTTATCTTTATAACTTAGAGACTTCAAAACCTACTTATCTTGAACTTTATGATCTTGGTGATGAAATTGCTTTTAATTATCTAAACTGGTTATATCCTAACAAACTTATATTTTTCAATTCAATTGGCCTATCATCCTTAGATCCCTCTTCGATGGTGCAAAATAAATTGTTAAGTTTAAATATAACCCAAGTTAATGCTGAGAAAGTTTCTAAACTAAAGCCTAGTGCTAACGGCTATAATTTTTATATTGTATATGACGGAAAATTATTTTCATATTCTAAGGACAATCTCCTTGCTAAACAGATACTCGATCTTAATAATTACCAATTCTATAATCAAAGAGACTTTGCAGTTTCACCTAACGAAAAGTTTGCATCCTTTGATAGAAGAAACGGTTCAGCAATCGTTATAAATTTAAAGACTCTTGTATCGTATACTCTTTGTGATTTAAACTGCTACTATCCTGTTTGGGAGAAATAATAATGGTGCCGAGAACAGGACTTGAACCTGCACACCCTTTCGGGCACTAGCTCCTAAGGCTAGCGTGTCTACCATTTCACCACCTCGGCATATATATAATTAGAAAGAACTTGTTAATTATAGTAAAATTGTGACTAATAATAAAGTTTTCAGCGTAAAAAAGTAATATGGCAACTCCGATGCTTGAACAGTACAATGAGATAAAAAAACAGAACCCTGACTGTTTACTGCTTTTTAGACTTGGTGATTTTTATGAGGGTTTCGCAGAAGACGCCAAAGTCTTATCTAAAGTATTGGCTTTGACTTTAACAGGTAGAGGTGAAAGAGAAAATCGAGTAGCAATGGCAGGAATTCCACATCATGCCCTTAAGAATTATCTTCCTAAATTAATAAAGGCTGGTTATAAGGTCGCTATTGCAGATCAAATGGAAGAACCAATTGCCGGGCAACTTGTAAAAAGAGAAGTTACAAAAATAATTACAGCAGGGACAATTCTTGATGAAAATGAAATCGAACTTGATAAAAACAATTATATTGCATCTATATATTTAACTAGCAATAGAGGTTTAAATGCATGGGGGCTATCTTATGCTGATGTGTCAACTGGTGAATTTAAATTAAATCAATATGTAAACTCTGGTAAAGAAAAGAATATACCGCCATCCGAACTTATTATGGAATTATTTCGAATAAGTCCATCCGAGATTATTATCCAATCTTCACTCATTAATAGTTTTAAAGAATATTTCCCTTCTTTTAATTTGGTCGGAATTGATGATAGACAATATTTTACAAATGAACTCAAAAACGATCTTTTAAAATACTATGACATAGTGAGTTTTAAATCTTTTGGTTTGGATGATTATGAAGTTGGACTGATTTCTTCTGCAAAATTATTGGATTATGTAAAGGTTAATAGGAAGTTAAATACTCCAAAACTTCAGCCTCTTACTCTATTAGAGAGCGATAAATTTATGTATTTAGACAAAGATACTATTTTAAATCTCGAAATTTTAAGCGATTTAAGGGGTGCAAATTCACAATTCACAATTTTCAATGTCTTAAATCATTGTATGACAGGAATGGGGCAAAGACTATTAAGACAATGGATAATTCGCCCGTTAAAAAATGCAGATGATATTAATGAAAGACTAGATCGGGTCGACTTCTTCTTTAAAAACCCTGATATAGCTAATGAGGTCATACAAAATCTAAATAATGTTCCAGATTTAGATAGATTGATAAGTAAAATTTCAGGAAAAAGTGCTAATGCTAGGGATTTAAAGTTTTTATCTACTGGGCTTAGCAATTCCATAAAAACATTAGAGGTACTAAATAGTAAAGAGTTTAGTTCAAAAGATCTTTCTGAACTAAAGGATTCTGTCATACGATCAATTGAAAATACAATTAAGGATGATCCTGCGATAACAATTACAGAAGGTGACATTATTAAGGATGGTGTAAATAAAGAACTTGATGATTTACGCAAGGTCTCAGGAAGTGGAAATGATTTTTTAAAAACTTTAGAGAGCGATGAAATAAAAAGAACCGGAATATCATCTTTGAAAATCCGATACAATCGTGTTTTTGGATATTATATTGAAATAAGTAACTCTAACCTTGATAAAGTCCCTTCAAATTATATTCGAAAACAAACCTTGGTAAATGCTGAACGATTTATTACCGAAGAATTAAAAACATGGGAAGAAAAAATCTTAAGTGCTTCAGAACTAATTAATCAAAAAGAGTATCAGATATTTGAAGAATTAAGAGATAAAGTTATCGAGAATTTTAATTTGATCTCAAAACTTTCAAAAACAATAGCTGAAATCGATGTGTTCTTAAATTTCGCTCAAATCGCAATTAAAAACAACTATAATAAGCCGAAAATATTTAATGACCATTTACTCAATTCGACAAAAATAATCAACTCTAGGCATCCTGTAGTTGAAAATTTCATGAAAGAAGCCTTTATCCCTAATGATGTTAATTTTATTCCTAAAACACAGGAATTCATTATGTTGACCGGTCCAAACATGTCGGGGAAATCAACATATATTAGACAAGTTGCAATTATTTTCTTGATGGCGCAAATAGGATCATTTGTGCCATGTGATTCTGCTGAAATCCCTGTTTGCGATAGGATATTTACTAGAGTTGGGGCTTCAGATAATTTGGCTCAAGGTGAATCCACATTTATGGTTGAGATGCTCGAAACTGCAAATATACTGAATAATGCAACTTCTAAGTCAATTGTGATCTTAGATGAGATTGGTCGAGGGACAAGCACATACGACGGAATGGCCATTGCATGGTCAGTAAGTGAATTCATAGCAAAAAAGATTCAATGCAGGACTATGTTTGCCACGCATTATCATGATTTATTGTTATTAGAAGACCTTTTTGACAATATCAAAAACTTTAATATCCAAGTTATTGAATCCGGCTCTGAGGTTACATTTATGCATAAAATTGAAAAAGGTGGTTTAAATAAAAGTTATGGTATTCATGTTGCTAAATTAGCGGGAATCCCTACCGAAGTCATCAAAAGAGCAGAAAAAGTCCAATTTCAATTTCAAAAAAAATCTATTAAATCATATATTGAAAAACATAACTTGGTTAACGAATCCCAAATAGGTTTGATGAATCAACAAAGCAACCAAGTGAAGGTAGATGAAAATCCTTTGAAAAAAGAGCTGGAAAATCTGGATATAAACTCACTTACTCCAATTAATGCGCTAAATAAACTAAAAGAACTACAAGAAATTGCCCAAAAATGAATTTAGCTGAAATAATAAAAAATAATCCTGTATATAGCCATTTAAAAAAGGACATATTTAAGGAGACGAGTTCCAAAATATTATTTGATGTTGTAAAAATCTATCAAGTCCCCTACTCTTTTCAATCTAGTTTGATTGAGGCTTTATCAGATGATTTTCAAAAAGGATTTGTTTATGTAACAAGAGAAAATCTTGATACCTTAAATTATTTAAAGACAATCCAATTGATTGATCTTTTAAAGACCCCGCTTATCCAATTAATAAAGATTGTTTTAAACCATAATTATCAGAGAGTTTTAAAGGTTTTAAATCCATCTGAATTTTCTGTAAGTGGAGATATATTAACTATTTGGCCTATTGGATATGAACATCCAATAAGAATGAGCTATTTCGGTGATGAGTTTGAATCTGCGGATTTAATAGATGAAGTATATAACAAAAGCTATTCTAAACTAAATGAATTATTGATTGGTGATTTAAATGAGCTTCCTGAAAAAACAATTTACAACAATATTACCGTTTTTAATCCTTCGCAGAAGTTTCTTAGAAAGTGTTTAGTCTTTTCAAACGAATTGATCTTTGATGATGATGATGAAAAGATCACCTTTGATTTTTCATACCCCCAACTGTACTTTCAAAGATTCGACAACCTTGAACGGGATATTAAACAAAAGGAAACACAAGGATATATTGTTCAATTATTAACAGAAAATTTTAAAAATCTACCAAAATCTCTACAAAAGTATAGAGAAAAACCTATTAAAGGCTTGGATAGCGGTATTGAATCAAAATCGCAAAAACTATTCTTTTTAACCGATCGCGAACTTTTTGGAACTATATTTCTAAATAAAGTCACGAAAAGACTAACGACAAATAAAGCTAGACAGATGTTAGCTGATTTTGAGGGTGAAATTGAAATTGACGATTACATTGTTCATGAAGACTACGGTATTGGGATCTATAAAGGAATTAAACAAGAAGAATTTGTCGAAAAAATCTCGCTAGGTTTCGGAGAATACACTACTAAAGCTACTAAAGAAGACTATATTTTTATAAAATACGCTGATTCAGACGAACTTTATATCCCCCTAACTGCTATCAATAAGATTACAAAGTATATTGCTCCAGATGGTCAAGTACCCGAGCTTACAAAACTAGGTAAAAATGAATGGGCTAATTTACGAAGAAAGGTGAAATCTGATATTGCACTAGTCGCTAAAGATCTTGTTGAATTATATGCCAAAAGAGCTCTTTCTAAAGCTCCAAATATTAAAAACAATGATGATGATTTATATGAACAATTCATTGATGATTTTAAATACGAATCTACCCCTGATCAATTACGCGCTGAAAAAGAAGTCCTTGCCGATCTTCTTATTGATCAACCCATGAATCGATTAATTGTAGGAGATGTAGGTTTTGGTAAAACTGAAGTTGCTATGCGAGCTGCATTCAAGGTTTGCCAATCTGGATTCCAAGTGGCGGTTTTATGTCCAACTACAGTACTTACTGCGCAACATGAAAAAGTCTTTACTGATAGGTTTAAGAATACAAAATACAAAGTGAAGTCACTATCTAGGCTTTCAAAATATTCTAATGATTTGACTTTACTGAAATTGTTTAATGGTGAAATAGACATTATTATCGGAACACATAGATTATTATCTTCTGATGTTCAGTTCAAAAACTTGGGATTGCTTATCATTGATGAGGAACAAAAATTCGGTGTTAAGCAAAAAGAAAAATTAAAAAAGCTTGCAAAAAATGTTCATGTTTTGAATTTATCAGCTACTCCTATACCAAGGACATTGAGTATGGCACTTTCTTCGATACAGGAAATTTCCATAATTGAAACCCCGCCAAAAAATAGGCAAGCGATTAAAACTTATGTTTCAAAAATTGATTGGTCAAAGATAGTTTCTGTGATTGAATCTGAGGTCAGTAGAGGAGGTCAAGTATATTTTTTACATAATAAAGTAAAAACTATCGATTCAATAAAATTTAAGCTTCAAAAACTAATGCCCCATGTTCGTTTTATTACTGCTCATGGACAAATGCCACCAAATGATCTTAGTGAAAGAATTAATGATTTTTATGAAGGCAAATTTGATTGTTTGATTTGCACAACGATAATTGAAAATGGGATCGATATGCCGAATGTAAATACAATCATAATTGAACATGCTCAAAATTTTGGCCTTGGACAACTTTATCAACTTCGTGGTCGTGTTGGTAGGAGTGATAAACAAGCATATGCTTATATGTTCTATGAAGGTTCATTGGAATCTCCTGATCAGGTCGATGATGAAAAGAAGATTGCTGAAAAAAAATATGTAAAAAGGTTAAAAGCTATACTAGAATCATCTGATTTAGGCAGTGGATTTAAACTTGCCAGTAAAGATTTAGAAATTAGAGGAGCTGGTAATCTTCTGGGTAAAGCCCAGCATGGTCATATTAAATTTATGGGCTATGGTTTATATATGCAATTATTAGCCGAAGAAATCGAAAGACAAAAAAGCGAATTATCTATTTAATTATTAAATTGTTTTACTTTGATTTTAACAATTAAAATTCATCCGAATAAAAAAATTGCAAAGATTGTTAAAATTTCTGACGATTCATATGAAGTAGATCTTAAAAGCCGTCCCATCGAAAACAAAGCAAATCTTGAATTATTGCAATTAATCTCTGACTATTTTAAAGTAAGTAAGAATCAGATAACTTTTAAATCTGGTTTAAAATCAAAATTTAAAACTATTGAAATCAATGAGTAATTATTTTATTTGGGACGAAAAAACAATAAGTGGATCTGATCCCGTTGAGGCATCAATCTTTTATGACAAAGGGTATTTGTTCTCTAGAAAGTTTAAGGGGTCAATGTATCAGTCCAGATTAATTCGGATTGATTTGAGGGGATTCACTTTTACCAGTGAAAATCGAAGAGTTTTAAGAAAGGTTGATGGTTTAACTCTAAAATATTTACCTTTGCCAATCGCAAAAGAATCCTATGATTGGAATATTCACCGCATCGGTAAAGATTTCTACACCAAAAAATTCGGTGAAAAAACTTTTTCCGCATCAACTATCAAATCTTTAGTAACTGATCCCAATCGTAGTAATTTCAATTCCTTATTAGAATATTCTTTTAATGACGAAAGATTTGGTTATGCAATTTGTTATCAAAATCCATCGTTAATGCATTATGCATATCCCTTTTATGAATTTGAAAAAGTATCGAATAATATGGGTATGGGAATGATTCTAAAAGCAATAGAATATGCAATCGATAATCATAAACAATATTTTTATATCGGCACTCTATCAAGACCTGCGGATATTTACAAACTTCAATTCAATAACTCCGAGTGGTTTGACGGCAAAATCTGGCGCAAAGATTTTGACGAAGTTAAACAAGATTTAAGTAAAAGTTAAATTTCTCCATATAAAATTCAGTAATTATTTTTTATATATTCAATTATGAATATACAGCAATTACTTATTATTGGTCGAGCCACAAAGCAGGCCGAAATTTTAGAAAGTAAGGAGGGCAAAAAATTTGGGAAGTTTTCTATTGCAGTAAACGAATTTAGAAAAGATAAAGCCGAAAGTGAGCCTACATTTTATAATGTTTTAGTATTCAACAAAACCTTTGAAAACATTACCAGGATTGAAAAAGGGAATTTAGTTATGGTGGATGGTAGACCTTCAGTTGATGCCTATCTTAATCAAGATGGTGAAGCAAAAGCTAATCTAGTGGTATTCGCTAATAGATGGAAAGTAATCAAATAGGTACCTAAAGTAATTTTAAAACTGCCCTTTAAAACAATTAATTAAAAAGGTTATATGTTCTTTTAAATCTACACCCATAGAATCAACTCCATATTGAATTTCTTCTCTGTTAATTTTTGCAGCGAAGGCTTTATCTTTAAACTTTTTGATCACAGATTTAGACTCCATACCTTCGTAACCTGTTGGTCTCATTAGTGAATATGCATATATTAGTCCCGATAATTCATCGCTAGCAACTAATACTTTTTCTAAATCGCTAATTAGCTTAACCTTTGGCTCGCCAAGTGCATGGTGGTCGATTGCTACAATAAGTTCTTCAGGTAATTTCATAGTTCTAAACCATTCTAAGCTGATTTTTGGATGTTGATCAGGATATTCTTGATAATCTATGTCGTGTAATAAGCCGGTTATATACCATAGATCTTTATCAGCATTATATTTTGAAGCATAAGATTCTAAAACCTTTGCTACCATTTTAGAATGGAGTAAAAGATAAGGTTCAGTAATGTGTTCACCCAACAAGTCTTCTGCTTGTTTTCTAGTTAAATTTATTTCCATAGAGAGAATTTCTTAGTTAAACGATTAACTTTATCATTGTCTCCAAAAATCCCAACCCCAAAAATTTTTAGATTCAAAAATTCTTTAGTTTTAATAATCTTTTTAAGTTCTTCATCATCAGAGAATTTAATCATATCTTCAGTATATACAGAAAAAATGAGCTTTTCCTCGTTTAAAGCCGCTATGAGATCGTGAAATTGACTTGGCTTTGCAGATAAAGAGACAACAGGGAAATTGAGAATTGGAGGAAGTTCCTTAGAATCTGAAGTCTCAAATTTTTCAAGATCGTCAGCTTTTATGCTCAACTTGTTGCCTATACACATCGATAACTGAGAAATTGTGTTATTTAGTTGCCAGCCTAATAGATCTTTATTTAAAACAAGTGCTATCTTTTTTGAAAAATCTTTTTTAATCTTCTTTTTGATTGTCTTTGTTTCTAAAATATCACCGTAAATGTCTTTTGTTGTATGATCAACTTCAGATTTCATTAGTGGAAATAGAGTGCCTTCTCTTGCGGAAACATCTTCAAAATACCAGAAAACTCTCTCGCTCATTCCAAATCCTGAAGTTGGTGGCATACCATATTCAAGCATTTCAACAAAATCAATATCAAGCATCTGGGATTCATCGTCACCTTCTAAGCGAGCTTTTTCTTGTTCTAAAAATCGATCTAATTGATCGATTGGATCATTAATTTCAGAATATCCATTACCAAGTTCGCTACCAGCAATAATTATATGGTATCGTTCAGTGAGTTCAATATTATCTGGCTTAGATTTTGCAAGCGGAGACATGAATTTAGGCTCATTAATTAAAAAGGCTGGGCCTGCTATGGTTTTTCGAATTTGCTTCCAGAGATTATCAATTAATCTATTGCGATTTATAACACCAGGTAGTTTTACCCCTTCTTTCTTCAATACTTCAAGCATTTTTGATTCTTCATCTTTAAAAATGTCGATGCCAAAGCGTTCGCGAATGATGTCATAATAATCAATTTCCTTCCATTCATCTGAAAGGTCGAATGTTAAACCTCGAGCAGTAAATTTAGTTTTTCCATATACCTTTAAGGCAATAAACTGCAGAAGATCTGCAGTTAACTTCATATTATCTTTATAATCTGCATAGGCCCAATACCATTCAAGTGCGGTATATTCCTGAACATGTTCATCATCAACTCCTTCGTTTCGAAAGTTTGGACCTAAAGTAAAAATCTTTTCATAACCTCCACCAATGAGTCTTTTTTGATAGAGCTCGGTTGAGATACGCATATAAAGATTGAGTCCAAGATCATTATGATAAGTAATAAAAGGTCTTGCATCTGCTCCACCGGTTTTTAATTCAAGAACAGGGGTTTCTACTTCAATAAATCCTTTCTCTTTTAAAAATTCTCTTACTGTTAACCAGAACTTACTTTTTCGCTTGAATAGATCTCTAACCTCAGGATTTATTGTAAGATCTAAATATCTTCTTCTGTAGCGAATTTCCTTGTCTGTAATACCTTTCCATTTATCGGGTAAAGGTCTTAAGGATTTACTAATGATTCTAAATCTTTTAACTAGGATTGAAATTTCACCTGTTTTGGTTTTAGTTACATTGCCTTCTGCCTGAATAAAATCACCTATATCAACAAGGTTCAAATCGTCCCAGCCTAATGATTGATTCACTTCACTCGTTTTATGAATAGTATCTGATTTAATATATAGTTGAATTCTTCCCGATTCATCAGTTACATGCCCAAATATTAGCTGGCCATGTTCACGCCAAGACATAAGTCTACCGGTTATATAGACATACTTATCTTCAAATTTTGAATACTCTTTGAGTAAATCCCCAATATTATGTTCCTTGCGAGGTTTAGAAGGATAAGGATTAATACCTAGAATTTTTAATTTAGCTATTTTATCGATTCTTTGTTTTCTAAGAACAGATAAGTTAGTCTTTGATTCTTCCATTTGTAAAAATAAGTAATGGTAAATTATACATCATTTGGTGCTCTCAATACGAACCCAGGTCTTAGAAAAATCCTTTTTTAGGACTTCTCTATCCCAAAATATTTTAAGCCAAAGAATCCCCCTCAAAATATACAAAGAAATTGACCATAAAAATTCTTTGAAATCCTTTGCATAACTTATTGGGTATTTGAAAAATTCCAATTCTTTAGAAAAACTTCGGACTTTAGTATCGTTTTTCACAATATTATATGACCAAAGTTGGGAATAGCCTCCAACAGATCGAGCTTTTTGATTAAACCAATCTTTAATATTGTTTGGATATTTCACATATACTTTTGCTTTAGGCTGGTAAAGTAAATTGTAACCTTTATTAAAAAGAGAATATGAAATAAATGCATCTTCCACCAAGCAATCCGAAGGTATTTCGAGTTTAATATTTCGCATCAAGAATAAGTAACCGCTCATTACAAAAAATTTCCTTTTAACATAACTAGACATGGTTTGAAGGCGTTTTTCGTGGGCGCCATCAGCTAATAAATGCGAGATGAATCCCCAATATTTTGATTTTTGATCCATAGAAACTGGTCTCCCAGTAACACCACCTACAGTTTTATCTTTAATTTTTTCGAATAAATTAGCTACCGAGTTTTTAGTTATATAAACATCACCGTCTGTTAATAAAAGATAATCACCCCTTGCAGCTTTAAAACCTAGGTTAAGAGCGTATGGCTTACCTTTATAGGGATCTCGAATATTTTGCCACTTAATTTTCTTGAAATTATTATTGATACATTCTGAAGCCTTATTTATAGTTTCGTCGTCTGGAATAATGGTTATTAGCTCAAAGTCATTTTTTAAAAAGTTTATTGCGCTAGTTAATAGATTCTCGATAGCTTTAATAATTGTGCGATCTTCTTTTGCAGCAGTCAAAATTATTGATAGTGTCGGATTATCCATGTTTCTATTTAAATAATCTAGTTTGAATTTTTGAAATTTGCTTTTTTATAGTTAGTTTCCGTTTTGTTGCAGGAATCTTAATTTGCTTTTCGTTACATAGCTCTTTTAATTTCCACATGAATATTTTCCCTTTATTACCGGTACCTGATTTATCAGGATAATCGATTGCAAATTGAGCCGCGGATTCCATTACTGATCTAGGTAAATCTTTAGCAAGCTTCATATATAGAGCTTTATGCATAGAATCTCCAAGTCTTCCTGAAAGCCTTATTCCAAAATCTTGATGTTCTGTTCGAATATATTGGCTCCTTTTTGTAATTCTTTCAAGAAAATCGTTCTTTTGAAGGATTGATTTTACTGATTTAATTTCGCTTTTCATCTTCCAACAATTTTATCAAATTTGAGATCATTCCTCTAAAACTATGGCTCCCTAAAAATAGTATTACCTTTTTTTCTTCTTTAAAAATCTTTTTCAAAGATTCAAGTGCCTGAGAATCCGTTTCATAACGATTAACTTTGATCCCAAAAGATTCAATCTTTGAAGCAAATTCATCTTCAGAGAATTTTTGGTTATCTTTATTTGGTAATAAAGAAAATTTTAGAAGTTCAATGGTGGGGTGAACCGATTCAAATACCTTATTATATTCATTTAGAGATACTCTTGATCGTGCACCACTTGAGGGATCGAAAATTAAATGAATATGATGCTCAGGGAAATCTCTTTGTACAGCTTCTAATGCAAACTTAGCTTTACCAACAGTACTTCCAAAATCATCAATAATATAGTTATCGTTTTGAACATATTTAACTTCTAGCCTTCGTTTTAAGCCCATATATGATTCAATTCCGGTTTGAATACTATCCTGGGTTACTCCAAGTTCAAAAGCCATTGCTGATGCTAGGAGAATATTTATATTATTAAATTCTCCAACAATATTTTCTTTAAAAGGTATCATCAGATTGTCTTTTAATTGATCGCCTTGTCTAAAAAGGACTTTTTTAGGATTAGAATCGGTAATAACCTTCCAATTAATATCTTTTTCAAAAGAAAATTTAGAAGAACAAAATACTACTTTTGCTTTTGCATTCGATAGAATTTCGCGAACATTTTCATTATCATAATTCGCAATAATCAACCCATTTTCAGGCACACTATCGACAAATTTCTTAAAGTTATTTAAGTATGATTCAAAAGTTGGGAAAAGATCCTGATGATCCCATTCAATACCATTAATTATCAAGTATTTCGGGCTGTAATAGAAGAACTTTGATTGTGTATTTTCAAAAGAGGTCAAGTATTCGTCTCCTTCGATTACAGAATATTTTGTGAAATGATCCTTAAATTTAACATTGTCATTAAGGTACATATCAAAGCCACCGAACATATAACTGATAGGCGTGTTGTTTGCCTTGAAAATGTTAACCAAGATAGCTGTGATTGTAGATTTCCCGTAACTACCAGCTACTACTATAGATGAATCATATAAAACACAATAATCTTTAAGAATTTCGGGGTATGTTTTTATATTAAGATTGAGTTCTCTCGCTCGAATATATTCAGGGTTTTTATCTCCTTTTGTGCCTTGAACAACAACTATTCCTGGATGCATTCCATTCAACTCGAGTCTTTCGGGTTTATATCCAAGGGAAATTTCAATACTATTTTTTTCTAGGAAATCTTTAACAGGAGGATAAAAGCCTTTATCTGAACCTGTGACTAAAAATCCGAGATCTTTAAAAGCTTTGGCCAAACCGGCAGTTGTTACTCCAGCTATGCCAATAAAATGAATCCATTTGTCCATTGTTTTATTTAATATTTATAAGAGTATATCAATTATGAAAATCAAATCAAAATTTTAAACTTCAGCACTTTAAAGTAAATTTGGAACAAAAAATGGTAACAAAATTTCAACAATTCGACTAATATTCAAAGCAGACAATAAAGAATTTTAATTTGACTACACAACTAGTTGTTGTTACTTTAATCTCTCCACACTATAGATTGTATATGATTTGTCCTTATTGTAAATCTAGAAAAACTAGAGTCGTTGATAAAAGAGATAATATCTCGACGTCCTCTGTTCGTCGTCGTAGAGAATGTTTAGACTGTTTAAAAAGGTTCACAACTTATGAAAGGATACAATCAATTTGCTTAAATGTTATTAAAAGGAGTGGGAAAATTGAAGACTTTGATAGAGAAAAATTGAAAAGAGGTATTTTAACTGCAATCAAAAAAAGAAGAATTCAAGAGTCCGTTATTGATAATTTAATAAACGATATTGAAAATTCACTACTAAACTCGAAAACAACCTATATTAAAAGCATTGAAATTGGAGAACTAGTATTAGAAAAATTAAAAGAAATTGATAAAGTCGGATATTTGCTTTATGCGTCAGTTTATAAAGATTTTAAAAACTTAAATGACTTTCAAAAAGCTATTAACGAATTAAATATTTAAAAATTTTATATGAAAAATAAAATCTCGCCCCAATTTACTGATAACGCACTAATGATAGCCAAGAAAAGGTATTTTAAGATAAACAAGAAAGGTCAAGAAGATGAGACGCCTGCACAGATGTTTGAAAGAATATCTAAATTTATGGTTACCGCAGAATCTGACCTTTCTGACAAAAAAAAGAATTATAAAATACCTGATAAAGAAAAATTAATCCAAATTGAAAATGACTTTTATGAGATTCAAGCTAATTTAGAGTTCTTGTCCGGTATGCCTCTTCTTGATAGAGGGAATAAGGACATTGTAGCTGCATGTTATGTTATGCCAATTCATGATAGTTTGGAATCAATTTATGGCACTTTGGCTAAAACTGTGATTTTACATAGACGAGGAGCGGGTATCGGTTATGATTTTTCTGAAGTGCGCCCAGATGGGTCTATAGTAAAATCTACAGGCCGCGAAGCAAGCGGGCCAATTTCATTCATGAGACTCTATGATTTTTCTTCAGAAGTTATATTAAATCGAGGAGCAATTAGGCATGCAGGACATATGGGCATTTTGCGTATTGATCACCCGAATATTGAAAAATTTATAACTGCAAAAAAAGATTATTCTCAACTTACAAATTTTAATATTTCAATCGCAATTACAGATGATTTTATTAAGGCTCTAAAGAATGATGACTTTTTTCCACTTGTACACGATGGCAAAGTCTATAAAAAAGTTAAAGCAACAGAACTTCTTGATCTAATTGTTGATAGTATTTATAAAAGTGGAGAACCAGGTTTTATTTTTATTGATGAAGTTAACAGACACAATCCTACGCTTAATGTTGGGAAAATGACGGCAACTAATCAATGTGGGGAACAACCTCTTCTACCCTATGAAGCTTGCAATTTGGGGTCTGTAGTTTTAAATAAGTTTATTTTTGAAGATAAGCTTTTAGAAAGGATCAGTCCCGCAGATAAAATTAATTGGAAGAGATTAGAAAAGGTGGTTAGGATTGGTGTTAGATTCTTGGATAATACTGTAACTGTTACACACCATTTACTTCCAGAGATCGAACAAATCGTTAAATTTGGGAATAGAAAAATTGGACTTGGAGTCATGGGATGGGCAGACCTGCTTTATTTATTGGAAATTCCCTATAACTCAGATCCAGCTATTGAATTGGCTGAAAAAGTTATGTCTTTTATTCAAAAAATAGCTCATGATGAATCACAAAAGTTGGGAAGAGAAAGAGGAGATTTTGGTAATTTCAAAGGGTCATTATGGGATAAATCGGGCTATAAGCACATGAGGAATGCTACTGTCACAACAATTGCTCCAAACGGAACTACCTCATTACTAGCCGATTGTAATGGTGGAATCGAACCATTTTTTGCATTGGGATACATACGAAAAAACATGGAAACCTTGGGAGATACTGAGATTATGTTTGTAAATAAATATTTAGAAGAAAAGTTAAAAAATGAATGGCTTTATGACAAAGCTCTTATGAAAGAAATCATTGCAAAAGGAACTCTAAAAGATATAAAAAAAATCCCTGATAGAATCAAAAAGATATTTGTAACTGCTTTTGATATTACACCCGAATGGCATATCAAAGCGCAGGCTGCTTTCCAAAAATTTACTGATAATGCAGTTTCAAAAACGATAAACTTCCCAGAAAATGCTACAAAAGCCGATATTAAAAAGGCTTTCTTTATGGCTTCAGAATCAAAATTAAAGGGTATGACTATATATCGTGATAAAAGTAGAGATCAACAAGTATTAAATTTAGGTTCAAATAATAAATAATTAATTTACTAATTTAAAATATGAACGATACATCCAAAAACTTAATTGATTTAGAATCTGTTAAAGAAATGCCCCACGATCTTATAGAGCCCAACTTTAATGAAAATTCCATTAAAATTATGTCTAAAAGACATCTTTTAAGAGATGAAAAAGGAAACCCTATTGAAACACCCAAAGATATGTTTTGGCGAGTAGCAAGTACTCTAGCTTTAGAAGATGCTAAATATGTAAAAGGTGCCATACAAAGGAAAAACAAAGCTGTACTCAAAACAGCTAAAGATTTTTATACAGTTATGGCATCAAATAAATACTTACCAGGATCAAGGGTTCTCTATGAAGCTGGAAATAAAGTTGATGGCACCGGTCAGTTAGCATCTTGTTTTGTTTTGCCAATTGAAGATAGTTTGGAACACATTTTTCAAGTTATGAAAGAGGCTGCTATTGTTCAAAAAAACAATGGCGGTACAGGATTTAACTTTTCGCATATTCGACCAAAAGGAGATTCTGTTGGAGGGACGCCGAATGTAGCTGCTGGGCCTTTACATTTCATCAAAACTTTTTCTCAGGCTTTTGATCAAATACTTCAGGGTAAAAAAAGAGGTGGAGGTAATATGGCTATTTTAAATGTAAATCATCCAGATATTTTGGAATTTATTCACTTAAAAGAAAAAGACAATACTATTCGCAACTTCAATATTAGCGTTGGTATAACAGATGATTTCATGAATAAGGTAAAAAATGATGAAGAATATGAATTAATAAATCCTCGAAACGGCAATGTTATTAAGAAACTGAAAGCCAGAGCCGTTTTTGATGAAATTTGTGATGTAGCATATCGATCAGCTGATCCTGGTATTTTCTTTTTAGACACAGCTCAAAAAGCAAATCCAACACCGGAGCTAGGGATTATTGAAGCAACGAATCCATGTGGTGAAGAACCTTTAAGGGCTTATGAATCATGCAATCTTGGATCGGTTGTTCTACCTTCGCATGTAATTTCTGTAAATGGTAAATATGAAATTGATTGGGAATCTTTGAGAAATACCATTCATACAGGGATGCATTTACTGGACAATATGATTGACAATAGTAGATTTACATTAAATCAGATACAAAAAGAAGTTGCATTGACAAGAAAATCTGGACTTGGTTTTATGGGTTTTAGTTCATTACTTTACAAATTAGGGATCCCCTATAACAGTGAAAAGGCGATTAAATTAATGGATAAGATAGGTAAATTTATTGCTACAGAATGCCAAAACGAATCTGTAGAACTTGCCAAAGAACGAGGCGTATTCCCAGGATTCAAAGGTAGTGTATGGGATAAAAAAGGGATAAAGGTCAGAAATGCAACATTTACCTCGATTGCTCCAACCGGGACAATAAGCTTGCTTGCAAATGTAAGTAGTGGCATCGAACCTGTTTTCTCCTTGGTGTATCAAGTTTCGATGTTCTACCAAGACGATTCAAAGGAGGATAAAAAATCTCTTCTATTTGTTGAGAAAGAATTTGAATCTTATGCCAAAGAACAGGGTTTTTATTCCAAAGAATTAATGGAAAAAATAGCTAAAAACAATGGCTCATTAAAAGGAATTAAAGGTTTACCTAAGGAAGCCTATGAGATTTTTGTTACTACTCACGAAATCTCTTACGATTGGCATGTTTTAATGCAAGCTGCTGCACAAAAACATATTGATGCCGCTGTTAGTAAAACAATTAACCTGCCTGCTGATTCAACCATAGATGATGTAAAAAAAGCCTATATTCTAGCTTGGGAAACCAAATGTAAAGGCATTACAATTTATCGAGATGGCTCAAAACAAGATCAAGTATTAGGTAAAATTGGTGAATCCAAAATAAAAGATGAAGTTAAAACAATTTCAAAATCAATAATTAAAAATCAACTTACTCCAAATGCCATAGAAGTATTAGGTAAAAGGGCATTAAGTAAATCTGATTCAGGAGAAATTTTAGAAACTCCTGAAGAATTATGGCGAAGAATAGCTTCTTACATTGCAAGCGCTGAAATTCCAGATTTACGCGAAGAATTCACTTCAAAATTCGAAGAGATTATGAACAATGGTGAGTTTTTGTGTGGAGGCACTTTAATTTGGGCTGGTATGGGTAAAGATACGGTCATATCAAAATGCCTAGTTTTACCAATAAATGATTCAATTGATTCAATATTCCAAAGCCTTAATTGGAATATTCAATGCTTAAGAAGAGGCGTAGGAACAGGTTTTAATTTTTCTAAGATTAGATCATCTTATTCAAAAGTTTCTTCAACAGGAGAATTTGCTGCTGGTCCAATAGAATACATTCGTATGTATAATCGAGCTCAAGATACTATAAGAGGTCGAGGCGGAAGAGGCTTGGGATCAATGGCAATTTTAAATGCAGACCATCCCAATATTTTGGATTTTATTGCATCCAAAGACGATTTAGTTTCGATCACCCATTACAACATTTCCGTTGGTGCAAGTGATAAATTCATGAAAGCTGTAAAAAATTCACAGGAGTGGGATTTGATTGATCCCCATGACGGTAAGGTTTATCAAACGATAAATGCACGCGATCTATTCGAAGAAATTGCAAAAAAGGCTTGGCAAAGCGGTGATCCCGGCATGTTCTTTTTGGATAATGCTGAAAAAGGGAATACTACACCATCTCTTGGTAAAATGAATGCGACTAATCCTTGCGGAGAACAACCATTAATCCCATTTGAAACTTGCAATATGGGTCACATAAATTTAAGTAAGTTTGTTATGGGATTCCCTCTTATTGGGGAAGATAATATTCAAAAAATGTCTATTGCCGACAAACTACAATTCATTAACTGGGATAGGTTAAAAGTCGTAATAGAATACGCTGTAAGATTCTTGGATGATGTAATTGATATCAATCATTATCCAATCAAAGAAATTGAAGAAATGACAAAAAGGACAAGAAATATTGGTGTAGGCATAATGGGCTTTGCTGATCTATTAATCAAACTTGGAGTAAGTTATGGTAACGATGAATCCATAACTATCGCAGAAGAAGTAATGAAGTTTATTCAAAAATCAGCTCATCAAGCTTCAGTTGATCTAGGATTTGAAAAAGGTAGTTTTCCGGAATTCCAAAATTCAACCTGGGCATCTCAAGGTATAAAGGCGATGCGAAATACACGAGTAACAACCATTGCTCCTACAGGAACAATTTCAATTATAGCTAATTGTAATCCTGGCATCGAACCGATTTTTGCACTGGGTTACCGAAGGAAGAATTCTATGGGTGGGGCTGACCAAGAGGTAGTTGACCCACTAATTAAAGAAGTAGCTGAATCTTTAGGATTTTATAGTGAAGAATTTATTCATGAAATTGCCTCTGGCAAGCACCTTAACGAAATTTCCGATAAATACAATGTTCCCAAATACATTGTAGATGTTTTTAAAACAACTCATGAAATCGATCCTGAACAACATGTTTTCATTCAAGCGGCTTTTCAAAAGCATATAGATAGCGCAGTTTCTAAAACAATTAACCTTCCTAATAACGCCACCTGGCAAGATATCGCAAGGATCTATACCTTGGCTTATGAATTAAAATGTAAAGGTATTACAGTTTTTAGAGATGGGAGTAAAGATCCAGCACTTCAGGTAGGTACTAAAAAGAAAACTGAGGATATTAAACCAATTCCAATAACCACTCCTGAAATTCCTCGAAATCAATTAGAACCACGAAAACGGGAAGAATTCACTAATGGAAGGACTTATGAGGTAAAAACCGAACAAGGTGACTTATATGTGACTATAAACTCAGATTCTAAAGGTATTGTCGAAGTTTTCCTGAATCTTGGTAAAAGCGGAAGTTTTACTGCTGGATATACTGAAGCCATGGGCCGCTTGATATCAATGTCCCTACGAAGTGGAATAATGCCCAAAATGATTATTAAGCAACTTCAAGGTATTAGAACTTCAACACCTACTTTGAATAAAGGTATGATTGTTTATTCAGTTCCGGATGCTGTAGCTAAAATAATGAAAAAACATTTAGAATCCGAAGCTCAACAAATAAAATTGATACCTGATCCCAAAAACATTATCAATTTAGAAATCCCTGTTATTGAAGATAAACCTTTGATTAACGATGTTCCCGAAGAGAAAATTGTTGCAATTCTACCCAAAACCGAAAGTGCTGTAAAAGATACGGCTCCAATTTTTGAAAATGAAGAACATAGTCATTACTCAAAATCTAATGAATTTGGTGATCTTTTTGAATGTCCGGAATGTGGAAGCGATCTTGAGTATGCCGAAGGATGTATATTATGTAGATCATGCGGTTTTTCTAAGTGCGGATAAATAATCAATGCGAAACATCAATGAAGAGGTCTTAATTTTACAATTAAGACCTCTTAAAGAAGCTACTAAATTATTGATTTGTTTTTCCCGGGGGAATGGAAAACTAAAATTAATAGTTAAAGGAGCAAGTAAAACTCTAAGTAAAAATGCCCCATCACTTGATCCAGGGAATCATGTAAAAATCCAATACTATAAAAGCAAATCCGAGTTCGACCTTTTACTCCAAACAAATATTGTCTCATCATATTCAAATTTAAAGGCAAGTGGCTTAGGCATTGCTACAATCTTTTACATAATTGAAATACTAAATTTCTTTACTATAGAAGATGCGTCTCAAGAAGATCTTTTTGTACTCGTAATTGATATCCTAGATTATCTTGAAGAAAATCTTGATCGTGTATTACCTACTCTAGCCTATTTTCAAATAAGATGCTTGGAGATTTTTGGATTCGAACCTGATTTATTAAATTGCTCAATCTGTAACGAGCCATTCAAATTAGGGAAACCTAGAAAAAATATAATTCAAAGTAATTCATTAGGCTATGTTTGTGAAAATCATTTTGACGTAAAAGATGATTCTGATTTAGTTGAAGATACTATTCTTAAAGTCCAAAAATATTTAAGAAAAAAAGATTTTTCAGAACTTGATATAATAAAATTGACTGAAGAGCAATGGTTAAAAATATTAACTATTCAAAATAATTGGATACAATCTGTTATTGAAAAGGAAATTAAATCTTATAGAATGATATTAAATGGATGACGAAACAAAAAAAATCAACTTTAGTGTTAGCGGGTGGCCTGGTAGCGGATGTACAACATTAGCGCTATTACTTGCTTGTTTATTCGAAAGAGATTTTATCTATATAGGAAATATTTATCGTTACCTTGGTTCAAAACTCGGATTTTCAAATGTTGGTATTTCCAGGCCCCAATTTGATGACTATATAGAAGATATTATTGGGAAAGCTGTTGATCAATTCATAGACTACAAATTACTTAATTCCTCTAATATTTTAATTGATGCTGATATCTCTGTTTTTAGAATAGGTAAAAACCCAAAAGTCTTTTCAATATTTCTTACTACTCCATTTGAAGTAAGGCGTGAAAGGATATCAATCAATAAAGTTGATATGGAATTTCTTGATGAAAGGGATTCAGTTTTAAAAAAGAAATACACCGATTTATGGGGTTTTGATTATTTTGATATTGAAACAATTAATGCTAAACATTCTCTAGTCTTCGATAATTCTAATATGGGATTACTCATGGAGATTAAAACTGTTTTCAACGAACTTAAAAATTGGATGAATTTTAACGCATTAACTGAATCGCAGTGGGAAGAATTGTCTTTAAAAGCCGAAAATCTTATAACTATATTAGAGTCTAGTGGCCAAGAAGGCTTAATTAATATTCTAAAAAAGGGAGGTCATTATAAAGAACCGCAAGATGTATTACTTGAAATAACAAGCATTTTCCCTGAGGAAGTTCAAAGCTTTCCCGAACATATAAAAAAAGTTTTTTTACCTCATTAAAAATGAATGAAAATAAAAAATTTAAATCAATAATGAATTTTTTGGGTTTGGCTTTGATTGCCATCTCTATTCCAATTTCTGTCATAATTTTGAAGTCTGGTCAATTAGATTTTTCTGTGAATGCTTTTTTGAATGAAGATCCTGTGAATATTCAGGTTAGTTCTGTAAAAGCGGATTCCTTTACTGTTTCTTGGTATACAGAGAAATCTTTAACAGGTATGTTGAAACTCAAAGATTCACTTGAACCAGTTAGCGAAGCAACAGAAAGCAATTACCACTTAATCACTTTGAAAAACTTAAACCCCCAAACCACTTATGAATTCCAGCTTATGTCCAATGGTAATTTATATCCCGATAATTATAAAGCCATAACTTTTGCAGAAAACTTCACTGATACAAACAAATGGATTAACGGACAAGTCTTTTCTGTTGATGGAAAAACAGTTCAATCTAAAGGTTTAGTCTTTTTAAAATTATTAGCTGATACCGAATCGCAGACTTTGATTTCCAATTTGAATGAGATGGGTGGATACAAGTTTAACCTTAATGATTTAAAGGATAACAATGGGAATCGTTTTAATTACAAACAAAATTTGATTGTTGAGGTTAAGGTCTTTATTGACCCTAAATCTGAAGAAGTAACAAAGAAATTTTCTTTAGACTTAAATTATGTTAATCAAATACCAAATATCTACCTGGCCGAACCAAATATTGATGTTATCCCAGGTATTGAAGGTAATTAGATATGAAAGTATTGCCTAAAATTTTATTAATAATAATCTTCATTTTTTTGATTTATATTTCTACCAATCTTCTTTTAACAAATACCTCAGCTAATGATTTTTTAAGAAGTTTTTTACCATCAGAAGAAAACTATCAAAACCTTAATAAAAATTCTGCGGAACTAATAGGTCCTACCGCAGAAAAGTCTTTTCAAGAATTTTCTGAAGAAACCATTGATCCTTTAGGATTTTACCTACGAATAGATAAAATTAATTTTTTCAAAAAGATTATTAAGGATGTGGATCCAAGATACGAAGAAATTTACCGTAAATCTTGGGAGTATGGCGTTTCGCACGGTAAATTCACATCAACTCCTGAAAAGATAGGTATCACCTACCTTTTTGCACATGCAGTATCCAACAAAAGTACTGCTCTTGATTCTAATGCTTGGTTTTCATACTTAGATCAATTAGCTATTGGTGACGAAATTATAGTTTATTTCCAAGGAAAAAAATATTTCTATGAAGTATCTGAAATTTTTCCTGTTTCTCCTACGGCTACGGGCTTTTATACCGGAGCCTCTTCCATCGCAAAAGTTAGATTACAATATTGCGGACCTCCTACCGGATCTCTAAAATCTAGGACACTAGTTGACGCCGTTCAGACCAAAGTTATTAATATTTAGTTATGGCAAATATTTTTAAAAAAATCGAAAATACCTATGATAAGACAGCTAAAGGCCTTAATCAAATTTGGACTATTGTTTTTGTATTAGGCATCGGAATTTTTTTAATTACAGTAGTTAATCGATCAAACAATACTTCAAATAATATAACCGATAATGCCTTTTTATGTGCACTCACACCTGCAGATGAGGTTTTAAAGCTAAGTACAACAGATCTTTCTACTGTATTCAATCTAAGCATAGTAGACAACGAAAAAGACCTATTAAAAACTGCACTAACTAAAAATTCGATTCCAGCAGTTGAAAATCCCAGGTTTGGGAAATACTCTGAAATTTCACCCTGTATTTCTCTTAATGAACCTGTCTTTATTTTGAAATATAACGATGTAGTTAAAGTTTATCCTAGAAGGATTTTAGAGCAACATATAGTAATAAATGATAAGTTTGGAGAAACGCCCGTTTTGATTGCCTATTCTCCATTATCAAATCTATACAGTTCCTATATTCGAACTTATAAAAATGAAGTTATTACTTTTGGAGTATCAGGATATCTTTATAAAAATATTGATTTAATTTTTGATTCTAAAAGTGAATCTTTATGGTCGATTGTGGATGGACGAGCAATAGTTGGTTCAAAACTAGGTGCAAGTTTAGAACCAATTCTAACAAACGAAATAATGACTTTAGCCGAATCAATTGAAAAATATCCTGAAGCTCTATATATGAATTTTGATACTGGATTTAGATTAAATTATAATTCTGACCCATTTGGAGACTACCGAACCAACAGCAAAACCCTACAAAAAGTCGAAGATTACAGCGATAAAATCAATTCAAAATCTAACATTTATGGATTTATTCTAAAAAACAAACAATTCTATATTAACCCTGAGGGCTTGGTTTTTCCTTATGATAAAGAAATTAACATTGATGGTATAAAATACGAATTAAATATAAACTCTAGTGGAGCTTCTTTAAAAGAATCTATTGAGGGAAAGCCAATACAGATCTTTTCAATTTATTGGTTTGTTTGGTATGATTTATTTCCTCAATCAACAGAAATAAATTAACTAAATTAAAAAATGAAGAACAAACCTTTAATTATATTAATTGTTATTGCTATTTTAGCTTTTTTACCTTTAATTATTCAAAATATGTCAAACACAACAAAAACCGACTCAACTTTAACGGATAATTCAGCCGACACTATGGTAGAAGTCGAAACCACTCTTGGAAAGTTTACTCTTCAAATTTACACAAAGACTATGCCAATTACTGGCGGAAATTTTGTGAAATTAGTCGAAGAAAAGTTTTATGATGGAATCATTTTTCATCGTGTTATCCCCGGATTTATGGTTCAAGGCGGCGACCCAACAGGAACAGGTATGGGCGGCCCTGGTTACAAAATTAAAGATGAATTTACTACAAATAATAACAACAGTATCGGAACAATCTCCATGGCAAATTCGGGCCCAAATACAGGTGGCAGCCAATTCTTTATTAATGTCGCTAATAATACTTACTTAGATACAAAACACCCTGTTTTTGGTAAAGTCATTGAAGGCTACGATATTGTTGAAAAGATTTCAAATGTACCTACTGATGCAGATGATCGCCCATTAGATGAAGTAAAAATAATTTCAGCAAAGGTTAAATAATCTATTTGATTTCTGAAAGTTCAGTTTGGGGTAATCTAATTTTTTTAGGTGTAATTGATAATAAAGTCACGGCTAATATTAATAATCCTAACCCCATAATTGCAAATGTATTTTGGAATCCAAAATTTTCAGTTAAGAATCCTGATAAAACCGGTCCAATAATATAGGCAATTGAATAACTAATCTTTTTTATCCCTACTAAGTGTTCCATTTTTTCGTTTAATCTAGTTAATAAGTCACTAAAGGCAGCATCATTCAAGGGCGAAGCTAAAGCTAAAAAGAAACTTGAAACTAAAATAATACCCATAGCAATAAATGGATTTATATCGGGGATAAAGAAAATCAATAACAATACAGCATTGATGGCTAAAAAAATCTGAGAAGTAAGTTTCTTAAATTTTTTCATATTCAATTTCGCCATTATAATTGAACCGAATATAAATGGTATTGAATACATCACAATGGTAATCCAAGATAGATCGTTATTCTTAAAAATCTGCGAGGCATAAAGTCCACCAATCGTCCAATAAGTTGAATCAATTATTCCAATTCCGATTGAGAAAAGTATCAGTGGTAAAACTTTGGGGACTAAAACCTTCCAAATTTCTAAACCCCTAAACAAACTCAGAGTAGATTTAATTTTACTTTTGGGTGTGACTTTGATTTCTTTTCTTGTAATGTAGCCAACAACAAATATTGAGATTAAGCTAATTAATTGAAAAACCAATAATACTAAAAAGAAGTCCTCAATAATAAAGCTCGCTAGGATTGGGCCAATTATTGCAGCAACATTGTAAACAATACTAATTAAGCTCCAATCATAAACAAAATTATTGGATTTTTCTGAAACAGCTAAATAATTATTTATTGCGAAAGCGCAAAATTCATAATATAGAGTCCATAATAATCCAGCTAGAATTAACAAAGGAACACTTCCTGAATGCACACTATTTGATAAAGTTATGTTCAAAAAGATTGCAAGGATCATTCCCATTATAAATTGTTGCTTCCAATCTGTTGCCTTAAAAATTTGAGGGAAAAAGAAATCGCAAAGGATTCCTATTATTGAAGTTAAAGAAATTATTATCCCAATATAAAAGGCGCTATTTAAAAGCAATTCACCTACAATTGGGTAAGTTAGACTAATAACATTTTCGTTTAAATAAAAGAAGAAAACCGGTACTAAAAATACCAATATGCGAAATTTATTAGGATTAACTTGAAAATTGATTCTACTAAAAAGCATATGCAAATATGTATATGTTTTTAATTATCCCGAAATACGAAAGTAAATCAAGTGCATGAAATGTTAATCAACAAATATTCTGGTGAGTCGGGCGGGGCTCGAACCCGCAACCACCGGCTTAAAAGGCCGCTGCTCTACCATTGAGCTACCGACCCAGACTTATTTGTATATTTTCAAAATGCTTTATAGATTTCAACTTATAATTATCGTATTGTATGCCAATAAAATCAAGCCTAAAAGCATTATTTAACAAATGGTTTTTATAAAGCCAAATGTTAATAACCTTACTTAATCTAAAAAGCTTTCTTTGATTTAAAAGATCTGTTATCAAAAAATTTCTATTGTTTGTGCTTTTAACTTCTACAAAAACAATAGTATTTTGATACCTTGCAATTATATCGATTTCTCCGACTTTTTGGAAGTAATTACGAGATAAAATTTTATAACCCTTTTTACTTAAAAAATTTATTGCTATCTGTTCGGAGAAACTTCCTTTTACCCGTTTGTTCGCATCTGGCAATATATTCCCTGATTGGTTTATATGTTTTACGATGTTCTTCGCAGAGACCATATTTTTCTATTCCTTCTATATGCATTTTAGTCCCATAACCTTTATTATTCTTAAACCCATACTGTGGGAACTTTTCATCAAGTTTACGCATCTCATGATCTCTAAGTACTTTGGCTACTATTGATCCGCATGATATTGAATAATGGATTCTATCTCCATCAATAATAGATTTGTAATCAATCGGTAAATTGAATCTGTATTTTCCATCAATTAAAGCTATTATTTTTTTATTAGCACACTTTGGCATTGCTAAAACATGAAGGACAAGTTCGAGTATTGCGACTTTGACTGCTTCAGATAGTCCTAGGGAATCAACTTCTTTGGCAGATATTCTTGTGAATACACGATTTTCTGGTTTTAAATTTACAAAACATAATTCGCGATTTTCTTCGGATAATAGCTTTGAGTCTTTAATTATGGGGTTAAAAGAATACTTCTCTTTGTTGTCATAGATATATCCACCAAAGTATAAAGGTCCAGCCCAAGGGCCTCGACCGGCTTCGTCAATACCTAAAACAATATCGTAACCTTCGGATAATAGAGATTCTTCAAGTGAAATAGTTGGATTATTCGGATTTTTTTTCGTCGGTGATTGTCTCGTCAACAGTAGCTGATTCAATAACTGGAGCTTCGACTGCTCCTTCTTCTGGAACAGCAACGCCTTCTTTAATTTTTAAAGCTCTTTTACCGATTCTTTTTCGCATATAGTAGATCTTACTCTTGCGAACAACACCAGTTTTTAATACTTTTATTTTTGAAATGTTTGGAGAATGAAGAGGCAAAATCTTTTCTACACCTACTCCCATACTGATTTTCCTTATAGTAAAAGTCTTCCTTATACCTGAACCTTTAATCGCAATTACAATTCCTTTAAAAATTTGAGTTCTTTTTTTATCACCTTCTCTAACAATTGTACTAACGGCTAAAGTATCGCCAACATCGAATTTTGGAAGATCCTTTATAAATTTGGATTCTAATTCTTTAATTTTTTGCTCATTCATTTTGTTCAACATAATAATATCAACGGATTGATTTTAACATCTAATAAGACATTAGACAATCATTATTGAATAATTTCTTTAATTAATTCGTAATTGTAGCCTTTATTGTATAAAAAGGAAATTATTTTTTGTTTATCTTTAGGATTAAGCTCTGAGATTACGATCCCTTTATACTTTTTTAATATAATATTTTGAATTTTTGTCTTTTCGTCTTCCTCTGAATAGAGTTCGGTCAAATTCTCTTCGATTAAATTCTCTGAGATACCCTTTTTTAATAATTCATATTTAATCGCCTTTTTACTCATATTTTTGAAATCCACCCTATTATTAATCCACCATTTAGCAAAGTCAAAATCATCGACATACTTTTTCTCGATTAAGTATTCGATAAGAGATTTTTTAAGTAGAAGTTCTTCAGTCCCAATCTTTTCTAATTTAAACTTTCGTTTTAGTATCTTATCAATGTAATCCGAGATCTCTCTTGTTGATCTTGGTCTGATCGCAATATATTCAATAATAAGTTGTAAAAGAGCAGATCTTTTTTCTTCAGATTGAATTTCACGAATTTCCTCTTCTGTAATCAACTTACCTTGAAATATGTTAAACTTAGCTATCGAATTGATACTTAGACGAAAATTTAGTCCAATATCAGTTGTTGCATAAATTGATTTATCTTTGTTTTGTTTTAAAGAAAGTATTTGCATAAATGAATTCTATCAAAAATTTTCAAGTCAAATAATATGAAATTAAAATATCTCTTAATTTTGTTTGGTGCAATTTTTTTAATTTACGGATTAATCTTAACCCCCAATTTAAAAGATACTTTCATCAATAATTTCGGGGGCTATAAAAAGCAAGTTGTTGAAAAGTCTATTAATATGATTACCGATAATTCATTGCTGACCAAAACAAATTTGATTCAGATACTTTCAACTTGTCAGTTGAATGAACAAATAATTAATACTGATGAGGCAGATAAATATTTAGTTTTAATTAATAAGTTTTCTAAACTTGAAGAAGATTACATTCCCTCAGATTTAATAATTTTATCTAGTTTGAATATCAATACTAGCGGGATTGTACGCCTACGAAAAGATCCTGCCGAAGCTGTCGCAAAGCTTCAAAACGATTTAGCTAAAGAAGGAGTAACTATTAGAATAAATTCCGGTTGGCGTGACTTTCAAAGCCAAGAAGGAGCTCTGTCTTATTGGATAAATGCGCTGGGTTTTCAAAATGGGAGCAAATATGCTGCTCCAATTGGTGGAAGCGAACATCATCTCGGAACTGCAATGGACATTGTTTCATCTGAAAATAATTATAAATTAATGCCCTCGTATACAAATACAAAATTACATCGATTTATGTCAGAGAATGCTTATAAATATGGCTTTGTGCTATCTTTCCCCAAGGGAATGGAAAATATTACGGGATTTACTTATGAACCTTGGCATTTTAGGTATGTTGGCATAGAGACAGCTAAATATCTACATGATCAAAATCTATCGCTTGTTGAATATTTGCATAATATCAATAACTATTGCTTAATTAGCCAATAAAATACTAAAATTAGCTAGTCTTAAATAATAAAGAATGAAAATTGGAATTGATATCACTTTTTTAAAAGATCAGTATTCTAATAGAGGAATTGGGACCTATGGGAAAGAATTGCTCAGTAACCTTTTACAAGATCAAACAAATGAGTTCGTTCTATTTGGTTTTGATAATGCCAAGTCAAATTATGAGGCTTTACGGATAAGAAAGCAGAGCAATATTAAATTTGTATCACTAGGTAAACCGAGAAAATCGAATCTATCTAATCTTTTTTATTTTAAATTTTCTTTTTCCGGTAAGATTTATAAAGAAAAACTGGATTTCTATTTTGCTCCTCATTTTGAAAGAGGACTTCCTCTTGGTAAGGTAAAAACAGCAGTCATGGTTCATGATGTAATTCCGCTAACTACAAATTCTTTTTCCTCACGAAGCGGTCTAGCAAATAAAATTAAGGGTATCTTCTACAAATATAATTTGGAAAGGGCAAAATCTGCAGATCTTATTCTTACTAATTCTGATTTCAGTAAAAGAGAGCTGGTGCTTAGGGGTGGCTTTGATGAATCTAAAATTAAAAGAATATATTTAGGTATAAAAAATAATTTTAGATCAATTAATATTGACCAAGATACAAGGGAGATTAGAAGGATTTTGTTGCTCTACAAAGTTTCTAAGCCATATGTTTTGTATTACGGAGGATTAGAATTCAATAAAAACGTTATAAGTCTTATCCATTCATTTAAGAATATTATTAAGCGTTTTCCGGACTTAAAACTCGTTATTGTTGGTAAAGAATTCAAAATCGGTTGGGATGGAAAAGTCCAAGCTCTTACTCCACAAGCAAAAGAAATACTTTCTCTTGTGGATGATCTTAAATTAAAACATAATATGATCTTTACCGGTGAAGCTGATAATGAACATCTTCCCATCATTTTAAATAATGCTGAAGCATTTGTTCATTTATCAGAATATGAAGGCTTTGGCTTTTCTGTCTTAGAGGCTATGGCAGCCAATATTCCAACTATCTCTGCCCGAAGAAGTTGTTATCCTGAAATTTTAGGTGAAGCTACTCACTTTGTTGATCCCAAAAGTGTTGAATCTGTAACAGAAGGTATTATTAAAGTTCTTGAAGATGATAAATACAGAAAAGATTTGATTAAAAAGGGTAATGCGTTATCTGATGATTACAATTGGGCTAAAACCGCCAAAGAAACAATGAAAGCTTTTAAAGATGAATACCAAAAAATCCCAAATTTAAAAATCGATTATCTAATTACGAATTTTTATCCTATTAAAGGTGGCGCTGAACAAAATTGTTTGAATCTAGCTCGTAGTAGCACTCAAAAAGGTCATAATGTAACGGTTTATACAAGTAATAGTAATAATAAATCGTTAAAACTCAACGATTCGTTTGATAATATAAAAATTGATCGTTCAAAAAAGACTAATGATAAGTACTATTTAGGGTTTTATCCGGATCTTTTTAATAAATTATTCAAAAGTAAACAGGATATTTTGCATGTGCATGGATTTGGCTTTATTTGGCACGATTTTTGTTTGATTTTAAAAAAGATTTTTAAATCAAATACTATTTATATTAATACACCTCACGGCCCATTTATGGCTCATGGCCAGTATTCTTTTTTTAAAAGATTTCTAAAATCAGTTTATACATTTATTCAAAGAATGTATTTAAATTGGTTATATTCTTATGTAATTGCAGTTAATCCAGTTCAAACTAGTTGGATAACTAAAGAATACGGAATCAATCCATCAAAGATATTTTATATTCCAAACTCAATTCACGATGATTTTACAAATTTTGTAGAAGATACCGAAACAATTACAAAGTTAAAACTCGAAAAGAAGTTTGTGATTTCATTTATTGGCCGTTTTGAATTATACAAAGGATTACAAGATTTAGTTAATGCTATCATCAAGCTAAAAGAGACACATAAAAACATTACACTAGTGGCTATTGGCAATAAGGGTGCATTCCTCGAAAAAATTGAAGAAATAATCAAAGATAATAAGGCTGAAGGCTACATTCATATTCTACAAAATCCCAAAAATGACACTCTAAAAACCATTTTAAATATTTCAAAAATATTTGTGATGCCAAGTTCTTGGGAGGCCTTTGGAGTCAGTATAATCGAAGCAATGTCTTTTAAAAACGCAATAATTTCAACTCGAACAGAAGGTGGTGAATTTTTGATCAAAGAAGATGAAAATGGCTATCTTTATAATTATGGAGATGTAGTTGATCTAACTAGCCGGCTTGAATTATTAGTTAAAGACAAGGAGAAACTTCAAAAGATGCAAGAAAATAATTTTGAAAAATCGAAAGAATTCTTGCAAGAAAATGTATATCATAAATATGAGGAATTATTAAAAACTGCCATTAGAAAATGAAGAAATCTAAGACCGATTTAATTCTTGAGAAGGTGCCTCCAGCAATCTCCTGGCTATTAATTACAATGCCCTTTTGGGGTGGTTTTTTATTGCCAGAATTTACTGCTAATATTGTGATTTTCTTTAATATTTATTTTCTGTATAAATCGATTTCCTTAACCATATTTATTTTCATTTCTTATCTTCAAATCGAAGCGACAGAAAGCATTAATTGGCTTGCTCGTTTGAATGAGATTTCAAATATTGATGGATCGATATCAATATTAAAAGGTAAGATCGAAATTATTCAAAAACAAAAATATACCGAAACTTTGATTAAAAAAAGTAAATACTACCCTGATATTTTTGAAAAAGTTTGGCATAGAGTTCTTTTTTTACTTGCAAAAAGAAAGTCACTCAGATTTGTAAAATCCGAAATAGAAAGGTTAGAAGATCTTAAAGCCATACCACCACATATCCATTGGGAAGATTTACATCACATCGTAGTAATTCCTCATTGGAAGGAGCCTTTTAAAGTTCTTGAAGATACTATGTTCAGGCTAAAAAATGTTAATTATCCTACTAAAAAAATTAGTATTGTACTTGCTGCCGAAGCTCGAGACTCAGATGGGGTTGATAAATCCAAAAAATTAAAAGAAAAATTTGAAAAATATTTTGAAAATATATTCATCACCGAACATGTTATGAGTGAGGGCGATCTTATTGGAAAATCTTCGAATATGGCCTTTGCTAGTAAGTTTATTGATCAAGAAGTCCAAAGACTAAATTGGGATCCAAAACTAACAACAATCACGAGCTGTGACGCTGATTCTCAGCTCCCAGAAGATTATTTCTCGAACTTAACATATTATTACATTACTGATTCTGATTCTGAATACAAATTTTATACAGGTGCCGTAGAACTTTATGCAAACATTTGGAGATTACCATTTTTTGCTAGAGTTAAAAACTCAATGTCAACGATTTACAATGTGGCAAGGCTTATTCGAACCGATAAACTAGTCCCCTTTTCTACTTACACCACTTCTTTTTGGTTAATTAAAGAGATCGGATTTTGGTCAGCAGACATCGTTCCTGAGGATTTCCATACATTTTGTAAAGCGTTGTTTAAATTCCCAGGGAAAGTTGCTACCGTCCCGCTTTTTCAAAAGATTTTATCTGATGCTGCCGAAGGTGAAGGTTCCATTGACACAATTAAAAATAATTACTTTCAGGAAAGAAGATGGTCTTGGGGGATTTCTGATGATGGCTGGATAATTAAAAACATAATAAAATCGCTCCTAAATGGCACTGCTACTGTTCGGTCAACATATATTGCTACTCATATAGTTTTCGACCATATTTCGGGAGTCGGATTAGCTTTACTGGTTTCACTCGGTGGTAATATTCCGCTTCTAATTAATCCACGATTTGCTAATACAGTCATGGGATTCAACTTGCCAATAGTCTCGTCATTTATAATCCAAATTACACTATTTTTCTTCTTAATAATGATTATTTTAGATTCATTATTAAAGCCAGCTCCAACTGGTAAAGTAACCTTCAAAAAAAGAATACTTTTCGTTTTAGAATGGTTAGTTCAACCAATAACTAGCATCTTATTAGTCACAATACCCGGCTTTGAAGCCCATACAAGGTTACTTTTTGGTAAATATCTGGAATACTATTTAACTAAAAAGAAGGATTAAGAAATTATGCCAGCCCTTCTCTTTGCCTCGTATCTTGCAAGGAACTTGATTCTTTGCCTGTAAGACATTTTTGACAATGCAATAAGAGCGTTCCCCGTTAAACTTCCTAAACCATGTAATACTTTATTAAGGAATTCACTATCTGTCTTATTTTCTTTATATAGAGGTGATTCTTGAACTCTTTCTACAAATTTTTCGTGTCTTATTGAAGCATAAAGAGCAGCATAAGCTGTGTCGAGATTTTCCTCAGCAAGGGGATCTGGTTTACCTGCAGTTACTGTCTCAATTTGTGTTTTTCTCTCACTGTCCAGACTATGAGTAATGTAGTTTATTTTTTCTCTTTTTGCTTTTCCATGTAAAGATCTTTCATTAATCTCTACCAAATTATTATTTATTTTTTTTGCCTTTTGTCTAGTTAAGTATGGAATCTGTCGACCTGCGGCAGCATCCACTTGGACTCCAACTTGTTCTATCTTATTCTTTACTTCCCGAATTACTCCTGCCGCAAGAGCGGTAAGGCCCCCAATTAAAGCAGCAGTCCCCGTTTCTTCTAATGAATTTCCTTCAGGGGAAAGCATTTTGGCTATGGCACTACCAGCAAGACCAATATACAAATCATTTCTAACTCTTCTGCCAATATCTTTAACCTTTTCAATACTAGCTCCTTTTGCTCCATGCAAATTTTCAACAAGTCCATTAATACCTGCAACAGCTAGTCCAACTCCAGATGCACCAGCCGCAAGAACAGGATCTGCAGAACAGAAACCCACTATAGCAGTTCCAACGGCAGCAAGAATCCCATCAATTCTTCCGTTATTTTGTGTAATGCCTTCTCTACTTTGTGGATTATTTACGAAAACTTCTCTAAAGTTCAATCCCTTTTCTCTAACAATAGCTAACATAGGTAGTATTGCACCTTGTGTAAAATGCATAACAGCAGCTATCATTGGTCCTTGTTCAGCAAGAGGATGAATGTATCCCATTGCTCTTGAAGCAAAAAAGCTGGCACCAGTCATTAGGGCTGCGCCGAGAACTGGTGGAGCAATAAAACCTGTTAATCGTAAAGTCTTTTTAAATGGGCTCTCTTCTTGCATGGAATATTTATACGAAAGCATAATTATATATATACTGTATATAACTTTCAAGCTTTGTGGGGGGAAAATAGGTGTTGGTGGGACTCGAACCCACGCATGAGAGTTTTGCAGACTCTTGCCTTAGCCAGCTTGGCTACAACACCATGTTATGTAAGAACTTAACAATTATAACAAAAAACAAGAGTTTTTCTATATAAATTCACAAATATATATTCCAATCGACGTCATTTTAATGTAAAATCCTTATATGTCATTGCCGTGGTGGCGGAATTGGTAGACGCGCTGGACTTAAAATCCAGTATCCTTTACCGGATGTGAGGGTTCGATTCCCTCCCGCGGTATGATATCTTCAGTAAAATTAAAATCAATCCTTTCAATATGAGCGATTCTCTTAATGGCCTTAGTTTGAATGAAGTTAAACAAAAGGTTGGACTCGGTTTGTCCAATACTTTTATTGATACATACTCTCCAACAATCAGTAAAATCCTTCTGAGGAATATTTTTAGCGTGATTAATATAGTTGTTGTCCCTTTATTAATCTTCCTTGGGTTTTTTGGGCTTTACATGGAAGTATTTGCTTTTGGATTTTTCATTTTAATCAATTCTGCTACTTCTATTTACGATGAAATCCGTATTAAAAATGAAATTGATAAATTAAAGAAGCAATTTCAAATAAAAACTATTGTGATAAGAGAAGGTAAGAAATCCTTGATAAGTGTTGATAAAATTGTTCAGGACGATCTATGCTACGCTTCCGAAGGAGATTCAATCATAGCAGATGGGCTTATTATTAAGTCTTCGTATTTGCAACTCGACGAATCTGTTTTAACAGGCGAATCTGACTACATTAAAAAAGATCCGGATGATAAAGTTTTTAGTGGATCATTTGTTGTCACTGGTGAGTGCTATTATAAAGTCACCTCAATTGGTAAAGATAACTATTCAAATTCTTTGGCAAGTGCCACGACTAAATTTGAAAAAGTAAAAAGTCCTTTACAAAAAAATGCAGATAAACTAATAGGATTATTAATTTTTCTTGCTGTTGGACTTGGTATTGTTAATTTTTTAGTAACTAACAATCAAGGATTAATTATCCAAGATAGGATTTTAAGTTTAACTGCAATCACTGCTTTAATTATTCCTCAGACCTTAATATTTTTATTCACACTCACCTTCTCTATCTCCATTTCCAAGCTTTTCAAGAAAGGAGTCCTTGTTCAAAGGGGAGCTTCCATCGAAAATTTAGCTAATACTGATATTATTTGTTTTGATAAAACCGGCACAATAACGACAAATAAAATGATATTAAAAGATACCATCCTGTTTGATATAAATGAATCTGATTTTGGGAGTGTATATAACTCTTTATCAGATAAGATTTTTGGCATCACAAAAACTCAAAATCTTTTAAACGATAAGTATTCTCAATTTAAAAAGATCGATTATACCGACTTCACTCAAAAACCTTTCACTTCAAAGGATAAATTTAGCTATATCTCAGCTAAATTTGACAAGGAATACAAGACTATCGTTCTTGGAAGTTATGAAAATATTCAAAAACTAATGCCAAAGGATATTCAAAATGAAATTAAGTTTACTGTTGAATCTTTAGAATCCCAAGGTAAAAGACTCCTCCTTAGCGCATATTTTAGTTCTGCTGAAAGAATCGAAGATCCATTTTCGAATTCCTCAGATAAAAATATTATTGGATTTGCGATTTATGTTATCGAAGAAGAATTAAATTCAGGGATAAAAGAGATTATCGAGAATTTGAATCAACAGAAGATTTCGATAAAAATAATTTCCGGAGACAGCTACAATTCTGTTAAATCAATAGCTTCCAAGGTCGGTATAAATGCCGAAAGGATCGTTGACCTTTCTGATAAAAATATCGATTTATCCTCAATCATTGATAACACGGATATTTTTACCCGAGCCAAACCTGAGGATAAATTAAAAATAATTTCATTACTTAAAAGTAAGGGACATACAATTGCAATGGTAGGTGATGGGGTAAACGATGTACTATCAATGAAAGCATCGGATGTCTCAATTGCAATGGAAACAAGCGCAAATATCACTAAATCTACTGCTGACATGGTTTTATTAAACAACGACTATTCTAAACTTCCCGCAATTTTTCATGAAGGAAATAATTTGATCTTCAATTTGAGACTATCAACCGAATTATTTGTGGCGAAATCATTTTTTGCTGTTTTAACAGCTATTGTATTTATATTTTTAATGAAAACTTTCCCTATTCATCCCTCGTCAACACTTTTGTTTAGCTTTGCAGCTTCGTCTTTACCTAGCTATATTCTAATTTTTTCAAGACAAAACATTTCAAATTTAAACAAGAACTTTTTTCGTGAAGTTTTTGTTTCTTCCATACCAGCCTCTACCATATTAACTTTAATAACAACCACTTTGCATTATTACTTAACAAATCTTGGAATTGATCCAGTCGTTAGAAATACAATTCAAGCTATCCAGCTCTTATCAGGAAGCTTAATCTTTGCTTTATTTGTAATAAATCGATCAGGCAAAGTAAATAGTAAATTGATATTAGCAGGTTTCTTTTGTATTGGAATGTATATCGGAATCATCCAAACTATGCTACCGCTTGATTTATCCTTACCTATAATAAGTACGATAACAACAATATTGATGTTAATAATCGCTTCAATCTTTATTGGAGTTGTTCTTTATAAATTCATATTGAAATCGGTGAAATATCGACTTGTCTTGTCAATTTTTATCCCTATTTTAGTTGGATTAATCTTAGCTATCTTCCCATTTAGATCTTACTACCATATAGCCTTATTACCTACAAACTCAATACTAATAATTGTAATAAGCACATTGATATACCTAATTTACTTTGGAATAGTTAATAAATTCAGGAGAAAATAATTTAGAAGAATTTCATTTTGGAGCGGGAAACGGGTCTCGAACCCGCAACCTCCAGTTTGGAAAACTGATGCTCTACCAATTGAGCTATTCCCGCAAAAGATTGCAGGTATATATTACTAAAAGTTTGGAGATTTAGCAATAAAGGAGTTAGTTTAACAACAATAATTGTGATATATATACTTAATATCTCCTCTCAAACAATTAATAAAGTCCAAAAATACTCTTAATCATATCCACTACATTTAAAAACTGTTGTGGGTGGGTATGAATGTGGTACCCTAGAAAAAGAGTCCCTATGCCTGCAAGCGTAGCTAAAGATCCAAAAAGAATACTCTTAAATTGCTCCCCCTTTAGGGTTAACAAACCCTGATCTTCTTTACTGGGTGGCCGTTCAGTTGACATCGAATATTTAAGGTTTATTTAAAATAAAACTGCTTATAGAATCAAAAATTCTCATCCATTCATTTTGAGGGATACTTAATATACAACATGCAGAAACAGCAAGGCCTATAATAAACATGCCTAAAGCCGGCTTGCCACACCCTTCCATAGCTCTAGGTGGCGGAATTACATTCTTATTCATTAACAATCATACCCAAATTATTATCCCTCATTTTAATTTTGTTCTTCAATTTTTCTATTATATCATCCATTTTTAAGTCCCGAATTTCTTCACCTGATCTTAGTCTTAGTGATACTACGCCTTTCTCCATTTCTTTATTTCCGATAATTATCATATAAGGAATTTTTTCGGCCTGGGCTTTTCTGATTTTGTTTTGCATTCTTTCCGCATCCAGGTCAAGTTCTACACGGATATCATTTTCTAGTAAAGATTTTTCGATAGATTTTGCATAATCAAAGTTTGATTCACCAATTGGTATCACTTTAACTTGAACTGGCGAAAGCCATAGTGGGAAGGCTCCAGCAAAGTGCTCGATGATTATTCCAATAAATCTTTCGGAACCAATTATTGCTCTATGAATCATTACTGGATTTTTTATGGATCCATCTTCAGCTGTATATTCCAAGTTAAATCTTACTGGCATAATCATATCGATTTGAATCGTTGAAAGTTGCCATTCACGGCCGATTGAATCAGTAACAATAAAATCCATTTTTGGGCCATATATTGCAGCTTCGCCTTCAGCAATAAAATATTCGTAACCTTCTTCATCAGCTAATTCTTTCAACATTTTTTGAGATTTTTTCCAGACTTCAGGGTCACCCAAGTATTTTCCTTTGTCATTTTCATCCCAGAATGAAAGTCTTATTTTGTATTCTAATCCATAGACAGAAAGTGCTTCTTTTATTACACCTGCCACATTTCGAAATTCTTGTTTGATTTGATCTTCAGTGCAAAAAGCGTGACCATCATCTTGAGTGAAAATTCTTGATCTAAGAATTCCATTTAATTCGCCGGGTTTTTCATCTCTAGCAAGGTTTGAAAAGTCAGCTACTCTATAAGGAAGGTCTTTATATGATCTCTGCCTGGAAGCAAAGATTTGAGTATGCTGAGGACAATTCATTGGTTTAAAAAATAATTCTTCGTCAGAATATTGAGAAACAACTCTCATCATATCGTTTTTGTATTTTTCATAATGACCTGAGACCTTGAATAGTTCGGCTCTATTTATATTTGGTGTAGATACTTCCATATAACCAATCTTTTTATTTAGTTCCCTTGAAAAATTGTAAACTTGTGATCTTAAGATTGTTCCTTTAGGAGTATAGACAGGGAATCCTGCGCCAATTAGTGGTGAAAATACCAAAAGGTCAAGTTCTTTGGCCAACTTCTTGTGATCTCTTTTTTTTGCTTCTTCGACATTAAATAGATATTTATCGAGTTCTTCTTGAGTCTTAAATGCAGTTCCGTAAATCCTTTGTAACATTATATTTTTCTCGTCACCATGCCAATAAGCACCTGCCATTTTTAATAATTTGAAGTATCCAATCCCTTTAGTATTATCAATATGGGGGCCTTTGCAAAGGTCTACAAACTTATTATCACCACTTACATAAATCGATAAATTCTCATGATTTGATTCAATCTCTTCTAACCATTCCATTTTGTATGGATTATCTTTGAAAAGCTTTTTGGCTTCGTCTAGAGAAACTTCTTTTCTTACCATAGGTTGTGCTTCTTTTTGAATCCTCTGCATTTCAGCTTCGATTACTGGGAAATTTCCCTCGTTGATCACTAATCCGCCTTTAAGTTCAAAATCAAAATAGAAGCCATCAGCTGTTGCTGGGCCCATAGCCATAATAACCTTATCGGCACCGTATAAATTGTGCATAGCTTGAGTTAGAACATGCTCAGCGGTATGACGCATCGCGTATAATTCAAAGTCGTCTTCGGTTTTCACATAATCATGTAACTCATCCTTATAGTCTTGGAATTTGTCTGACATTTTGATACAAATTAAAAAATAAATTTTCAATAAAAAAGGGCTCTTGATAATTAACAATATATTAACTATCAAGGGCCCATTTAATTAATGTGCGGTTCCACCTAAATTTATAACTTTGTATTGATCTTTAGTTGTTTGGTATTGATTTATTTGCGCTTAAATCTAGCTTTTTGGAAATTCTCAGTTAAAATTTCCATTCCTTTGAAAAATATTATATCATAAATTTGAATATTTCAAATTAATAGAAACACTGCTCAATGAGTGCAATAAAAGTACTGATGTTTGGATGGGAACTAGCTCCTATTATGAGTGGTGGTTTGGGTGTTGTATGTAGAAATCTCACTGATGCATTATCTTTAAAAGGTGCTGATATCACTTTCGTTGTTCCAAAACTTCCAATTGATCTATCTCCTGATAAATTTAAACTTCTAAATGCTGCTAATGTAGAATTTGATAAGAAATTATTAAAAAAGATATCAGTTGATTGCGCTATCTGTCCATATATTTCTACTACCCTCTATGATTATGAGTATTCCGGAAAAAAATTTGCTCCTAGCTCTGAACTTTATGGCCAAAATTTAATTATGGAAGTCGAAAGGTATGCCCTTGCTGCAGCCGAACTTTCAAGGAATATTCAAACAGACATTATTCACGCTCACGATTGGATGACAGCACTTGCCGCTATCGAAGCAAAAAAAATTCTAAAAAAGCCTATGATTTTCCATATCCATTCTACTGAATATGATCGCTCTGCTAATAATCCCAATCCAACTATTCTAAAATATGAAAAAATTGCTTTAGAAAAAGCAGATAAAATTATCGCAGTTTCAAAATATACCAAAAATATTTTGATTGAAAAATATTCTATAAATCCTGACAAAATCTTTGTCGTGCATAATGCAATTGATAATTCTAAAGGTACTGAAATTACTTCAGAAGGCTTTAAATCGAGTCACGAAAAAATCGTTCTTTTCCTAGCTAGAATGTCTGTTCAAAAAGGAGCTGATTATTTACTAAAAGCGGCAAAATTAGTTTTATCCAAGAAGAAGAATATTAAATTTGTTTTTGTTGGCAATGGCCCCATGCTAGATGAGCTTATTGAGATGTCCTTTGATTTAGGTATAAGTGATAATGTTGTTTTTACAGGAAGCCTTTCACATGATCAGGTAGATAAGGCATATTCGAAGGCAGATCTATTTGTTATGCCATCTGTCTCAGAACCATTTGGATTAACACCACTCGAAGCTATGAAAAATGGTACTCCTGTTTTGATTTCAAAACAATCCGGTGTATCTGAGGTAATAAAAAATTGTTTGAAAGTTGATTTTTGGGATATTTTTGAGATGGCCTCAAAAATATTATCGATATTATATAACGACACACTCTCAGAATCATTAGCCAACAACGGATATCACGACTTAAGCCAATTGACTTGGTCAAGACAAGCTGATAAAGTATTAGAAGTTTATCAAAATATACTTTAGTGAAATCAAATCCAAGGCCAACTGAGAAGGCTGTTTGTTTTTATTTCCAAGTTCATCAACCTAAAAGGCTAAGCAATCTTAGTTATTTTGATATAAGTTCCGAAAAGGATATTTATTCCAAAGATAATCAAGAAATTCTTAAAAAAGTTGCTGAAAAGTGTTATTTCCCAACAAACAAACTAATTTTAAGTCTTATTAAAAAATATCCGGAATTTAAGTGCGCCTATTCATTAAGCGGAACTTTTATTGACCAGGCTGAAGAATTTGATCCCAGGCTAATCCATAGCTTTCAAAATCTGGCTAAAACGAAAAATGTAGAGATCTTATCCGAAACATATTACCATTCCCTCTCATTTATTTATTCTAAAGAAGAATTTATTGAACAAGTTCTAAAACATAGAGCGAAAGTTTGGGAACTTTTCAAACAAAAACCACAAGTCTTTAGAAATACTGAGTTGATATACAATAATAAGATAGCTGAATTTGCTCGTCAATTAGGTTTTATTGGAATCTTAGCTGAAGGTTGGGACAAATACCTTCATTGGAGATCTCCCAACTTTTTATACACCGCCCCCGAAGAAAAATTGCCATACACTTACAAAGACTTACTGATAAAAAAGAGGTTTAATAATAAAATTGTTCCGAAGATTGGGCTTCTACTTAAAAATTATAAATTATCAGATGACATTGCTTTTAGATTTGGAAATAAGGGCTGGGCTGGCTATCCATTAACCGCAGAAAAGTTTGCAGATTGGTTATCATTACTAAATGGCGAAACAATCAATCTCTTCATGGATTACGAGACATTTGGAGAACATCAATGGGAAGATACTGGAATTTTTAAATTCCTTAGAAAACTTCCTGAAGAATTACTAAATAGAGGTATTACTTTTAAAACTCCTTCTGAAACTATAAATACTCTTGATATCAAAGATAAAGTTTCAATGCCTAATCTTGTTTCTTGGGCCGATCTTGAGAGAGATTTGTCCGCATGGACTCAAAATAGAATGCAACAGGAATCACTTAAAAAGGTCTATGAACTCAAAAGATATATTAAATTAATCAGCAAAAAAGCTAAAAATAAAGAAAAGCTAAATAATATTTTGGATACTTGGAGAACTCTTCAAACTTCAGACCATTTTTATTATATGTCTACTAAATATTGGGCAGATGGTGATGTTCATGCATATTTTAGCCATTATGAATCACCCTACGACGCATATATAAACTACATGAATGTTTTAAACAACTTCAAAAATAAACTACTGATTTATAAAGATTAATCTTCTCTTTAAATCTTGTGAAGATTTAATACTATCAATTTTCCTCTAGTCATTAGTTCAAGAGATTCAGTAAGACCCTGCATCATGACCCCGGAATCTTTAACCCCACCAAATGGGAAGTTATCTGGTCCCCTATCACCTTTTCCATTGATTTGAACAGATCCAACTTCAAGTTTATCTGCAAGTCTATAGGCCTCTTCAAGGTTTTCTGTGTAAACAGAAGCTTGAAGTCCATATTTTGAGAGATTTGCTTTAACTAATGCATCAGATTCGTCTTCCACAATAGAAACCGGAAGTACCGGACCAAATTGTTCTTCGTAAAATAATCTCATTTCGGGGGTGATTCCATAAATCACAGTTGGGGAAAGTATATTTTCATGCCTTGATCCTCTAATAACTATTTGAGCTCCTTTTGTTTCGGCATCCTTGATTAATTCTTCGACATAATTAGCCGATTCGGAATTTAACATGGGCCCTAATTTCATAGGAGAGATCTTATCTATTAGTTTTTGTTTGAGATTTTCAGCAACCTCTTTATAGACTAATACTAGTTTTTGAGCAGTACATCTTTGTCCTGAGTAACTAAACGCACCTGTGGCAATTTCGCTAGAGGCGAGTTCTAAATCAGCATTCTTTGAAACAATAGCATTGTCTTTGCCACCAAGTTCCAATAAAAGCGGAATTCCATTCGCTACTTCTTTTATGTGATTTCCAACATTTGTACTACCTGTAAATGCAATTAGTGCAACCGATTTATGAGTTAATAAAGTATCACCAATTTCTGAAGATTTACCCGTTATAAAATTTAAAACGCCTTCTGGTAAGCCTGCTTCAATAAATGTTTTGTAAAATTCGAAAGCTGTTAAACAGCCATTTCCGGCGGGTTTAAAAACTACAGTATTACCAGTAATTAGTGCCGGAGCAATTTTTGTTATGGAAAGATTTATTGGGTAGTTGAATGGGGAAATTGCTAATACTACTCCTAATGGGACTCTAGAATAAGTTCCAGTCTTTCGATTTCTTGGATATTTGCTAAAAACATCACCATAGTATACTTTGCCGTTAACAAATTTAACAGCTTCAATGGTCATATCAAGATATTCGATTGATCTTATAATTTCTGATCTTGCATCATCAGGAGATTTACCTATTTCATGCATCAACATGCCGGATAAAGCCTCGACCTTGTTTTTTAAGAGAACTGAGACTTTTTTAAGTATTTCAATTCTTTTAGATAGATCTAAATAACGCCATGATTTGAAAGCATTTTCTGAAGATTTTAAAGCTTCGATAGCTTGCTCACTTGAAGCGCATTCCATTTGCCCTAAAACAGAATTATCAAGCACAGAATTGATTTGTTGGACTTCACTTTTGCTCGAATCAATAAATTGATTATTAAGAATTATTTTTGCATTCATGATAAATTATGTAAGATATTTATAGATTATCTTTTTTTTGATACTTAGGCAAATACATGAACTTTCGAAAAATTAAGACAATTCTAAGTTGGCGCCCGGATTTCAAAAAAATTTTTAAATTTTTTGTCGCTCTTTTAATATATATCTTGATTTTCACTATTGTTGTTCCATTCAATATGCTAAGAGTACTTGATAGGTATTACAACAATTTAATATATTCTTCGGTTGAAAAGATTCCCGAGACAAGGGTTGCGGTTGTTTTTGGCGCCGGGCTTAGCAATCAAGGTACCGAACCAAGCCCAATACTCGCCGATAGAATCAATTCTGCAATTGAGCTTTACAAGGCCGGCAAAGTTAAAAAAATCTTAATGTCCGGCGATAATAGATTTCCAAATTATAATGAACCTCAAGTAATGATGGATTATGCAGTGAAAAATGGGGTTAGTCTATTTGATCTTCAGGCCGACTTTGCCGGCCGTAGAACCTATGATACCTGTTATCGTGCTAAATATATTTTTGGACTTGAAAAAGCCATTCTCATTACTCAAGACTTTCATTTAACTCGAGCCCTATATACTTGTAATGCCTTAGGAATAGAAGCCATTGGCTATAAAGCTGATAAAAACGAATATGTCGATATTACACGATTTACTTTAAGGGACCTACTTGCAACACTCCTTGCATATTGGGAGATATATGTCAGCCCACCACAAGATGTTGTGTTAGGAGAAACAATCACTTTTTAGGGTAAATTATGGTAAAATATATCAGCTCGATTCATCTTAATATGCACCTGTAGCGCAACTGGATAGAGCACCTGTCTTCGGAACAGGTTGTTAGAGGTTCGAGTCCTCTCAGGTGCAATTATTTCCCTTTTAATTGCTTTAAAATCCCCCTAGCAGCCATAATGCCTGTTGCAGCAGCTCCAGTAATACTTCCGGAAAGACCAGACGCATCTCCAGCTACAAACAAATTTTTGATGGTTGTCTCTAGGTTTTGATCAACTTGGACTTTTGATGACCTGTATTTTACTTCTGCTGCATATAACAAGGTGGAACCGGAATTGATTCCAGGCATAACTGCATCTAGCTGTTCAAGCCCTTCCTTGATATTAGTTACAATCCTAAATGGCAAGGCCATTGCGATATCACCTGGAGTTACTTCTTTGAGAGATGGATTAATCATTGATTTTTGTAATCTATGCCAAGTACTTCGTCTACCCTTTTTCAAGTCCTCAAGCCTTTGTAGTATTGGCTTTCCGCCACCGATTGTTGAGGCTAAACGAGCAATAGATTCTGCGTAAGCAACAGAATTTTCTACAGGCTCGGTAAGATTCACTTCGCAAACGAAAGCAAAATTTGAGTTCTTTGAATTATGATCTGAATTTGAGTGTCCATTTACGCATACATAATCTTCATAGTTTTCGATTGCTACCATTCCATTTGGGCAAGAACAAAAGGTTCGAATAATATCATCATAGGTTTTCGTTCGTACTTTAAAAACGATTTCATATAAAGCCTTAGCGTATGTTTCTATGATCGAGGAAGGGAATTCGACCCTTACACCAACTTCCACCATGTCATAATGATATTTTACCCCGTGTTTGGTACCGATCTTTTGTAGCCATCTAGTATTTACTCTACCTGGAGCTAATAAATATTTTTTTGCCTTATAAGTATTTTCACCAGAATCGACTAATCCTGAAATTTCACCATTTTCTGTAATAATATCTACAATTTTGACTTCAGTGAGCAAATCGACCTTTTTCTTTAGAATTTCTTGTTCAAGTTTTTCCATAACCTGTTTAAGTTTATCTGTCCCTACATGTTGAGCTTTACGAACTACAAGTTCAATATTATTTCTTTCGCAATTAGCGATTAGAGGGTTTATTTCTTCCATATTGTCTGGATAGAATTTGCTATCGACACCGTTTTTTCTAAATATTTCTTCAATTTCATCTAATATTGTTTGATATTTGTCTGGATCAATCACATGAAAGACTCTTTCGTGTGAAAGCTTTGGAGTGTAGTGAAGTTTTCCATCAGAATATGTACCTGCTCCTCCAAACCCCATCATCACTTCGTGTGGCGCTCTATTTTCAATCCTTTTACCCATATCAATTAAACCAATCTTAAGATTATTTTTAGATTGCTTTAATAATTCTAAAGTAGCAAATATTCCTGCAGGACCCGCTCCTAGAACCAAAACATCATAGTTTTTGTTGGACATATATAGCTTTTTAAAAACTTGGGAATAAGTTTATTATATTAATTAGGTATTAAGCTTTCGAGCAAAATTTTTTAATTGCACTCGTTAAGCCTAAATTGTAATATAGATTTGAGTATAAATTCGAATTTATGTCACTGCCCGATTTAAAAAAACAGGATATTTTCTATGCCGATGGCATTAAAGGTATTGCTCGAACACAAATAACAAAGAGCTTTGCTTATAAGTTATTTTATGCCATTTCAAAAACTATCCCCGGCGATAAATTCCTTATCGGAACTGATTTCCGAAACTATTCAAAAGAATTATTTAACATCATTTGCCTTGCAGCTTCACACTTACATAAAGAGATCTATTATGCTGGTGAAATCAGCTACGATATTTTCCAATTCCAAAATACTCTCGGTTTATATGATGCAGCTATTTTTATTTCTCCTCAACATGGAGATGCCAGCTGGTCTGGATTTAAAATTTTCAAAAGAGATAATTTTGAAATTGAATATGAGTCTTTAAAATCTCTAATTGCTTCTGAAGTTGCCGATTACAATCCAAATGATGAAGTTTCTAATCTTTTCTATCACAAACTAAATCTCGAAAAAGATTACTTCTTACACATAATGAAATTTTTCGATCCGAATAATTGGAAAAATTTCAAAATAGTCATTGACGGAGGTAATGGACTTGGTGGAATAATTTTTAAAAAATTCTTGTCACAGTTTACAAAGGTAAATGTAATTACTATAAATACTGAACCTAACGAACAATTCCCTCACCATATACCAAACCCCTTAGTACCCAATAACAGTTTAAAATTAATTGAAAAACTTAGAGAAGAAAAAGCAGACCTAGCAATAAGTCTTGATCAAGATGGGAACAGTTTAGTATTTATTGATGAAACTGGAATCATAATTAATCCTAATCATTTATCTGCGCTTTTATTAAAAATAATTAGCAAAAAATATCCAGGTTCTAAGGTCGGATTTGATCTTAAACAATCCATAGGACTCAATAAAAAAACAGAAGAATTTGGACTGGTTGGAATAAAATTATCCTCAAGTTTTAAACTTATTAATAGGAGCCTGAGAGATTTAGAACTTAAATATGCTTCAGAATCGAATGGCACTTATTATTATAGTGACTGCAATTTTTCAAGCAGTCCTATCTATACACTTTTCTTAATCCTAGAGTTGTTAAATGAAACTAATAATAAACTTTCTCAAGAGATTTCAAATTTAAACCTATCGACCTCATTGTCTTGGCAAAACAATTTCTTATTGAATGAATTTGTAAGCTGGGATGATATTACTTATGCATTGATGGATATTTTCCCCGATGCCACTCCCGATACTAAAGACGGTATCACTTTGACTCAAGAAGGCTTTGCAATATATTGTTCTTTATACAGAAAACATTTTATTCAAGTTTATATTGAAGCTCAGGGCGATATTCTTTTACATGAGATCGAAAACAAAATCTACTCGAAATTATTAAATTTCGGTGTTTTTATTGGAGCTCAACACGAAGAAGTCGATGTAGAGATTTTGACATCTTCTAATCGTGATAAATTTGAAACATTACTTAATAACTTGTGGTTTACCTGGAATCCTCATTATATTTTGCCAATAATTGACATGTATGGTGATGGTTGGAGAAAAAACATTCCGCCAGAGGCAATCATTGCTAATTATGGAAAAGAAAAACTCAATCAAATTTTAGAAAGTAAACAATGGGAATTAGAACAAAGCCTCAGGCTTTATTATAACTATTTCAAACGAACCTGCTTTTTTGAAAATTTTGTTAATAAAAATCAAAAATTCGAGAAATTAATCGAAAATCCTATTGCGTATTTCTGCATGGAATTCGGTCTAATAGACTGGATGCAAATTTATTCAGGTGGCTTGGGAATACTTGCCGGTGATTTTGTAAAACAAACATCAGATTACGGAATACCTTTAGTTGCAATTGGTCTTTTTTATCATCAAGGTTATCTTCATCAAGACTTTTCTCCGGATGGAAAACAAATTGAAGACTATATCCATCAGGATCCAATGGATTTTAATCTTGAGCTTGTAAAAAATCCCGATGGAACACAGCTTACGATTCCTGTACTGCTGTTTGACCATATCGTAAAGGTTCGAGCTTGGAAACAAAGAGTAGGCATGAACAATCTCTACTTGTTGGATACAAATTTCGAGGATAATGAAGAATGGGAAGATCGACTTATCACTGGTTATTTATATGGTGGCGATATAGAAAATCGAATAAGACAAGAATTGGTTTTAGCCTATGGCGGTATGCGTTTGATGCATGCTTTAAATATTAATCCTTCAATTTTGCATATGAACGAAGGCCATTCTGGTTTTATCATCTTTGAATACACATTATCATTAATGCATGATGAAAAGTTAGATTTTGAAACAGCACTTAAAAAGGCCCAAGATAAGCTTGTATTTACAAACCACACACTAAAGCAAGCTGGTAATGACATTTTCGACTTTTTATTATTTGAAAAATATCTTAGTTCAACAGCTAAAGAACTTGGAGTAGATATTGCTAAACTTTTTGAACTTGGAGACGATAAAACTTATTCATCTGGAGGTTTTTCGATGACCATTTTCGGGATGAGAAATGCTAAAGTTTCAAATGCAGTTAGTAAAATTCATTCTGTCGCTGCAAAAAAGATTTGGCCTCAATACAATTTAGTTCCTGTAACTAATGGAGTTCATATGCCTACTTGGGTTAGTACTGAAATTCATGAACTTTATGATGAATTTTTAGGTGAAAACTGGCATTTAGGTTGTCCTTTCGTAAATTATGAAAATATTAAAAAGATTCCTAAAGCTAGACTTTGGAATGCTCATAAAATTCGTAAGCAAAAACTAATTCATTCACTAAATACCGAACTAGGATTAAATCTTAGAGATGATGTTTTAACTATCGCATGGTCGCGAAGACTGGCTGCTTATAAACGACCCGACCTACTCATTACTGATATTGAAAGACTAAAAAGAATAATTAACAATTCATCAAGACCTATTCAGATTCTAATTGCCGGGAAATCTCATCCTAAAGATAATATTGGCAAGGAAATTCTAAAAAGAATGAACCAGTGCTTTGCTTCAGAAGAATTTCATAATAAAATTGAAATTATTCCCGGATATAATTGGCAACTCGCAAGAAGAATGGTAAGTGGCGCTGATATTTGGTTAAATACACCTTATCGTTATGAGGAAGCATCTGGTACTAGCGGAATGAAAGCAGCCGCCAATGGACTTATTCAGTTTACTACTAGAGATGGTTGGACAGATGAAGTAAATTGGTACAAAATCGGTTGGGAAATCCCAGAAGATGATTCTGCTCAAAAAATGTACGAGATTTTAGAAAATGAGATACTACCTCTTTATTATAATATTAATGAGGGGGAATATAATTCTGATTGGTTAGATATGATGTTGAATTCAATGCAGATGGCACTAAAAGACTTCTCAACTGATAGAATGGTTCGCGAATACCTTGAGAAAATCTATTCTCAGATACTATAATCCATTATGAAAAAATTATTATTAATAGTTTTAGTCCCGATTATCCTTATTGGCTCATCTTTTCTTATCTTCTTAGATTTTGTTAATACTCAAAATACTTTTACAGATAATCTTTCAAAAAATTGTGATTTAGATTCTTTAAATAAATGGTTGGAATCAAAATCCTATTCAAAGATCAATTCCACAGATAATACTGAACAAATCGAGAATATTCTAAATTCCATTAATACACCTATTAACCCATTTAATATAATTCATTCAATTGAGTTAAACGGAGAAATAAAGGTTACTATTCCTGAAGTAACTATAGATTCTATGGAATTGCCTTTTGGCGTTGAGATCCAAAATCTTGAAGATCAAAAAACCAATAAAAAAGTAGTTAGCATACCCTTAAAACTCACAAATACTAATACTACATTTGAATGTGTTTTTGATATAGAAACTACAGCTGAACCTTTTAAAACCACAATAACAGGCACTTTATCTAATGATGCTTTCATGAATTTACTAAAAAACAAATGGTCAGAACTTTCTACCGAATCAATTTACTTCCCCTCAAATGTTGCTACCCAAAATACAAAAATACTAGAGACTGGACGAAATTTACTCAAGGAATCAAAATTAAATGATTTTAAAAAAGCAGACTCCATCAATCCTGTAGACACCAATGTATATTTAATAGGAAAATCAAATAATGTAAATATATATTATGACTTACTATTAGACAAAATTAAATTTTCAATTTCCGAGTTAAATTTATTAATTAATAATACGGCTAAATCAAAAGGTCTTTCTTTGAATTTGGATTGTTCTGACTGTTCGCTTGCTCCAGCATCAAAACAATTTTCTCTACCAAGCAATTATTATCCGAATGTAAAAGCTACAGGCCTTAATGGAGGTGGCGAATTAACATCTACTACTGTTGATAATCTTAAATTATTAATAAATGATGCTAAAAAAGAAGGTATTAATATTACAATAATTTCAGCTTTCAGATCGTATTCAACACAACAAAGCACATTCCTGTATTGGGTTCAAAGAGAAGTTATTAATGGAGCATCAAAGCAACAAGCTTATGCAAATGCCAATAATTATTCAGCTAAGGCGGGTCAATCTGAACACCAATTGGGAACAACTGTCGATTTAAAATGCTCTACTTGCGGGAATTTTGACAATTCACCCGCAAATATAAAGATGTATAACTTCCTAAAAAATAATGCTCATAAATATGGCTTTGTAATTTCTTATCCGGAAGGTAAAAAAGATAGAACCGGCTACAATACGGAACTTTGGCATATTAGATATATTGGAATTGATTATGCCACTGAACTTTTTAATCGAAAATATACGGAATCTAATGATGAATATCTATTAAAGTATATTTTGGAAAAGAATCTCTTTTAGTCTCTTTAAGGCGATCCCGATTGATACCTAATTTATTGTGGAATATGGTGAAGTAGAAATATCTACAGTATTTGTAACCTGTTTTGTATATCCATTTACATCAGATTCTATTGCTAATATTTTATAATTTGGATTCATTGGATCATTTGAAGTTATTACCGAGCAAGTTCCCATGTCAAAAGTTAATTCTAAAGTGCCTGTATATGAACTATCTAATTTGATTTGATGCAAAGCTTCTTCAAAGCAACTTTTTGAATTAATTATGGCCAGATTATAATTATAGCTATCCCTTGATATCCTTGCGGAATCCATCGAAACATATAAAAGTGTTAAACCGCTAACTAATAACACTGCTCCAGTAATTAATACCAAAGTTAAACTAATATTGGCTTTGAATGTTCTCATGTCTATTTAATCAAATACATTGTAGTTACATTTTTGTTAACAGTATCCAGAGAAATGGATTCCAACTCCAAAGTAATTCGAAGTCCAACTGTCTGGTCATTATTAATCACCTTTTCAATTAAAAAAGCATTAATTTTCATATTAGGATCAAGCATTTCGCTATTATTAGTTCCCTCATTAAAAAAGAGTCTATCATTTTGAATGTAGTATTGGTAAACAATTGAATCTTTTGAGAAAACAAGTTTCCCTTGGTTAGAATCAAAAACAGATTCAGTTTCATTTAGAACTATACCCGGCTTAACATTCAGATCAAGCTGTCTTAATACAAAAAGGCTTGTTTTCTCAATAATATTCCTGTGCCTGGCAAAATTATTGTTTTTATTAGTATCGATAACAAATTGAATAATTAATAAAAAAATCACACCAAATAATGCGAGGTAAACAACCACTTCTATTAAAGACATTGCTTTAAAGCTCTTCTTTTGCATTATTTTTGATAAGTTAATTTAATTTCATCTAATCTTGGAGTTGAAATAGTATCCGATTCAAGTATCACTTTATATTGAAAATATTGTTTATTATTAAAATAAGTACTCATAGGATTAGATGAATTTATATTAAAATATGTTCCAGTTGTGCCATCTGGCCCTCGATAGGATTCCGAAGAAAGATCACTAGTCGTGCCTGTTCTAATCTGAATTTTTATATCTGTGCCACTTGGCTTTAAACCATAAGCATCCAATAAATAAAAGTAGGTAGAAGCCGACCCCGTATCATATACTCGAGATTCAAATTCACCATTTGTTGGATACCCATAACCTTGATCGTCTCCACCAAGTCCAGGCCCCCCTCTTAATACCAGAAAATCTTTCGTTGTATTGGCTGTTAAAATGTAGGAAAAAGAGTTAGTTTGGACATCAGAAACAGAATCAATATCATTAATGCCGCTATCTAGTTGCATTCCGCCACATCTTACTGGTGAAGCCTCATTTGAAATATTCACGGCCTGGTATTCTTCTCCATTTTTACCAACTAGTACCGCCCTTTTATCTTTTTCGATAATAGCAATTCCGTTAACGCTCATTCCGTTTGTATCATATCTTCCTATAATTGGTCTTGCTCCGGATTTTGATGTTGTATCGAGAATAAAAAATTCTCTTTCACTAGAAGAATTTCCGGTACCAAAATAAGTTCGATTTGAATTTTCACTAACATAAATATCAAATGTCTGTTGATTATTTACGCTAGTTTGAGAAGTAATATTCATGCTTGCAGGATTTGCAACATTAACAATTGCTAATTCATACCAATCCTCATCTAATGAGGCAAATAAATAATTATTTTTAACGACGATTTGACTAACTGCTGATAATTTCCCCCAATTTTGATTAAGGGAAACTTTAATCGACCCTAGAGCAGTTCTTGAACCTGTTTTTGAAGTAACATCAAAAGTATAAACATATTTGCCGGCAGCTACATATCCAATATTACCCACCACATAAACTGAATTAGCATCATCAGTCCTTGAAGTATTAAAATAACCCACCTCAGTATATGGAGTTGCAGAAATATCTAAAATGACCACTTCTTTAGAATCATTTGTTGTACCTAAAAATGCATAATCACCAAGAACAAAAATATTATTAGTTAAATACCCATTAAATTCTCCTTCAACATTTATAGTCGGATTATCAATGCCTTCAATTGTCAATTTTGTAAAAGCTACACCAGTAGAATTTCCACCAGTTCCTAAATATGTTTCGCCAATATATGAAAACAATGTTTTAGCAGTTGCCGCACCTGGAATATCATACTCATTAAGACTCAATGCAGGTTTACACCAATCGGGATAAATTATTTGTTGTAATGAAATTTCACCATCTGCAACAGAAGTCGATCTTGCTTGAAAGAAAGTCCCCAAATCGAAATCGGATTTTGTTGTACTAAGAAGTTCTAAAGTGCTCCAATCGTTTACAAAGAATTCTGAATCAATTTGCATAGGATTTTCCCCTGTGCCCTGCCAAGACGCATTGATTTCGATTGATCTAGTATGAGGATCAACAGTCCCCCCAGATTCAACAATATCACCATTGATATCTCTTTGAATTGATTTGATGTTTATAGAATATGTAACACCATTTTCAACAAGTTCTCCTGCTTCTAAAGTATATGTTCCATCAGTGAACTCAATATGCATAGGCCCTACATCAGTATTTAGAACAACAGTACTCCACTTATCATTTTTAATAATATTAATTGCATTTTGGATCTCTTTAACTTTACTTACAGCAGTTGTTCTTATTGAAGCATTTCTACTCCCAGTCAATGAATCTATCGAGAAATTAGCAACAACAAAAATTATCATTACAAAAAGTGTTATGGCGAGCATAATCTCAACCAATGTAAATCCCTTTAAATTTTTATTTTTTTTATTCGTCATAATTTTAACAAACTGATTAATCCTATTTTATTTATAGTTATTCGATAATTATCAACATCACTTCCGATGTCAAAAGAACCCTCGCAATTTGCTTTTAAATCTCCAGCTTGAAAAACAATTTCTGTAGTAGAGGGATTTAATAAATTATTTTTAATACTCACACCGTTGTTGTATCGGAACTCATCTTGGCTAATAGCCGTACTTAAAGAATCCCCTTTAAAATAAATATAATGATCATTAAAAATAGCTACACCATAGCTACTTGAATCAAGTCCACTAAAACTATTACTCTGAGCTAAATGTATTGATGATTCAATGTCATAAGCAGTGTTTTGGGCTTTATTAAACTGTAATTCCCTTATTCCTATTGGCAAAACTATAACTAAAATTCCCAAGAACATACCTAAGACGATTAATATCTCGATGAGAGTAAAGGCTTTGATTCGACTATGATTAACCATTGATAGTACCCATTAGCTGATAAATTGGACCTATAATAATCATTGCTAATCCTCCGATCATGACACCAATAAAAATCAAAAGAATTGGTTCAAGTAAAGTCGCAAGATTATTACTGACTTCAGCAGCTTCTTCGGCATAAAATTCGTGAACATATAAAAGTGTTTCAGACAAAGAACCCGTCTGTTCTCCGATTTCAACCATTTTTGAATAAGTGGGGGGAAAATACTTGGGGAATTTTTCCATCGATTGAGCCATACTTAGTCCCCCTTGAACACTTTCATTAATTTTGGCTAAAGACTCTTGATAATAAACATTATCGCTTGTTTCTGCCGCTATTTCTAAAGCTTTTGTAATCGGAATTCCGTTTTCAAGTAAAAGTGCAAAAGTTTGCGAAAAATTAGATAAAATTGTGTTTTTATTAAGATTTTTAAATACAGGGAAGTTTAAAGCAAACCAATTCTTTATCCTTTTGCCAATTTTTGTCTTATTTAAAAACAAAGATAAAGTAATTATGAATACTATTAATATGAGTAATAAGGAGACTGTATTGTCACGAATAAACTTTGCAGCATCTAATATTACTTTCGTAAAAGCTGGCAATTCACCAAATGTTGAAAACATTGAATCAAGCCTTGGTAAAAGAAAATATACTACACCTAGTACTTCAACACTTGTCATACCCAAAACAATCAAAGGATAAATCATTGCACCTTTAACCTTTTGTTGAAGTTCATGAGCCTTCTTTAAATAGTCAGCTAAAATGAATAAATTCTTTTCAAGTGTTCCACCTTGTTCTCCCGAACTGATCAAAGAAATTACAAGGTTAGAAAAAATATCTCGATGATTACGCATTGTTTCAGCAATCGAAACACCTTCGTTTATTCCGAATAAAATTTCTGCAAAAATTTCTCTTAGCCTTGCATCATCTAACTGCTCGGAAAGCACCTTAATTGCAGCCTCTAGTGAAAGCCCCGACTTTAACATAATCCCCATATGCCTAAATGCAAAAGCCATTTTTAGGGGACTAATTTTACCGAAATAAACACTACCGCTTTTCTTTTTGATATATTTCGAAGCAACTACAGTGCTTGTTTTAAGCGCCTTCTTTTCTTCGATTTTAACTTCGGGTTTATTCTCTTGTTTAATTTTCTCCATTTTATTTATTTAATATTATTCATTTAAAGCAGTAACTCTTATAAGTTCGGGGATATCAATTAAACCTTCAGTTAATTTATTGATCCCATCTTGCAACAATGTCACAAGACCAGATTTATCAGTTTCTTTATAAAGATCATCGACAGAAAACTCTTCATTATTAATGATGGCACGCATTTCTTTAGTAATTTCCATGATTTCGTAAAGTCCAATCCTACCTTTATATCCAGAATCTCCGCATTCTTTACATCCTTTATGCCTAAAGAATTTTTGCCCTTTATTAATTTTCCTGGAAATATCAGGCCTTGCCATTTCTAAATCGTCCTCTTCTTCTTTAGTTAACTTATATTCTTCTTTACACTTTGGACATAAAAGTCTGGCAAGCCTTTGAGCAATTACTAAGTTAACTGTAGATGCAACAAGATAAGGCTCTACCCCCATATCAATCAAACGCGGAATCGTAGTTACAGCATCATTTGTATGTAAGGTTGATAAAACCAAGTGCCCAGTCATTGCAGCATTGATAGCAATCCTAGCAGTTTCGGTATCTCTAATTTCACCAACCATAACAATATCAGGATCCTGCCTCAAAATAGATCTTAACCCATTGGCAAAGGTTAAGTTTCCATTAGGATTAACCTGTATATGGTTGATTCCATCAATGTCAAATTCTACCGGATCTTCAATGGTAGTAACATTTTTTTCGCGAGAATTTATAATTTGTAATATCGAATATAAAGTTGTAGTTTTACCCGATCCAGTAGGCCCTACCGCTAAAACCATGCCCCAAGGCTTTTCATAGTTCTTTTCAACAGTTTCGAGTCCTTTTCCTGTAATTCCAAGTTTATCAAGGCCCAATTGTTTTGCATCTTTAGTTAAAAGTCTAATTACAATTTTTTCACCCTTTGTAGTAGGTAGGATTGATATACGAGTATCTAACTTACCATATTCAGGGACTTTAAACGAAATACGACCATCTTGCGGCGAAAAATGTTCATCAGTCCTAAGCCTTGCAGAAATTTTAATTTTAAAAATAAGTTCATCCTCAAATGATTTATCAATTAAGAGAATATCCTTTAACATACCGTCGATCCTATACCTAACAAGAACATCTTTTTCGGTTGGTTCAATATGAATATCTGACGCTTTTTGATCAAGCGCAGTAAATACAATATTTTCAAGAAGACTGCCAATATTAGAAGATTCCCCAGCATTACGGGGAGCAGCCGCTTGAGTTTCTGTCGATTCCTCTTTAGAAGAATCTACTTTTTTACTTTTTCCGGAATCCATAGTAATAATTTACAGGTTTTGAAGGGAAAAATAAAGGCAAAAAAAATCCCGACTACTACTAGCCGGGATTTAAAATTTTAATAAAATTTTATCTCTTTACTACGATGACTGGTTTACCATTTTCTACACCTGGAGCACTAACTTGTAGTCTTCCACCTGTAGTTTGACATACCCAGTAATTTGTAGCAGCTGCTGTACCTGTGCTTGGATCAAAAGGGATACCAACAATATATTCATCAACTAATGCTTTTGTTGCATCACCCAAGTTTAATAATCCGACACCTGATCCAATTTGAATTGCTGTTGGTGAAGGTGCTACTGCATCGCATGAAGGAATTGTTACAGCAAATTCTGTTTCTAGAGCTGCTGTTGTTCTTCCTGAATCAGAAGTGTACTGAGTCATTGCATTTAGAATCTGACCTACATCAGAACTTCTTTGTGCATTCCTTGTATCTGCGAAATTCTTTGCTGGGTTGATGGCAATAAAAGTAATTGCAGTTAAAATTGCAATTAAGGCCACAACCACTAGAATTTCAATAAGGGTAAAACCCTTGAAATTTTTGGCTTTTGCCATATGGTTGATAAATAAAAAATAAATAAAAGTGAAAATAAATTAAAATAAGTTATTTAATTTATTTCATTACAAGTCTAGAAAGTTCTTTCAGAGATGTCAAATGTTTTCATCCTTTAATTATACGGGGGATCGATCTTTTAACCTATTCAGCAATAGCTTTAGGCAATTCTTTCCAATTTGTAGTATATCTTTGGGATTTCTTTGTTTGGTTCATCCACCACTTTCTACTTACACCTTCAGCGGCAAATTTCACAGAATCTGAATTAACTTCAAAATTTATCTTGTCAAGAGTTGCCATTAAGTCTTTTTGTAGATACTTTTCATCATTTGGATCACAAAAGAAGTCATATTGTCTATGGCTTTCAGGTATCAAACCCAGTGATATAACACCCGCTTTTTTGTATTGATAACCATCTTTGAAAATATATTTTAGTCCTCTTAATGCCTCTTTTATTAATGTAATCGAATTATTAGTAGGCCTTTCTAATTTTATTATCACGGAATTATGATATTGAGGGAGATTTTTATTGTGGAAGTTCGTAAGAATAAATACCTGCAAAAACTGAGCTAATTCCTTTTCTTTTCTTAGTTTTTCACCGATTTTTCTAGAGAAGTAAGCAACAGCTTCTTCAACTTGATTTAGTTTTGTTTGATATTCACCAAATGATCTTGTAAAAGCAATATTTTTTTTAAGCTTTGGGTTTTTCTCGAGCAAATAACAAGGTTCACCATTTAATTCCATAACCAATCTTTCACCGGCAACTGTCATAACCTGTTTTACATATCCGATGTCAAGACTTTTAAGTTCAAATGCATTATTAATATTATGTTGATTTAAAAACTTTGTATAGGCTCTGCCCACCCCCCACAAATCACCTACAGGTATTAGTTTTAGGAATTCTTCCTCGTTACCTAAATGTTCAAAAAAATTAAACACACCAATATCACGAAATTGTTTTTTGGCTAGTTTATTTGCGGCTTTTGCTAAGGTCTTTGTTGGGGCAACACCAATACTGACAGGGATTCCTGTCCACTTATAGATTGTTTTTCGGAGTTTTATGCAAAATTTCGTTAGATCGGGAACCCTTAAATTAGTTAAATCTAAAAAGGCCTCATCTATGGAATATATTTCTACATCAGGCACGAACTCTGAAATTGTTGCCATCACCCTATGTGACATATCGCCGTACAAAGGGAAGTTTGCCGAATATACATTTATCTTCTCCCTTTCAACCAACTCTTTTAGTTTGAAAATTGGAGCGCCCATAGTTACACCAAGATCTTTTACTTCTTGTGACCTAGCAATCACGCATCCATCGTTATTTGATAGCACTACTGTCGGCTTATTTTCGAGTTTCGGATTAAAAACCCTTTCGCAACTGACATAAAAGTTGTTACAATCTACTAATGCAAAAATTCTAGAATTCATATTTTAAGTATACAATATTGAAACAAAAAACTAAGCTCACTATATTCAAACCCGACACAACAACTAATGTAAAGTTGCAATTATTCACTTCAACAATTTCGGCAGGATTTCCTTCGCCTGCAGAAGATTATGTCGAAAACGAACTCGATCTTAATAAAATGATGATCGATCATCCTGCCGCAACATTCTTTGTCAAAGTCAAAGGCGACTCAATGATGAACGCATCTATTTCAGATGGTGACATTTTAGTTGTTGATCGAGCTTTAAATATTCAAAAAGATTCAATTGTAATAGCGTTCTTGGATGGAGAATTTGTAGTTAAAAGGCTTTCAAAAGATAAAAAAGGAGTTTTCCTTATCCCTGAAAATCCAAAATACAAACCGATTAAAATCACATCAGATATGGATTTCAAGATTTGGGGAATCGTTACTTATGTAATTAAGAATCTAAGTAAATAATGTGCGGAAGATTTACACTCGATATTGATGAAAGATTTTATCCTCGTTTTAATTTAGATAGAGTTTTAATTGAGTTCCCATCAAGTTACAATATAGCTCCAGGCCAATCTAGCGTCGTCATTTTAGGTGATGAAAACAAAAACAAGCCAGTAATTATGAAATGGGGACTTGCCCCAAGCGAAAAATTTCAAATTATCAATGCAAAGGTTGAAACACTAGATGAGAAATTTTTCTTCAAAAAATTAATTGATTCAAAAAGATGCATAATCCCAGCCAGCGGATTTTATGAATGGAAAGGTACCGAAAATGGGAAAAAAGAACCAATTTATATTAAACCAAATGATGACAACTACTTTGCTTTTGCGGGACTTTTTGATGAATTTTTTGACCCTAAAACCAATAAAAACTATTTAGGTTTTACTATTGTGACCACTAAGCCCAATACGACGATTGAATCGATTCATGACCGTATGCCTCTAATTTTGAATAAAGAACTTGAAAATCTCTGGCTATCAAAAGACTTTGATAAAAGCATGCTTGATAGTTTAAAGACATTTACACCTTCCGAAGAAATCACGAATTATAAAGTTTCTCCGCTTGTTAATTCACCACAAAATAACACCAGAGATTTAATTAAGGAGATTCAGTAGGATTTGATACTTTACTAAAAGTTCCCATGTGTTTTGCATACTGAAGGACATGCCCTGAAATTTCATCTTTAATTAAAGATGAATATGCGTTTTTATCTAATTTTAAATCATAATCAAGTGCATATAGATTGAAAAAATATCTATGAGTTCCTGATGGAGGACATGGTCCACCATAATTATTCTTACCCCAGCTATTTTTACCGACAATAACATTATCAGGAAGGTTATTCAGATCAAGGACCTGATCAATAGGCTTAATTCCCCAAATGATCATATGATTCCAAATATCACCCGGAGCATCAGGATCTTCAACCAATAGGAGAAGACTTTTAGCTTCACTTGGTACTTCGGAAATATTGATTATCGGAGCAATGTTTTGACCCTGGCAAGTATACTTTGTGGGCATTCTTTCTCCATCAACAAAATCATCAATAGAAATTTTCATGGTTGTTTGAATTTGATTAGAACTAAAATCATCACTTGTTTTGCCTGGTAAAACAAAAAAGACAAAACAGACAGATAAGAAAATTAATATTAAAATTAATAAAAACTTTCTTTTTTTTGACATTAGTTTTTTATTTCTACACTACCAAATACAGCAGCACCCTTTATTAAAATCTTTGGACTAGATGCATTACTACTTGAGGAAAATTTATTTGTCCAAGCACCAAAAATACCTGTGCCATTTGAAATTATATTTTGGTCTTTTCCGGAAATTACTTCGACTCCACCAAAAACAGAATTGATTTCTAATTCAGCACCTTCTTTTGAGATTTCAGCATTTGTAAGGTCGATTTTAATTCCGGAAAAAACTGAATCTACCTTGCCTCCTTTAAAATTTGTACTATTAACTCGCTTTTCTAAACCGCTAAAAACAATTGATTCATTTAACAGATCTTCAGTTGATGTGGATTGTTCTTTACCCTCTTCGTTATAAACTTTTTGTTTTTTAAAAAGTATACTAAAGCCTATGGCAATTATTATTAATGGGAATATCCATGCGCCAAAATCAATCTTAAATATTCCCGAAACAAAACCCACAAAACCTATGGCAGAAAATAAAAACCCCCAAAAATAGTTCTTTCTTGTTAATAAAATTATCCCTATCACTAACCAAAAAAGTGAAAATATATTTCCAAAACCTATACCAAGCATAGAAAAGGGACTTTGCTGAAAAAGAATACTTAGTCCTAATAGAACTAAAAATGATCCGGTAATTATTTTTGCCATTTTTAAATTTTTTAATAATTAATTATTTATTTGAAAAGAACTTCGCATTCGCCCACTCCAATATCTAAAGTGATATTGGTATTCCCATTTGGGTTAACTGTTTTCGAAATAAACTTTCCTTTAGCACCTAATCCATTAATATCCCTCTCTCCCTCAATTTTTAAACTACCAACTCCCACACTATATTCAACATTAATGCCAGCATTTTCAGGTAACACGATCAAAGTCTTACCAGCTCCGACTTTTACATTCAATACAGAAGGCAAGGATCCTTCAGTAAAATTCATAGTTACACTGCTTGCACCGCTTTCAAGATTTATTTTATTAACAGAAATATTATTTTCAAAGTTTAATGTAGCATCACTTGCTCCTACTTTCATATCAAAATTATCAAAATATATACCGCTATTAAGATCTAGGTAATATTCCTGCTTATTATCAAAATCCATAAAATTATTTACAGGTTTATTTTCAAATTTGATATCTGTAACCTCACCTCTATTTGTTGACTCCAAAGAAAATTCTTGGTTATTATTGATAGCATTCACGGAAGCTATTATATTATCAGTTTTTATGGAATTTAATTCGAACTTACCTGCCCCTAATACTACTTCCATATTTGCTCCCTTGAGGTTTTCATTTACGGAAATTGGAATAGATTTATATTCTTGATTTAAATAAACATTATTTGAATCTTCCGTGAACCCAATCCAACCCAATTTAGGTAAAATTGTATTGAACCCGCTTAATGAAGATAATCCTGTATTTACAGCTGCGTAGAATAATATAAATATGAATATTAAAAAAGTTAGTATATGCGCAATAATTTTTGATGTGTTATTAAAGCTCAAAATTAAGCTTAAGCCCGCCGAAATTATAAATACAGGCCAAAACTTTAAAAGCTCGATCCAGACCGTCCAAGGGAGGACTCCCGATGTATTCAACAATAGAACAAACCCGACAACTATCAAAGATAAAGCTGAAGTAATTCTTTCGAATTGCTTATCAGGCTCAATTTTGTTTTCCATTTTTTTATTATAAAAATCATACTAATTATGCTATGTTTTAGAAATATACGCAATAAGATATAATGGTCTAGTTGAATTAACACAATTACGGGATGTAGTTCAATTGGCTAGAATGTGCGCTTCGGGGGCGCAAGGTTGTGAGTTCAAGTCTCACCATCCCGATTCTTAATTGATTCTTTTTACAATTAATATGCCATACAAAGTAATAGTTTTCGATTTTGATGATACGCTAGTTCAAACTAGAGCAATTCGATATGAAGCAGCTAAATATACTGCTAAACATTTTTATAACCTCAAGATATCAGATTCAACAATAGATAAATATTGGGGGCTTCCTTTTAGGGATCTTATAAAAGCTTTGTTCAATGATGTAGATTCTTTTGAAAATATTGCACAGCATTACAAAGAGATTATTCATCTTTTCCCTCTAAAAAAGTTTGATGATGCTGTAGCGACACTAGAAAGATTAAGCAATAAATATATTTTAACTATGGTTAGTTCTAGTACAAAGGAATTAATTAAGCGTGGTTTTATGGATGTCGGTATCTCTTATGACATATTTGCATATATTCAAGCATCAGAAGATTCTGATCACCACAAGCCTGACGGAAAGGTTTTCGATTCATTAAAAAACTTCCTGAATAAAAAAGGCATAAAATACTCAGAAGCGATCTATATAGGAGATTCTTTAGATGACTATATCGCAGCAAAGAATGCTGATATCGATTTTTTGGGTGTTGCCCGGTTCGACAAAAGAGAAAAAGAATTTGAAGAGAATAATGCTGATTATGTTAAAAACCTTGCGGAAATAATTCAGTATTTATAAAAAAAATGAAAAAAAACAATTTTAAACCGGGAGTATATAAGCATTTTAAAGGAGGATTATATTATGCAATAATGCTTGCCAAAGATTCTGAGACTTTAAATGATTTCGTTGTATACATTCCTTTATATTATAAACCTGAAAGCAATACTAGGGCCTGGATAAGATCTGTTGAGGATTTTATGGGATACAAAGTTTTCGAAGATGGAAAAAAAGTGAAAAGATTTAAATATATTTCAGAAAGATAATTTCTTTATAAATAAATCATGAAAAACGCAATTATATTACACGGTTCTGGAGATTCTCCTGAAAGTTTTTGGATACCATGGCTCAAAAGCGAACTTGAAAAGCATGGTTATGAAGTTTGGGCACCTCTCCTTCCTGATGCCGACAATCCGGATATCAATAAATGGTTGCCATTTGTTATGGAGAATGGCAAATTCAATAACGATACAATAATTATTGGCCATTCCGCCGGAGCGACTTTAATTTTGGCCTTATTAGATAAGATTGATGTAAAGATCAAACAAGCAGTTTTGGTCTCGGGTTTTGTGGATTATGGTATCTTAGATTCGATTCTCAAAGAAGATTATAACTGGGATAAAATCTCAAAAGGCACTTCTGAAAAATTGATTTTTATTAATTCCGAAAACGATCCATGGGGTTGTGATGACAAGCAGGGTCGCAAGATGCTTGACTTAGCAGGCGGCATTCAAATAATTATTAAAGGTGAAGGTCATATGGGGTCTATGCGATTTAATCAATCATACAAAGAATTCCCCTTGCTAAAAAAACTAATTATAGATTAAATTTTTAAATTAATTTCTTTTTTGCTTTTTTACAAAATAGCAAGCTAAATATGTTGTAATTGGAACAGCTAAAATAAGTCCTATACTACCCACAAGAGTCCTAACGATTTCAGTACTTATCATTTCATAGTTTAATATTTCATCAAATGGCCTTGGATTGTTCATAAAAAGAAGTAAAAGAGGCATTGAAGCTCCAGTATATACCAAAATCAACGTATTGATCATTGATGCTATATGATCCTTCCCAATTTTTATTGACCTGGTAAAAAGTTCTTTAAAAGACAAATCATTTTTTAAGTCATATAGTTGAAAACAAATTGACGTTTGTGAAATAGTTATATCATCCATTACACCGAGAGTGCCAATTATAATCCCCGCCAATAATAACCCCTTAAGATTATATTGAATTTCATTGGACATTTGTAAGAATATTGCTTCTTCGGATGCAGTTCCTGTTAGATGGCTAAATTCGACAAATAAACTAGCTAAAATCCCAGTTATTATCAATGATCCAAAACTTCCTATCATAGCAATTGTTGTTTTCCTATTGAATCCATGGGACAAATAAAATGTAATGGGGATAATTATTATTGAAGCGAAAATTGCAGTTATTACTGGATCTTTACCTGATTGAATTTGAGGCAAAATGAACAAAAAAAGGATCACAAACGAAGCTACCATTGCTAAAAGGGAACTGAATCCCTTTTTCCCACCGACCAAAATTGCTAAAATAACGAATAGTATAAAAAGTACAAGTATTGCATTTGTACGAACAATATCTGTGATATAAAAAATTTCTTCACCATTCAAATTCTTAACAAACGAAACAATTACTTCGTCTCCCTTTTTATACTGAATTAATTGAGTAGTATTCGTAGCTCCATTTTCAACAATAACTTCCTTTCCAATTTCATTTCCTTCTAACAAAGATATTTTAATCTTTTGATGAATTTGTATCTTACCCTCAATTTCTATAGAGTCTTCATCGATAATTTCAACCACCTTAGCATTTAAGTATTCAGTTTCTTCAGGAGCTTCTAATGGAGCCTTATCTTCATTCAATATTATAGAATTATCTAATTGATTTAACTCTAAATCTTCTATAAGAATTTCTTCCGCATAAGTTCTATTCAGAAAAAATGAAAAAATCAAAATAACAAATACTGAAAATAATTTCATCAATTTAAACATAACCAGCAATTAAACTTTATTTAGATTTTTTTAATTTTTTTACAATATCCTCTTTCTTAAGTTTTTTCGTGCAAAAGAACCAATCATAACATTTCATTTCATCTTTACTTTCCATCCTTTCTTTAGCAACACCGCATGATCCTGCAGTTGGAACAATTACATCATCTCCAGGCATCCAATCTGCAGGAGTTGCAATTGAAAATTCATCTGCAGTTTGAAGTCCCATTAAAATCCTTAATAATTCTGAAAAATTTCTACCTAAACTTAATGGATAATAAAGAATTGTTCTAATTATGCCCTTAGGATCAATAAAGAATACTGCTCGAACAGCTTTTGTATTACTTTCTCCAGGTTGAATCATCCCGTATTTTTTTGCGACATCCATTGTAATATCTTCAATTAGTGGGAACTTAACTTCAATATTCTTCATCCCTTTATACTCAATTTTCTCTTTGATCGTTCTTAACCAAGCAATGTGGCTATATAATCCATCAACCGATAAACCCACTAATTTACAATTAAGTTGAGAAAAATCTTTTTCTAAATTGGCAAACGTCATAAACTCTGAAGTACAAACAGGAGTGAAATCTGCTGGATGACTAAATAAAATTACCCATTTACCCTTATACTGTTCAGGAAAATTAATTTCTCCTTGTGTAGTAACTGCATGAAATGAAGGAGCCTTCTCGCCTATTCTAGGCATAGGAGTAATTGACTCGTTTTCCATATTTGTTTTGTAAAAAATTAATTAAGAATTAACTTATTTATATCATTTTTAATATTTTCATTAAACCCAGAAAAAGCATGGTTTTTATAAAAAATAAAAGGATAATAATCAAAATCTTCAGAAACACCTTCACTACCTGTAAAAACATTTTTATATCGAATTAAATTCGAATAATAATTATCATCAGTAGTTAAATACTCTTTAAATTCAATATTTGAATTTCTAAGAAATTCTAAGGCCTCTATACACATTGGCCCCGTATTGTTATGGAAAATTACTAGAGTATTTTCTTGAATTTTCGCTCCATTACTATCTTTTGATTCATTTAAATCATCTACCGCACATGGATTAACAACATTTTCTTCCTCATCATAAGGAATAGCTGGTCTAATTTTTTCTGGGGTATATGGAGCATTTTTGTTAATAGGGATCTGCCACATTGGCATTACCTTATCAACAGTCCCTAATGTGTCTAAATCAACCCAATCCACTTCATAATTGTCCCAAAAGTTATGCCACATATCATTCCATCTTTCTTTGTATCCTCCAATATATGTGTGAGAGACACCGATAAATTTCTCTTCCTGTATCGCTCTTTTATATTCCTTCTCCATGTCTTCAGGGCTTCCGCTTCTTTCATAGAAACTGTAATCACAAAAACTTCCATATTTGAATTCAGGCACATCAATATTCGAAACAGAAATAATTTTTACATTGTATTCTTCAGGTTTATAAACAGTAGTAGCAAGTTCTGTTGTTCCTCTAGCAGTAATATATTCAATACCTAATTTATCAGCAATTTTTACTGTATTTTCATCAGAAGCCATATATCTTGAGCTGATAATTCTAACCTTAACATTAAGGGCACTTTCAATTCTTGTAATCATATCCGTAATAGTGGCATATTGTTCATCGTAGGTCATTTCCCAATAGGGCTTTGGATCATATGAGGCTGCAATCTCAACATTTCCTGTTGCTAAAATTTCCTTAATTGCATCTTTATTTTTATCAACGAAATCAGCGTTTACCATTAATAATCCCTTGATATTTCTTTCCTTCATGTCATTTACCATATTTACTAATCCCTCTGTGTTCTTAAATTCTATTAGAAGCATCATCGCTTTGGGTTTAGACATAACTTCCGATTCTTTTGTCTCTGTTTTTTCAGTTGTTTTAGGACATCCAAAATTTCTCACTAGTAAAAATTCACATCCTATAAGAATCCCAAGTCCTAAAAGAACTCCTAGAATTATTGGCAGTTTTTTGCTCATAATTTTAAATTAATAAATTAAATAATTACCCGAACATCAAAAGTTCAGGTTTTATTATTAAAATTATTCCAATAATTAAAATAATTATGCCTCCTATAAGACTTGACCATTTTGTGTATTTCTTTGTTATTCCTGTTACTTCAAAAGTTTTTACTGCAATGAAAAATATAATTAGATCATCCAACATAAAAATAATCACATAAAGGAACAAGTAGAAATAGTATTCAAAAGGAGATAATTTTATTGATGATAAAAGGTTGGTATAAACAGCTGGAAGTCCAGCAGAGCATACAACTTCGATTAAATTTACTGAAATGGCTAGTGTTACAATTCCAAATATTGCCAATACAAAGCTTTTCTCTCCTAAAACCTTTTTAATTCTTTCTATGATGCTTTCTCTTTGTTTCTCGTTGGTTGCATGACATCCTCCTTTTGAAAACAATGCACTTTTAATGTGTAAGATTCCGCTAACTATTGCGATAATTCCAATAATAACTTTTATCCAATATACATAACCTACAAGTTTAAAAAAATTAAACCAAGCAGAAAGGAAGAAGAAATAAACAATCCCAGAGGTAAAGATAAAAGTTGATCCTAAAATATACAGTTTCCTTTTATCTTTCATGTTTATTAACATGGTAATTAGAAAGATAAGAATCCACATCGCACAAGGATTAAATCCGTCAACTAATGCAATTAATATGGTTGCAAGAGGGAGAGAGATGTCTTTAATGTTAATTTTTCCAAAAATATATGTCTCTAAGTACAGTGGAGAATTATTTTCAGAATTAGTACCACTCGAAATGATTACACCTTTGGGAGTACTGGTAGTATTTAACTTTTTTTCTCCAAGAAGCAACTCAGATAGATTATCTATACAGCCATGCTCGATACATCGTTCGATTTCATTTGAAATTTCTGTTCCAGTCGTTTCATTACTCTCGTAACCAACAAAGTACTTCTCTCCAATAACAAGAAAAGGAACTCCTCCGACATCAATATTTAAAAACTCCGAGGTTTTAGTAAATAGTTTGACATTTTCCTGATTGTAATAGACCTCATATTCATAAATGTTTATTTTATTACCATAGGTATCTTTTAGAGTCGTTAAATATTCTCGTTCTTTTGCACAATGAGGACAACCTTGCCCATAAAAAAGATAAACATTAATGGGTTCATTAACTTCTGCGCTAACTTCGTTAATAGTGCCTGCAAAAAAAACACCAAATAGGATTGCTAATGACAATGTTATTTTGAGCAGTCTACCAATCATATTATTTATCTTTATAAGTATTAATAATCTCAATTAATTTTTCTTTTTCTATTTCACCATACTCTCGATGTATTTCATTACCTTCTTTATCAAAAAAAATAAAACATGGATAATACTTAACCGAATATTTTTTTACTAGTTCTTTTTCAGTATCTGCATCGTGGTACTCAGTAATAAGCCAAGTTAATTCTCTTTCAATTTCAGCCCATCTAGGCTTCATTACTAAACATCCCGAACACCAAATTGCACCAAATTTAAGTACTTTCATAATGTTATTTATTTATAAGTGTTAATAATTCACCTACAATCTCTTTTTTATCATCTACAAGGTTATACATAATATGCTGACCATTTCTGTTGCTTTTTAAATAACCCATATCTAACAGTGTCTTTAGGTGATGTGATATCAGATTGTGTTTCATACTAAGCTTTTCTACCATTTGGCAAACACAGGTATCCTCTTTATATAGTAAATCAAGTATTTTTATTCTGTTTAATACTAATAATTTCTGTAAATCCTCTATTTTTTTCTTTACTGTTCCATTCATCAAGAAAATATTAAAAAGTTATTTCAACGTACATTGAAATATACAATAGCAGAAAATTTCAGTCAAGATTGAAATATAAAAAATTACTTCGTTTTGGCTATATTGATAGCATATCCCTCAATGAGGGCTTTTGTAATTTTTTCTAGTACTGAGGTTAAATCTCTTTGATATTGACTCTGAGAAATACCCATTTTCTTTGAAGCTTCATCCTGATCCATTTTTTCTAAATATCTTAGTCTTATTGTTTCAAGTTCCTCATCTGTTATTGTAACTTCATTAAGTTCCCTTAAAGGAATTCCTCTTGGTTTAAAGTAAATTTCACTAAAATCTCTTCCGAGTCTTCTTCTACATCGTTGTCGCATAAATTTATAGATAATAAATAAGAAAGAGGGGCAGTAATAATTTTCTATTGCTACCCCTCATAAAAATCCTATAAGCAAAAAGCACCTTTCATAAGTGTTCCGCATTCAGGGCATTTTTTCTCTGAACAAGGAATTCCTCTTGTATGTGGTTCTTTATAACCACATTTAGGACATGTGCACTCTTTACTTCCTCCCTGTCCACGACCTCCCATTCCTTTTCCTCTACCACGTCCCATACCTTTACCTCTTCCTCGTCCAGTCATTGGTCCCTGTCCTAAAGGACCAGTTCCATCTAATCTTGGCATGTTTTTAATAATAAAAAATAGAACACAAATGGGTATATACCCATTAAATTGTATAATAAATTTTTCTTATGTCAAATAAATTATTAAAATTATTGTATAATTTAAAAACTTTTTTATATTTAAGTAAGATGATAAATAATTGTGCTTTCTGCAAAATCATTAATAATGAAATCCCCTGCTTCAAAATTGCTGAAGATGAAAACTTTTTAGCAATTATTGATATCTCACAAATTGTTGAAGGTCATACAATTGTTATTCCTAAAAAGCATTTTGAGACATTTACAGATGTTGATGATGTCGATGATTATTTTGAATTTGCCACAAAAGTTGCAAGACATTTTAAAAAAGATCTAGGGTATAAATTCGTTGATATTTTTGTTTTAGGTAGAGGTGTACCTCATGCCCATATTCATTTGATTCCACATAATGAAGATAATCCTGAGTGGAAGGAAGCCCTATCAAAAATTGGATCGATGCAAGATGATCAATCAAGAAGGAAATCTTCCGAAGAATATAAAAGGATTTCAGATAAATTTGCAATGTCTAATTAATAATTCGATCAAACCAATGCTTATTTCTCTTTAGTTTTAAAGTATCCATTATCTTTAAACCAATTGTATTGATCAGTGATTGATTCTTTCATTGATCTTGGCTTGTAGCCTAATTCCTTTGATGCTTTTTCATGAGAAATGTCTGCATTTCCCATTAAAGTATCAACAGAATAATCAGTAATGGATGAATTATCAGAAAAGAGATTCAAAACATATCCCATTGTTTTAGCAAGCCAGAAAGGCAAAACTTTTGTTTTCACTTTAATTCCGCTAAGTTCAGCAAGGTAGCCAAAATATTCCTTCATTGTTATGTATTCGTTACCAAGTAAATAAATTTGATAAGGTTTACCATTTTTCATTGCGGAAATTATTCCATCTGCAACATCTCTTACATCTACATAATCAAAACCACCTGGCACTGTGATTTTTAGTCCACTTTGGATTGATTCGATCATTCCTTTGCCAAAAAATGATGGCTCAAAATCATAAGGCCCGACAACACCTGTTGGACAAACAACAACAGCCTCAAAGCCTTCTGCTTTTGTATTTAAGACCTTTCTTGTAGCTTTAGCTTTTGATCTATCATATACTCCCCTTTTGTCATCTTCATCACATAATGGAGTTTCTTCGTTTATTTGTTGCCCCTTAGGTGGTAAAGAGAAAGCATGAATTGAACTTACATAAACTAGTCGTTTTACTTTCTTTTCAATACAGGCTTGTAGGATATTTTCAGTACCTAGAATATTGATTTTAAAAGTTTTATCGGCATTTTTATTATTAATATTGATGTCTGCAGCTAAATGATAAACTTGATCACAGCCATCCATCGCCATCAAAACACTTTGCAAGTCATTAATATCACCATTTGCAACTTCATATTCAAGTCCTTTAAGGGATGATAAATTTGAAGTATTTCTTGCAAATATCCTTACTTTTTCACCTTTTTCAAGTAATTTACGAACAACTACATTACCTATTCTTCCGTTTGCTCCTGTGATTAAGTTCATTTTTAGAAAATAAAAAGTTAACAACGAAAAATTATAGCATTTTTATATGGACTTTTTTTAGATTTTAATTTTATGTATATTATTATTAGTCAAAGTATATATTTTGTTTAAATTGTATTTTTTAAGTACAAAATTCATTTTTTCCTGTACCTTTCTGGTGCTATCTTTTTTATTAATTAACCCAATTAAAGTAGATGCTTCTCATAGATATACTGCAACTAGTGGCACTCTTGTTGTTGGTACTGAGGCGGCAATAAACTCAGGAAGTACTTCAGGTAATGTTGGCTCATGGTATGGAACTGTCGGTTTAGATAGTGTTTCCCCTGGATACAACTGGAGCGTTAATAGCGATGGGACAAATGGGCTATTCGTTAAGGAACTTTTTGCATTAACTCCAGGAGTCCATCATGTCGAAATCTATTCAACTGATCCCCTTAATAATGTTTCAAATACTATAAATATTCCTGCACTTTTATTACCTAAACAAACGACTGTATTTACAAATATTTTTTTACCCCCAACTATTTCAATTAATCAAAATTACTTCGTTGAGAACGAAATCATAGAAATATCCGGGTATACATATCCTAACGCTGTGTTGCAGATAACAATTATTGGGGATTCTTTTTATAGATATACTATTAATGCTGATGAAAATGGAAACTATATAATTTCGCTACCATCGTCTAATTTCCCGAACCTGAATTATTCAACTTATGCAAATTTGTTTATTAATGGAATTATTGATAATTCTACTCAAAGCCAAGTATTGTTTTTTACTATTAACGGTGTTTATATTACACCTAGTGTGACTATTACTCCCTCAGTCTCAATCACAACATCCCCGGGGTTTACTGTTACAATAGAATATCCTAGCGACACTCCAGATATTACTTTTGAACCATCTATTATTACTTATATCCCTACACAAAAACCTACTGAATACCCTACAATTACTCCTACTATTGCAGTTCAGCCGATAATTAGTTACGAACTTTTTTTAAGATGTCTTTATATCTCTATTCCACTAGGTATTTTCACTTATTTTATTTTCTTTATACTTAAACAATCTAAAAAGGCTCAAATTTACATCTTAAGTGGCCCAGGGAAGACCGGAACTAGTTACATCTCCCATAGAATACTTAAAGACAATAAATTCGAATTTTTATATATTGGCTCGATTTTAAAACAAAAATCAATACAAGCCGGATTTGTTAAGAGTGGTTATAAAATACCAGAAGATCCTGATGATTTTGATTTAGATAAAGCAGACATAAAAGGATTTAGAGATAATTGTGTTTTGATTGGCCGTGATGTTGATAAGGAATTAGATTCTTACATGATTAAAAGAATTATCAAAGCAATTGATGACAAATCTAAGATTTTAATAGATTCCAAAATACTTCCTTTATTTATGTTTTCAAATTCTTTTAAAAAGTTTTTGCTTGAGGAATTAACTTCACAAAATAAAGCAGATCTATTTGAATCGTATTATAATTTTATTTTTGAAAATTCAAAAGCCGTTTGGTTGCACACAAACTTAGAAGTTCGAGCAAAAAGATCACTATTAAAAACACTCTCAAAAGAAAATCTGACCGAAGATTTAATTCGTAACGAGATGTTAAATCTATCAAAGAGGCAAATTGCTGATCGTCAAGACTATATTAGGAGATATAATTTAGTTGATTATCCAGAACCCAATAAACTCCCTACAAATTTTAAAGGCACAATTATTGATAGCACAGAACTTAATGGAGAGGAAACATATAAACTAGTTAAAAAGGCTTTTAAATTAAAAGATTCTTAGTGTAATATATTTATATATTAAAATCCTAATGATGGAGAAAAAAACCTTATTTACCGTAATTGGTATTTTTGCCCTGATTATTGTCATTGTCGGTAGTGCAACTTCTTTTTTTTCAATGAAAAATCTTCCATTTACTGGCGAAACAGACACCCAAAACGAAAGCGACATTAAATCTTTTGATGCGTGTGTAGAAAAAGGTTTCCCTGTTATCGAAGGCTACCCACCTAAATGCGTGACTTCTGATGGCAAAATTTTCACTCAAACTACATCTCAAATAGCTAATCCTGCATCTGAATACTGTATTGAAAATGGTGGTAAAATTGAGATCCGAAAAGATTTGCAAGGAGAAGTTGGATATTGTGTTTTTGAAGATGGCAAAGAATGCGAAGAATGGGCATTCTTTAACAATGAATGTTCAAAATAATTGTATATATTTTTAATTTATAAAAATTTAAAAAATGTCAGACCCAATTAAATTCACAAGAAATTACGAAGATAAAAGTACCGATACTGGTTTTCAATTTGAATTCTTTTGCGATAGATGTGGCAATGGATATAAAAGCAAATTTGAAACTTCTGCTACAGGAACTGTTTCAAAAATTTTAGACAGCGCAAGTGGAATCCTAGGTGGAATATTTTCAAATGCATCTGACATATCTCAGAATGTTAAATCAGCCACATGGGAACAAGCACATGAAAAAGCTCTAGAAAATGCCGGAAAAGAAATTTCCCCCAAATTTATACAATGCCCAAGTTGCAATAAATGGATATGTAGAGAACGCTGTTGGAACTCAAATAAAGGCCTTTGTAAGGAATGTTCTCCTGATTTAGGAGTTGAAATGGCAAGAGCACAATCTCAAAAATCTGTTGAAGAAGTTTACGCACATGCAGCTATGGCCGAAGAGGACAAAAAATTAGGTACAGAATATTGGAGAGAAGGCATAATTGGTTCTTGTCCCAATTGCGAAAAACCTTTAGCTAAAAATGCAAAATTTTGTCCTGAATGTGGTACCAACTTAAAACCCAAAACAAAATGTCCAAAATGTTCTGCTGATTTAAAACCCGGTATGAAATTTTGTGCAGAATGTGGAGAGAAAATTTAAACATTTGTATTAAAATACATAGATTTATCCATAGATAGTTTGATAAAAGCTAGATATATAATATAATCCATATATAAATAACTACTATGGCAAATCTAGGACAAAAACTACGCTATTTCAGGAATTCAAAAGGAATCAGTCAGATGGACATTGAAATTTCTACCGACCTTGCTTTTGGTTGTGTTAGTAGATTTGAATCCGGAAAAACTAATCCCACCAAGGAAAGTATCTATAAAATTTCTGAGATTTTAAATCTCTCTAATGCCGAACTTGATTATCTCGTTGGTTCTACAGCTAATCCAGCCAATGACAATGAAATTCTAGAAGCTTTAAAAGAAATTGAATACTATTTCCAAAAACCTTTAGTATTGGCGCTTTTAATCGATGATAGATTTAGACTTATTGAAATGTCGAAAACATATAAACAAATTATTGGAATTAATGATACCGAATTTAATTCAACCCTAAAATTAAAGACCCTGCCGGAACTATTAATTTCTGGGGATAATTCATTCAATCGTTTTTTGGGATCTGAATTTATAAGTAATTTACAGCAAATCCTTATTAGAGTTAAAAATAGGATGGGTTTTATGGTCGATGATAAATATTTTAATAAAATAATTGAAACAATTCGATCTAATGAAGAGGCAAATAAACTCTGGCATGAAATCGTCATTCAAGATACTGCTTTTCATTCAATCCCAATCAATAAAAGGCAAATAGTGTTTGGGACTAAAGAGCATCCTATAAAAATGCATTATTCAAACGAATCATTAGAGAAGAATCCTAGATTTTCGGTAGTTGAGTTTTATCCAAATATGCAGTTTTTAAGACGCTATAAAAATATTATCTCGCTTTAATTAGATAATTGCGCCAATTGGTTTTTAACCATTTTTTTGAAGTTTTATAAAGATCCAGTAGTCCCCTCTTTTGCATTTCTTTGCGAATTACTCCGCCCTTATGAGGATGTTCAAAAATTTGATTCAATGGAGAACTAAATCCATGTGAATAATGACATAACTCATGAGCAATTGTGCCTAAAACAACATAATCGGGTATTAATGGATCTTTAAAAAAGGATGTAATAGTTATTAAAGAGACTCGAGATTCGTCTGCAGGACCTTCAACTTCAAGCATCTTTTCAATTTTTTTGGTTTTGTTGCCAAGCCATGAAATAGCCCCTAATTGTCGTTTGGATTTTTTACTAAACTTAATCAAAACAATATTTAATCGAGGTACATCAGCAAAATAGCTTTCCCAAATATCATAAAGTTGTTCTTGTAACCAATCATCATCTCTCATGAGAATATTATATCAATAAAACAAAATCTCGGGCTACTTTTAGTAGCCCGAGATCTTAACTTTTAATTAACTAAATTGATTTTATTTAACTGAAATAGCAATTTTTTTAGGTTTTACTTCTTCAACCTTAGGTAAAACAACTTTTAAAATACCATTTTTCATTTCTGCTTCTACTTTATCAGACTTAACTGATGTGGGTAGACTAATGGATTTTGTAAAAGATTCGTTTCGCATTTCTTTGTAGTAATATTTCCTCTTTTTATCCTCTTCTTCTTTTTCTAGTTCATATTTACCGGTAATCGTAAGAACTTTACCTTCGATACTAATTTCGATTTGTTCAGGTGTAAAGCCAGCCGCTTTTATTTTTACAACAACTTTGTCATCATCTTCGTACATTTCAAGTTCGCCGGTACTAACAGGAACGAAATCTTTCATAACATCGTCCATCCAATTAGCTGTCCAGAATCTCGTTGGATCCATTAGAGTTATTCTTCTGTCATTCATTTTAAAAAAAATAAAAAATAAAATAATTTTGAAGAGAGTTAGCACTCCAACCACTCTTCTGCTAAAAGTGTAACTCAAAAGGGATTTTTTTGTCAAGAGGTTTCTTTAATATGTAATATCAGCAATAAATGCTAATGATTATTGGGGATTTAAGGAAATTAAAAAATCAGGATGATTATCACACTGTATAAAAGTGCCAAAAAAATTGAGAGCAATAATAAAAACACAGCCCTTTCACGATCTTTATCAATTGAGACACTATCCAAAACATTGTGTGGTTCTGGGGAATCGTCCACATTGTATTTTTGAGTTAAACCAAAAATTATATTGAACTTATTTCTGTACTGAATTATCCCTAAAATGCAAAAAAGCGCCGGTATGAATACAAAAAGTTGTAATACCGTAGAGAATACCCAAACATAGCTTAAAAAAGTCCAGCCCATAGTTATCATTCCAGCTCCAATGGCCATGTCCCGATGTTTCTCGAGACCTTTCTCCCCAATATTAATTTGTCCAGGTTTATAAACATTCATATTATTAAATAATAGCCGAATCGTTAAAAGATTTGAATATGCTATACTATTTTTGAACTAAAATTTGTATTTTTTGTTGTATGTTCTTCCCGACTTTTGATCCGATATATCTTCTTTTCGCCCTTCCTGCATTGATTTTAGGATTAGGTGCTACTTTATTTTTAAATTATTCGGTAAAAAAATATAACCAAATCGAAACTAAAAGGAAGTTAACTGGAATAGAAGTTGCCGAACAAATCGGCAGAAGTGAAAATATAAAATTCCAAATTAATCTACTACCCGATTTGCTGAGTGAATCATATGATCCTTCAAGTCACACATTAAATTTATCGATTGATAGCGCACACGGACGCACTATTACTTCCACAGCAATTACCGCCCATGAACTTGGTCATATAGTTCAACATCAAAAGAATAATTTTTTGTTCAGGATTAGGACAGGAATAGTACCCCTTGTTAATTTTGGCACGAATTTTGGTTACATTTTACTCATAATAGGGTTCGTACTTGAATTCTCAAGTCTAGCATGGTTAGGTGTTATTTTCTTTTCGCTTGCAACTGTTTTTGCACTAGTGACAGTCCCATTGGAATTTGATGCAAGTGATAGAGCAATAAAAATTTTGGAGAGAAATCAATTGATCTTCCCATCTGAAAAGCCTGCGATAAAATCGGTACTTGTAGCTGCTTCTCTTACCTATGTTGCTGGACTTTTTCAGTCACTAGGTCAACTATTGTACTTCGTTTTTAGGATCCAAGGATTATCTCGAACCAGAGAAGAATAATTTTAACTGATCAATAAGCCAGATTCTGTATCTTCCAATTAGTTTTGGATTCAGATAGTAATTTATCTATGCCTAGAGACTTTCTAGTTGCTCTAAAGTAAGGGTTACCCAGCATTTCAACTTTACAGTTGAAACCGGTGGTCTTTTACACCACCTTTTCACAATCTCCAAATCGATTAGACTTGGGATTTTGCTTTCTGTGGCCCTGTTCTATAAGCTCACACCTATCCATGTTTCCATGGTACTTTTTGCTAATTTTTACTTAGCTTAGAGTCCGGACTTTCCTCCCCATAAATATTATTTTAGGGGCTACTATCTTGATCAGTTGGGATAATTATACTAGAAATCAACTACTTTCGTAAATGTATATGATTCATCTTCGAAGAGGATAGTTACATTTAAATTGTATGAACCATTTTCGAAATAATCTTGAAGACCACTTCGATTATTAATATCTTTTGATTTTTCAATAAAAGAATAATTTACAGAAGAATCATCCATCTTTACAAAGGACCAATATATTTCAAATTCAGAACCGGTTTCACCCCATACTACCCCCTCAACACTAGGGGTAACTTTAAAGTCTACATAGGAATGATCACCATCGACCATTAAAACCTGTGTATAAATGTCGGCGGTAACAGTCCTTTTTGCTTCAATATTAAATATTTCTTGTTTGTTTAAAGCTAAAACAGCAAAGACAATTCCGGCGCCGATTACAAAAAGACCCAGTAAAGCGTAGAGAGACTTCCCTAAAAAGCCTGTATTGGTTTTATTTTCGTTTTCCATGGTTAGCTTTTTAATTCTTAATTGAAAAAATACAATTATTAGTAATATTAAAGATAATAATATCAAAGCAATAAAAAATAAGCTATTCAAATTTATTGAAATTTGTTGTTGAAATAGGTCCATATATCTTATTCTACTGATAAATTCGTCTTAACTACACTTTTTTGAGGTCTAACATCTTTTACCGCAGCAGCTTCATCTTTGGCCTTAGTTTCCATCGCAAGTAGTTCTCTTAAGTTTGTTGTTATAAGGTTATGCTCATTTTCACTAGCTAAAACTTGAATAGCAACATGATTATAATCAGCAAAAAACAAACCTTCTCCAATGCCAGCCGATAATAAATAATCTTTCTCTCCATCAGACAAATAGAAAACTTTTTGTATCTGATCGACTGCAGCAGCATTTTGCTTTAGTAGAAGTTGGATCGAAGAGTTATTAACTACAGCCTTTCCATAATCAGAATTCAAAAAGTCATTAACATCCTGTGTGATTGTGGTTACTCCTAGTCCATATTTTCTAGATCTTTTTACAATAGAATACACAAAACGAGCAGCGTCAGGATATTGCATCATCCACCAAGCCTCGTCAATAATTAGAATCCTTTGTCTTTTATCTTTTTTAACAAGCGTCCAGATATAATCCAACATGATATACATTGCGACAGGCCTAAGTTCATCAGATAAATCCCTAATACTAAAAGCAGTAAATGTATTGTTAATTTTTACATTTGTGGCTTGATCGAAAACTCCAGCTGCGCTACCTTTTATAAACCTTTCAATTTTACTTGCAAGTAAATGAGCTTCGTCTTCTGCCATTGCATTTAAAATCTTATAAAGATCTTCCAGTAGTGGTGGAGGTCGTCTTTGCGTTGATGGGTCAGGAGTAATGCCCTTTTCTTTATAAGTAAGGATCAAGGCTCTATCAAGTATAGCAGTTTCGATTGGAGTTAAAGAACCCCCTACCATGATTCTAATTAAACCTTGAAGAAAAAGTATCTTGAATCGAAGCTCATCCTCATCTTTTTCAAAAATTCCAGACAGCTCGAAGGGATTTAATTTTGCTCTCGAATCTTGAGAGAATGTAATATATTCTCCCCCAATCGCATTTGTAAGTTTTTCGTATTCCTTTTCAGGATCAATAATAAGAATATGCGTTCCAAGCATTAAACTTCTCATAGCTTCGAGTTTTACGAAGTATGATTTACCTGCTCCAGATGTGGCAAAAATTACCATATTGGGGTTAGGCATTTGAAATCTATCAAAAATGATCAAACTCTTATTATGCTTATTGATTCCATACATAATTCCATCGTCCATAGTAAGCTCAGAAGATACGAATGGGAATGTAGTCGCAAGTGAAGTTGTGTCCATATTCCTATTAAGATAGATTTTGTCATATCCTAATGGCAGACTTGAGATAAAGCCTTGCTCTTGTTGAAGAGAAGCAACTTTTACAATAACTCCAATTGCTGAAAGGGTTGATTCTACATTTCTTGATATCTCCTCAAGCTCTTTTAGATTTGTTGAACGAATTGTTACATATAAAGCAAAGTGAAAAAATTTTTGATTACCAGAAGCAATCTGGTCTTGAAGTTCTTCCGCTGATCTTAATGCGACCTTTACATTTGGATCAGGAAGTTTCCCTGCTTCTAAATCCAAGTTCAAAGTAGCTTGGAATTCAGTTATCTTCCTTTTTAGTCTCTGTAAAACAAGTCCAGAATCTGTTGGATAATAAAAAGTTGAAATCGTGATCGGTTTTTCAAAATTTATAAGGGGGGACAGCCAATTAGCGCCTACCCAAGTTGGGAATCCTGTCGCAAAAAAGGTCCTAAAATATTTACTACCTATTTGCATGTTATTAAAGTCTATCTCAATAGCTGGCGGAGCAATGATATCTTTAACATCAACTATACCTTCGGAAAAATTCTTAATAGCCTCTTCTTCTAATTGCTGTTCAGTTTTTTCTTCCGTTACTTTTACCTCTGGCTTACCCATAACAGCCTCTAAAACTTGTTTAATTCCAATGCTTTCTTTTTTATTTTCTTTGACATCGGCTTTATTTGAAGCTACAGGAGTTGTTTTAGATACTTGTGATTGATTAGTCTGATGATCGGCAACAGACTTTTGTCCTTGAATTTGAGGGGCGTTTTGAGTTGGTTTTCTGCCTAATATTGCGTCAAGTATATTCATTATTTACTAGATGTGTATTGTGTTGTTTTTAATTGTAATTTAGAAACTCCTAATTTATCTGGATCGTACATTGAATAATAAAGCTTGATGAGTCGATCATTATCAAGTTGAAATGCTGTTAAACCAATATTTTTAAATTGTTTTATAAAATTATCTCTTTTAGGGTAAAGCCTAGGCTTAATTTCGTCCATAATTGAATTAACATTAATAATCTTTTCTTTTTTGCCAAAAAATTGTTTAACACTACTAGTTTTTTGGACTACACTACCTGTCTCAGGAATTACGACATAAAAGGTTTTATCAAGAATATCTTTATTCGCAGTTAAATTCTGAATAAATTGCATATAAATATCTATTTGTCTTTTTAGGGCATCGGATATTTGTTTCTCTCTATAGATTCTTAATCTATCTAAATATGTACTAATATCTGTTCTTTCTGTACGAATAACGATTTGGAAAGGAAATTCCAAAGAATTTAAAAGACCTGCAAAACTCATGATTTTAATGTCTTGCTCTTTCTCTGATAACAAATCGAAATTCAAAGCATTTACTTCGAGAACTAACGAAATCATTCCATTTTTAAGGATTACAAGATCGTCCCTGATATCTTCAATCGCTAGATGTTGTTGTGTACTTGGTGTTGTAGATGACCCGAATAATCCCATTAGTTTTTCGCTTTAATAATAATGTCTGATAATTTTCCTTCCTCTATATTAACGCTTATGCGATCAAAGTTGAAGTCAGGTTTTGTAATATCTAAATAGTAATCGCCACTTGGTAATTGGTTTATCAATTCAAATCTGCCCTCATTATTCGTAGCTAGTGACCTAACTAATTTGCCCGAAAGATCAATGATATCCACTCTAGTTGATTTTATAGGTTGATTAGCACTATCAACGACTATTCCCGTTAAGTACAATTTTGCATTATTATTTTTAACAACGGCCATGGTAGGATTTGCAACATTAAAATTAATCGGTCTATTAACCCTACTCGTCATAGGTTTAAACGAAACAGCGTAATTTGATCCTTCATAAAGTTTTTCACCCGGAAGATTTTGATTAATCGAATCAGCAATCGTCGATGGCTTTTTAAACATAGTTTCGTTTATTGGTGGAGTATTTACGGCCCGATCGTGAGATGGCGTTTGAGATTTTTCGCCTTGTATTTCAGGGACTTGATTAAAAAGGAAATCAAAATGTTCGTCAATTTTGTTGAGATTTTCATTTTCGAATTTATCGAGTTTTTCTTCTTCTTCAGATAATTTTGCTAAAGGCTGATCTGGTATATTTGCAACTTTTATTCTAGAAAGCGCGCTATCTAGTTCTTTATTAGATTCAACTTTTGTATTGTTCTTTGATTCTTGTAAAATGTCTGGAACAACAGGAGTCTTTTTCCAGAGCCTTTCTTGGGGTTCAAATAAACTAGTAATAAAGTTTTGGACATAAATTACCGATGGTTGGCCATTTATTTTAACAAGCGCTAAAACAAGCCCACTACCCATTGAAACTCCAATGAAAATTAACTTGAGAATATCAGGGAAAGTCGAGTAATAAATAAGCAATGAGAGAATAAAGCCAACAGCCAAATATCCAAATTGCTTTACAGTAAAAAAACCGAAAAGCTTAAATTCAACATCCATAAAATTATGGGGCACTGGATGTCTTTCCATTTAAATTTTAACAATAATAAACTTATTTAATTTCTAGGACCACATATTCATATTCTCCAACTGGAGTAGCGAATTTAAAAGATTGATCCTTCTTTTTACCAACAATCGACATTCCTAAAGGCGATTCGATTGAAATCTTGCCATTGGTCGGATCAGCTTCACTTGCACCGACCAACTCAAATGTAGATTTAGAATTCGTAGTTTTGTTCAAGACGACAACTGTTTTACCAATTACAGCATTAGAGGTTTTATGATTTTCTTCAATAATAACAGCATTTTTTATAAGATCCTGTAATTCTTCTATCTTCTTTTCATTGAATTCTTTTTCATCCATTGCTGCTTTATATGCTGCATTTTCAGAGAGATCTCCTTGCTCCCTAGCTGTTTCAATTTCATCAGCTATCTTTTTCCTTACTACATTTATTCTATCAGCAAGTTCTTTTTCTAAATCAGCTAAACCTTCTTTTGTGATTTGAGTTTTATTATCCATTATCGGTTAATTTTAAAATTAAAAGTTTTTGAATTTACAAACTGTCCTTTAAATAAATATCCATCAGATTGATTAATTGAGTTTTCAGTTATCGGAATCACATGATCCAGTGTATCTTCAAACAAAAACTCTAAATCATAATTTACTTGAGTGCCTGAGATGGAATTTATCTTGAATAAATAATTATAGCTTGAATCAGTAGTTTTTTCAAAAACTCCAGTTTTATAATTTATTCCATATTTTAGATCGTCATCAGGAAGCATTATTACGCAAAGCTTCTGGAGATTGGTTACATCAAAGGCTTGAGAATAGTTTTCGGTAGCAGTTTCGTTAATATCGAGTTCTGAAACACTGCTTGGCATACAAAAATATGTATTCAGCACTCCATTTGCATTGAATTTAATTTTAAAATTCTTTGTTGTAGTAAAATCTTTTTTAACTAGGATATTGCCCGAGATTTCAATATCATTTAAATTTGAAAATTTTGCTGACATACCGTCATAGTTCATTCCTATGAACACTTCATCTTTAACTTTAATATCTGTAAAAATACTTGATAAATATTTTTGAATTATTGGTTCATTTGTAAATACCCTAATATCATTAGATGATATTGATTTAAAGACTGCATCGCTAATTGATTTATCAATAAAAACATTGTTAACCTTTTTCTCTAAAAGCGTAGAAAAATACGAAATTATCAAATCATTTCTTTGTTTATCTGTAGCATCACTTGCTAGAAAACCATTGAACGATTCGTAAAAGTTGTTTGTCGAAATGTTTTTTTGTTTGAATATTAAATCCCCACTTTCACCGGTTATATTAGCAATTGCATTCATATTTACAATTATTCCCATATCAATGGGAACTAGTTCTTTTGCTTCAACAACTTCTTCAACTTCATCGTAGAATAGGTCGGGATCAGAAATAAAATTTATATCATTAAAAACCACATTGTTAAGTGTGAGCATCTTCTTACTCACTAAAGTTATATCTTTAACTGCTGCTGTTGATAAATTAGGATTAATATTTTGAAATTCAGAAATATTTACAAATTTAACATTTTTAATTTCAGCATTTTGAACACCTAATAGATAATAACCCACTAGCTTTCCACCATTTGCATAAAATCTTTCATTGTCTTGCAAGATTATTAAGTAATGCCTCATTTTGTCCTTGCCAACAAGAACATTCAAATTATTAACAGTTTCTACAATATCTTTGCCATCTTCATAAAAAGTTAAAGAACTTTCTAAATCATTGCCAAAAAAAGTTTTTGCCCAATCTGGAAAAGATTTTAATCCTTCAATTATCCTACCTTGATTTTCTTCCATTGCTTTTTGACCTAAAGATAGTAGCGACCTGTTTTTATATAGCTCGTTAAGATTATCAATATAATTCGACTTATTATCTGCGATTATTAATTGTTCATCTAATCTTTGGACAAATCCCGGTGAATAGATCTTTTGAAAATTATCTAATGGGATAAGAGATTTTGAATAATTATCTAACCCAAAAAAATACTGTTCTACTTGTGTTATAAACAATCTGGTATTTGCATAAATATCATTTTGGTTGACTAAAACAAATGCAAATTCAAGATCTTTTAATCTGGATTCAATATTATTGATGTTTTCAAGAATTTCATTTGTTTTTACATTTATTTCATTGAAATTATAAATTTCTGCTGAATTTGATAAATCTTTAATATTTTTTCTAAAAAGGAGGATATCCTTTGACAGACTTAGCAATGGAGAAATAAATATGAAATAGATGATAAAAAAAGCAGTCAGTCCGGCCATCCATAGTGCAAATTCTTTGAGAGTCAAATTTTTAAAGACATTTAATCTTTGTTTTATTCTCACAAATAAATCATTTAGCCAATCATCAAACCTTTCTAAAGGAGTTCGATCGGGCCTTTTCTGAAGAGCTTCTCGTAAATTATTATTCGCTAAAATTATGCTCCCCTTTCTAGCTCTTTCTTGATTTTTTCTTTCCGCTATAAGCCTAGCTAAAGCTCCTTCGCTGTTAAGGTTTTGAGTATTCAAATTGGCTGTAGCAGATGGATCATCTTCTTTAGATGCAATGAAAAAGAAGTCTAGAAATTTCTTTTTGATTTCTTTCGGTTCCTTTTTCCCTGATATGGGAATAAGTTCTTTTTCTAAATTTTGCACATTACCATTCACTTCACTTAGTCTCGCTTTTATAAAATCAATAGTCTGAGATAAACCCCTATCGAAGGATATTCTTGGTGACCAGCCAATAGATGTAAGATTAGCAGCTGGTTTGTACAATTTAATTGGAGGAAGAGAATTATCATTTTGATCAAATTGAATTTCTTTAGCCGATGGAATGAGTTCTATCAATTTATATGCTATGCCTAATACAGAAATCTCCTCTTCATTTGATAATGTAAAAATTTGACCTTTTGTATTTGGTGAAAATTGTGCCTTAATTATTCCATAAGCGGCATCAAGGTAATGGATGTAATAATCTGTATCAAGACCATCGCCGGGGATTAATAGTCTCTCGTTTTGTAAGGCTTGAATTATCAATTTTACTACTATGGAATCAAGGTTGATTTCCATACCTCTGCCAAGTAATGTCCCCAATCTAACGATTCGAGTATTAATACCCACCTTCTCCTGGTATTCACGAACAAGACTTTCAGAATATCTCTGAATTTCAAGCTCAGAATATGCAGAGTATTTTTCTGCAGCCTGCATTTCATAATTTAAATCGATGACTTTATTTCCAACAATCGCTTGATGCGCTTTAATTGAGGTTGTAAGTAAGAATTTCGCATCAAATTTTGCAGTCAAATCAAGTACAGTGTCTAAATAATTTGATGCTTGTAAAAATTCTTGTGTAGAAATTTTCTCCGAATAATCTGAATATTGATGATCAAGATAAAAAACATAATCAAGCCTTCTTAGATCCCTTTGGAGCGAACTTATGCCGCTATAATCCATTAAAACTAAATTCTTATAGGAATCTATAAGTGGTAAATATTTTTCAACTTCTCGACTGCCTTTATCGATAATAATTACAAATCCACCTTGTTCTAATAGAGATTTTGCTAGTTCAATCCCAAGAAGATCTTGTCCCCTTACAATAATCGAGGTCGGAAATTTTATTGCGTTTTTTAATTGATTGGCAGTGACCATTAGGTATTTTTAATTATTTTAACCGGCTGTAAAAATAAATTTACCTCAAGATTGATCGTTAAATCTTTCAATTTATCCCTACTCTCTTGATCTTCGGGTAAAATCATAAATTCTAAAGAATCGTAACCGGTTTTCTCAAATCTGATCTTATGTTGTCTTGACAAATCTAATTCTAATTCACTTATTGGGGTCGTACCAATTTGCTCATCATCAATAAAAACATTTAGATCTTCTGGTGAAGAAATTATATTAACAACAGGGTTTTGGTTTTTCTTGTAATTTTTTGAAGTGAAAAGAATATGACCTTCTGAAAAAGCCTCAGATGGCCCAAGATCATAAGCCATAACTACTTCAACTCCAGAAATAAAGTTAATTTCTTTATTAAGTTCAAAATAGATGTCTCCATTTTCGGATTGCCTTTTAAGTTTTACTAAGTGCATGCCCTCTTTTATGGTATTTATTTCTGCAAAAGATTCATCAGCAACAACACTACCTTCAAGTTTGTCATCGATATAAATATCTATGCTTCCAGATAATGATTTAACTTTAAGTGTAGAATAGCTATTATCATTTTCTATACCTATCATTGATAGGAAGGAAAAATCCCAATTATGCCAAGGGGACCAAATCCCAATAAGAATAAGTACTATTAACAGTAAAACTATACGACCGAAGTTTTTCAATTTTGCAAAACTATTTTCAAAAATTATAGCAATAAAATTGAAGGACCTCTACTTTTTAAATTTAAGATATATGTTAAAATAAACATAAGCGATTAAGGGTTTGGTGTAAGCCTTAAAAATTAAGTGATTAAAACTAAATATCTTCATAAAGTGCTATAAATCAAGCGATTGCATTTGTAGAACAAAGGTGGCACCACCCGATATTTTTTAAAAATGAAGGGCCCTTTTAGATTGTAAATTTTTTTATATAATCTAAAACGGCTCTTTTTTTATTTATATTTATTAAATTTTTTTAAATGCAAAGAATATTATCGAATGATCTTAAAAATCACATTGGCGAAGAAATCCTACTTGAAGGCTGGCTCCATAATTTAAGAACAATGGGAAAGCTTGCGTTCTTGATCCTTAGAGACAGAAAAGGTTTAAGCCAAATTGTTTTAGAATCTGAAGAAGAGATTAAAAAACTAGACGGTTTATACACTGGGTCAGTTTTAAGAATAAAAGGTAATGCAATACTTTCGGAAAAATCACAATATGGCGTGGAAGTTCAAAAAGGCAATATTGAAATAATTCAGCCTGTCAAATTTCCTAGTCCGGTCGATATTTCTAAGAATGATCTTAATGTCGAATTTGATACTATGCTTGAGAATCGAGTTGTAACTTTACGACACCCCAAGCAATCATCAATTTTTAAAATAGCGAGTAATGCAGAAAGGATTATTAGGGACTTTTTCAACCAAAATGATTTCACTCAAATTAATTCACCAAAAATGATCGCCTTCCCAACTGAAGGTGGCGCAGAAGTTTTCGAAGTTAATTATTTTGATAAAAAAGCCTATATGGCGCAAAGCCCTCAGTTTTATAAACAAATCATGGTAGGAGTTTTTGAAAAAGTTTATGAAATCGGAAGAGCCTATAGAGCCGAAAAAAGTAATACCAGCAGACATGTCTCCGAGATCTTAATGTTGGACATGGAGATGGGATTTATTAATTCCTTTGAAGATATTCTTAATGTATCCGAGACCTTTATCAAATACATAACCGAAAATACCTGGAATGAATCAAAGACTCTTTTAGAAGAACTTGGAGCAAAAAAGCCAATCATTTCTGAAAAACTTCCTCGAATAAGTGTTAAAGATCTTCATGAGCTTATGAAAAAAGAGACAGGTGAAGATCACACAGGCGAAATGGATGTTGCACCCTCTGAGGAAAAGTTCATTACTGAATATTCCATTAAGAACTGGAATAGTGAAGCCTTATTTATTGTTGACTTCCCTTGGGCCGATGCAAAATTTTATCATCATCAAAATGAGAAAAACCTAGAATTTGCAGATAGAGCTGATTTGATATTCCGAGGTGTAGAACTTGCTACCATTACTAGGCGTGAAGTAAATTATGAGAAGTTAGTTTCGCAAATCCAATCCAAAGGGATTGATTCAAATAACCCAGGTTTAAAACAATATTTAGATGGTTTTAAATACGGCATGCCTGAGGAAGGCGGTTTTGGCTTAGGAATTGCAAGATTTGTCCAAAAAATGATTGGTCTAGATAATATCAAAGAAGCCGAATTATTCCCATCAGATCCAAAACTTATTGGAGGAGTAAGAATAGCTCCTAAGATTTTCTTTGGCAAAGAATTAAATACAGAAATATTATCTCAACTTAACAAAAATAAAATCAAATTCGAAACAGTAACCCATGAGCCTGCAAAAACCTCTGAAGAATCAGCCACACTAAGAAACACCAAGCTCGATGAAGGAATTAAGGCCATTATATTAAGAGGGAAAAAAACAGGTAAGAATATTATGGTTTGTATTCCAGCCGATCAAAAGCTGGATATGAACTTACTTGCCAACTTTGAAACTGAGAAGTTTGAATTTGAGAATCCTCAAATCATCAAAGACAAATTTGGACTAGAACTAGGCTCAATCCCACCTTTTGGAAATCTTTTAGGGATGACAACCTATTTTTCAAGAGAGATTGAAAGCAAAGCTGTTTCGGCATTCAACGATGGTTTAAATACCGAATCAATTAAAATGAAGCCAGCCGATGTAATTAAATTAATTTCACCAATTTTTATCTAAAATGATATTAGAATTAAAAGATCTCAGTTGCGAAATTAATTCAAAAAAGATTTTGTCTGACATTTCTTTACAAATCTCAGAAGGTGAAGTTCATGTCATTATGGGCCCAAACGGATCAGGCAAATCTACCTTAGCGAAAGCAATTGTAGCAGATCCCGATTGTAAGATTTCTTCAGGCAAAATATACTTTGAAGGCCATAATATTACCGATTTAACAATTACAGAACGGGCTAATAAAGGTATCTTTATGGCTTATCAAACTCCTATTGAAGTCCCGGGCTTAAACTTTAGAAGCTTTGCTCGACTAATTTACAATAATCAAAAACCTAAGGACCAACAACTTCCCGTGTTTAAATTTAAGGAGTATTTACTTTCTCTTGCAAGGACATTAAATATTCCTGATTCTTTAATAGAAAGGAATCTGAATGAAGGTCTTTCTGGTGGTGAAAAAAAGAAGCTGGAGATACTTCAGATGGCCCTAAGAAGTCCAAAACTTGCCATCCTTGATGAAACAGATTCCGGTCTTGATATTGAAGCATTAAAGACGATCTTTAGCTATATAAAGAATTTAAGGGATACAAATCCAAATCTAACAATTTTAGTGATCACGCACTATCACAAGATCTTCGAAGATCTTATACCAGATAAAATCCACATTATGATTGATGGAAAAATAGTTAAGACTAGAGATTCAAGCATCTTACAAACAATCGAAAAATTTGGTTATGAAAAATTCAGAAGCTGAAAACTGCGAAGTAAAAAAAATATATACAAAAAACGATTACGACGAGAAATACGGCTTTCATACCGATTTGCAGAATAAAATTGAATTTAAAAAAGGCCTTTCAAAAGATGTTGTAAAAAATATTGCCAAAATTAAGGATGAGGACAAATGGATGCTAAACTTCCGTTTAAAAGCTTATAAAGAATTTTTAAAACATAAATGGCCTGAATTTGGCCCCGATTTAAAAGCCCTAGATTTTGACAATATAAAATATTTTGTTCAGGCTTCAGATTCAAAAGAAAAAACTTGGGATTCTGTCCCCGCAAAAATTCAAGAAACCTTTGAGAAATTGGGGATACCTGAAGCCGAAAAAAAATACCTAGCTGGCATTGCCACACAATATGAATCTGAGATAATCTATAAAAATCTTAAAGAAAAATGGGCAAAACAAGGCGTAATTTTTTTAGATATTTCCGAAGGATATAAAAAATATCCAGATCTTTTTAAAAAATACTTTAATTCTGTCGTCCCTTTTACAGATAATAAATTCGCGGCCCTAAACTCGGCTGTTTATAGCGGTGGATCATTTATCTATATACCAAAACATATAAAACTTAAAATTCCTCTTCAGACATACTTCCGAATTAATACAAAGAGTATGGGCCAGTTTGAAAGGACTCTTATTATTGCCGATGAAGGCAGTGAAGTTCACTATATCGAAGGCTGTACTGCTCCAACATATAGCGCTGATTCGCTTCATGCCGCCGTCGTCGAAGTAATAGTCATGAAAAATGCTAGGGTTCGCTACACCACAATTCAAAATTGGTCGACAAATGTTTTGAATCTTGTAACAAAAAGGTCTAAGGTCTTTGAAAATGGCGTTATGGAATGGGTCGATTGTAATCTAGGATCCAAAATCACAATGAAATACCCCGCAATGATCCTTGAAGGTGATAATTCACATGGAGAAATCCTTTCAATAGCTTTAGCAGGTAAGGGTCAAATCATCGACGCCGGCGGCAAAGCCATCCATATCGGGAAGAACACTTCCAGTATTATTAATTCTAAGTCGATTTGTTTAAGGGGTGGCAGAAGTTCTTTTAGAGGATTTGTTAAATCTGATACTTTTGCGTTAAAAGCCAAATCTAAGGTAAATTGCGAAGCTCTCATCCTTGATAATATTTCTCAAACTGATACCTACCCTACAAATTTAGTTCTCAACAATAGTACAGAAATATCTCACGAAGCTAGTGTTAGTAAACTTAATAAAAAACAATTAAGTTATTTAATGTCCCGAGGACTCAACGAAGCACAAGCATCAGCTTTAATAGTATCCGGTTTTATTGAACCAATTGTTAAAGAATTACCTATGGAATATGCCGCAGAACTTAATACTTTAATCAACCTTAGCATGGAAGGAAGCGTTCTTTAATGGAAATATTTGAATTACTACTATCTAAAAAATTAGAAGCCATTGAGGTAAACAAAGATACTTTGTTCAAAGCTATTATACAAACAAGATTATTTGGAAAACTTTCTAATAAAATTAAATTCATTCACAAAAAAAAGGATATTAAATCTGAAATCAGAATAAAAATTGTTGTGAATTCTAAAGACCCTGTCGACTATGCTCCGACAATAGTTATCATGAAGGGGGCTAGAGGCGTAAAAAGTGTTTTAAGAATCGAAGTCCTGAACCTAGCAAAAAATCCTCATGTTTTAATAAGCCCCAATATGGAAATCCTCGATAATGATATCGAAGCATCGCATAGCTTAACAATACGACAACTTGATCAAAATGAGATAAAATATTTGATGAGTCGAGGCTTAACTTTAAAACAAACCGAGAAACTTTTAATTCAGGCCTTTATAAATGATCTATGAATAAATCCGACTTTACAATTTTCCAAAAATTCCAAGAATTAGTTTATCTGGATAATTCGGCCACCACTCAAAAACCGATCTCTGTAATCCAATCACTGGGGAATTTTTATAACGAACAAAATTCAAATGTACATAGGGGTATATACAAACTTTCGGAACTCGCTACTAGTATGTATGAGACTGGTAGACAAACCGTAGCCGATTTTATTGGGGCCGAAAAAGACCAAATCATATTCACATCCGGAACAACTGCATCAATCAACTTATTAGCAGAATATTTTTTTAGGAAATTCTTACCCCAAAATTCAACAATTCTTTTAAGTGATCTTGAGCATCATAGCAACATCCTACCTTGGCAATGCATATTAAAAGAAAAAGAACTTAATCTTGAATATATTCATTTAGACGAAAATTTATATTTTGATCTGAATCAAATCGAAAAAGCCCTAAAAACTAGATCGGTCAGTCTTGTCTCAATTACCTTAATGAGTAATGTAACAGGATATATCCCACCAATCAAAAGAATCAAAGAATTAATTAATCAATATTCCCCAAACACACTCCTATTACTTGATGCAGCCCAAGCCATAGCGCATATGAAAATCGATGTAAAAGATCTAGGCGCAGATTTTATTGTTTTTTCTGCTCACAAAGTATATGGCCCAACTGGCTTAGGAGTTATATGGGGAAAATCCGAGGCTTTGCAAAAAATTGACAATCTATTTGTAGGCGGAGGAATAGTCGAAATTGTTACAAGAGACTCATTCACCCTTATTAACCATCCCCAAAAATTTGAGGCTGGAACACCCCCAATTGCCGAAGTAATTGGCCTTGCTAAAGCTATCGAATATGTAAACTCAATTGGTATCGAGAAAATCCAAGAGATGGAATCTAATCTTGCTCAATTACTTCATAATAGATTGCAAGAGATCCCTAATATTGAACTCATTGTTAAAGAATTTAATTCTAAAGTTCACGGCCCAATAATTAGCTTTACTCATAAAGGCATTCACCCGCACGATATCGCCCAAAAATTGGATTATAAGGACATTGCTGTTAGGGCCGGCCATCACTGCACACAAATATTGCATAGAGAAGTTTTAAATATTCCCTCAAGCGTACGAATAAGTTTAGGGATCTATAATGACGAAGAAGACATCAACAAACTTATTGAAGCACTTAAGAGCGTTTCAATAAGTCATTAATATCAAAGGGCTTTAATGTTAAGTTCATAATTAGGTTCTTGCGTCCAAAATATCCTTCTGGCCTTTTGCCAATCAACACAAATCCATGTCTTTCGTAAAAGGGCCTTGCTCTATCGTATGTGTAAAGCTCAATTAAATGCCCTTTGATTTGCCTAATATATTCAGTGTATTTATCTAATAAAACTCCGCCAATACCTTTATTTCGGTATTCTGGGTATACTCCCAACCAACTTACAAACCCAACCCCTCCATAAGTGTGATCCCCAATTACAAATCCTATTACATTCGAATTATCATCTAATGCTAAATAAACCTTTCTAAAATTTCGATCGATCCAAAGTCTAAAGTTTTCAATAGTATAGTCTGTGAGTAAGAAATATTCTGAAAGAACTGGTGGGAATTGGCCATAGCCCTCATTCATTATAGACGAGAAACATTTATAAAATGAATCCAGGTTATTAAACCCTAGCTCCTCTATTACCATTTTTTATTTAATAATTTGCTATCTCTAAAGATTTTATTTTGAAACAAATTCGATGGCAATAGATTTTCTCTTAAAATAAAGAAGTTGTAAGCAATTAAGAGCATAGCAAAAAGTATTTGAACAACCCCAAATGTAACATCTCTAGACACAACTAACCATGGTAAAACAAAAATGACTAGTACTACAGCTAATAAGAAAACGAATTCAGGCCAATAGTCTTTTGAAATTTTTTGTGAAATTTCAGAAATTTTCATTTTTTCATTTAAGATTTTCAAATGCTTAAAGCGAAAAACATAATAAATATTAAACAATACTATTATAAAGACACTAGTAATAGTTAGAATAAAGAATGTTGATTCCATGACAACGCCTAAAGCACCCACAATGGATACAAACCCGAGCAATACCAAAATCAAATAGACTGTCATCAATAACTCTTTTAATAATAGATTAAGAACTTCTTTTAATAATAAACCCGTCTTCCTAAATTCAACAAACATATACACTATTGCGACTAGTAGTATGGACCCCGCGACAATCCCAGCTCTTTCAGCTAAAAGGATTTCCTTGGCGGGGTAATAATTATAAAAAGTTTTTGTAACTAAGCCCGGAATCTTCGAATCGATTGTATTTAAGACAACAGATTTTTCTTCTTCGGTGATTTGTTGATAATGAATATAAAATTTTGAAGTACTTTCTTTTTCAATCCTTGAGGGTTTTGAGAAACTATATAACTCATTTGCTATGTTATCAGTTTCCACTTCATGATCGACCTGAATTAAAAGAACAGTAGAGTCATTAAAAAATGGACCGATGTTTAATTTAAAATAAACTATTGAAACAATAGAAATTACTAATAAAAGAAGCGCTGATAGGACTACTCCTTTTTTTGATCTTAAAAAGTTTGCCATTTTTCTTTAGGTAAAAATAAGATTGGTAATAAATTTTTAACAAAATTCGCAAATATAAAATAACCCAAGATCACGCCAAATCCTAAACTATTATAAAAGTTAATAATAAATATCGGAGAAAACAAAGACACAATAAAGGTAGTGATTATGAATGCTATGGTTATATTCCGATAAGCTATTTTAATATAATTGAATTCAGATTCGATTTCAGACGCAATTAATCCAGATTTTGAAGCAGTCCTAAGTCTATATAATAAATAAATAACCAAAGACAGGAACATAACAAAACCAGCCACAGCTCCAAGAATAGTGGCTAAGTCTAAAACCAAGTTAAAAACTTTCATTATGGCAACAACTATAATTCCATAAATAAAAATCGAAGAAATTGCTAATGTACTTCTTTTTCTAAAATAGAAAACAATAAGGGCAATAACCGCGATTAATGATAAGGCACAAGCAATCTTAATATTGATCATAGCATTTGCCCCAAGACTGGCCTCAACAGTATTTGTATTCGCTATAGTTAAAGTTTTATCAATCGGCTGATCGCTCACAATTGCTCCCAATACAGAATTTGCGAGCCAAGTATCGATAATCCCAGGATAAATAACCAATTCTCTATCTGGAGTAACACCGGAATAAAATTGCCCCATCGATTGGACAGCAATAGGATAACCATCTAAAAGCATCATCATTGGATATTGACCACTTGTGCTTTGATAAAGTGCTGCTACAAATTCATTTTTAGAAGCTTCTTTAAAGATTATTTTCAAACAATAATTTCTAGGAGCTTGAGGGTCATTAATATAACAAGTAGAATCCGAAATTACTGAAACAGATTCAATATCTTCATTTGTTAAAGCTGAAGCTTTTCTACCTGCTAATGGGTTATTCTGGGCCTCTTCTGGTGTTACAGTTGAAGAAGTTTGTGTGTCTTCTACCCAAAACGAAATATTTGCTGGAGAAATTAATATAGATAAATAGTCTCCGCTGATTTTTTCTGATAATTTTAAAATCAAATTGTATTCATTCTTCTCTTTATTCACCATACTATTGATCTCGAAGTACCCAGGATTTGTTTTTAAAAGTCTTCTATAAAGTAAATTCTTAGTATTTTCTAAAACAGTAAGTTTTTGCTCCTCTGGAACATCTTTCATATCAACAGAAATCGTTGAAATTGAGCCACCATATAGATCTAGAGAAGGTAAGAACTTAAATTCTGAAAGTAAAAAATTTGGATTAAAATCGATTGGGTCCCACCCTCGAATCTTATAGTTTTGATTGTTTATATTTACGATAAATGTTGGTATTGCAATAGTTAATGCAAAAACCACAAAGATGCCCATTAAAAAAGTGTTAATGATTGATTTTTTCACATTGAAAACGCAATGAATTATTTTGTTATTCTAGCAGGACTAGAGAGTTTATTCAACGAAGAATTAAAAACCTAGCCCCAGCCCGATGATCCCCCGCCACCACCGCCACCACTAAATGATCCACTAAAACCACCGCCACCACTCCAACCTCCGCCAATCGATCCACCCCTTGAGCCTCCCGAAGATGAACTTTGAGGCCTTGAACTTAGGGTTCTTGAAGAATATGTTGAGAAGTTCGATAGAGAATTTATCATATAAATAGTATTAAACGTGTTCCAGCTAGATGTTTCGTACCAATCAGGGGCTTTTTTATAGATGTCTTTAAACCTTTCTCCCCATTGTTTTTCGATCCCAAAAACCATTGCATAAGGTAGGAATTTTTCAAAAGTTTCTGGAGTTAAATCTTGTACTCTAAATCTTTCAGCAGTATACAAATACATTCTAAAACCCTTTATGCGATTTAAAATCTTTGCCCCCTCTTTTGTCTTAGCGGGCATATAATTACCAACAATAGATAAACCTATGCTCAATAAGAATATGCTAATTACAGTAATAAATAATCCAGGAATAATTAATAAGAATGCAAATCCAAAAAAGAGAACGCCACCAGAAATGAATGCTCCTGCAGCTCCAATACCTATATATTTATTTCTAACATCTTCAGGACTTTCTTTGTAATATTTCCTTTTAACCATTTCTTTATCGATGGATTTATTTATACTTGGGACTTTTAGATAGAAGAGATTAGTTAAATCGATAGACATTATTAATTTTTCTTTTCCTGAGAACATGGAGTCCATGATTAACTTTTCATTTTCATCGAGGGATGAAAAATCTTTTAATTTTACAAGTTCATAATCTGTAGAGCCACCAATGCCAAGGAATCCTTGATTTTTAAATTCTCTTATTTTTATATACCCCATTCTTGCGACATCAATCAAAGTTGCCGTTATATCAATCATATCAACTTTTTCGTCTTTCACAGCGCCAAGTAAATATGGCTTAATATCATCTGGTGGCGTATATTCTGGGACTATCGTATCTCTGTAAAACTCATCTCTACCACTTTTTCTCCATTTCATAAATATCCACAAAACTCCCACCGGGAATATTAAGCATGAAAGAATCCCACATATTATATTTCCCCAAAAAAGGATTTTAGTAATTAAACTTTCTTCTAATTCTACTTTTATAGATTTCTCTTCACCCTGGGCCATTGTAATGTTCATTTTTTGGGAATCATATCCAGTATAGAAGAATTCCAGTTCATAATTGCCTGCTGGTATACCACCAAGCTCTTTTGATACCGCATCCAATTGAACTCCATTAATTTTCAAATTTATTGGATCTGGCTTCGATTCAAGAATGATTTTCCCTGGCTTTTGGATTAGACCTTTATTTATTTTTAAAGCGACTGTCAAATTTTGATCAACTTTAATATCCTTGGATTTAATTTTTACTACAGAGCCTTCGTTAGAAATATCATAATCTAAATATGAATATCCTAAATCTGTTAAAACCTTCCAGCCATTATCATCAAATACAAATCCTTGAGGGAAATTTAGGGTTATTAAGGAATTGTTTATCCCAGAAGGTCTTTCAGGAGGTAACATATCCCAGTAAAATAGATCATAATCTTCGAAGAAACCTAGTCCCCCATAAACCTTATACTTAATTGAGTAATTGAAATATTCATTATTAAATACTCGCCCATCATCATCAAAATACCAAGTAATTTTAAATCTATCTTCGCCACTTTCATATACTTTTTCAATCTCAATTTCCGAGTCGGGAACACGATTGCCTGCTTCATCAAAAACACCAAGGAATTCCATGTATTCAAAACCACCACATTGGAGGAGATTTGATTCAATACACAACTTCTCAATATCTTCATCAACTAAAGTGATTCCTCTGAAGACTTTTCTGAATGTTCCGGAAAAATTTATCGAAACAGATTCGGTAACGGTATATGTTGAATCATTGTTAAAATCAACATTAACATTATAAGATTCGTAATAACCTGAATCGGCGCTGGCAAAGGCTGGAAATAAAAGGATCAAAAAGAATATTAAGAAATTAATCAATATACTTTTCCGATTCTTTACCAGGTTTTTTAACATCTTATGAATGTTTTAAATTTTTTACTCAGCAGATTTAACTTCTGTTGGAGCTTCAGGCTTATTATCTGAAAAATCAACTTTAACATTGGCCTTTTCAGATTCTTCAGCAGCAAAGAATTCTCTAGCTTTAAAGCCCAATATCCCTGCTAATAAGTTATTTGGGAAAACCATAATTTTTGTGTTGAAATCTCTAACTGTCCCATTGTAATAGCGTCTTGCACCTTGTAATTCATTTTCGATCTCTGATAGAGAATCTTGTAATTTTATGAAATTCTCGTTTGCCTTTAATTCTGGATATGCTTCAGCAATAGCAAAAAGGGATTTTAAAGTGCCTGATAATTCCTGCTCAATTTTACCCTTCTCATTAATGCTAGTGGTATTCATTGCAGCAGATCTTAACTGGGCAATCTTCTCGAAAGTAGAACTTTCGTGTTTGGCATATCCCTTTACCGTTTCGACAATATTTGGAATTAAATCGTATCTCCTTTTTAATTGAACATCTATGCCACTCCATGCTTCATCGACCAATATTTTAGCCTGAACCAAACTATTGTAGAGAGCTATACCAAAAATAAGTATTGCCACAACTACACCACAAACTAATAGAATTAGGATTGATGCTATTTCCATTAAAAAAATTTAATAAATAAAATTAATAATAAATTATACTCTGGAGAATATCTCTTAACAATAATCAATTATTTAGTTTCCCCGCAATGTATCCTGATGCAAAAGCCCAAGACATATTGAATCCACCAATCTCGCCATCGATATTTAATATCTCACCAGATAAATATAAACCCTTAACCTTTAAAGATTCTAAAGTCACGCTATTGACCTCACTAGTTTCGACTCCACCACTAGTAAATTCGGCTTCATTCCAATTGCCAGTGCCAATTATACTGATTTCAAATTCAGTAAGAGTTTTTACCAGTTCATGAATTTTCTCCTTTTCAATTTCAAAGAATTTTGCATTTTGTGGAATTTTCAACCTATCAATTAAATAATTTGCTAATTTGAAATTAACTATTCCGTAAAGTATGTCTATTATGGGTAACTTAGGATTTTTTTTAGAAACAACCTCAAAATGCTTGATCAATCTAAAAGATTCCATTTCAGTAAAATTTATTAAAACCCTATAATCATTGGATTTTTCTCTGTGAATTCCGACTGAAACAACTCGACTCAAAGCAAAAATTGTATTCCCGCTAATGCCTTTTTTTGTGAAAAGTAAATCTCCAGTAACATCCCCTAAAATTGAATTTTTATTTATCAATCTCAAGTTGGCTTTAATTTTGGTGCCTGCCAAGTTAGAACAGATCGGATTTTTACTTAGTAGTGGACAACCGGCAGGTACTGGCTCAACAATATTATGGCCAAATTTTCGCGCTAATGCATATCCACTGCCATCCGAACCCAATCCAGGATATGACCTGCCTCCTGTCGTTAAGATCACCTTATCTGCATAAAAATATGCATTTGTTTTTTCATCCACTTTTGCAGAAACAAAAAATTTCTCACCTTCTTTTTCAACATCAACAACTTTGTGTCCGGTTAAAGCCTGAATATTAAAAAACGCTAACTGGCTTTCAAATATTTTAAGAATATTTTTCGCCGAATCACTGATTGGGAAGATCTTCCCCATTTCAGTTTTCGATTCTTCATACCAAAGAATGCCAATATCTTCATAATAATTGATGATGTCTTGGAAACCGCATTGATTAAATATTGATCTTAATAGCTTTTTATCTGAATTATAAAAATAATTTTCTGGTGAATTTTGAAGTCTGGAATTAGTGAAATTACATCTTCCAGCGCCACTAACAAGTATCTTCCTACCGATAGAATGCGAACCTTCTAATATAGTAATGGATTTATTCGGAAACTTTCTGGCTGCAGAAAGAGCGGCAACTATTCCAGAGTAACCTCCACCAATAATCAATATCTCAGTATTTGTCATTTTTCCCATGAGTTAATTCTATCAAAAACCCTTTAAATATTATATATTGTTTAAAGTAAAATGAAATTTGATGAAAGCTAAACAGGTCAAAAGGAATATCATAATTTTCTACATTCTCTCAATAATCCAAGGGGCATTTTTTATTGAAAGTAATTGGATATTTCTTTACCTAATATATTTCAATTATGAAATGCTTGGTTTTATTGATACTATAGCTTTTTCCATTGGTCTTCTTTTAGAGATACCTTCGGGAGCAATTGCCGATGTCATAGGCAGGAAGAAAACCGTTATTATGGCAATGTTACTATTGTCCATCGGCCTATTGACACAATTTTTTGCTTCAGATCAAATAGCAATTTTTATTGGAAATATTATTTTCTTTATTGGAAATGCTTTTTACTCTGGATCAATGGAAGCCCTCACCTTTGATACCTTAGTCAAAAACAAAGATGAAAATAATTATGAAAAGATAGCTTCAATTGGAAGATCGCTGAACTCACTAGCAAACATTATAGCCGTTCTTCTTGGAGGCCTACTAGCTACAATAAATATTCGTTACCCATTCCTTTTAATGGCAATTTTCTACTTTTTGGGATTTATTTTTAGCTTTAGCTTGACTGAACCACATATTGATTCTGTTAAAATGACTGTAAAAAATTATTTCGATCTCATAAAAAGTAGTATTAGGGACTTAAGACTTCCTTCGATAAAACCATTTGTATTCTTCATAATTTCAATACTAGGAATTTCCTATTGGTATGAATGGGGCATGATTAAGCCTGCGATTTCAGTGAATCTTGGTTATGATAGCGAACAGATGGGGTTGATATTTTCTCTTTCCTATTTACTTATCGCAATACTTCTACCAACTATTCCAAAGCTTAGAAAATGGATTAATGATTATACAGCAATTTCGATATTAAACTTCCTTTTAGTGTTAGCCTTATTCTTATTCGGTCTTAACCTTGGTAGCTGGGGATTTATTCCAATGTTACTTATTGGTGCCATAGGCGGATTAACAACCACATGGATTAGTATTATTATCAATGAAAAAATACAATCTTCAAATCGATCCACAATTCTATCTACAATTGCTATGCTATTAAAGATACCCTACATTTTAACAGCATGGATTTCTGGATATTTAATAGACCAGGGGTATTTTTCACAATTACTATTTGGGATAGCATTAATTGTTGGCATTTTCTCCTTTATCAATCTACTTAAAAAGCAGGATCTTTTTAAGCAAAAGATCTAATTTTTTACGACCTATCTACAAATTGATGTCGATCATTAATAATGACTTCAGGAAGTTTTGCGTCAAACCCACTCCAAATTGGATCTAAAATATTCAATGCCTTTAACCAGTCCCTAGTAAGTTTTCTATATGCAATATGTCCGCCATTTCGAGTCCTTAACGAAATTGTATATGCAATATCGTCAAATGATCCATAAAACTTATAAAAAACTCTATAGCCATGATTTAAAACATATCTTCCATATTCATTTGCAATATCCTTACTAGCTTCTTTTTGAAGCAATTTATACCATTTTTTAACACGTGAATAATAATCCAACATATTCTTCGAATATTTTTCTCTCAATGCCTGAAATTCAGGGATTTCGAGGTAATCGCAAAGTCTGAACATATCTTTAGCTTCTCTTTCCATTTCTTTATCAAAATCTAGTTCTTCTTCAAATAGCGGAATGAATTTTTCGAAACTTCTATGCCTTATGAGATCTTTAATTGCTCCATAATCTGCGATTCCACTAATTAAGTATGAACCCGACTGACCTACATTCCCAAGTTGATGGTGATGATTGTGGTTTTGGAAAATAATTTCGCTGACTTTCTTTTTTACATTTTCAAACTCATCTTCGCCCAAAATCAATTTTGAATATGGATTAATTAAAAGACTGTAATTTTCTATAAGTTCCGCCGAAGGATCTCGATTTGGGCTTACAAATAACTCGAAAGGGATATCTGAAGTTCTATATTTACTGATTATCTTTAAAATAGCCTCGGTACTTGCTTTCCTAGTTGTATCGGCTTCAGTATGCCTTATTAATCCATCTGCTTCAGGAATATATCCCTGATTCTTCAAGTTTTCAGTCCCCATCAACAAATTATAAATTAATTCGCCAAGTTCTCTTTCTATTTCAAACTTACTAGCTCTATAATAAGAAATCCTTTCTGCCCATGCCCTTGCTGACATCAAGACTCCCATTGAAGTTTGAAGACCTATAGGTAGGAAATATCTAACAGTGTCGAAAACCCTTGCCTTAAGGGCCGATTTTTCATTAACATCATTAGTTACCTTAAAATATGAAATGAAAGCTTTTTCAGTCTCATCCTTTAAATCAGAGTAATATTTCAAAGCCAAATGCATGAGATCCTCATATCCATCTTGCACTTTCCTACTTACTTTAATACTATCTGGAAATCTCACAAATTTTGGTTTTGAAAAATCTTGATATCTTGTCGATCTTTCTTGACCTGCATGAACAGGATTAGAATAGAAGAATCTTTGTGCTACAAAAATTGGAATATTTTCTAAAGTAAGAAAAACATCTGCCATATCACCTACGGATTTATGTCCATAATTATAAAAAATAGCTTCTAATTTCTTTGAAGCATCTTTACCGGATTCATAAATTTCTTTCGCAATATCGACAATTGAATCTGCCGATCTTGAATATCTTGCGCCAAGGAATGCATTTATCGATGGCTGCTTAGCCTCAGTATTCTGTAACAGTACATTAACTTTTAAGCTATGCCACTTTTTATCACCATTAATTGAAGCTATATGAAATTCTTTAAAAAATTCCTCATTCATAAAAATTCTTCTAAGAAGTTAAAAATTTTGAAAAAACACTTAGCTGATTAATATCTTTTTATTATTGCATGATAAAAGTTAAATTGTCTATCAAAAACTAGAAGCCAAAAAAAATCCCGACTCTTAAAGCCGGGATTAAAATTCTTAAATATTTTATAAGTTTAACGTTTGCTGTACTGTGGACCTTTTCTTGCTTTTCTAAGACCAGTATGTTTTCTTTCAACCATTCTATCGTCTCTAGAGATGAATCCAAGCTTCTTAAGAACAGTTTTGTACTCTTTATCCATATTTACTAAAGCTCTTGCAATACCATGTATTACAGCTCCTTTTTGGCCATTTACTCCACCACCGATTGCTCTAGCAGTAAAATAGACTTTATCTTGGAGTTCTAATGCTTTTAATGGAGCTAAGATTTCTCTTCTGTCATTTTCCCATTTAAAGTATTCTTCGAATGATTTTTTATTAATTGAGTTAACACCTTTACCTTCGTAAATTCTAACGCCAGCAATTGAAGTTTTTCTTCTTCCTTTTGCGTAATAATATTTTTTACTCTGCTTTTCCATTAGTTAATTATTAAGATAAATATTATATTTTTACAATTTCAGGTTTTTGCGCATCTAAATCATGCTGATCGTTAGCAAATACCCTTAAATTCTTTAACATCCTTCTACCCATTTTATTCTTTGGCAACATTCCCCAAACTGCTTTTCTAATAACGAAGTCTGGTCTAGAAGCTAAAAGTTCAGTAATTGGTTTTGTTGTTAAACCACCTGGGTAATCAGAATGCCATGAATAAGTTTTTTTAGACTCAGTAGTCTTGTTTAAATCAACTTTACTTGCATTAATTATGCAGACTCGATCTCCAATAAATAAATGATCTGCTTGACCTACTTTATCTTTGCCCATTAAAAGTTTGGCAATTTTAACAGTAAGTTTACCAAATCTAACACCTTTTGCATCGATTAAAACCCATTTGTTTACAACTTCTTTTTCTTTAATTGCTCTTGTAGTATTGTTCATAGTTTTTTAAATTCCTGATCTAGTTTTAATTTTTGCTCCAGATACATTACCTGCAACTTGAGCATGACCTTTTTGGTCTTTTGAAATATTGAAATCTTTTTTAGCGACTTCTTTTTGTTCTGCTTCTTTTTCAGCCTTCTTTTTGGATTGGCTTACTTTTTTACCGATTTCTTTGTATTCGTAACCTTTGACCATCAATTTTACTACATCAGATGAGTCACCTTTTCTTTGTCCAAGTTTATATACTTTTACTAATCCGCTTGCTTCTTTTTCGAATCTTTTTGCATAAACTTCGATAAGTTTTTTTACTGCATTTTCATTACCGACTTTTAATTTTAAAAGTCTATCTTTAGAAACTGCATCTTTCTTACTTTTTGCGATTTTAACTAATTTGTCAAAATCACCTACTACTAATTTAGCTTTTTGCTTGGTAGTAGTTAGGTATTCGTAGATAATAAGATCACTTAGAAGATTCTTTTGTAATGATCTTCTGTGTGAAGCCTTTATACCTACTTTTGAAATCATTGTTTTACTATTCATTACCTTAATCCATTAAACTAAGATTATTTACAGACATCACTTCTATAAGTTCAGTCAAAGATTTTTTACCCATACCTCTGAAGTTTGCAACTTCATCCATTCTATATTTTGATAAATCATTCAAATTTGTGATACCGGCATTTAATAAGGCATTACTTAATCTAGTTGAAAGATTTAATTCACCGATCAAAATCTTCTTTTCTTCTTTTAAGTCACTTAGATCATCAACTTTAGTCATTTCTTTAAGCATATCGGAATCTCCACCTAATAGATCAACTAATCTGTTTGCAACAGAATCATAGATTTCTGCAGCTTTTAACATTGCATCAAATGGAGAAATTGTTCCATTAGTTGTAATGAAAAGATCGATTTGATCGTAATTTGTGTTTTTTCCGACTCTAGTTTTACTTAATTCAACTTGTACCTGTTTAACAGGAGAAAAAATTGAATCTACTGGAATAGTGCCTAATTCTTCTCTTAATTCTTCATTTGGATAAGCATAACCGACACCAGGTTCGACTGTTGCTTCCATTTTAAATTCAACTTCAGCTGTTAAATGACCTAAAACTAAATCAGAGTTAATAATTTCAATTCCACTTGGTAATTCAAAATCAGAAGCTTTGATTTCAACGACTTTATCTTTCTTGCCTTTTAAATTTAATTTCAAAACTTTTTTATCTTCCCCATCCATTTTAATTGAAAGATCCTTTAGTTTTAAGAGAAAAGTAAGGATGTCTTCTTGTAAACCATTTAATGAAGCATATTCATGCTTTACACCATCGATTTTAACTCCAGTGATTGCTGCACCAGGAATAGAAGATAGTAATAATCTTCTTAAAGTATTTGAAAGAGTGACTCCGTATCCTTTTGGTAAAGGTCCGATTTTGTAGTGAGCAAATTTCGAATCCTCTTTCTCTTTTGTAATTTTAAATAAATCTAAGCCGATCATGATTGCTAATAAATGTAAAAAATATTATTGTCTTGAATAAAGCTCAATTATCAACTGTTCTTTGATACCTTGGTCCATCATTTCTCTAGTTGGTAGAGAAACAACTTTATTATTTTCTAACCAGGCAGGAACAATAACCTTTTTTGCTTTATTATCGGTTTGAATTATTTGAACTATTGAACCTTTAGCAAACTTAGGAGAATATTCAATAACATCATTTACCTTAACTGTATATGATGGGATATCGAGTTTCTTTCCATTTACCAAAATATGACCATGTGTTACAAATTGTCTGGATTGGAAAATACTATTAGCCATTCCTAATTTGTATACAACATTATCTAATCTTAATTCTAGAAGTTGTAATAATCTTAAACCTGTATTACCAGTTGATTTAATAGCAAGTTCATAGGTTTTATGAAATTGCTTTTCTAACATACCAAACATTCTTTTTACTTTTTGCTTTTCTCTGAATTGAATTGCATAGTTAGAAGGTCTACCTTTGGAAACAGGATGTTGTCCAGGTAAAGTTGGGCGTTTTCGCCATTTAGAATTACCAAAAAGATCATAATTTTCTCTTCTTGATTGTTTCCATTTTGATCCAGTATATCTTGCCATAGTTTCAAATTATAATGTTATTGTCTAGGTAACTTCCTAGGTGATTCGCCACCATGTGGAACAGGTGTGAAATCTGATAAAGAAATAATATTTAAGCCAGCGGTTCTTAAGCCCTTTACAGCTGCTTGTCTACCCATTCCTGCGCCTTTGATAATAACCATTGCTTCTTTAATTCCGAATTTCTGTGCTTTACTAACAGCATCTTCTGCAGCTTTAGTAGCAGCATAAGCTGTACTCTTTTTTGAACCTGAAAATCCAACTACACCGGAACTGCTTTGAACCAAAACATTTCCATCGTAATCGGCTACTGTAACAATAGTATTGTTATAGCTAGAATGAACAAAGATTTTAACCTTTGGAACTTGTACTTTCTTTTTCTTTTTTTCAACAGTTTTCTGTTGTTTTGCTTTTGTTGTTTGTTTTTGTACTTTTGCAGCCACTACTATTTATTTAATAAAAAATATTTATTTTAATTAAAGACTATGTCTTTTCAAGTTTTCTCTTTAGACCACCGACAGCAATATTTTTACCTTTTCTGGTAACAGCATTAGATCTAGTCCTTTGTCCGCGCACAGGTAAACCCAATTTATGTCTGATACCTCGATAACATTTGATATCTTTAAGTCTTTTAATGTCTCGGAAATACTTTTGTCTTAAGTCTCCTTCGACTAGGATGGTTTTTATTTGGTTAGCAACTCTTTGTACTTCTGCCTCAGATAAATCTTTAATTCTGGTATCTCCAGAAACATTTGCAAGTTTTAAAATTTTAGCAGCGGTATGTGGACCAACGCCAAAAATATATGTTAAGCCAACTTCGGCTCTTTTTTCATTTGGTAATTCAACTCCAGCAATTCTAGCCATTATAATTAATTAATATATAAATAATTAACCCTGTCTTTGTTTATGACGAGGGTTTCGTTTACAATAAACATAAAGTACTTTGGTTCCAGCTTTGTTTCGTCTTCGAACAAAGTAACAATGCTCACATCGTTTTTTTAAACTTGCTTTTACTTTCATAATTAGTATCGATAAATTATCCTACCTTTTGTAAGATCATAAGGTGATATTTCAACATCAACCTGATCTCCAACTAGTAATTTAATATAATGCATTCGCATTTTTCCTGAAATATAGGCAAAAATCATATGATCTTTACCGCCAATATTTATATTTACTTTAAACTTAGTCCCAGGCAGAGTTTCTAATACTGTACCTTTAACCTTAATAGTTTTTCTGGGATCTACAATCATAAACCCTTGATTAAAAATAATAATAAAAGAGCAATACAACAACAACAGAAAAATTCTGATTGTGTCATTATAACAAATGAATTACTTTGATTCAATAGAATCTCTGTAGATTCTTGTTATTACCTATTCTTATTTAAACTGATCGTAACTTCTAGTTACAGCAACCGACTTAATCTGCCTCAAAGTATCAATTACTACCCCTACAACAATCAAAAGACTTGTTCCACCAATTCCACTGAATAATGAAAGATTGCTTCCATTAGGTAACAACCTCAATAATGTTGGTATTAAACTAACAATGCCCAAGAATAATGCACCCCAAAAAGTCAATCTTAACAATATAGATAATATAAATTTTTCAGTTTCTTTACCTGGCCTAATCCCTGGAATAAATCCACCGCTCTTCTTTAGATTATCAGCAGTTTCGGATGGCTTGAATGTGACTAGTGTGTAAAAAAATGTAAAAGCAATAATTAATAATAGATAAACACCTTCATAAGCAATAAAGTTACCTGTATTTGTGCTTGAATAACCAGAACCCAAGAACGAATTACTGATAGCTGTTCCGATTTTATAAAGTACTGAATCTGCTCCAGCAATACTAGTCATAATTTGAGCAAAGACTTGTGGGAATGTTAACAGTGCCGATGCAAATATAACAGGCATAACTCCTGCTTGATTAATTTTTAGAGGTAAAAAGCTACTTTGTCCAGCTTGTGTTGCTCTTACCCTACTCGCATATTGAATTGTAATTTTACGAACAGCTTCAGTAATAAAGGTAATCCCAAAAATCAAAACAATGAGCGCTAATATTGATAAATACACAGTTATCATATTGGGACTTACCAATACATTAAAGTTTCCATTTTGAAACAACAAATTTAAATCATTTTGAACAAAAGCAAAGTCCCTAACTATTAATCCAGGGATAGTGCTTAAAATACCAATTGTAATTATTATTGAAGAACCATTCCCAATTCCATGTTCAGTAATTAATTCACCAAGCCACATTAAAACCATAGATCCGGCTGTTAAAGCTGCAACCATGCTAACAATATCAAGTGTAGTAATGCCATCTAGTAACCCTGCCAATGAAGGTATTGTTTGAGCTACATTCTTCATCACGGTATAAATTACAATGGCTTGAACAATATTGAGTGGAACTGCAAGTATCCTAGTATACATATTGATAACTCGTCTGCCTCTTTCACCTTCTTTTTGAAGTTCTTCAAGTTTTGGAATAATAGTGCCTAATAATTGAAGAATAATTGAGGCATTAATATATGCACCTAAGCCGATAGCAACTACAGATGGATTATCTAACCTACCACCGGTAACTATTGTGAAAATATTATTTAATGGATTATTACCAAAGACTTCATTGAAAAGTTTAATATCAATACCTGGTAAAGGTACTGCGGCAAGGATCCTGTACACTAAAATTATTCCGATAGTGACCAAAATCTTTTTTTTGACTTCTTTAGTCTTTAAAGCAGAGATAAATGAATTTGGATTAAACTTAGTAATAGGCAATTTAACCTTGTTTTTCAAAGGTGTAACAGTATTTTTAATCCTGTCCTTTAAATTAGAAAGGGATGTATTAAGATTAATCTTTGCCATTAAGTTTAGTTAATTTTTGAACCGCCTTTTTCTACTGCTTCTTTTGCAGATTTTGAAAAAGCAATATCTTTAAACTGTAATTTCTTTTGTAGATCGCCTTTTAAAACAACTTTTACACTATTCACTGAATTTGCAATTACATTCTTTTCTTTGAGTGTTTTGATGTCGATTATTGAATCATTATCAAAAATATTTAGTGAAGAAGTTGTTACTGTGGCATTTGTTTTTTCTGTCCTAAAATACCTTCTAGAAAAACCTTTCAACTTTGGAAGCCTTCTAGATAAGGGCATTGAACCTCCTTCAAAACCTGGTCTTGGATTTGAATATCCTGATCTTGATTTATGTCCTTTTGTACCTCTTCCAGTTGTGTGACTACCTTTACCTGTGCCGTAGCCTCTTCCAACTCTTTTCCCATCATGTAATTTTATTTTTGGTAATGTGTTTAACATAGCTATTTCTTTAATTTATTTTCTTTAAATTTTGTAAAGCTTCAATACATGCATAAGCATTATTAATAGCATTATTTGATCCGATTACTTTTGTTAAAATATCTTCAACTCCAATAACTTCTAAAACAGCTCTAAGAGATGAACCAGCAATAACTCCAGTTCCAGGACTTGCAGGTTTTAACATAATTCTGGCGGCAGCTTTTTTGTAAAAGATTTGATGTGCGATTGTTTTGCCTTTCAAATCGATATGAACCATGTTCTTTTTTGCTTTGTTATATGCTTTTGCTTCTGCACTTACAACATCTGCTCCTTTACCGATTGCTATACCAACTTTACCTTTTTTATCACCAACAACTAAACAGACACTTAATCTCATTCTTTTACCACCACTATAGGTTCTAGAAACTCTTCGAATTGAAACTATTTTCTTTTCTAAATCACCATCTTGTCTATCTTTTTTATTAAATGGTTTTCTTTCTCTACCACCTGGTCTTTGTCCTCTTCTTTGTTGTCCAAATGGTTGTCTTTGTTGAGCTTGTTCACTAGTAGCTTCAACTTTTGTAGCTACTTTATTTTCTGTTTTTGTTGTTTCTTTTACTTCAGACATTTTATAAATAATAATTTTATGATTAAAATTCTAAACCACCTTCTCTTGCTCCATCTGCGAAAGCCTTTATTCTTCCGTGATATTTGTAGCCATTTCTATCGAAGACGATTTTTTTAATTTTTGATTTTTGAGCTAATTCCGCAATAGATTTTCCAGCCTTAGTAGATTTCTCAACATTTGTTCCATCTTTAAAATCTATATCGCAAATACTACAGATGGTTACACCCTTTTCATCATCGATCAATTGACCGTATATATGAGCATTTGATCTGTAAACAGATAATCTTGGCATTTTTGCGGTTCCGCTAATTTTACCTCTAATTCTGTTTTTTCTTCTTTGTCTTTTAAATTCTTTTGTTTCCATTTTTATTTTTTCAATTATTTAGATGCTGCAGTTTTTCCTGCTTTTCTCTTAACTTCTTCGCCTAAATATCTAATTCCTTTACCTTTGTAAGGCTCTGGTTTTCTTAAGGCGCGAATTTCTGATGCTACTTGACCTACCATTTGTTTATCACATCCGGTAATAGAAATATTTGTATCATCAGCCATTTTAATTGTTATACCCTCTGGTGCTGTATAGGTAATTTTATGAGAAAAACCTAAAGCTAATTCGATAGCATTGCCCTTTTGAGCTCCACGATAACCAACTCCTTGAATTTCTAATTTCTTTTCAAAAGGAGTTACAACTCCTTGTACCATATTGGCAATTAAACTTCTAAAAAGACCGTGATAAGCTTTTACTTGTTTATCATCTGATTCTCTTGTTACTTTTAGTTCTGATCCTTCAACGCTAACCTTAATACCTTCTCTTGTATCAAGTTTTAATTCACCTTGTGGACCAGTGACTGTTATTATTTGATTATTATACAATCCGCCATCAGCAACTGTTATAGTTACTTTTTCTGGAATTGTTATGAGTTTTTTTCCGATCTTAGACATGTTATTACCAAATATTACAAAGATATTCACCTCCAACTTTTTCTAATTTTGCCTTTTTACCGGTCAATATTCCTTTGGAAGTGCTAAAAATATTGATACCCAAACCACTAATGACTTTAGGTATATCCTGGTAACTTGAGTAAACTCTTATTCCAGGTTTCGAAACTTGTTCTAATGTAGTTATTGCAGATTTCTTATTAATGAATTTTAAAGTGATTAATATTACTTTGCCATCAACTTTATAATCTTCAATATATGACTCATCTTTTAAGATTTTTGTCATTTCTAAAGTCATTTTTGTGTTATTAACAGGAACCTCTCTTTTATTGGCAGAGATTGCGTTTCTAATTTTTGTTAAAAAGTCTGATACTGAATCGTTTGACATTAATATACTTTAATAATTAATTACCAAGATGCTTTAGTTACACCAGGAATATTACCTTCATGGGCTTTATCTCTTAAGCAAAGTCTACACATCTTAAACATTCTGTTATACCCTCTAGATCTTCCACAAATTAAACATCTATTAAATACTCTTGTAGAATACTTACTTTTAATTTTTAATTTTTTTGCTTTTGCTTCTTGTGCTGTTGTTGACATATTCCTTATTTAATAAAATTAGCGCTTCTTTTGGAAGGGCATTCCTAATTTAGTTAATAATAATCTTGCATTATCATCATTTCCTGCATTAGTGCAGATAATAATCTGTAAACCTCTGATTTTGGTAACCTTAGTAGGATCAACCTCAGGGAATACTGTATGTTCTTTTATTCCAATTGCATAATTGCCACGCCCATCAAAAGCTTTTAAAGGTACCCCTCTAAAATCTTTGATTCTAGGTAGAACAATTGAAATCAATCTATCTAAAAAGTACCACATCATATTACCACGCAAAGTGACTTTAACACCAATTGGCATATTTTCTCTAATTTTGAAATTTGAGATTGCTTTTTTGGTATAAGTTACAACGGGTTTTTGGCCAGCTATCATAGTCATATCTCTTAACATTTCATCAATGATATCTTTATCATTTTTTGCTTCACCTAAACCTGAGTTCAAAACAATTTTAGTTAATTTTGGTATAGCCATTACATTCGAGATTTTTAACTCTTCCTGTAAATCCTTTTTAATTTCGTTGTATTTTGTTTTTAATCTAGCGTTTGTCTTTTCCATTTTTATTTCTTACTACTTTTTTTAAAGATACGAACTTTTTTACCATCTTCTACTTTAAAACCTACTCTTGATGGTTTTGAATTATCTGGATTGACTACCATCAACTTTGAAACATTGATTGGTCCTTCAATCTTTTTTAATCCACCTTTTTTATCTTCAGCTTTCTTTTTTTCAAAAAGAGTTACCATGTTAATACCAGAAACAATAACCTTTCCATCATTTCTAATTACAGATAAAACTGTACCTTCTTTACCGCGGTCTTTTCCGCTAATTACTTTTACTTTGTCTCCTTTTTTAATTTTCATTTTATAAAACTTCAGGTGCTAAACTAATAATTTTGCTGTAACCTAATTCTTTTAACTCTCTTGCTACTGGTCCAAAGATACGAGTACCTTTTGGATCTTTCTTTTCTTTATCGATTAAAACTGCAGCATTATCATCAAATCGAATATATGAGCCGTCTTTTCTCCTTAATTCCTTATGTGTTCTAACGATGACTGCATAAACAACATCACCGGGTTTAATTGCGCCATTTGGAATAGCTTCTTTAACAGAAGCAGAAACAATTTGACCAACAGTTCCTGATTTTTGAAAAGTTCCACCCTTTCTTTGACCTAGGATCTGAATGACCATTATCTCTTTGGCTCCTGTATTATCCGCAATTTTTAATCTAGTTTGAGATTGTATCATATTAGCTTAATTTTTTCACAAAATAGAATGATTTATTCTTACTTACTGGTCTTCCTTCTTCAATAATCACAACATCGTCTAAAGCTACTGTAGAATCTTCACAGTGAACTAAATATTTTTTGTGTTCCTTAATAATCTTTTTATATAATGCGTGTGTATACTTTGTTTCGACCAATACTTTGATTGTTTTATCTGAACTTAGTTTAATAACCTTGCCCTGTAATCTTTTGGGTTTAGTTACTTTTTCTGCTTTTTTTATTATTTTCGATTTAGTCATTTCCATTTTTTTAATTATTTAGATTCTTCTTTAACTTCTGCTTCTTTAACAGCTTCAGTTGATAGAACCTCTTTAATAGTTTTATTAATATTGATTAAAGTAAGAATTCTAGCAATATCTCTTTTCATTGTTTTAACTTTGCTGGAATCTTTTTCTTTTCCACTCTTTAAATCCAATTGATAAGCAAAAAGCTTGTTTTTCTTACTTTCATATTCAGCAACTAATTCCTTTGTAGTTTTTGATTTTAATTTTTCGATCTTCATTATACTAATTCTTTTGTAACAATTTTAGTAGGAAATGGTAATTTATTACCTGCTTTTCTAAAAGCTTCTTGTGCAATTTCTAAAGGTACACCACTCATTTCAAAGAGTATTCTCCCAGGTTTGATAACTGCTACATAGCCTTGAACCTCACCTTTCCCTTTACCCATTCTAACTTCAGCGGGTTTCCCTGTATATGAATGATCAGGAAAAACTTTTAACCATAATTTACCCTTTCTTTTCATCTCTTTCACAATAACTCTTCTAGCAGATTCAATTTGTCTACCAGATAACCAAGCGCATTCTAGAGTTTGTAAGCCATATTCGCCGACAGATAAAGTATTGCCTCTTAAGGCAACACCTCTATTTTTCCCTCTAAATACTTTTCTATGTTTTACTCTTTTAGGTTCTAACATTTTTAGTTAATTAATCATATTCAATATTATGTTTTTCGCCGGTAAAAACCCAGACTTTGATTCCGTGTTTTCCAGCATTTGGGACATCAGCAGTTAGATAATAGTAATCAATATCTGCTCTTAAAGTTTGCAAAGGAACAGTTCCCCATTGGAACTTTTCAGTTCTAGCAATTTCAGCACCTTTTATTCTACCACTTACCCATACTCTAATTCCTTTTACAGAGTTAGAATTTTTTGCATTTTCAATTTCTCTCGAAACTGCATATTTAGGAACAATACGTCTTTCTAATTGAGCTTTAACAGTATCTGCAATTAATTTAGCAGAAGCTTCTGGTCTTTTAATTTCAAAGATCTTTAAATCTACATCTCCTTTAATCATCTTTTTTAAAGATGTTTTTAATTCTTCAATACCTGCTCCACCTCGACCAATAACAATACCTGGTCTAGCTACTTTAATTTCGACTAAAACCTTGTTCATTGATCTTTTTACTTTGACCTCTTGAACACCAGCATTCATTAACTTCTTGTTTACAAACTCTCTAACTTTTAGATCTTCATGTAAATAATCAGCAAATTGAGCTTTAGATGTATACCAAATAGATGACCATCCTTTGTTTACACCTGTTCTATATGCTGTTGGATTGACTTTATGTCCCATAATTTATTATTTAGATTCTTTCTTAATTTTAGATAATTTAGGTTTAACTTCCTTTTTTGTTGACACTGATTCTTTTTCCACTTCTTTTTCAGCCTTTTCTACTTTTTCAACTTTAACTGATTTCTCGGCTGATTTTTCTTTTGAAACTTCAGTATTTTCTTTAATATTTACTAAACCAATAGTTATATGACAATTCCTTTTCATAATAGCTCTGTATCTTCCTCTTGCTGCTGGTCTCCCTCTTTTATAAATTTGAGCATCATCTACAAATATTTCTTTAATTAAAAGGTCATTTGCATTCCAACCCTCGTTATTTACAGCATTTGCTACTGCAGATCTTAAATTCTTCAAAACATCTTTTGCAGCTGTTTTGTCTGTGAATTGTAAAATACCTTCTGCCTGTTTAGGAGTTTTACCTCTGACTAAATCGGCTACTAATCTGACTTTTCTAGCAGATATTAATGAATTCTTTAATTTTGCATATACGACTTTTTGCATTATGTTTTAAACAATTTTTAATCTTTAAGTACACGACCCATTGTTCCAGTGCTTTTAGCAATTTTACCTTTCTTACTATGACCGGTGAATTTACGGGTCAAAACAAATTCACCAAATTTATGACCTACCATTGATTCTGTAACAAAGACTTTAAAAAATTCTTTACCATTATAAACATCAAAATTTACGCCAACCATTTCTGGAGTTATTGAAGAACTTCTTGCCCATGTTTTAATGGCCTTGTTGTTCCCACTTGTTTTTGCTTTATTAACTTTTTCTAACAATTTCTGGTCTATGTAAGGACCTTTTTTTAATGATCTAGACATGATTATATAATAGTTTTATATGTTTTATGTTTTTTACCACGCACATTTGAGCGTCGTTTAATTATGAACTTATTTGTATTTGGTCTATTCCTTGTATTTACACCAATTCTATTACCCCATCTATCTTTAGCTGGACCACCTGGACCGTGTCTACCAGATTTACCTTGTCCATCACCGTGAGGATGTTTACCACCACTCATTGCTGTTCCTCTTACTGTAGGTTTGATACCCATTTTCCTTTTTCTACCAGCTTTACCAAATTTTTCATTCTTATTTTCAATGTTTGATAAAGTACCGATAGTTGCTAAACAGGTCTCTTTTATTAATCTAATTTCTCCACTTGGCATTTTAATTTGAACATATCCTTTTTCACCACCTTGAATTTGTGCTCCAACTCCTGCTGATCTAACTAAAATTCCACCATTCCCTGGAATAAGTTCAATGTTATGAACAAACATAGCTTGTGGAATATTCTTTAATGGGAGAGTATTTCCAACCTTAACTTGAGCTTTATCGCCACTCATTAATTCTTCTCCAACCTTTAAGCCTAATGGAGCCAAGATATATCTTTTTTCTCCATCTGCATACTGTAAAAGAGCAATAAAACTAGTTCTAAAAGGATCGTATTCAATACTAACTACTTTAGCTGGAATATTGAATTTTTCTCTTTTAAAATCGATAACTCTGAATTGTCTTTTAACACGACCACCTTGATGGCGGACTGTTACTTTTCCATGAGCATTACGACCTGCTTTATATTTTCTATATTTTAATAAAGATTTCTCAGGTTTATCGGAAGTAACTTCGTTGTTATTTACTAAAACCGTAAATCTTCTTGTTGGTGTTGTTGGTTTATAAATCTTTAAAGCCATTACTATTATTTAATATCAAAAAGATTAATTTTATCTCCCTTTTTTAAGGTTACTATCGCTTTTTTAAAATCACTCCTTCTACCTAGTGTTCGTTTTTTCCCAAATCTTACTATTTTACCACTATTTACAATGGTCTGGATATCTAATACTTTTACAGAAAAAGTTTTTTCAATATATTTCCCTATTTCAATTTTATTACTAGCATTCTCAACAATAAATGTATATTTATTATATAAGTCGATAGCCTTTAATGATTTTTCACTAATTAAAGGTTTTACTATTAATTTGTTAATTTTTGAAACACTTTCCATTATTTTGTTGATTTAACTGTTTTTGGTTTAACTTCTTTTTTAACTGGTTTAGCAGATTCTGATTTGGAACCCCAGAAATTATAAATGGATTCTAAAGCAGATTCTAATACAATAACTTTTTTAGAATTCAAAATATCATAATAATTAACTGCATTAACAACTTCTAAATTTAGAGATTCAATATTATGTGCTGAGTTTACTAAGTTTTGATCAGCATCTTTTTGAATCAATAAAACTTTTTCATCACTTAATTTCCCTAAGACTTTAACTAAATCTTGTGTACTTGGTTTTTCGAATTTCAAATCTTGAAAAATGACAATATTACCTTCTTTAGCTTGTAGAGAAAAACTTGATATCATAGCAAGTTTTCTCATTTTCTTAGTCAAAGTCTTTTTGTAATTAATTTCATTTGTTGGACCAAAGGTTACACCGCCACCTTTCCAGATTGGAGATCTACTTGATCCAGCTCTCGCTCTACCTGTCCCTTTTTGCTTCCATGGTTTTTTACCACCACCACTAACTTCACCTCTATTTTTTGTATTAGCATTACTTTGTCTGTTATTTGCTAAATATGTTCTAACAGCTTGAGCAAGCAAAACTTTGTTTACTTTAGCTCCAAAAACATCATCTCTAAGTTCTATTTTAGATTTGATTTCTTTACCTTTGTTATCAAAATATTCTACTAACATTATTTGTTTCCTGTAATAATAACTAATGATTCTTTGTTACCTGGAACTGCACCTTTTAGGGCTAATAAATTATTTTCTTTGTCTATACTAATTACTCTTAAATTCTTTGTGGTTTTTGTATCGGCTCCCATTCTTCCACCCATTTTATGACCTTTGAAAACTCTGCCTGGAGTTGTTCTCATACCGATTGATCCTGGATGTCTCATTCTATCAGATTGACCGTGAGTTCTAGGACCTCCTTTGAAACCCCATCTTTTAACTACACCTTGAAAACCTTTACCTTTAGTTGTACCTGTAACATTTACTTTCTTAATTTGTTCAAAAATTTCAACGGAAACTTTATCTTTAATGTTTAATTCCATATCTAGTTGAACTTCAACTGCATATTGTGGCACAAACCCTAGTTCTTTGAATTTACCGACTTCGGCTTTAGTAGGATTCTTTTTTGTTCCTAAACCTAAAACATAAGCAGTATATCCATCTTTTTCGTTAACTTTTTTATGTGCAACAATTACATCAGAAGAATCAATGAAAGTTACTGGTACTACAGTTCCATCATCTTGAAAAATCTGAGACATATTCTTTTTTATACCGATCAAAGTTTTCATTTTAGTTTAAAATTTCTTACTATTTAATTTCGATTCCGACTCCGGCAGCGAGTTGTAAATGAGTTAATGAATCTATTGTTTTGCTTGTTGGTTCGACAATATCAATTAATCTTTTATGTGTATGGATTTTAAAGTGTTCTTTAGATTTTGCGTCAACATGAGGAGATTTTAATGTGACGAATTTTCTCTTTTTTGTTGGAAGAGGAATAGGTCCAAAAGTTTTAGCTCCTGTTCTAACAGCAGTTTCTAAAATTAGCAAAGCTGCTTTATCAACAACTTTTGCATCGTAACCTTTTATTTTAATCCTTATTTTTTGCATAAAAGTAAAGTTTAAAATTGAGGAGCTTGACTAACCAAGCTCCTCAACATCATTTTAATTATTTTATAAGTTTAGTTACAATTCCTGCACCTACTGTTCTACCACCTTCTCTAATAGCAAGTGACATCTTTTCCTCGACTGCAGCAGGTTTGTTTAGTTTTACAATAAATGTTGCATGATCACCTGGCATTACCATTTCAACACCTTCTTTCAATGTAACTTCACCTGTAATATCAGCTGTATTTACATAGAATTGTGGTTTATATCCGCTTACGAAAGCTGTGTGTCTACCACCTTCTTCTTTGGATAATACATATGCTTCAATTTCGAATTCTGTATGAGGTTTAATTGAGCCTTTTGCAGCTAATACTTGACCTCTTTGAATTTCTTCTCTTTTAATACCTCTTAAAAGTACACCTACATTATCTCCAGCTTGACCGTATTCTAATTGTTTGTTAAACATTTCGACACCGGTTACTGTAACCTTTTTAACTTCATCCATTAAACCGATTTGGTCTAATTCTTCACCAACTTTTACTTTACCTCTTTCAATTCTACCAGTTGCAACTGTACCTCTACCTTCGATAGAGAAAACATCTTCAACTGACATTAAGAATGGTTTGTCTAATTCTCTTACTGGCTCTGGAATATCTTTATCTAGTGCAGCCATTAATTCATCCATTGCTCTTTCGCCATCTGGATCGCCATTTAGACCTTTTAATGCACTACCTCTAACGATTGTGACATTATCACCATCGTATTCGTATTTCTTTAATAATTCTCTAATTTCATCTTCAACTAACATTAGTAATTCTTCATCCATGTCATCATCGAACATGTTTAGGAAGACAACGAAATGTTCTACTCCGACTTGTCTGGCTAAAATGATATGTTCTTTGGTTTGTGGCATTGGACCATCTGAAGCAGAAACTACTAGGATTGCTCCATCCATTTGAGCTGCTCCAGTAATCATGTTTTTGATGTAATCTTTATGCCCTGGACAATCGATATGTGCATAATGTCTCTTTTCTGATTCGTATTCAACATGAGATGTTGCAACAGTTACGATTTTGGTTTTATCTCTAACGACTCCACCTTTTGCGATTTCATTATAACCTTTTTCAGAAGCCATTCTGCCTTTTCTCTTTGAGTGAGCAATTAAAGCTGCTGTTAAAGTTGTTTTACCATGATCAATATGACCTAATGTTCCGACATTGACATGGGGTTTTGTCCTTTCAAAAACTTTATTAGCCATTTTTTGTATTTAATAAATAAATGTAATTAAATAAATAAAGACAATAATTGCCTTAAATCCAGCTTAGTTTATAACAAATTTAGGAAAAATGTGCAATACATTTTTGAACTTTTCGTTCTATTTTTTTCTATTTTATTCCTAAAACTTGGTTAACTAAGCCCTCGGGCACTTTTTCATAGTGACTAAATTCCATATAACTATTTGCTCTGCCTTTTGTCATTGATCTAAGTGAGTTGACCCATCCGAACATATTACCAATAGGTACATAGGCTGTGATTTCCTGCATTTTACCTTTTGGATTCATTGATTTAATAATACCTCTTTTTGAGGATAAGGCTCCTGTGACATCGCCTGCGTATTCATCTGGAGTGACTACTGGAACTTTCATAATAGGTTCTAATAGAATTGGTTTTGCTAGCTTCATAGCTGCTTTAAATCCTTTTGAGCCGCAAACTCTAAATGTATCTGTATTTGAGTCAACCTCATGATATGACCCATCAACTAGTCTAACCTTTACATCTACTACTGGGAAGCCACCCAAGACACCGTTTGGTAGAGATTCTTGGATACCTTTATCTACAGAAGGGATAAATTCTTTTGGAACAGATCCTCCTTTAATTTCGTTAACAAATTCATATCCTTTACCTCTTTCTTGAGGTTCGAGGATTAATTCGATATCGGCAAATTGTCCTGCACCACCTGTTTGTTTTTTGAGAATTTCTCTATGACTCACTGCTGAGGAAATAGTTTCTTTGTAAGCAACTTGAGGCATACCAGCTGTGACTTCGATACCGTAAGTCCTCTTTAAAATGTCCATTTTGATATCTAAGTGAAGTTCACCCATACCAGAAACTATAGTCTGACCTGTTTCTACATCTGTCTTTGCATTAAAGGTTGGATCTTCTTGCATTAATTTATGTAATGCTTCTCCAAGCTTTTCTTGATCAGATTTAGTCTTTGGTTCGATTGCAAGACTAACAACTGGATCTGGGAAGTCAATACTTTCTAGTACAACATTTTGATTGTCTCCACAGATAGTATTTCCTGTAAATGATTCTTTGAATCCAACGACACCAACGATGTCTCCAGCTCTTGCTTGAGTAATGTCTTCTGAATGATTAGCATGCATTAAAAGTAATCTTCCAACTCTTTCTCTTTTATCTTTTGTGCTGTTATTTACAAAAGAACCTGAGGATAATGTCCCTGAGTAAACTCTAACAAACATTAACTGTCCAATATGAGGGTCAACTGAAATTTTGAAGACTAAGCCAACAAATGGCTCAGTTTCTTTTGCATCATATACAAATTTTTCTTCTGTGTCTGTGTTTATTCCAACGATTTTACCAACATATTCTTCTTTTTCACCCGTTTCCTTGTTCTCAAATATATATCTTTTTTGATATGGAGAAGGTAAATACCTACATACATTATCAAGAAGTACTTTGGTATCTGCCATTCTTGAATCACCACCCATGACAGGGAATATTTTGCTTGAAAGAGTACAAATTCTTAAAGCTGTGTATAATTCATTTAATTCTAAAACACCGTCATTCAAATATTTTTCCATTAAAACATCGTCCGATTCAGCTAGCTTTTCGACTAATACTGAATGTAGCTCGTCGCATCGATCTTTAATATTTGCAGGAATTTCAATTTCTTTATATTCATGTTTTTCTTCATCTGCATATTCGTAAGCTTTCATTGTAACTAGATCGACATAACCATGTAGCTCATGTTCTTTACCGATAGGATAAGTGATTGCAACTGCATGAGAAGACAATTCATCTTGAATTGACTTTAGGCTCATTTCAAAATCTCCACCTATGAGGTTTAACTTATTAATGAAGCAAATTCTAGGAACAATATATTTATCAGCTTGACCCCAAACCTTACTTGATTGAGGTTCGACTCCCATTTTACCATCAAAAATAACGACAGCTCCATCGAGAACTCTAAGTGACCTCTCGACTTCAGCAGTAAAATCCACATGCCCCGGTGTATCGATAATATTAATTCTATGCAAAACATTATCTAGTGTCCAAAAACAAGTAGTTGCCGCTGAAGTAATTGTGATTCCCCTTTCTCTTTCTTGAACCATAAAATCCATATCGGCAGCGCCATCATGGGTTTCACCGACTTTATGTTTTTTACCGGTAAAAAAAAGGATTCTTTCTGTAGTTGTAGTTTTACCAGCATCTACATGAGCAATAATACCGATATTTCTATAATTTTGCAGATCTTTTACTGCTGAGTAATCAATTTTGGCCATAGAATTTATTTTAAAAATTTCGAAAAATGATTATCTAACTATTATGGGAAAAAATCAATATATAATGATGCCCAATCTAGTGGATATCTCCAATGATAAATGATACATCCGGAAAAGTAAAGTCGTTATGACTTTTTCTTAACAATAAAATATCTATTACTTTTTTGATCTCGACCATCTGCAGTAAAAGAATAGATTTTTTCAAAATTTGATTGTTTTAATAATGTATCCAAATCCGATTCTGTATAATACTTTGCGAAACGGAATGCCTTCTTGCCCTCCCGCCAATCTAAAAAGTAGTCATTTGAATCTTTTATGGCTGCTTTAAGATTCAATTCCTCAGCAATTTCCTCTTGATTTACCCTTTCTTGGTATTTTTTACCAGGGAAATCCCAGACACTAAAGCAAAACACTCCCTGCTCACTTAGGTTTTTATAAACATACTTAAAAAATTCAATTCTTTTTTCAATTGAAGGAATATGATGCATGAATCCAAAAGAGACAATTAAATCGTTTTTGACATCTAAGTTTAAAGTCTCCAATTCTATGGTATTTAGTAAGTCACATTTAATAAATTTTATGGTAGGAGCATCAAAATTTTTTATTGCTTCTGTTATTAAAAATTTATCAGAATCAATCCCTAGATAGTTAAAGTTATCCAGATTCTTTTTAAGAACATTTACAAACCGCCCATTCCCGCATGCTAGATCAAGAACACTATTTATCGCTAATTTTTTATCATTGATGTAATTAAAAAGTTTATCCCAGCCTGCCCAAGTATAGTTGCGAGATTTTGAAAATGTTTCGCGAGTTATTCTATAAAATTTTTTATTTAACTCAATTATTTTTTCTTCTATTTCTTTATTCATATCGTAGAGCCACAATAGGATCAAGTTTTGCAGCTTGCCAAGCAGGATAACTTCCAAAAATTAACCCGATCAGGCCAGATACGCCAACAGCAAGGATTACAGTGTTGATATTGATAGAAAAAGCTAGTGCTGCCACTTGAGTGAAAATATAAGTTAATAGGATTCCGAGTATGGTTCCTAAAATTCCTCCTAACATTGTAACGGCAATAGATTCAGTTAAAAATTGATAGAGAATGTCGTTCCTAGTTGCGCCAAGAGCCTTTCGCAAACCAATTTCACGAGTTCTCTCTTTGACGCTTACGAACATAATATTCATAATCCCAATCCCCCCAACCAGTAAAGATATTCCTGAAATAAGCGCGAGAAATATTGTGAATATATTTGTAATGTCAGTTAAAATTCCTAAGGCTTGAGCTGAAGTTCTGACAGTAAAGTCTGAGTCTTCGCTCTTATCAATTCCGCGAATGTCTCGAAGATTATTCTTAACCTCTTCTGCAGCCAGACTAATGTATTTAGGATCGCTGGCTGAAACAATTATGGAACGGACTGTAGTGGTCCCAGTAATTAATTTCTGCATCGTTTTTAAAGGGATAATCACAACTTCGTCGAGATTTTGGAACCCATTACTACCCCTTGGTTTCGTTATCCCAACAATAGTATAGTTCTGATTTGAAATATTTATTGTTTTTCCGATTGGATTTTCATCAAAAAACTTATCGCGAATATCAGGCCCTATAACAGCAACTCTTGAAAGAGTATCTGAATCCTTTAAATTAATCTCTCTGCCAGCCAGAAGTTCTACGGATCTAACTAAAAAATAATCACCATAAACACCAGTAATAGACATTTGCTGATTGTTAAGCCCTACCCTGACATTTGTTAATTTCGAAGACTCAGTTGAAATGCCTTTTAAATAAAGATTTGGTTTTGACTTTAAATCCACAACATTTTGAAAATCAAATGAGGCAGATAGATCAAACGAGAAACCCTGAGATCCGCTTGAAAATTTTCCTGGGATTATTGTTATAAGATCAGACCCAAAAGCTGAAACAGAAGATTCAATAGTCCCTTGAGCTGCCTCACCGATGTTTACCAAGGTTATTACAGAAGTTATTCCAATCACAATACCAAGTACCGTTAAGAAAGTCCTTAATTTGTTGACTGTCAACGAATCTAAGGCATTTTTAAGTAAAGTGTTTAATCGCATTTTTTATCAGAAATTATCAAACCATCTTTTAATTTAATTATTCTTTTTGCGTTTTGAGCTATATCTTCTTCATGGGTAACTAATACAATGGTATGCCCTTTACTATTTAATTCTTTAAAGACTTTCATAATCTCTTCGCCGGTTTTTGTGTCTAGATTCCCAGTTGGTTCATCAGCCAAAATCATTGCTGGATCGAGAATTAAACTTCTAGCTATTGCTGTTCTTTGTATTTGACCTCCAGAAAGTTCATTTGATTTATTTCGTCTTTTATCAAAAAGACCCACCATTTTTAGAGCTTGTTCAACTCGACGGTTCTGTTCTTCAATTGGAATTTGTTTTTTATTATATGAAAAAGGTAATCGCACATTTTGTTCAACTGAAATTCTTGGTAAAAGATTGAAGGCTTGAAATACAAACCCAATATCTTCATTCCGAACTCTTGCGAGATCAGCATCTTTCATCTTTGCAACATTTTTATCTTTAAGGAAGTATGTCCCACTTGTTGGAGAATCCAAGCATCCAATAATATGCATCATCGTAGATTTCCCCGACCCAGAAGGCCCCATTATTGCTACAAATTCACCCTTTTCGATTGAAAGATCGACCCCCTTCAGAGCTTCGAATTTATTTGGCCCAGCACTATAGGACTTTTTTATTGAGACTAATTTAATAAGAGGCATAGTTAATTTGACCCGCCAAGACTAAAATTGATTGTATTAACAGAAAGGTCATAGTTTAAAACTACCTTATCACCTTCATTTAGACCAGAAATTATTTCAACCATTGAATTATTATTTACTCCAATTTGAATTTCTTTTTCGATTACTTTTGTTAGGGTACCTGATTCATTAAATTCCGGAATATACACGAATGACTTACCACTTTTTTCGCGTATAGCAGATGAGGGCAAAGATAGTACATTAGGAGTATTTTTTACAGTAATCAATCCATTAATAGTCATTTCAGGTAAAAGATCTTTTTGATCAGGAATGGATGCTTTAACTGAAAAGCTTACAACGCCAGCAAGATTTACTCCACTTGGACTTATTTGAGTAACCTTCCCCTTGATTACTTTACCTATTGCTTCAATTTCAAGATCAATATCTTGATCAATTTTTACTTTAGCAATATCAAGTTCGTTAACAGTAAGATTGGCTGTGAGCACTCCATTTTCACCCACGATAATTGCCGGTGACAATTGAGTAAGACTCGCAAAATCACCAACCTTTAAATTTATTGTTGAAACTACCCCATCGATTGGACTTTTAATTACAGCATATTCAAGATTTCTTTTAGCATTTTCTAGACTGACCCAAGTTAAATTCACTTGTTGTTGAGCTTGTTTTACAGCATAGTCATCAACTATTGGGGCATTTTTTAATCTATCTCGACCATAAACTGCTGAATTGAAAGAATATTGAGCGCTTTTATAGGCATTCTGAAGGTCTGTATCATCAAATTTAATTAGTTCTTGATCTTTTTTTACTAAATCGCCCGCTTTGGCGTTGACTGCAACAACTTTGGCATTGACTCGGGGATTGATGTTGTATGTGTTTTTAAAACTAACGGACCCATTCGCGTTTACCTGTTCAATAATATCTGTTCTTTTAACCGATTCATAAACATAATCAGTAGAAGCAGAATTCCCTTGTGGTTTAAAAATGATAATAAGGGCAATAAATAATAGTCCCAAAAGAATCCACCATTTTTTACTTTTGATAAACGACATTTTTGACATAAAGTGAGTATATCATATTGTATAATATATGAATGACATTACAATACAAATTATGCAAGTTCCTTTAGAGTTTTTTAAAGAACTCGAGAGTTTAAAAAAAGTTAATAATAAAAGGATTCAAGTTTTACTGAGGAAATACCCCCGAGGTAATGAACTCTACAGCCGAGACCAATTGATTTCTTCTTATAAAAATTATTGTGAAAAAGGGTTTTTAGAATTTGATGATCAAATACTTGAAGACTTGAAACTGAAGCCTAGTAGGACAATGTCCGGTGTTACAGTTATTACCGTTTTAACAAAACCTTATCCTTGTCCTGGTAGGTGTATCTTTTGCCCAAATGATATCAGAATGCCCAAAAGCTATATAAGTTCTGAACCAGGTGCACAAAGAGCTGCTAGGAATGCATTTGATCCTTATTTACAAACTTATAACAGGCTACTTGCTCTAAAAAATATCGGGCATAATACTGAAAAAATTGAATTAATTGTACTTGGCGGAACTTGGTCATATTACCCAATTGAATACAAAATTTGGTTTATAAAAAGATGTTTTGAAGCTATGAATGATTTTGGCTTTTCAGATAATCGTATCGAAAAACCTTCGATGCTTGTTGAGGATCCTGTCAAAGATAAAGATGCCATAATTACTTACAATTCTACAATCGATTTTAAAAAGAATGTTGATAACGAAAATGCCACTTGGGACGAATTATTCCAAGAACAGTTGAAAAACCAAAATGCCAAATCCCGAAATGTCGGTTTAGTACTTGAAACCCGTCCCGACTTTGTTACACCAAAAGAAGTTCTAGAATTAAGAAAATTTGGTGCAACTAAGATACAAATTGGAGTCCAATCTTTAAACGATAAGATTTTAGAATTAAACCAAAGAGACACAACTAGAACCCAGATTATTAATGCAGTCAACCTAATCCGAGCTGGCGGATTTAAAATCCATGCACATTGGATGCCCAATCTTTATGGATCATCTATAGAAATTGATAAACAAGATTATTTGGATCTCTTTGAACTTGTTAAACCCGACGAGTTAAAAATATATCCGACATCGATTATTAAAGGCACTTTACTTTATAAGTATTTCAGAGAAGGTAAATACAAACCATATTCTAATGAAGAATTAACTGATCTACTCAAATTTTGTTTAAAGAACACACCCAAATATTGCAGGCTGACACGAATTATCCGAGACATCCCATCAAATGAAATCGAGGCCGGTAATAAAACTACAAATTTAAGACAAATTATTGAAAATGAATTACTAAATGAAGGGACGCCATGCCAGTGCATCAGATGCAGAGAAATCAAAAACACAAAAGTAGATTTTAATGATTTAGTAAAAAAAGTAGTTGAGTACAAATCAGAGACTGGGACTGACTATTTCATTAGCCTAGAAACTCAAAACAAAATTGCAGGATTTTTACGACTCTTTTTGTCAGACAAAAATTACCAGAGAAAAAATCCAAATTCAAACCATTTATATGAAGAAATTAAAGATTCCGCAATAATCCGAGAAGTCCATGTTTACGGTCAAGTTGTAGGCATTGGAAAATCAATCGGAGAAAAAGCTCAACATACTGGTGTTGGAAAAACTTTAATAAAAATTGCAGAAGAAATCTCATTCAAAAATAACTTCAAAAAAATAAGCGTAATTTCTGCAATAGGAACCCGTGAATATTACAAAAAGCTAGGATACTCATTGCAAAAGCTTTATCAAACAAAAGAGCTTTAAAAAATATTTGCTTACTTTCCCGAATTTCATTACAATTTTTTATATACAATTAATTTGTAATTTATGATTTATATTGGATCAGACCATGCTGGATTTGAGGTTAAAGAGGCCGTAAAGGATTATTTAGCATCAATTGGCATGCTTTATAAAGACATGGGGCCTTATGAATTCATTAAAGAGGATGATTATCCATTATTTGCTTTTGATGTAGCAGAAGCAGCTGCCAAGGAAGCTTTTTCTTTAGGAATACTGATTTGCAGCAGCGGAGTTGGTATGACAATAGCCGCTAATAAAGTCAAAGGGGCGAGAGCAGCGTGTATTCAATCCGTTGAAGCTGCCAGATTAGCTAAAGAACATAATAATTGTAATGTCCTAGTGTTAGACAAATTAACATTCAATGAAAAAATAGATTTTGAAATAATAAAAACTTTTATCTTCACAGGTTTTTCCCAAGAAGAACGACATATTCGAAGACTTAAACAGATTTCAGATTATGAAAATCCACCCAGCAATCCTAGTAACTAGTCTTACCGATTATTTACTACAAATATCTGCTCTCGCCCCAGTGACAAAGTTTTTTGACATCGATATTATTGACTGGGAAAGGACCGATACCTCTACCCTATCAGTTGATGAAGCACTTAAGGTTAAAGGTGATTTTAGCCTGAACTTTGATCTGATGATGGATCATCCAAAAAAAGTGATTAAAAAGCTATTAAATGATGAGAGGGTAAAATACATTATCATTAATCTTGAATGCAAAGATAATATTTCTGAATTAATTGACCTAATCCATCATTATAAAAAGATGGCTGGGATTTCTCTTAATCCTGATAATAACTTCAAAGATGTTCTTCGATTTATAAAATTGATTGATATAGTTCAGATATATACTGTAGAACCGGGGAAACAGGGAGGTTCTTTTATAAAATCCAGGCTGGATTTAATTGATAGTATTAAAAAAGCAGGATTTAACGGTCTAATCGAGATCGATGGCGGAGTAAATTTCAAAACGATTGATCTAATAAAAACATTTCCTATCGACATTATCAGTGTAGGATCTACTTTAAGTAAAGCCGACAATCCTTTACAGGCGTATGAAAATCTTAAAAAAGAGATTTTAAACTAAAGGCTTAAGCCCAGCCTCTTTATAATCATTCAGGAATTTTTCAAGACCCTTTGTAGTAAGTTCATGCTTTGAAAGCTTTTCTAAGATTTCAGGTGGAATTGTAGCAACATCAGCACCAATTAAGGCGACCTGTTTTACCATTGCGTCTGATCTTATTGAGGCGGCTAAAACCATAGAGCTAAATTTATAGCCATGAACTATATCAACTATCTCTTTCAAAACCTCTAGACCATTTTCTCCATTATCATCAAGCCTGCCTAAAAAGGGGCTTATATATGTTGCCCCAGCTTTTGCAGCTAACAAGGCCTGATTTGCAGAGAAAACAAGTGTAACATTGGTTTTAATATCCTCTTTAGATAGGACTTTAACTGCCTTTAGACCTTCTTCAATAAGTGGAATCTTTACGACAACATTTTTGTTAAGTAAGGCAAGCGATCGAGCTTCTCTTAATATACCTTCAAAATCCGTAGATAATACTTCAAGGCTAATTGGCCCATCTACAGTTTGGAAAATTTCCTTAACTACATCTTCAAAAGGTCTTCCGACTTTGGAAGCTAGTGATGGATTAGTGGTAACTCCATCTATCATCCCCATATCCCAGTATTTTTTAATTAAGCTAGGATCGGCGGTATCTATAAAAATTTTCATTTTGAGCAGTTATAATAAATTAATTTAAGACTCTAGCAAAAGTTATTTAATTCTGAATCAATCGGCCTAGCATAGTGAGTAGATTCAATCTTTTGAAAGCCTTGTGATTCATACCATTTAATTAAAAGTGGACGGCAATTAATTGAAATTTCCACCGCATGTAGAATCTTCAATCTATCAATTGCCTCTTGTATTAGTGCACGCCCTATTCCATGACTTCTATAATCTTCATCTACTACCAATTTATAGATTTGTCCTTTGATGCCATCAAAACTAACAAGAGTCAATCCAATGATTCTATTATCTATGACCGCTTTTACCGAGGTTTCGGGATTCCTTTTAATAAAATCATTTAGCTTTTGGGCCTCGATTTCGGGTATTAAATGGCGGAATTTTAGAAATTCCACAATTTCTTCGACATCTTGGATTTTAATTGTTTGATATTCTGCAACCATAGATAAAAATCTTATAAATATTTTTCGTATTCAGTACCTTCAAATTTTTTCAAAAGCTCCTTTAGTTTAGTATTATCTTCTTTAGGGAAAATTGCAATCACATCAGGGGTATTAACGACTACAAAACCATTAATCCCTATTGTAGTTATCATTTTACCCTCTTCGTAATTGTAAATAATACTATCCTTAGTTTGATATGGATAGACATTACCTTTTGTGACTACATCGTCTTTATTTTTTTCAAGGGCTTCTTTTAGAGCTATCCATTCACCTACATCACTCCAACCCATATCGGAATGAATTATTAGTGCTTCATCAGGGAAAACTTTCTCGGCAAAAACATAGTCAGCAGAGATTTTTTCCAATTGTGCATATTTATTATTAGCTTCTTCGGAAAAATTAGAATCTACTACTTCCTGGCAAACATTAAAAATCTTCTTATTAGTTTGAGCTACTTTTGTTAAATATGCTGATGGTTTTATTACCCAATAACCAGGATTCCATGCATATTCACCTGATAGTAAATATTCTTGTGCCACTTCTTGACTAGGTTTTTCAACAAATCTAACAAATTTTTTTAATATATTCTTTGGATTATTAAAAACCTGCAATTCCTTACCAAATTTTAGATATCCTCTATGCGGAGATGCGAACCTAGCTGGTACGGCAATAAAAACAAATTTATTATTTAACTTCACCTGATTTTCCGCTTCTATTAAAGCATCTATATATGTTTTATTATCTTTGATTAAATTATCAGCCCATCTTATTACCACCACATCTTCAGGGAATTTTTTATTTAGATAAGCAACCGCTAATGTTACAGCAGGTCCAGTATCTCGCATTACAGGATCAAAAATAAAATTCTCGGAAGATACTTCGGGTAAGATAGATTTAATCTCTTTTTCGTATGTTTTTCCAGTACAAAAATAAATATCTTCTTGGGCTATCCCCTCTAAAAGTTGTTCGTAAGCCAACCTAACTAATGGTTTATCGCCTTGTACATTTTGAAATTGCTTTGGATTACTTATCCTACTTGCTGGCCAAAATCTTTTACCAGTTCCACCTGCAAAGATTACTATTTTCATAGCAGAGTTTTAATAATTAAATATTATTTATAATTCCAAGAAACTTTCAATGCCAACACCATATTTTGCTTTAAATGCCTTATCTACTTTTCGTATTGGATCACTCCCTAAAAAGGATAAAAGTTCATTAAGTTTTTCTTTTCTTAATTGTTTATCTTCAATTTTTTTAATTTCTTCGATTTGAGGCTCAATTTTAAAGTAAAGCATTTTATTTACTGCATCTAATTGCCAAAACAAGAGAAAACCTCTATCTGGGAAGTCGATTCCGATTACTTTGTAACAATATTTTATTACAGCTTTTTCTAATTCCTGTAATACTCCTGCCACAAGGGATTTCTCGTCATCAAGTTTGGTATCAGAATTTGGATTAAGGCCGATTTCAAAATAGAATTTTGTTTTAGGTTCAGTACCCGATGGCCTGATCACAACATGCATATACTTAATCTTATCAATAGGTTTGAATGTTATTTTAAGAACATTTCTAGATACTTTATCAGTTTCAGATTTGAATGGCTCCCCTTTCCAATAGTCTGAAATTGTTTCGATCTCGAAATTACCAAAAAAGTCAGGAGGATTATTGCGGATCGCTTCTTGGATTAAATTCATCTTACTCATACCTTCAGCACCAGGAAGCCTAATTTCAGTTAAATAATTTTGGTAAAAACCATTCTCTTCATAAAGATTATCCAAATATTGCCCCAAAGTGAGACCTTCTTTTTTAAGTCTGGAAGCTAATTCTGCAACTAAAATAGCTGGAACGCAAGTATCTTTATCTCTAATATACCCACCTACTACACTGCCATGACTTTCTTCTCCTGCGATCAATAAATTATCAAGTTCACCCTTAGATTCCATCTCATTCATTATATTCCCTATATATTTGAACCCCACCAATAAGTCTCCTTTTATCTTTATTCCAAATTTTTCAGCTAAGACCTGAATAAAATTTGTCGTCACCAGAGTTTTTAATATCAATTTCTCTGGGTTCAACTTATTTTGCTTTTTGTATTCTTCAAGAAGATAACTTGTAGCTAATACGAAAATCTCGTTGCCATTGTAAAATCGCCAAATATTTGATTCCTTTGACATGAGTCCGATTCTATCGGCATCAGGATCAGCCACCATAATAATATCGGCATTAATATTGTCGGCTTCGGGTAAAAGATTGGTATAAGCTTCGATTACCTCGGGATTTGGGATATTAAAAACGATACTCGAAAAGCTAGGATCCGGAATTGAAGAGTTTTTATCCATATTGACATGAAATCCGAGCCTTTTTAACACCGGATAAACAGATGTGGAAGCAGTTCCATGAAATGGAGAAAAAAGGATCTTGATGTCACGATAATTTGAAATAGAAGTTTGTGAAGCCGCTTCGATATATGCTATATGATCTTGTTGTGTTAAAAACTCAATTAAACCCTGTTGTTTCGCCTCATCAAAAGGAATTGTTTTAATAGTTTCAACTTCTTTGGTAACAACATCAACCAATTCCTCATCCTGTGGTGGAGTAAGCTGTCCACCATGCTCATCGACTACTTTTTTGCCATTATACTCCGGAGGATTATGAGAAGCACTAATCATATCACCGCCAACACAGTTTTTCCTTCTTACTTGAAAAGATAGTTCTGGAGTAGATGAAAATGTATCGAACATATAGACCTTTATGCCATTGCCAGCATAAACTACCGCGGCCTTTTCAGCTAAGTCTTTACAGCTTAGATCTTTTACGGGATTCTGCCTTTGATCATCGAAAATACCTTTTTTAATGAATTTTCGAACATCATAAGAAATAACTATACCACGGGTTTTAGCATCTTCACCATACTTTTTTATAAGGTATTGTGAATGTCCTTGAGCCGAAAGCTGAATTGTAATCGTATTAATCCTATTTGGACCAATACCTACAAAACCCCTACGACCTCCTGTCCCGAAAGGGATTACCTGATAAAAAGAATCTAGTAATAAATCCCATTTTTTTGTTTCCACTAAATATTCAATTTGAGGAATATAGTCTTTGTAAATCTCATCTTTAAGCCACAATTCAATGTTCTTTAACGCCTCACTTTTATATTTATTATCTATTGAAAGTTCTGAAAAACCATTTTGAATATTAGTAATAATTTCTGATATTTCCATAGGATGTTTTAAAACTTAAAAAATAATTAAAATCTGTAGATTTAAAAATATTACCTTTAAAATCTACCACAAATCCCTTGAGTCCTTTTTTACTAATTAATGATAACCCTTTTGGACCCAATAAAAACAATATAGTCGAATACAAATCACTCTCAGTAGCTGTTTTTGCTATTACGAAAGACTGAGAGACTTCATTAATCGGGAATCCTGTTTTTGGATTCAAGAGATGATGGAATACTCCAATCTTTCTTGCCCATCCACCAGAACCCGAAATGCTCTCATTTTCTAGAATAACATTTCCCCAGCTATTACCATCAATTTTTGTGTTGTGATCAATTGCATTATTTGGTAATTGAGCTCTGTATAAGGCAATTGTCCAGGGTAATCCATGAGCATTGACTCCAAAGGATCGGATATCTCCCCCTGCATTTATTAATATACCATCAAAATTGAATTTCCGCAGGAAATCATATGCAAGATCAACTGCATAACCCTTTCCTACACTTCCTAAATCGATCTTTTGATTTTTTAATAATTGGATTTTTTTTTGTTTTTTATCAAGCACAATATCATTTACTGATGGCCTATTTTTACACATTATTATAACCTCATCCGAGAGCTTTTTATTCGATAATCCACTAAATGAGCCCTTTTCGTCATAGCCATAGAGTTCAAGTAAATCGATTATTGTCGGATCGTAAATCCCATCAGTTTCTTTTGAAGCCTTTAAAGTGAGATTAATTAAATCGAAGAGCTCTTGTGAAACAATACCATCCTTAATTTTTCCTGTATTTAATAGTGACAGCTCACTGTCTTTTTTGAACCTGGAAAATTTATCAACAACATATTTAAAGCAGTCAAATGCTTTGTATAACTTTTCTTTCGTGAAAATAGTGCCTTGATTTGAAACAATTTGAATACGAATGATTGTATTCATGAAAACTTCTTCAGCGCTGTAAATCATGGCTACCCTTCTTCTTGTATAAATATATTCCAGTGACAATCAAGAAAAGACCCCCAACCACAGCCGATATACTCCCTGGTGTATCAAATAGAGCAGTATCCGGAGTCTTATCAAAGGGCTTTTGAATATCACTTCCAGTGGGAGATCCAGTAGTGCTACCAGTTACAGAAGTACTAACACTCGGAGTCCCAGTCAACTGACCTTCTCCAACTCTCAAAGTAACACCCTGAATTTGAACCAAGACATTTGTCCCATCACTTTTCAAAAGATTTGATTGATCTTTAACTACTCGAAACTCACCGATTCCATCTTTTAAGGCCTTAACTTTGATTTTTGCTATTGTTCTATTGCTAATAGTAGCTGTACCTGTTTGGGAACCTGCTTCAAGTGTTATTATTCCATTAACTGTATCAACTGAATTTTTACTTGTTACAAAAAAAGAATTTAAATAATGGATTTGAACACCAGCTTCAGAATCGCTACCATCAACTATTTCAAAAATATTGGGATCATAAGAAACTGTAAATTTTAAAGATTTTATCTCCTCCGAATTACTGAATATGATGACACTGATATCAGTTTCTGTATCTTTCTTAATACTTGTTACATCGGCCTTTAATGAGATACTCGCCCCAGTTGTTGGACTATCGGTGGTAGTAGGTAAACCAGTAACAGTCCCCGTTGGAGGGACAAAAGGAATAGTCGGAGATGTAATATCATCAACACCCAACGCTTTTGCTATAGCAATTAGATTCATAGCTAAATTGTTACACGATGATTTTTTTTTGTAAAGTAGAAAAAGTGGGTTTAAAATTGGTATATATCTATGATATAATTTCGAATGAGAATATTTGGCATACCAATACAAAGTGAAAAGGCAGTTAACCCAATGTCAACCATTGCGATAGCTGACCAAAATGGTGAACTTGTTGGGAGATTTGATGCCTTTGTTTCAAGAAGTTTTTCGCCATTTGTTTACCCAAGTGGAATATATGATAAATTGATTCAAAATGGGGCCTGGATTTCACATGTTGAACTTGAAGCCCCTTATTTACACAAGGGGATTGGAGTATACGCATGGGCACTTGGAGTTGTGGGCCTTTTGAAATCTCAATCTGGTTTAACTAAGGTTTTTTATACAATTGATCAAGCTAAAGATAAATTAAAACCTTTTGGTCCATACACTAACTGGTCAAGTAAACAAATTAATTTTATGCATTCCTTACTTAGTGTTAAGTTTGATATTTCAGTAAATAGATTTTGGGAAGATGATTATGAAGGCCGCGAGCATATTATTTGGGAAGCTCTAAATGGACCGATACCAAGGTCAGGGAGCTCTGAGAATTTTAAAAATGATCATTTTTACTTAGATATTTAATATTATATTTGATGCGTTTATTATGATTTTGATTCCAAAAAAAGAAGTTATGACAAAAAGTGTTTCGAAATATAAATACATTGACGACAAAGGTTTAGAAATTGGTTCTATGACTTTTTGGCAAACTCCTCTAAGACCTAGCTATAATTCATATCTAGATTTAGCATACCGTATGTTACAGGAACCGCATGTCTGGCAAGGATTTCTCGACATTCAGCAGCCCGGGCAAAGATATGGAGTCCCATTATGGTCTAAGTCTATAGCCCAATTACTATACGACAGAAAACTTAAGGAATCATATTTTTTCACAGTAGATGCATCTGATAATAATTGGACTACAAAACATATTGGTGATGTGCAACAAAACCTGGTGAAATTTTTCGGACTCAGAATTAACCAATTTATTTCTGGTGTAAATGATTACGGCTCGCATTGGTGGTTTTGGGGTACTCAAGGACAAGTTCGTTCATGTGATTTATCTAATGCCTGGGGGAATTAAATTTAACTTTTTTATATTTAACTTTAATATATTTTTAAATTGAAAATATTTGGCATACCTGACACAAAAGACTTTAACTATCCACATGTGGATATACTTTCATTTAATCCTAATGGTAAAATAGCCCGAGTTGCAAGATATTCTGCACATTTTGATAGTGATTATTCTGAATACCCATTAGTTATTCAAGACCAAATATAATTTTTACTTCATAAGGGATGCATATAATTCCATCACAAATCACTGACCCATTAGGACGAATAAGTTATCAATTTCAAGGTGATGGGAAATTTTTAGGGGAAGCTAATTTCTATAGAGATTCTATTCCCATATCATATTTATACCCTGAATTAAATGATATATCAGAATATTGGAGGACTTTTTTTAGATTAGATTTTGCGAACAGGAATCAGCATTTAGGCCGAATACTATGGGCTGCGGCTGTTAATACAATCTATAGCCATGTGGGCGATGGTGGCTTTTTAACTTTTTTTACTAGCGATGTTGCAATCACTTCATCAGACCGGGGAGTTAAATACTCCAGATGGACTTCAAAGAATTTAATTCCAATGCAAGAAATCTTAAAAGTTCAATTGGGATATACAATTGAAAATCTTGGAGCTAATGGAACTCATTTTTTATGGAGGGCTTCGGGACAAGTAACTGGCGTAAGACCTTTTGATATAAATTGCGATGCTTTCATTTCAACGAACTTTTGATATATAATCAAACATACAAGTTGGCAAATCATGAATAAAAATACTATGATTTTTGCTATAGGATTTATCCCCCTAATTCTTTTAATAGCGCTTATTATTGTTGTAATTAATCAACAGACCAAGTCTTCAAATGATTTCGATCAAAACTTGAATCATTTATATAATGGTAGCGAAGAAGTTCAAGCATCTCCCACTACTACAGTAACTACAACAACTGACAATTCAGATGAAGATACGGTAAGAATGTTCTTCGAATATTTAGATAAGGACGAAATTGGGCTAGCACTTAATCTCTTGAGTACAAAACTAGTTGGTGAAGAGCCCCCACAATTAAATTCAATTCTTCAAGCTTATGGAGTTACATTTTCTCATTTCGAGAAAGTTGAAGTAATAAGCATAAATAGACTAACGGAAGAATCTGATAAAAAGAACCCAATGTTTGAGGTTCAGATCAATATCCAATTTAAACCCAATGCTCATGAACCTATATGGGATCAAGGCCAAAATACAAGATTTATTACACTTGGTAAATCTGAAGGATCTTGGAAGATCGAATCTATTGCGACCTCAATTTAAAATCCGACCGGGAACTTTTCACAAAGTGCTTCTACTTCTTTATTGATTCCAAGAATTATCGAGGAGCTTTTAACTTTTTCTTGAAAAGATTCGAAGTCTAATTCTGCCCATGGTTTAATTTCTTCAACAACCGAATTTATCCATTTGGCTATGAGCTTCATTTCGTTGGCTCTTAAACCTCTAGTTGTGACGGATGGAGTCCCCAAACGAATTGCAGATGGATCTGCTGGGGATCGATTTTCTTGTGGCATTGTGTTCATATTACACACTAGACCTGCATAATTTAGGGCTCTAGCAGTATATTTCCCAAAGATTCCCTTATTGGTCATATTAATTAGGATTAGGTGTTTATCGGTACCGCCAGTTAATAAATCAAATCCGTATCCTTTAAGTGCCTCAGCAAGGACTTTTGCATTATCAATAACTGCTTTTGCATAAATTTTAAAATCACTTTGTAAAGCCTCGCCTAATCCTACACAAATTCCTGCTATATTATTATTGAATGGGCCACCCTGTAACCCTGGTAAAACCCCTTTATCAATTTTTTTAATTAAGTCTTTTTTGCCTAAAATTATTGCACCACGACCTGATCGTAAAGTCTTATGGGTAGTCATCGTGACGACATCGGCTATGCCAACGGGAGAATTCAAGACTGAAGAAGCAATTAAACCTGCCTCATGAGCAATATCAGCCATATACAAGGCGCCAACAGAATCGGCTATCGCCTTCATCTTTTTGTAATCAATATCTCTTGGATAAGCTGTCCCACCGGTAATTATGAGATTGGGCTTGTGCTCCTGAGCTAGTTTTTGAATTTGATGGTAATCAAATAAATGCGTTTTTGGATCGGTTTTGTATTGGACTATATTGTAAAGTCTCGAAGAAATGTTAACTTTTTTTGTTCCACCTAGATAAACTTCAGCATTTACAGATGTTTTATCTTTTTGGGGCGAATATGACCAGCCGTGTGATAAATGCCCACCATCGGGTAAATACATCGATAGAATTGTTGAACCCGGCGGAAGTATACCAAGATATACTGCAATATTCGCATTGCTTCCAGCTAATGCCTGTACATTGACGCTCCAATCATCAGGAAGATTAAAAAGTTTGCGAGCTCGATCCATTGTTAATCTTTCGAGTTCATCAACAAATTCATTCCCCTCGTAATATCTTGCTCCGACATTACCCTCTGAATACTTCTGCATAAACACTGAGCCAACTGCCTCTCTAACTGCAGGGCTAAAAATATTTTCAGATGGAATTAAAGATAAATGTGTTCTTTGTCTTTCGGATTCTTTTTCTATTAAGGAATTTACTTCTGGATCTCGATCTTGTAGTTTTGCTGTATTCATTTTGAAAAATTTAAAGTATAAATTATGATATGATATGATTCTTCTTTATAGCAAATTGATTTTTTAAATCTATATAAATGCAAAAGTCAAAACTACCTACCATAGGAATCATCGGGGGCGGGATTTTGGGCCTTACGTTGGCATACAGACTATCAAAAAACGGATTCATCGTCAGTATAATCGAAAAATCCCCCATTTTAGGTGGTTTGGCTTCAGGTTTAAAAATTGAAAATCAACCCATAGAAAAATATTACCATCACTTCTTTAAAAGCGATATAGATTTACAAAATTTACTCACCGAATTAAATATTGGAGATGCGATTCAATGGATACCTAGCAAAATGGGCTTATTTGATGGCAAATCTCTTTTAACATTCTCATCTGCATTAGACATTCTGACCTTCCCTAAATTAAATATTTTTAATAGGCTAAGACTTGGTCTTGTCAGCTTCTATCTACAAAAGACAAAAAATATCAAGCAATTTGAAAAATGGACTGCATTTGATTGGTGCAATAAATATTTCGGAAAAACAGTCACAGCCGTTATGTGGAAGCCTTTGCTGGAATCAAAATTTGAAGGTGAATACAAAAACATTGCTATGACTTGGTTTTGGACAAGAATCCATGATAGATCAAGTTCTAGAGATTTCCCCACAAAGGATGAAAAACTCGGATATATTGACGGCAGTTTCAATAAACTGATTAATAGTCTTGAAAAAAAGATAATTGAACAAGGGGGAGAGATTTATAAAAACTCGTCAATTACAAACTATACTAGGATTAAAGACACTCATAGAATTGAATTTACATCTGGCGACGCAAATAAGTCCGTCACAAAAAAGTTTGATATTATTGTCTCGACTATACCACCAAAACACTTTATCCAGATTTTTAATCCACCGAAAAAATATGCTGATAAACTGAAAAAGATTAAATTTATTGGCGCCTATTGTTTTATTTTGACACTAAAAAACTCTTTAAGTAAATTCTATTGGACAAGCGTAAACGATACAAAGTCTCCATTTGTGGCTTTGGTTGAGCATACGAATTTTATTGAAAAATCAAAATTCAATAATAAGACAATAGTTTATTTGGGTAAATACACGGATAATAATTCAGAATTATTTAAATCGACAAAAGAGGAACTTCTAAAAAAATGCATTGAATATTTAAAAAAGATCAACCCAGCATTTAATGAGCAGGAGATCGAATCCGTTGAATTCTTTAAATCACCTGAAGCCCAACATATTGCAACAACCGACTTCGAGATACTATCATATAAATCAGGACAAAATGGTTTACTTTTTGCTCACTTTGCCCAGATCTTCCCGCATGATCGAGGCACAAATTATGCTATTGCCCAAGCTAATGAATTATTTAACATAATTTCTTCTAACAAATGGAACTAAAATACATGATTATTTGGTATCTGGTATTTTTGTGTTTTAATGTTATTGGTTTGGGATTTGGTGAAAAATATTTTAGAAAATGGTTCGATAAAGGCTATGCAATATCTAAATTTCTAGGTTTCCTAATTTCAGGCCTCATCTTATGGATATTTAGTTCTATAAAATTAATACCATTTACAGAATGGAGTTCCCTAATAGTCTTTGTTATTCTGCTTGCATTTTCCGGTTATCGTTTAATGAAAAGCAAGTTTAAGTTCACTAAAACAATGCTTAAAGAAGAACTCGTTTTTTTGTTCATTTTCGTCCTTTGGAATCTGATTAAATCTACAAATGCACAAGTCGAGGGTACTGAAAAATTCATGAATATTGCTTTTATGAATTCAATAAATAGAACAGAATTTATGCCCCCATCAGATATGTGGTTCGCAGGATCGTCGATTAATTATTATTATATTGGACATTATTTATACACTTTTGTTGCCAAGATCGGCTCGATCCCAATTTCTTTTGCATACAACTTCGGTCTGAATACAATAATTTCTTATGGTTTTATCGCTAGTTTTGCAATAATTTTCCAGCTTACAAAAGCTTCTTTGAAAAAATGGTCAGGCGTAATTGCTTTAATGGGTGCTACATTAATTTGTTTTGGGGGTAACTTCCATTACATTTACAAATTATTAGAAGCATTTATTAATCATGAGAATTTTTCATATTGGTTCCCGGATGCAACAAGGACTATTCCCTTTGTTATAAATGAATTCCCTGCATATTCAATTATCTTAGGCGATCTTCATGGCCATTTCATCGGATTCCCATTTTTAGTAATGATGGTGGCCTTTTTGTACAACATATGGCATACAAAATTTAATTCCAAGGAAAGAGTTGAAATGATGCTCTTTTTATCAGTTCCACTAGTTGCTTTGTATGGAATCAATAGTTGGGATTTTATTACTGCAAACTTTCTATTTTTACTAATAAACTTTGTCCAATTTTTAATGTTTGAAGGTGAATTAAAAAAGAAATTGGTCACGCTTTTGATTTTAGAAACTACTCTTTTACTTCCCGGATTGATCTTTATGGCTCCATACTTCTACAATTTTAAACCTGCCGTGGGAGGTATAGGATTTGTTCCACTTAATACTGAACGAGATCTTAAAGAATGGTTATTGATGTGGGGCGCCCAATTGTCGATCATTTTTACAGTTGGGATTTCATATTTGGTTCTAATGAAGTCTAAAGCTTCGAATATTAAAAACCACATTAAGAGCTTAATTAAGGAAAACGATGTTTCGATCTTTGCTTTTCTATTGGGATTTGCTGCATTTGCCCTTATAATTGGAGTCGAAATACTTTATGTAAAAGATCTTTTTGATCAAGCTAATCCACCCTATTTTCGAACAAATACAGTCTTTAAATTCTACTTTGCAGCATGGCCTATATTTTTCATCTCATGCTTTTATTTTATAAATGCCATTTCCCGTAAAATCTACACCACACCTCTTAAAAACGGCTTTTTATTATTAGCGATTAATGGGTTGGTGATATTGATTGTTTTTGTATCTTCTTTTTCGTACATTTTTGAAGCTTTGAATGATTTTTATTCATTTTTCAAATTTGAAGACGGAAAAAACTTCTCTTTCGATCAACTATTAAATGGCGATAAGACCCTCAAGCTTTATGATACGATCGATGGTAATGCATATATTAAAAAGCTTTACCCAGAAGATTATGCCATGATCAATTGGATTAATACCAATGTTACTGGACAAGCAGTGATTGCTGAAGCAGTTGGCGATGCTTACACCTACTATTGCAGAATCTCTGCAAATACAGGATTAACCGATATTATTGGCTGGCCCACGCATGAATGGCAATGGCGAAGCAATATTGACGAGATTAATGCTAGAAAAGAAGAACTTAAAGATATCTATACAACAGAATCAAAAGACGATTTTTTGAAAATTGTAAAAAAATATTTCGTTAAATATATCGTAGTTGGTGATAAAGAACGGGAAACTTATACAGACCTTAGTACTGATATCATTAAGCAATATTGCACCGAATCATTTAGATCAAATGACTCTGTGATCTACGAGTGCAAATTATAAAACCATTTAAAGATTGGGTACGAATTATTTAAGAGAGCTTTTTGAAAGCTTCAAAAGTATTTATTAGCAAAAAGGCGACTCCGAGAGGTCCTATCCCATTAGGGACTGGAGATAAAAATGCTACATTTTGGTTTAATTTTTCTGCTGAAACATCCCCCTCAATCTTTTTGCCTTTTTTATTAAAACCCGCATCAATTAATACGACGCTTTTTTTAAACAGTGAATAATCAAGTTCAACCTTTGAACCGGTACCTAGAACTATAATATCTGCGGCGCCGACAAAATCATTAATATTTTCAGTTTTAGAATGCGCCATCGTACAAGTTGCATTATATTTATTCAAAACACCCATTAGGGGTTTTCCAATTATCAAAGATCTGTTTGCAATTAAGACATTTTTTCCCGATAAGAAATCTTTTAGACTGAGGTTTTGTTTTTGTGCAATGTGTTCAAATACATAAATTATTCCGCGCACAGTTGCAGGAACAATACTTAAATCTCCATGATAAATATTACCCAAGGTCTTTGGGTTTAAACCATCAACATCTTTTTCAACAGGAATCAATGGGAAAATCTTTTCAGTATCAATATCAGGAGCAGGTAATTGGATAATAATCCCATGCACTTCTGAATCGTTTGCTAAAGCTTTTACAAGTTCGAGAATCTCTTCGGTAGTTGATTTTAAAAACGAATGGACAACAACTTTTATACCCAAAAATTCTCCAGCAGCAATTTTTTTGTTAACATAAACTTGACTGGCCTCATTTTGGCCAATAAACACAATATCTAATCTTGGCTTTAAAGCGAAAGAATCAACAGCCGGTTTTAATTCAGCTAATAATTTTTCAGATAATTCAATACCGTTTAAAATTTCCATACTTGAATATAATAATACCAATTGCTAAACTAATAAATATTTCACTCGTTAATTATACCAAATGGCTAGGAAAATTAGCATAAGTATTACCCCTAAATACAAATTAAACTTAACTATCCCAGACAAGAATTCATTTAAAGAGCCAGCAAAAAAAGCGATAAATTTATTGGATTTTGTGGGGCGAAACTTTTCAATAGCCATTGCATTATTATTTTTTTTACTACCTAGCCTTACAGACCAAAATAATCTATCTGTATTAAATATCCTGATCTATGGTCTAGCAATTATCTTTTTTGTTATACAAATCTTGAGGGTTTTAACTGTTAAAGGCCCGCACTTTTTGGGTATTCCACTTGATATTCCGATATTAATTTTCACAACATTAATTGCCTTATCATTTTTTTATAACACTGCCATTGTTAGAACAAATACAAATATTTGGGGCGGGCCTTCTTTAAACGCCATTTCCGGCGTATCAATTATATCAATTTCTTTGATCTATTATTTTTTCTATATTAACAATCAATCAAAGCTTTCAATACGCCGGATGATCAATGCGTTCAAAGTTTCGCCCCTGATATCATTCATTTTAATTATTCTATTCAACCTTCAAATCTCAAATTCAGCAATAGAATTCTTAACAATTTTATTTCCGGCTCAATTGATTTGGTCTTTTTATGTCAATTTTTCAGGTAAATCAAAGCCTAAGGTTGATATTTTAAATGGAATAAATCTTTTAATAAGCTTATTCTGTCTTTTATACTTCTATAACCCGATTAATATATTAGTATCAATAATCACTTTATTTATAATTTTTTTAACATTAATAATTTCGAAGAGAGATTCTTTAGCTAAAATGTTTAAAAATATAGATAAAAAACAGAAAAACATTTATGAATCAATCTCAAAGAATCTGAACATTTCAATTTTGATCATTACTTTAATTCTTATAGCTGTAGGGATTTATTCGATTATAAAAATCCCTAATGTAAACGATTACTATTTTATTTATAACGGATTTGCTAGTCTTTCAGAATTACATGGTGTTAGTATATTCCTTGGAAGAGGTTTAACAAATACTGTTCCAGTGCCATTGCTTTTTCAATTTATAAATGCATACGGACTTGTGCCATTTCTTGCCCTTGGACTAATCGGATTCTTTTTTGCCAAACATTCTCTTCAAATTTTAAAAAGAATTATGAATGTACAAGCCAGGATTCTGTTTAAAACTTTAACAATATTAATCATCAATATTTTCTTGTTTTATATTCTTTCATCGTCCTCTTCAATTTTCCCTCTGATAGCCTTATCCGCTTCCGCTTCTTTAATACTAATCATTGAAAAAGTATTTACTAAGGATGGAAAAGAATGCAATTTTTCTACTCAAGCAACCCAATTCCTTACCCTGTCTGAGGAAAAAGAATACTTCTTAAGAGTAATGAAAAGGATTTCAATAGCTTTAATAATTTTATTTTCAATATATTTGTTATGTTCTTTAAATTATATTAATATTTTTATTAATGCTTAATTAATTGGCAAGTTTGTTTAATGAACTCTAAGAAGGTAACAGTAATAATACTATTTATCATTACTATTATTCTGGGTGGTATTACCCTTTATCTTGGGTATAATTTATCAAAAAAGAAAACACCGGCAGTTACCCCTACTCCAACAATCTTCATTTCTCCCAGCCAATCAATAACAAGGACCCCAACACCAACTCCGACATTAAAGCCTGCTGTTGCATGCGGATCTCCTTGCACTGATAGTTCCTGCCAAGCCGGTTCAACCTGTATTTCAGTGAATGCGAGTAAGCGATGCGTATTAGATGTTTGTATAAACAAAACTACTTCACCTCTAACGCTTAATAATCTTTGCAATAACGATCTTTGTACGATTAAATCAAGTTTATCAATTGCTAAAGAAGCAAGTTTTGCATGTTCTGCAAATGGCACCAAGATCAATATTGTGATAACTTTAATTAATAAAGGCCAATCAGATTTAACCAATATTAAATTAATTGAAAAACTGGCAAATGAATTTGATGTTAAATATCTTACAAATAATAAGATTTCTAATAATGGTAAATTATCAGGTAAAGACATTGAATGGACAGATTTATCAATAAAGGCAAATAATGGGAAAGTTGAATTAACATACGAAGCAATAGTCCCAACAAGCGAAAATGGAAAATCATATATTTCAACAATATCAGCTCATCAAAACACATCTACTCTAGAGACAATAACACACACCATGAAAATCGAGATAATTCCATGCACCGACTTAGATGGTAATCAAATTGTCTTTATAGTTGGTGGATCAGTTTTGATTTTCATAGGAATTATTTTTATTAAGAAAAACTATGATGAAAAGATCGGACAACTACTATGGAATTTAGGTCTAGAAAATTTATACATTAACATTCTTTCCAAGTTTAAAGGAAATAAAAACTTAAAATTCGAAAATAATATTATTAAAGATAAAGATGAATAAAAAAGTAGTCATATACATACTAGTCGGCTTTATGATAGTTTTATCTGGAATTGCTATATATATTGGCGCAAAGTTAGCTACAGTTGATACCAGCCCCGAAAATGCCTCTGCTGCAACTCCCTCTGACATTATCTGGTCAAACGAGACCTGTACAGGCCGTGGAGGTAGCGGAAAAACCTGTAATAAAATTGGAAATCCACCAAATGAGCACATGACAGGATGCTGGTATAACTCTTCAAAAGGTGGCTATTATTGCGCTTTTGGGAGAACCTCTCAAACAAATAATGATCCTCGTTGTTATTTAGCTGATGATGGAGTTACTTGGGGTACCTGCGGTTGTGATGAAGCTCAGTGCGAAGAGGATTGCCTGGATGGAATCGGAAACGAAGGCGGGACAAACACTATAACTCAAACCTGTGATAATTGCGGTCAGCTTTTTACATGTAAATGTTCTAAACCACCAGTGACTACAGTTCCTCCAACAACAACTGTCCCTCCAACAACTACTGTCCCTCCAACAACTACTGTTCCTCCAAAAACTACAAAGCCACCTATTAGCACTTCAGTTCCACCATCAACAGTGACTTCAAGTCCTTTACCACCAACTGCATTAGTTTCGGATGAGGTAGATAGAATCTTAATTGGTGGAGCTCTATTATTATTAGGTTTCGGAATCTTTAAATCGGGATATACCATTAAATTAGGCGAATTTTTATTCAATTTAGGAAGGAATGGTTTTTACTCGGCTGTTTTAAAAGATGGATTCTTTAAAGGGAAGTATGACAAAGATAGAAGCAAATTTGATAAGAAAATGTCAAAAATCGATTAATTTCTTAGAAGAAATTACTTATACTGATTATAAATATATTAATATTTAAAAAACTTTTTACGAAATAATAATGAATAGAAAAAGATTTATAGCACTTGCCCTAATATTAGCTACAATAATCATAGGAGGCGGAGCAGTATATATTGGTATAAAGTTAGGACAGCAACCTGATGTAACACCTGACGATGTATCTGCTGCTACTTATAACGGTATTATTTATCAATACGGCCCCTCTGACCCAAAACAGTGTGAATTAGTATTTCGTGATGAGACAGTTTGTCTTCAAGTAAAAAGTAATTATAGATATCTTTTAAATGGATCATCGAGTCAGTTTGCTAGTCACTTTTGTGATGGCGATTGGAGCGTTAATGGTCAAGGATGTAGCTGCCCCGGCGGTACTCCTCAGAATTGTTCAGATCGATCAAGTTGGAAAAATAATCCAGCCCCACATATCCAAAACATAACTCCAAGATGGGTAAATCCAAGTGGAGATGCTAATCCTGAATTTTATACCGGAGAATCAGTTTATCAAATTTGTTTACAAAGAGACTGGTGTAATTTTCAACAAATTGATGTTGAATTTGATGGTGATGTAGCTCCAGAATGTTTCTTATCCGGCTACACTGGCAACCTTGATATTTGTAAAGAAGAACCCGAACCACTTGCTTGTAACTCCGGAATTTGTACCGAAGATGCCCAATGTAAAAATATTAATCCCAACTATGAATGTGATTTTGATTATGACCTTAATCCTGATGGGTCCGAAGGAATGTGTCAATTGGTAGAGACTGCTTGTGATCCCGGAGAAGTACTAGAACCAGGTGAAAATCCTTGCTCCTGTGTACCCGCCGGTACTACTATAACCCCAACACCGACTGACACTCCAACAAATACACCTACTGGTACATTAACTATTACAAATTCACCTACCAACACACCAACCAATACTCCCACAAGGACACCAACAAACACTCCAACAGGAACTCTTACAAGAACTCCTACCGGAACTATTACAAGGACTGTAACAAATACTCCTACTGGGACAATACTTCCTCCTACTGCTCTTATCAGTAATGAAGTTGATTTAATAGTATTCGGTTTATTGTTAGTTATTACCGGCGGATTTATCTACAAATCAGGCTTGTATATTTCAATAGGCCAACTTTATTGGAATAACGGAGGTAAGAATGTTTCATCCGGCATTTTAAATGTATCCGAGGATTTGAAAGAAGGATCGAATTCACTTTTCAGTTCTATAAAAGAATTTGAGACTTCACTAATCATGAGTTTCAAAAAAATCGGTCTTAATATTGTTTACAGCTTTAAATTTGTATTTAATAAATTGTCTGGAATTAAAAATCAAATTATCTTAGGTTTATTGAATACATTGATCTTTGTTAAAAGAATTAGTAAAACAATAATCTTCAAAATTTCTGCCTCTTTAAAATCAATTAAGATCCGTAAGGCAAAATCATTTGAAGAAGAAGTAATTAATTCTCAAAAAGTCGTTAATAAGGATTAAAAATGAACTACCCTAAATATAAAAAAGTTGCTTTAGTTATGTTTGTAGTATTGACTCTTTTAATTACTGGAGGAGCAATATTCATAGGGATAAAACTTAGTCAGACCCCATCAACTGCTCCTGAAGATTCAAGTGCGCTAGTCCCCCCAGGTTGTTTTGAAAATGCAGTAGGATATTGCGCTTGCGAAACATCATCTTCGACTCCATCTTTATCAAATTGTTGTTCAGCGCCTCAAAGTTCAGGTGATTCTTGTTCAAATAAAGAAAATACAAATTCTTGTAAGTTTAATACTGAATTAATCAAATTTGGGACGAAAGATATTGGGAAAATGGCAAGATGTAACTATACAGCTAATAAAGATACAGGTATTGAATGGGTAGATGGCTCAGACTTTAAATGCGATTGTTCAGCATATATTCCTCAAGAATATAGGGATATGGCAACCGGAGTTATTACTAATTTCAAAGCTGTCGCATGTATTGGTAACGAGCGGCTTGTGAGCTATTTTGCAACTTGTTCTGTTAATGAATATCCTTTTTCTTGCAGTATTTGTGTCCCCTTAGCTGCTACAGATACACCTACTGCAACGCCCACCAATACACCGGGTGCCACAATAGGGACTCCATCGGCTAGCCCTTCAGCAAGTCCAACTGTAAGTCCAACATTTACAATAACAGTTTCTCCTTCTACAGGCAGAGTAACTGCTACTCCTACAAATACTAATACCCCAACCGTTACAGCAACTAGGACAATGACTCCTACAGCTACAAGATCAGTTGTTGTGACAAGCACTACTCCTACTACATCGACAATTCCAGCTACTGCATTAATAAGTGACGAAGTGGATGTTATTATATTAGGATTTGCATTTGTATTCTTTGGTGTAGCCTTATATAAATCCGGCCTCTATATAAAGATCGGACAAGTATACTGGGAAGGTGCTGGAGAAAAACTTTCATCGGGTTTGTCTACCACTAACGAAGGATTCTTAGGATTTTTAGATAATATTTGGGCTGGCCTATCTCATTTTGATAAAACATTAACATATATGTTCTATCAACTGAAAGTTAGAGTAAGAATGGGCTCGATATTAATTTACAACAACATAATCTTATTCAAAGAACAAATAGTTACATCTGTTCTCAAACTCGTGAGTAAGATTTTGAATGTATTCTTGTTTATCACAATTAAATTCAAAAAGATTATTAGGACGATCAAGGCTTTCTTTAAATCGATTAGCCTAACTGGTAAAGATTCAATAAAAACAATAAACAAAAAGATCCAAAAACTTCCAAAAAATTTCGAGGAAAAAGTTATTGATGATCGAGAAGAAATTTCAGAATAGAATTTCTATACGTATTTGTGATAAAATACATGTGTTCTAAAACACTTCGGAGCGTAGTTCAGTTGGCTTAGAACGCGCGGTTTGGGACCGCGAGGTCGAGAGTTCAAGTCTCTCCGCTCCGATTTTTTATAATTTCCGCATTCCAACATTTTTTAATCCACCAAATGAGACTCTGGTCAATACATCCAAAATATCTAGATAATAAAGGATTAGTCGCTGTTTGGCGCGAAAGTTTATTAGCTAAAAAAGTCCTTGAAGGAAAAACCAAAGGTTACAAGAACCATCCTCAATTAAAAAGATTTAAAGATTCAAATAGTCCGATTCTCCTAATTAATCAATACTTACTATTCATCTTCAATGAATCCCAAAATAGAGGGTATAAATTTGATAAAACAAAAATTAATATAATTGAAAGTATTGAAGAATTAAAAATTAAGGTTACAAACAAACAGATCGAATATGAATATCAGCATTTATTACATAAACTTACTGTTCGCGATCTAAAAAGATTTGAACAAATAAAAAAAATAAAACAAATTGATCCGAACCCTCTTTTTGATGTTATAGAAGGCGAAATCGAGGATTGGGAAAAATTCTCCTTGCCCAAAATTTCCTAGTGTTGTATAGTAACTTTAATTCTCCAAAAAAAACTATGCAAAAATTTATCTTCATTTCAGGTGGAGTTATTTCGGGTTTAGGTAAAGGTATTGCTTCTTCTTCAATTGCCGTAATTTTGAAGTCTTATGGGTTTAAGATAACAATGATGAAGGCGGATCCATATTTGAATGTCGATGCTGGGACAATGAATCCATTAGAGCACGGCGAAACTTTCGTCCTTGAGGATGGCTTTGAAACTGATATGGACATTGGAACTTATGAAAGATTCACCGGTGAACAGTTTACGAGGCCAAACTCTTTAACTTGTGGCGCTGTAATTGATAAGGTCATTAAAGATGAACGCGCTTTAGCTTATGAAGGCAAATGGGTAAACATTGATTACCATGTCCCCCAAGTAATTGTTGATTGGATCGAAAAACTCGCAAAAGATAAAAAAGCCGAAGTCACAATCATCGAGATAGGTGGCACAGTAGGCGAAATAGGTAACAAACTTTTTTTAGAAGCTAATAGGATACTGAAGATTAAATATCCTAACGATGTTATTCATGTACATTTATCCTATTTACCTGTTCCTAAAAATATCGGAGAAATGAAAAGCAAACCGGTTCAGCTTTCAGTAAAAGAACTCAATAGCGCCGGAATAAACCCTGAAATCTTATTAGCTCGATCCGAAGAAGGCATTGATGAAATCAGAGCCAACAAGCTTTCAGCCTATTGTATGATTGATTCTAATAGTGTATTTTCTGCACCTGACATGGACAATATCTACAAAGTGGCAAAGCATTATTATGACCAGGGAATCGGTAAAAATATACTAAAGGCCCTGCATATTAAGAAAAAGCCTCAGACTAATAATCTGATGATAAAGAAATGGAGTAAATTACTTAAAAACCTAGATAATCCAAAGCAAGAAGTTAATATCGGAGTAATTGCTAAATATTTTCAAAGCGGTAATTTTAGCTTAAAGGATTCCTACGCCTCTGTTATCGAAGCAGTTAATCATTCTGCTTGGGCAAGAGGCTGCAAGCCAATTCTACATTGGATAGTTTCTGATAATTTAGAAAATGATAAAAATCTTCAAGAATCTTTAAAAAAATATGATGGACTAATAGTCCCACAGGGTTGGGGAAGTCGAGGTGTTGAAGGTAAAATCAAAGCAGTCGAAATTGCAAGAACTAATAAAATCCCCTATCTTGGCCTATGTTTTGGGATGCAAATGGCAGTAATCGAATACGCTCGAAATGTTGCTAAACTAAAAGGCGCCAATTCAACTGAAGTTGACCCCAAAACAAAATTCCCAGTGATTCACATGATGGAAAGCCAAAAGCAAAATATTTTAGATAAAAAATATGGTGGCACGATTCGATTAGGAGCTTATCCATGTAAACTTAAAAACAACTCCCTACTCTTTTCTCTTTATGATAAAAACAAAAGCGATTTATTCCAAAAAATGCCAATTGTCGATGAAAGGCACCGTCACAGGTACGAATTCAACAATGAATATAGAGATACCCTTGAAAAGCTAGGCTTAATAATTTCTGGAACAAGTCCAAATGGGGATCTAGTGGAAGCCATTGAACTTGATAAAAAGTTTCATCCATTTTTTGTGGGAACACAATATCATCCTGAATTAAAATCACATTTTACGTCGCCACATCCAATTTTTCTTGGGTTTATTGATGCATGCTTGGATAACAAAAAAGCTAATTCATAAAAAGTTTTGGATCAAGAAAAGAATTAGTTTTTAAATCTTTAATTGCATAATGGACATGCGCACCAAAAGAATTCCCAGTATTACCCATAACTGCTATGGGCTGTCCTGCAATTACTTTAGCTTGATGGTTTTTTTCAATTAAATTGTATTTATTATGCACAAAAAACAAGGCATATAGCCCTCCATCGCAAATAAGGTAGATATAGTTCGCACCAGCCGAATCCACAAGGGACTTGGCATTTCCAGAACAAGTTGCATAAATTAAAACATCTTTGTAATCAAGATAACCTGAATCTTCTTGATAATATTTTTGATTTGGAACTAAATCCATACCTTGATGCCACCTACCATAATATTGATAATAATTTAAGTCATGAAAATCAGCCGTGGTTATTTGATATTTAGCTCCACCGAATGGAGATAAATGAGGAATCCCACTATCAACAAAATCATGATAAATCATGTATCCATAAGTATTATCTGTAGATATTGATTTAATTGAAAGACTGAACATTAAAATGGATATTGCGCATAGACAGATTACAAAGAATAAGATAAGTATATAATTAATATTGTTTTTTGAATTTAAAAGTTTTAATGCTTTTCCAGTTTTGGTAAATAGAGATGCAATATCAAGTATCCCTGAAAAAATATTCTCAGTAACTTTGAAAATATTTGATTCAGCTTGTTCTTCTTCCTTCATAAAATTTTATTGTCTAAGTAAAAACCAATTCCCTTTCACTTTTGAATGGGAAAATATCAATATATATATGTTCTTTTTCTCGAATGAAAAGTGCTTCACCCACACCAAATACTGATAAATCTGTGCATTCTCGATCACTTAATTTAAAAAGCCCAAAGCGATTAATAAAATTAATTGAGGCGGCAGCTTGTTTTAGTAAAATTGTCGTTTCGGCTTGAGTAATAATTGTTTTTGAATTATCCGATTCTTTAAAATCTTCTGGATTTTGTGTGATTGTTACAACACCAGCTTTCCTTTTTCTTGCTGTTTTAACCAAGTTCACATAAAAATCAGTATTATTTTTATCTTTGATGAATTTATGCGCCTCATCGATAAAAACCATTCTCCTTGTTCCCGATAGGTCTAAGAGTTTATTAATAACATTACCAAGAAGGTACATTAAAGGTAATTTTTGCTCATCAGTTTTCAGTAAAGATAAGTCAAAACAAATTATTTGGTTTGACAAGTTAATATTTGTACTATTTGTATAAAGGCCTGCTAAGGACCCTGTTATAAGCTGTTTTAAGTCAACAACTATGCCATTAGACTTTCCAAGCTTCTTTTGAACGAAAATAAAAAACGAATTAAATGTTTGGATAGATTTGCTTTTAATAAAATTTACTATAAGCTCATCTAGTAAAGCCATATCATAATTCTTGTCTTGAATGAAAAACTTTAAAAAATGTTTAATAATTTGAACTAAATCAGCCTTTTCACAATCTAACGCCTGTAAAAGCAGAAATGGATCTATCCCATTATTTGAATCGAACTGATATACTTTCCCCTTTAAAGCTTTTGTTAAACCGACATATTCACCTTCGGGGTCAAGAATTAAGTTTTGTACACCTCGCAAAACAAAACGCATCATTAATAACTTTGCTGTTACGGATTTGCCCGACCCCGAAGTTCCGAAAATATTAATATTCGCATTCCTTGCTTTAAAAATGTCTAACAAAATTAAACTATTGGTAAAATGATCGACACCAAAGAATATTCCTGAGGGGTCATTTAAATTCCTACTTAAAAATGGAAGCAGATTGACCATGGCCGAAGTTTGCAAAAGGTGACTTTCTTTAACGGAATCGTTACAAATTGGCATTATTGAATCGAGGGCCTTTTTTTGAGCAAATGAATAAGTGTTAAAAACAAATTCCAAGTCTGAGCCGGCATCTTGCAGGACTTTCGAAAACTCTATGAGTTGATTGTTTGTATCTGCTCGGATTTCTATATATAGGCTTAATAGGAAAGATTTTTCTTTATCGTAAACTAAATCGTTAATATATACAGTTAATTCTTCAATTTCTTTGACAAGCTCGGGACTCGGATTTTTATTTTTCTTCAAATCAGAATTTTTAGAACTTTCTAGAACGCTAAGCCTTGCTCTACAAGCCCTAATCATTAATGCCTTGTTGGTATCTTTAATGTGATAAGAAAAAGTTAGCGGAATAGGTAAATTGATTAATTTAAATATCGTTGAGTAGAAGACAAATGGAGGCAAGTCTGCTAAATAAAAAATTCGATGATGTTTATCTCCGATCAAAAGGGATCTATCTTTTTCAATTATTGAATCGAATGAAAACTTTTTTAAATGTGTTTCATCTTTTTTTTGAAGATGATTTTTAATTAGGCTAAATTCATCCTGGCTCTTTTTCTTTTCGAAAAAGAATAATAACTTTGCAAAATCTTTTCCTAACGATTCGCAAACACTGATATACCATTGAAACCCTTTGGTGATTGAGGTGATCATGATCTAGTGAAGGTAATTAAAAATTTATCTAAATCTTTTCCTGTTATTTGCTTTAAGCCAATGCCAGTAGAATTTATATTATTAAAAATTCGAGAGACTTTTCGTTCAAGGGAATTAATTCCTTTAGTCAATTGCTCGGATTTACTAACCTCGCAGTTTTGTTTGATAAGTAAAAAATATTCCTTTATTGGGATGATATTCTTGGAAATAAGTTCAGTAAGATCTTCAGAATACTTTTGAATTAAGGTTTTATTTATTGTCATGTCTTCTTCGAATTTATTGAAGGTATTTAGATGTGTATTAAGATCTTCTGGGAGTGCATTGCGCGTTCTCATTATGATTTGGATTTCTGAATCCTTAATTGAATTTAGTGTGTTGCCCATATCTTTAATAAAAATCTCTTGATCCCCCTCAGGAAGTATGAATAGATCGACTGGATCGAGTTCGTAAACTGCAATTATGGATTTGAAATAAATTATTAAATTGTTTTTTATACTTAAGGGGTAATTCATCCGCGATATTTCTTATTTATAAAAGTAAATTTTGCCATCCTAATAAATATTTTAATTAAAGATTGTCCATCAATTTTCATTGTGAATATTAATAGGGATACACCAGAACAAAGTAGTGAAATCAAAAGCCTGAAGCCCATCGGAAGAGTCCCCGCTATCAGCCAAATCAATGCGATATTTAATACCAATAGGCCGATAAATATATTTTTATTGGTAAAGATTATTTGCCTTAATATATTTTCTCGAATTTTTATTTTATAAATTCTAATAGCCTGCATTTTTATTTTTTAAAACCTCTTTATAAGTATGAATTTTTATAATGTTATCTCCCAATATTGACTTATCACCATTTTGCACATCGTTTTTAACTCCGATAGCTTGGACACCTTTAATAAAATTGTAGCTACGAGCCATGGTCATATTCTCTTTGACTTTGTTATCTGTACTTTTATAGTTTAGGCTAATATTTTTGGCATGACCTGAATTTTCCCCTGCATAGTCTTTAATCCCACCATTATATGCTCCAATTTTTTTGGTATTTGAAGTGTCTTGTAGAGTTAAATTTGATATTCTTTGGCTCCCAATATTTTGTGGCTTAACTCCATCTTTTAGGGCATCTTGGGGGCTTATATATAATTTTTGAATTGCAGAATTATCTTTAGAATCCATATAAAAATTTCCGCTGGTACTTATCTTGCCATTTGGTAATTCATTTACAGAAAACCCACCGCCTTGAAGTTCTTTTGCAAGCTGGCTTTTATAAGGAGTTTTCTCAGGGGATTTGTTAGTATTAGACTTAGATTCCTCTGCTGGAGCAGACTCTGTATCAAGATATTTTTTCGAAATTCCAGCAAGACTTTGCTCCGATTTAATACTTGCTAATCTACCTGCGTATTCAAGAGGTTTATCGATGAATGAAGTTTTCACCATGTTGGCAGCTATACCAGCAGAAACATTATTGGCAACCGCTGTATATATATCGCCCCATAATCTTGATGCAAAAACTGAAATTGTTCCTAAAAAGAGTAAGAGGCCTATAAAAATTATCATCACTTCTAATGATAATCCATTATCGAAAAGGCTGAATAAAACCTCTTTAATGATTACGAATCCTAGAACAAATACCGGCTGTTGAATTATAAATGTAGTCCATTGCTTCCAGTAGTTAGACACTATCTGTGTTGTTTTTGGATGAAAAGAAAAAACTATAGTAAATGGGTAAACTGCTGATAAAAAATATAAATTTAAAAATCTAAGGATGAATTGAAAACTTATATATAATAACAATAGAAAAATTAGGCTTAATGGGATTATTACTGGTATCGCATATAAATAACTGAGGGGATTAATCCCACCATTATTTCCAAGTTCAAAAAAGTTCTTTAATAATTCTTGAAAGAGATTGTTTGGGGTTTCACTTTCAAGGCTTTCAACAAATTTTGAAATAAATTCCGTTAAAGTCGAATTTCCTAATAAAAAGCTTGATAACTGGTTAACGAGCATAATTGAGATACTCAAGATGTATGGAGTAATGATTAATAAAACTATTCCGCCTAAAACTCGGAATAAAAAACTTTTTAATTCTGCTGTATTTTCAGCAACTAGGAAATTAAATCCTTGTATTGATATTAAAATGAAGCCAAAAGGGACAACTAAGGCTAGTAAAGTATTAATAATTTTTTGGGTAGAAGGCATTGAAACATTTGTAGCAGGGAATGTTAAGGTCGCTTGAGGTAAAAAATTTAATTCGCAAATCAAACTTTCTTGCTTAAAGCACTTTGACTTTCCAGTTGGATCAGGAGTAAAAGCAATAAAATTATCAAATAGAGTTGATGTAGATTGCAAACTGTTTTTAATTTGAGTGATATAAACATTTTCCGAACCAGTATTTGGGTAAAAATTTTGTTGTTCAACTTGCTCCTTTTGCTCAACCGGTTGATAAGTATTTTTTTCCCAAATATTGAAAATATTCAGGATAGTAATAATACTAATTGTTATTACTAGGAAAGCCCATGTTGATAAGATAATTATTGCTAAACGCCTCTTCTTAGCTTTTAACACAAGAAAGTTATTTCGAGCTACTCGATAAGAATCACTTAAAGCTTTCAAATTAAATTTTTTGAAATATTTTTTCATTTATCCTCCTACTGCTGTTTTAATTAAGTTGGCAATCATACTTGCACCAAAAATTAAAATTCCACCAATTAAGATCTTTACCATCCAAGATTTCACCATATCTTTAGTTGCAGTATCATCACCGCTAGAAACTAATTTTATGCCTAATAAAACGAGCCCTATTGCCATCACCGGCAGGGTGTAATATTGAATAGTGGCAACTATGCTCCAAAGCAAATTATCAAGACTTGGGAATGAAATTACTGAACCTTCTGCTCTTATGTAGGTACTTGATAAAGCACCAGCCAAAGGGATTGCAATGAACTTAGTGGCAGCCTTAAATATTTTTGTCTTCATAAAAATTATAAATAAAATGTTAATTTTTCTTGTTTTTTAAATAATTAATAAACCCATTTAAAAAAGAGAATATGGATAAAATTAGAACGCTAATTAGAAAATAATTTAGAAATGTAAGTATTTGAGAATTCATAATTAAAACCTTTAACATGCGAAGATTCTAATTGAATAAACTTAATTTTTTCTTAACTTTTTGAAAATTCTTGGAAGAAGTTCTTTACTAGAAGTTTTTTTACTCAACAAGCATACCGCCTCTTTGCATTTCCCAGAGGCCCTTATAAACTCCGTTCTTTCGAGAAGAAAGTTGTTTATGTGTACCTTCTTCAACAATTTTGCCGTTTTGAAGGACAATTATTCTATCTGCTCGCATCACAGTTGATAGCCTATGAGCAATTATTATTGAGGTTTTGTTTTTTGCGACTCGCCAGAATGCATCTTGTATGAGCTTTTCGGAGAATGAATCCAATTGACTTGTCGCCTCGTCAAAGACTACAACGGATGTATCAGCCAAGAAAGCTCTAGCTATTGCCAACCTTTGTTTTTGACCGCCGGATAATTTTATCCCTCTTTCTCCAACTTCGGTCTCATATTTTTCAGGAAGTTTATTAATAAAATCGTTAAGGTTAGCGTGTCTCGCGGCCTTCTCGATCTCATCCATGGATATATTATTTTTAGGGTAGGAAATATTGTATTTAATTGTATCGTTAAAAAGGACGGGTTCTTGTGGGACTAAGCCAATATTAGCTCTTAGAGAGCTTTTTTTAACATCTTTAATATTTTTACCATCAATTAAAATTTCTCCGGCATCTACATCATAGAATCTTAATAACAATTTCACTAGAGTAGTTTTCCCAGCCCCGGATGTTCCAACAAAGGCAACTGATTCATGAGGTTTAATTGAAAGATTAAACCCATCTAAAACTCTGTTTTCTGGCTTATATCCAAAGAACACATTCTTAAATTCAATTGCACCTTTTGCTTTATTGAGTTCAATAGCACCTTTATTATCTTTTATCTGAGGTTCGATTTCGAGTATATTCATATACTTTTCAAGGTCAGTGTGATTTTTAGCAATTTCTCTTAATCTAAAGATCAAATTGAACATCTGAGGATAAAATCGAATAGTAAATGTAATTACTAAAACAAAAGCTCCATTAGATAAATCGCCGAATTGAAATAGATTCACACACACGTAGAATATTAAGGCCATTGAAAATACCTCAATTAAACTTATTACTATTCCAATAAGTCTAAATGAAAATGAATATCCCCAAAGATTTGCCAGCCATTCTTGGAACTTTTTAACTAATCTATGTCTTTCAAATTTTTCTTTAGCAAAAAATTTAACAGTTTCAAAATTGATTAAATTATCAGCGATTATGCCTGAAATATCGTCTTCCGTTTTGTTAAATTTTGCTCTTGATTTAATATTTTCTCTTAATAAAAAGACTGTACTTATTAACATGAAAACAACTGAGACTAAGATTATTGCTACAAATCGAAAGTCAATGGATGCAAATGCAATGATAATAAAGACGAAATCGACAATAATTAGAAGAATTTCTTTATTAAGTTCATGGTAAAAACTAAAAAAGGCACCGTCACCGCGCCGTATCAATGAAATTAGCGATCCACTTTTTTTGTTGGCATGGTAAGCAAAATCTAAATCATGTAATTGGGATAGTACTTTTATTCGTAAGTCCCTGCCGCTCTTAAAAGAATTATTGTCTGAAACAGTCCATGCTATAGTACTCAAAACCATACTAAATAACATTATTGCAATAAATGCAGCAATAATATTAATAAAGTCATAAGGAGCCGTATGTGGTGTATTAGCCGCATCTACTAAATATTGAACATAATAATTTCCAAAATTATAAATAATTTGAGAAATTATCAATAAAAAGGTTGCCCAGAGAAAAGTTCCCTTATATCTCCAAACAAATTTATAGAATTTAACAAAAGTATTCACGGCAGTTAGCAGAGACTATTTATTTATTATAGCCATTAATTATTTAGATAGTAATAGGATTTTTGCCTATTTTGTAGTCACAACATTCCATTCTGACCACGATTTTGTATCGGAATCAGATCCAGCTTTGTTATATCTAAAGCTGAATGTCCCGATTGCAGATTTCATTCCGATAAAATCAAACTGAACTTCCGGCTCTACACATTTAAACTCACCTTTTCCTAAAATGAGTGCGGATTTAACTTTGCTTGGAGTATTTTCCAAATCAACAGTGTAAAGCGTACACTTATTGTTGTAGTCTGAAGATGATGAGGTGTAGAAATATAGAATATTCTTATTTTCTGGTAATAATCCAATCTTTTCACTTAAAATATCTCTTGATGCAGATGACCAATAAGTGGTTAGATTTGATCTAGCAATAAGGTTCGCTGATTTATCCCAAATACATAGGTCAGTTGTGTATTCACTTGAATCGAAATTCTTATGATAAGTTAAAAGTCTGTCCTGTTGCCAAAAAGCATCGAAAGAGTTACATGGTAATGTTGGGATATCTTTGATCGTATTATTTACCACATCATATATCACACGGTTTATTTTCCTATCATTTAATGAATTAAAAATAATATAGGCAAATTTACCATCTTCAGAAAATTCAAAATTTTCGACTTGTGTAAAATATCTTTGCCTAGTCTTATTCTTCAAAATATCAAGAGTATAGCTTGTAGAACTGGCACATCCAAATTGGTAAAAATTGACTGAATATGTATTATCTATATTAATTTTTTCAGACCCCTCAGATAACCATCCATTAATCATCATCATTCCATCATCAAAACCTTCGATTTTATATAGTTTTGAAGGAGTCCCTTCTACATTCTCTAATGTATATTTGTCTTTTGATGGATCGAATGAAAGAGGCTGACAATCAACTGGGCCGCCCTCATATTTAACTAAATCCGAAGGACTAATTTGATTCCCTATATACTTATAAACATTTATTGGATTTCCATCGGTTTCATAAGGATTTTCATCAAAAGTTGGAGAGACTGTTATCTCCTGAGGAACTGAAGCAGTGGGAGAAATTGAGGGATTAGTATCTACATCAGCATCTTTTTCCCAATTTATTAATTTGGGCAATAAAAATATAGCTAAAATAATGGTAAGACAAACAAATACCAATGCTCCAGTTGCTAGGTAGATTGCTTTTTTGTCCATTAGTTTTTTAGGTTTTGCCTCGATAGGCTTTTGATCAGAGACTTCAGGGATTTCATTAATTTGAGTTGTTTCTTGCATTATAAATTTTTAACAATTGACATATTTTAACTAATGGATGCGTAGAAGTAAAATCTAACAAAAAATCCCGACTTAAAATAAATTTTAAATCGGGATTAATTTTAATCTGGCTGCCCGACGTGGATTCGAACCACGACTAGATGGTTAACAGCCAACTGTGCTACCATTACACCATCAGGCAACAAATCAGTGATAATTATAACAACTTTATTCCTTTTCGACAAATAATCTCTGTGCAAATACCAGCCTCTGAATTATCGTGACAAACGACAATAGGTTTAAGATTACGAAGATCCAAAAAGCAATCGATTTTAATGGAAAAAGAATTTCTAATAATAAAGCAATAACAATTATTAAAAGTCTTTCGGGTCTTTCAATAATACCAACATTTAATTTCTTCCCTGCAAGATCAACTTCTGCACGAGCTCTAATATAGCTAATTAAGAGAGATTGAAATATTGTAACCAAGATGAGTTCTAATGGTATCGAAAATAGAAAATAAAATCCCAGAATGAATAGTGTGTCGGCTACACGATCTATTACGGAATCTAGTAGGCCTCCGAATTTCGAAACGCGATTAGTAAGTCTGGCAACTGCCCCATCTAATGTATCAAAGAACATTCCAACCATACTAATTAAAGCCCAGACAAATTCACCACGGCTCATAAAATAGTAAAATAATAATGGTGGTATTAACCCTAAAAATGTTAAAATTGATGGATTAACATTCTTCAGAGGTTTTGCAAAAAATAATATAATTGGATTAAATTTTGATTTGTAGGCGCTTATCATTTTATGAAAAAAATTTTAAAATTAGATCTTCATGTTCATTCAATTCTATCACACGATGGTGGAATTAGTGAGGAACAGATCGAGAGGACACTATCATCCAATACACTTAACTACATAGCCATTACAGATCACAACGAAATTGAATTTGCTTTAAAAATGAATTCAAAATTCGGCAAAAAGATTATTGTTGGTGAGGAAATTTTAACTAAAGATGGGGAAATTATCGGATTATTTTTAAAAGAAAAAATTAAAAAAGGTTTAACACTTGAGGAGACAGTCAGCCTAATTAAAAAGCAAGGGGGGCTTTGCTTTGTACCACATCCGTTCTCAACGAGGAGACATGGAATTGGTGAAGAAAATCTTTTCAAAATTTTCAAATCAATTGATTTAATTGAGGGGTTTAATGCAAGAGCCATTGTTGGTATTTCAAATTCCTCTGCAATGAAATTCGCAAAACGAACAGGAATCCCATTCGGGGTTGGATCCGATGCACACAGCATGAGTGGCTTAGGTCGGACTTTTAACTTGATAAATGAGGAGCCCACCAAGAACAATTTAATTGAATTAATCAAGTCTGCTGAGTTTGTAGTAAAAAGATCAAAATTTCGTGAATATTTTGCTCCCAAATTTAATAAAATTAAAAAAGTAATTAATAAGAAATGAAATTACCTAGCTTTCTTTTTAAAAAGGAATCGAACTTCGAAAAGCAAATACAGCCTTATGCTATTTTCACACCAGATCGAAAATCAGTAAGACTTGCCCCAACTCAAAAGATCTTTCAAAAAAGAGAATTGAAATATATTTCAGCTGGAATTCAAGCCCGTGTGTATAAAATTGAAAACCAAAACTGGGTAGTTAAAGAAGGCCGATGGGATTTAGAATTGAATCTTTTCGGGGGAACAAAATTGCCTTTGCCAGCACAGTTTGCTGAAAAAACAATGAATTTATTTTCATCCTCTTTTTTGCCAACAGTTAACGAAATTTTAAGACAATACAAAGGCTATTTAAAATTCCTTCAATACTTTGGCTATTTTACTAATAAAGAAGAATACTACCATCCCAATTTTGATTTAATCGTAAATGCGCAAAAAAACATCCGAGAAACTTTGTATATTCACAAAGAAGCGCTCGAAACATATTACGGCGTTCAATTCAACAGCAATATCGATGAGATCTTACGCTCGGATGTAAAATATCACAATTTTGTCCCCAAAGAATATTTGCTCATCGGCCAAGGAATTTCCAAAGAAAATGAAAGGAAGACAACTTTTTTCATAATCCAGGAGTTTGTTGAAGGCCAATTGCTTCATGACCTTGACCCTAAAAAACTTGAGCCTCCCATTCAAAGGCAATTGGCCTTGATGCTCTACCTTATCCTTCTCATGAATTACCAAATACATATTGTGCCCGATACAAGGCCAAGATATCCGATTCTTCAGATCAACAATTGGCTTACAAAAACTGATAATATAATAGTAAATAACCAACAAATTAAATTCATCGACACTAGATGGTTTTGGGATTACAATGCCAATCCAATTAAAAGAGGCCTTATAATTCCAGACATGATCCTTAACCTTACAAAAACATATATTAATGTTCTTTTAAATGAATTGGATTGATATTTTTACTGCGATTTGGATCTTTTTACCTGCTGGCTTAGCTAATGGTACTCCTGTCTTTGTAAATAAGATTCCTATCATAAATAAAATCAATTATCCCTTGGATTTCTACAAATCCTATAAGGGTATTAGGATCTTTGGCGATCACAAAACATTTCGAGGTTTAATATCCGGGGTAATAATTGCCATTTTAACTGTAATAATTCAACAATCCGCATATCTAGGATCACCCTGGTTGCAAAGCCATATTTCAATTAATTTCAACGATATCAATCCAATTATTTTCGGTATCCTTGCAGGATCAGGAGCATTGCTTGGGGATGCGATTAAAAGTTTTTTCAAACGAAGGACAAATATTAAACCCGGCGAACCTTGGTTCCCATTCGATCAAATAGACTACATTATCGGCGGTTGTATTTTTTTATTACCTTATCTTTCTAGCAATTTATTATTTATTATTTATATTTTCATCTTTTACTTTTTGCTCCATATAGTTTCGACCTTTATAGGATATTTATTAAAATTAAAAGATAAGCCAATTTAAAATGTCAGAATCTAATAAAAACCAAAACTTTTTCAAAAAGAGCTTTCACAAAGCCAGAAGGGTTGCTGCAAAATATTGGTATAAACTTTATGAGCCATATACAATAGCCGTTACAGGTAGCCAAGGGAAAACAAATACCACTACTCTACTTGCAAGCTTAATGCCCAAAGCCTTAAGAACAGATATTAATCTCGACACTTTATATAATGTTCCAATAACTGCGCTTAAAATAAAGAAAGCCAAACAACTCTGCATTTTCGAGTTGGGGATAGATAGGCCTCAAGAGATGTCTCTTCATTTAGAGATTGTTAAACCCAATATTTCAATAGTTACGGGCATATCTCCTGTCCATATCGACGCAAACCATCTTGGATCTCTTGAAAATATCATTAAGGAAAAAAGAAAAATTGTTGAAGTCCTTACACAAAAAGATTTTGCGATTTTAAACTATGACGACTTAAATGTTAGAGATATGGCAAAATTTACCAAAGCAAAAGTTCTGTTTTATGGTTCTAATCCAAAATTTTGCCAAGTTTATACAAATGCAAATCTTACCGAAAATACTAATTATTCGATAGATTTAAAAGGCACCAAATTTTCAATATTCGACAAAGACGATCCATCAAAAGAAATCAGACTTTCGACCAAACTTATTGGTATTCATCATGTCTCAAACATAATGGCCTCATATCTTGCCTTCAAAACCGTAAATCAAAATTCAAAAAAGCCTGAACCTAATTGGCAAGAAAAATTTGTTGAAGTTATCGAAAATCAAAAACCTTTGGAAGGTAGAATGAATATTGAAAAAGGACCTCAGGGAATGTTAGTTTTAAATGATTCTCTAAGGGCAAATATTGAATCCACTAAATTAGGATTGAAAACATTCAATGAGATCAAAGGCACGACTTCACAAAAAATAGCCATCATTGGAGAAATGGGCGAGATTGGCGAGAACGAAATAAAAATACATGAAGAACTTGGAGATTTCATCGCTGATCAACGAAATATCAATTATATTATAGGTATTGGCCCCTTACTGCAAAATTCCAAAGAATCTGCCATTAAAAATGGATTAGCCCCTAGTAAATTTTTTTGGGCAAAAGATATCACAATAGCAGCAACCATCTTACAAATGATCTGTAAAAAAGGCGACTTTATTTATTTAAAAGGTTCCCGCCTAAGACACATGGAAAGACTCACAATGGTCTTGGACGGCAAAAGTGTAGGCTGCAATGTAATCAATTGCCCATTATATAATCACTGTAGTAAGTGCAAATTTTTGCAAACGGGATATAAAGAAGAATCTTAGACTGAATTACTGAATAATCCCAACCGATCTTAAATATTCCAAGATATAAGGGATAATTATTATTGCTCCTGCAATAACTGAAGTAGCTGCAGATATCAAAACTGCTCCTGCAGAAACATCCTTTGCATACTTAATATTCACACGGAATTCTTGTGAAATAGTATCAGATAATGCTTCAATTGAACTGTTAAAAGCCTCAGAAATCAGTACCATAGCGACTAGAAGTCCTATAGACACCCAATCTTGATGAGAAAAATGCAGTAATAAACCTAATATACCGATTATAAATGCTGTAAAAAGTTGGATCCTAAAATTCCTCTCGTTCTTAATGATTAGATATAACCCTTTTAAAGCTATCTTTAAGCTAGAAAAAAAATTCACCGGCATAAAAAACTTATTTTTATTTGAATCTATGGTCATTTAAATCTTTTAAACAATAAATATTGTAAACATTTTTAACGAAAATGAAAGCCCTTCTTTACATTAAATTGTAACTGGGACCAATTTTCCGTTAAGCACATCAACTCTCGAAGCAACTTCTATTTGATTGTTTATCATAATTGCTCTCAAAGTGGGCGATATTCCGGCATCTAAAAATAGATGAGCAACAGAATTTAAAAACCGACCATCGCCAAACCAAGGTAAAGAATTTTTAAAGTCAGTACCCACTATTTCGGGAAAAGGGTGAATATCAAATATACTGGTGATATTGACTTTATTTAACCCCGCTCCTTTAAAACCATCAATAGTTTTAGTTAGAAAGTTCTGTAACCTTAGTGGGATTTTTCGATTTCTTTGTACAGAATGAAATATTTGAATATTATTTTTGGCCTCATCTCTTAAAAGTTGGTCTACAGCTCCTGCCCAAGGTAACCAAGCAGGACTGGCAGAAGCCACAATATTTGTAACACCTTCCATTCTAAGTAGGGGCCCTATCGCAGGATCAATCAAATGCCTAGCAAGAGCGGGCGTTATTACTGGAAAAACTGAAGCAAGCAGATTTTTATCCGTAATGAGCCTTAATATACTATGTCGTCTACTCGGGGCCGGGATAATTACTCCATTGATATCAAGGAATTGAATGTCATTTTGGAATCCTTCTTGTTGAACAAACTTATTAACACTTCCTAAATCAGGGAAGACATAACCGGTTGTTGGGAAGATCGGGCCATGAGAGTATCCTATAATATTCTGAGCAACACCAGATGCATACAAGACATGGTTAAGTGCACGAACCGAAACAGCAATTCCTTTCATTCCGAATTTTTCAAAAAGGCATGATACCAAAGAATTCGGACAATGCAAGAAAAATTGGAGAAATTAATTAGCTTGTAATACAAAATAATGATTTACTTGTGGAGCCATGCCCGAGGGAGAGGATCCATTTCCACCACCCTCAATTTGTTGAAGCAAACTCGACATCAAATGGAAATTCCCGCCACAAAGAGCGGTTAGAGGTCCACCTAAGACAGGATTTAAGTCCATTATAGAATGGATAATGGTTTTTTTCCCAATTTCCACACCCTTAGAAATTTTGTCACCTAGAAAAGTTGCCAATTCAGCAAATCTCTTTGGATCTCGGAAAACTCCAGTTTGCTGATCCATTCCGGCATAGAAATTTTTATTACAATCCAATCCTAACGAATTGCATACCTCCTCAATCTTATTAGTACGGAAAATTCTTCTATTAGCTGCCGACCTATTTGTAACGACCATCATTTGGCTTAAATGAAGCGATAATGCATTAACTTGTTGAACTAAAGCCTGATTTATACGACCCAAAGGGTCAATAAAAACACCGTCAGAATCAGTCATTAAAATATGTTGGACATTTTGATCTGCATTGACATGACCTCCTATTGAGGTCAAGGCCTGACTAGTTCTTAGAAAATAAGAAACATCACCTAAATATGGATGATAATCTGGATTTCGCCCCAAAAAACTTTTTACACCAATTTCGGTTGCCAATAAAAGACTCTGTTCAAGAGGTCCAATATAAGCCGGTCTTTCAATTGTTATCTCAGCTCTTGCTTCCATTGCTAAATATAATTTTGAGGTATGAATTATACCTTATTTTGTTAAAATTCATGTAGTATAATAATGGATATGGTAACGACAAAGGGTACTGAAAACATACAAATTCCTATGCCGATCAAAGAGAAGCGGGAATTGGTGTATGGGCTAAAACGCAATATTAACAAGCGGATCCTTTATGCTGGAGTACTTCCTCAATGGCGAAATTTTCTTTTCGTTTTTAGCTTTGTTTGTGGCTTATTTCTATTTATTGCCCTATCCTTTTTCATTTACCAAAACTTCAATAAATTGCCTGATGACCTGCCTTTGATATTTCAACAGAAGGATAAGACATGGGAGACTATTCCGAAAAATTTCTCAATAATTCTTCCAGTATTAATACTGACTTTCAACCTTTTGATGGTTTACTTTAAAGGGAAGATATATTCATTCGATAAGAGGTTAGTTCTAATTTTGAATGTCGCCGAACTGATCACATATTTTTTTATCTTCATTGGCATTAGCCAGCTTTCATCTTTATTATTAATTTAATGGATACAACGGCTTTACAACCATACATTAATTTACTACCTACATTATTAGTTGGATTAATTCTTACTATTTTTTTAACCCCCATTGTTGGATGGATTGCTAAAAGGTTTGGATTCATTGATTTACCCAAAGATAAAAGAAAAAGGACCGATAAGACTTTGGCTCAGAGGATCCATACTATCCCCAAATTAAGGCTTGGCGGAATCGCTGTTTTCATAACATTCATAGGATTAATTCTTGTTCAAGGTGATCTCAATCCGAAAATTATCGGAATGCTTGCGGGTCTTGTGGTTTTACTTGTTGCTGGAGCTATTGATGACAAATTTGAACTAAGTGCTAGGAAGCAGATGATTGCTCAATTAATTGCAGCCACCATTGTCGTTTTGAGTGGAGTTACAATTGCTCATATTGATTTTGCAGGGCAGAGATTTGCATTTGATTCATTCAGGCAAATATTTGATTTTGGGATATTCCAATACGAATTTATTTTCCCCGGAGCATTTATTACTATCTTTTGGATTTTATTAATTATCAATGCCATCAATTGGATGTGTGGGATTGACGCCATCGGAGAATTTATGACTTTTATAGCATCTTTTACAACAATGCTTTTAGCAGTAAGGGCAAATCAATACGAGCTGGCAATGGTATCTGGAATATTTGCATCAAGTATTATGGGATATATTCCATTTAACTTCCCCCCTTCCAAAATTATTAGTGGTACGGCGGGCACAACAGGTTATGGCTACATTCTTGCCGTACTCGCTATTTTAAGCGGGTCAAAAATTACAAGCGCAATAATCGTTTTGAGTTTACCTGTCATCGATATGATCTGGGTGGTTTTCTATAGATTAATCAAATTAAAAGATATTCCACTTTTAAAAAGACCATTTATTGGTGGAAACATTCATCTACACCATAGAATAATGGCTCTAGGATTTACTCAAATTCAAACCTTATTTATCGAAATAGCACTAATTGCATCGATCTCTTTAATTGCATTCTATTTTGGAGGATTCAGCAATGAATTTATGTTGGTGATCACAATCTTTGTTGTTCTCTTAGGTTTAGTTACCTTTGTTTCGATCAAAAAAGGTCGTCGAAAACAAGTTGAACCACCAAAACCTGAAGCTCCACCAACTCTTAGAAAAGATGAACCCACTCCTGAACAAAAATACGCCTACTAAAAGGAGCTATAAGCCGTCCTTTAAAATCCCTGGGAATCTGATATAATTCATTGTTCTTTTGCAAACATATATTCTTACCCATTAATTTATTAGTGGGCCGATAGCTCAGTTGGTAGAGCAGAGGCCTCTTAAGCCTCGTGTCCCGGGTTCGAGCCCCGGTCGGCTCACCATTTTTGTACATTCTTCACATATGAACTGGATAATTGCTAGCATAATAATGTTTTTTACTTCAGTTGTATTGTATCTGTTTGTCAGGAAAAGCAATCTATTAAAGACACCTCAACAATTAACTAATCTTGCGATGTTTTTGATCCCAATTTTCCCTTATTTGATTTTAGCGGCTAATTCCGATGTCCGATTTGAACTGAATCTTCTGGAATCTATTTTGATAATCATATCCGCAATATTTTTTAGTTATCTGGGTAATGTTTTCTCACTAAAAGGAATTCAGAAATCACCAAACCCTGGCTATAGCCTTATCATTTCAAAAAGCTACGTTGTTTTTACCTCTATCGTTTCAATCTTTTTATTCAATGCACCTTTAACAATTACATCTGTTATTGCTATCTTTTTAATAGTTGGCTTTTCCGCCTTGATAATGATCGATAAAAATAAAAACCAAGTATCCACAGAATATAACAAATCTTGGCTACCATATACTATTGGGGCATTCTTTTGCTGGGGATTTTTAGCATTAACTGCAAAATATTTATTAAATATTGGTGTCCCAGTGTTCACTAGATTGATCTACTCAATGTCTATTGTTGTGTTTTTCATTTTTGGCGAGATCATAGTTAAAAAAGTTGCAGTATTCAAAATCTCATCAAAGCAATTAATTGTGCTTATACTTATCGGAATTTCCTCTGCTGTTTTTAACTATTTTATGCAGGTAGGTTTTGATCTTGCCCCAAACGTTGGATTTATTAATGCTGCTAATGCAGCTTCAGTCGCCCTATTATCATTGATGTCAGCGTTAATATTCAAAGACGAACTTCCACTTAAAAAAGTTATAGGAATAATCGGAGTTACTGCAGGATTGGTTATTTTGTTTTTTTAGACGGACCTCAGTCTATATAGCCTCTATATATTCCCGGCTTTATTGTGTATAATATAATTAGTAATATTGCTATATATGGTAGAGGGTTCAAATATTCCTAAAGGATGTCCAGCACTGTACGCAGTGTTATTATCAAGCCCACCCGAATTTAATGGAGTTGGTATATTTAATTTCCTCATGGATGTTTACGATACTATTACTGGTACAAAGATAGGCGAAACACTTGAGACTTCTCATGGAATATTTTCAGATAGTTTGGCGATTTTAGGTAAGTGTTTAAGCTGCAGTTTATATAGATCGAACAAATGTTTTCCTGAAGTCTATTTTCAATCTCAATTTCCAAACCATGCAGGAAGATCTTACAATCCGTCAGGTATTGTCATCATACCTTACCGACTTTTATACGTTACAAAACCTGTTGAGATTGATCAAGAAGGACGGCTAGTAATTTATCAAAATACAAATTATGTCTAAAAAATTTGCATTACCCAAACTCTATTTCGGGGAGGTACCTTTTTATTGTAGGTTAGCGGAATTAAAATATCCATTCAATAGGGTTTGGAGTGGAAATAGATTTATAGGTATGGGTAAAGTAATAGAAATTGCCAATTTAAGAGTATTAATGGACCTATATTCTCTCCCAGATTTATATGAACAAATTTTGTATTCTGTTCCATGCGGGGATTGTAATTTACGAACTGAAAATTCATGTACGCCTAAAATTTGCGTCCCTGCACTCCATGATTTGTATGGCGATACTGTTTTAAGAAATAAGATTTATTATCCAAGGGACATTGATAAAAGAGTATTCATTGTCCCACAAGCCGCTAAAGGAATCCTAAGACTCCCTTTAGAAATTGTCGGCTAATAGTTATAAAAAAATATGATATATTATTATCATAATTTCTCATTCAAAATTTCATGGATAAAATTCACGAATTAATCATAATAGGATCAGGCCCTGCAGGACTTACTGCCGCAATTTACACAGCTAGAGCCGGACTTAAACCAATAGTCTTTGGAGGGCTTGAGTTTGGTGGTCAACTTATGGGAACCACCGTCATTGAAAACTTTCCCGGGTTCCCAGAAGGGATCGAAGGCCCTGTATTAATGCAAAACATGATGCAACAGGCACAAAAATTTGGTACTACTATAGAGTTTAATGATGTTGAAAAAGTTGATTTTTCAGGAAAAATAAAGAAAGTGATTGCTAATGGTAAGGAATATCAAGCCAAAGCAATTATTGTTGCTACTGGCGCTAAATCACGAAGGCTAAATATCGAAAGCGAAAGAAAATACTGGGGAAAAGGAGTAAGCGTTTGCGCAACTTGTGATGGTGCATTTTATAAAGAAAAAGTTGTCGCAATGGTCGGAGGTGGCGATAGCGCAATCGAGGAGGCTCAATTTTTGACTAGATTTGCCAAAAAAGTTTTTTTAATAAACCGATCTGATAAGTTAAGAGCTTCAAGAATAATGCAGGATAAGATAAAGGCTAATCCTAAAGTCGAGATTCTTTGGAATACAGAAATCAAAGAGATTTTAGGTGATGGAACCGTGGTTAATGGATTGAGGCTTTTAAATAACAAAGAAAATAAAGACCAGGATATTAAATTAGACGGAGTCTTCCTTGCCATTGGACATATACCTTCTACCGAACTTTTTAAAGGGGTATTAGAACTCGATTCCGAAGGATATATTGTTGTTAAAGAAAAATCAAAAACCAGCATAGAAGGAGTATTTGTTGCAGGTGATGTCAAAGACCGCTCATATAGACAAGCAATAACAGCAGCCGGAATGGGGTGTATGGCAGCACTAGATGTGGAAAAATTCCTTCAGGAATAAATCGCAAATAACCCTACAACTAATACAGATTACTTCTTGAAATTCTCAAATGCATAATCCCAATTGATTATGTTCCAAAAGGCTGTTACATAGTCTGCCCTTTTGTTTTGATATTTCAAATAATATGCATGTTCCCAGACATCCAGCGCAAGAAGAATAGTCACATCAGACGAACTAATCGGATTGTCTTGGTTTTGAGTTGTTAATATTTTTAGTTTTTGTGTTGAATTATCTTTAACAAGCCATGCCCAACCGCTACCGAAAAGTCCAAGCGCAGCATTTGTAAATAGCTCTTGGAATTTTTCAAAAGTTCCGAAATCTTCAACTATTTTAGATTTTAAGGCCTCTGGGATAACTTTTTTAGGTGATATAGAATTCCAAAATAGATTGTGGTTGTAGTATCCTCCCCCCATATTTCGAATTGACATTTGAACATCTTCTGGTAATTGATACAGGTTCTTGATCAATCCCTCAATTGGCTTACCGTTAAGTTCGGGCTTAGTAGAAATTGCAGCTATAAATTTATCGAGATATGTTTGATGATGTTTGGAATAATGAATTTCCATTGTTTGAGCATCAATTGATGGCTCGAGAGCATCAAATGAATAATCCAATTTGGGTAAAGTGTAAGTATTTTCCATGAGTTTTTAATAATAAAAATTTAAAGAGTTCAAATCTTAAACGAAGCAAAAAATAATAACTTGCAAATTTTGTACTTGTAAAAGATAATGATAAAAATAGTAATTCCCATAAAAAAGTCCTATCAAGGCATTTAAAATATTTATTAAAATAAATTTTTATGAAAAAAGGGAAATTAATCATTTTTGAAGGATTAGATGGCTCAGGGAAGGCAACTCAATTAGATCTTTTAACGAAATACCTTGTAAAGACTTATGGGGAAGACAAGTTCGTGACTTATGACTTCCCTAGATATTACGATAATTATTGGGGCGGAGTTGTTGGCAGAATGCTTAGGGGCGATTTTGGCACAAGAATAAACCCTTATTTAAGGTCAATTTTTTATCTTCTTGATCAAAAAGATGCATCTGATGTTTTTAAAAAGGACCTCGAACAAGGTAAATCCGTAATTTGTAATCGTTATATGACTTCAAGCATGATTTTTCAAACTGGATTTTTTAAAGTCCTTAAAGATAAAAATGAATACCTAGACTGGTTAGAAACCACAGCTTTTAAAGAATTAAACTTGGTAAAACCAGACCTGGTTTTGGCTTTATCTGTCGATCCCGAAGTTACCAAAGAATTGAATGGCAAAAAAGCTGCGCGTGCATATTTAAAAAACAAAAAGGATATTAATGAAAAAAACATACAAGTACAAATACACGCAAAAGCAGTTATGATGAGATTATGTAAGGAACGCAAAGATTGGAAGCTCATCAATTGCATGAAAGATGGCAAATTAAGAAGCCCGGAAGATATTGCGGCTGAAATCAAAGGAATTGTCACAAAAATTATCTAAATTTTTTATTATTGGCCATGTCATTTTGGAATAAGTTCGATAAAAAGATTGTTGGCCTAGCCCCAATGGATGGGGTTAGTGACGAGCCCTTTAGGTATATAACTGCCAAATATAGTCTTCCCGATGTTATTTATACTGAATTTGTTAATGTAGACAGCCTAATCCACGCTCCAAAGCTGATCCTCGAAAAATTGCTCTACCAAAAGGACCAAAGACCAATTGTGGCGCAATTTTTCGGAAATGATCCCAAACTTTTTGAGTATGCGACTATTATTGCTATTGAATTAGGCTTTGATGGAATTGATATTAATATGGGCTGCCCTTCTAAAAATGTAGCCGAAAGAGGTGCCGGAGCGGGTTTGATCAAAACTCCGGAGATTGCTCAAAGAATAATCTCTTCAGTAAAAAAAACGGTCGAGAATTATTCAATAGATTCAAAAGAAAACCTACCAGATAAAATTAAAGGAAAATTGAAAGCGACAATAAAGGAATTTGAAAGACTCGGCACAGAAGTCTCTATAAATAAAGATATAGCAGTTTCGGTGAAAACCCGCATCGGATATTATGAAGACGAAATTGAAAGGTGGATTCCTTATCTAGTTGAATCCGAACCGGATTGTATTGCAATACATGGCAGAACTTTTAAACAGCTATATACTGGTAATGCTAATTGGGAAGCTATCGCTAAGGCAGCAGGTTTAATAAAATCGAAAAACAAAAAAATCAAAGTCTTAGGTAATGGAGACATTCTGTCCTATAAAGAAGGCATCGAAAAATCTGAAACATATAATCTGGATGGAGTCTTGATTGGCAGAGGCTCACTTGGAAAACCATGGCTATTTAATGAGTCACAAGGTTTAAATCCGATTAAAATTGAAGAACTCTTTAAAATTATGCTTGAACATTCAGATCGCCATAAATTAGTCTTAGGGCAAAACATTTTACCGCTTCGAAAACATTTAGCTTGGTATATAAAATCAATAGAAGGGGCATCCAAACTTCGAAGTGAATTAGTTCAAGTAAATCATTATGATGAAATTCAAAATATTTTTAATAAATATCTTGACAAACTACCGTATACTAAATAATCTTTTACAATAATATAAAACGATTAATTATTTTTACACAAAATGAACGACGACAATATTTATTCAGACGACGATGATGTTTCAACAACCTCAGCAGTAGCTGATGATTCTTCAAAGATTGACGATGGAGATGACTACTACGATCCAGAAGAAGCCGGCTTGAGTGATTTTGACTTTGGCGGTGACGACATCAAAATTACTGAAGAAGATCCAGCCGAAATGAATGACGCTGAATAATTATTCTCCTTATAAAACATTTACCAAATTGATATGTGCTGATATACTTATCTCTTGTATTTAAGTATATTTTTATTACACATGGATAAAAGCTATTCATTCACAAAAGAAATTAATAAGGACGGAGATGTAGAACTTACTATCAAAGTCAATTCAGAAAAATTCTTGTCAACAAAAGAAAAAGTATATAATAAATTATCTCAAGAGGTCACTTTGCCAGGTTTTAGACCAGGAAAAGCTCCCAGAGCCTTGATTGAAGCACAGATTTCAAGCAAAGTTTATGATGAAACATTAAATAGGTTAATCCCAGAAATTACTGCAGAAATTTTAGAGGAATCTAAACTGACACCTCTTAATCAAGTTCATTACGATCTAGTTAAATTCACAGACACCGAAGGTGTCGAATTTAAAGCAAAATTCGTTGAATTACCCGAAATTAAACTTCCCGATTTTTCAAAAATCAAAGTTAAAAAAGAAGATAAGCAAGTTAAAGATGAAGATATTGCAAATGAAGTCACAAAAATTGTTCAATACTATAAAAACGCCTTGAAATCTCAAGAGAAAAAGGAAGAAGGCAAAGAACCCGAAAAAGAGCCCGAAATCAAATCTTCGGACATTAACGATGAAATGGTAAAATCTTTAAATCTAGGTTTTAATACATTAAAAGATCTACAAGATCAAGTCAGAAAAGAATTGGAAAATACTAACAAAAAGAATTCTGAAATCGCTTGGTTAGACTCGATTATCAAAGAAGCAGTCAAAATGTGTAAGATCCAAGCTCCTAAATCATTAGTCGATGAAAGTGTTCAAGCAAAAGAAAAAGATTATATTAAAAAATTAGAGGATCTAAACCTTAAAGTTGATGAATTCTTGAAGGTTCAAAACACTACCATGGAAAAGCTTAGAGAAGGATGGATCAAAGAAACTGAAAATAGATTCTCAGAAGAACTATTGCTCTTACACATCATCAGAGATCAAAAGATCTTGATTAAAGATGAAGAGATCAATGCTGAATTAGCAAAAATCACTGACGAAAAAACAAAAAGTCAGCTCGAAACTCAAGAAGGCAAAAGGTATTTGGTGACCGTGCTATTACAGCAAAGAGCAATTGAATGGTTAAAAAACCAAATTAATAAATAAACACAATTGGTAATTACAAAGCTAGATATTAATAATTTCAGGAATCTTAATCTGAAGTTTGAGCCTCAGGCTGGCTTTAATCTGATTTTGGGAAAGAATGGAACAGGTAAATCTAACTTCCTTGATTCAATTTATCATCTAAGTTTAGCGAAATCATTCAAACCTTATACATTAAAAAACAATGTAAATTTTGAAAAACCCGAATTCGCTGTCATTGAAGCCAATATTGAAGAAGACGATATTCAAAAAGCACTCAAGATAGTATTTGCCACCAGCCCCGAAATTGAATATGAAAAGAAGCGGCTATTTGTAAATACTAAGGCCACAATTAGGGCCAAGTTTATCAATAACATTTCAGTAATCCTTTTTGCTCCGCATAATACAAATCTACTAACAAGTTCCCCTGATATCAGACGGCTTGAGCTTGATGATTTTGCTTCCTCATTTGATTTTAAATATGCTTTGACTTTAAATGAATATAAAGAATTGATTAAAACTCGAAATAGTCTTCTAAGAGCATTAAGCGAGGGTAATGGAGGCGCCGACCAACTTGATTATTGGGATTCAAAATTAGTTCAACTCGGCGCCAAATTAATCATCGAAAGAAAAAATTTGATTGAAAGGCTCAACCCAATAATGAATGCCAAAGCCAAGTCTAAATTTAATGAAAAATTAAATAACTTAGAAATCGTTTACATAACTAAATTTAATTCCGAAAACCCTAAAAAAGAATTCGAGGAAAAAATCAAAGAAAATCGATTTAAAGAAATTGCTGCCGGACAAACCCTTTACGGACCTCATAAAGATGACTTTATGATTTTGAACAATGAAAAAGATCTAAAACTTTTTGGTTCAAGAGGACAACAAAGGATATCCACGCTTCTGTTTAAACTCTCAATGTGGCAATATATTTTTGATTCAAAAGGGATAAAGCCAATAATTCTGCTTGATGATGCCATGGCTGAACTCGATGATGAAAATAAAATTAGCTTAGAAAAAATTATTGAGGAGCTTGATACGCAAACGTTTATCGCCACAACCCATATCGAGGATTATTCAAAACGGTTACTTGAAAAAATGAGTATATTAAAACTGGAATAATTTTTCGATATCTTCTCGCTTTGATTTTGCGGGAATTGCATTAAAAACATCTAATGCATCATCTTCAGATATTGCATCATTACCAGCAAAATAGTCCATCTCTGCTTCACTTTCGAGATCAATATTTAAAGGTACTTTTTGAGTTCCAAATACGCCATTTGCAGAGCCCATTACATTCAAAACGAAGTTGTTTTTACAGGCTTGGCAGGTTAAGTGTAAAACTATACCCTGAGGGCTAGATTTTATGACATTGAAATCGGCTTCAGAATATTTAGCACCACAATTTTCACAATGCTTTGGAGCAATAGTCAAAAAATGTTTTATTAAATTTTCTTTGTTATTATCCGTATCCATTAATAAAAGTATAACTCAATTACTAACTACGTTCAAGGTAATCCCCTATTGCCTTCTTTAAAGTCTCAAGCCCTAGACCTGCACATTTCAGTCTTGATAAAGTCAATTCGACACCTAAAAGTTCAACAATTTTTTCTAAATTTATCTTTAGAATATCATCAATTGTTTTATTTTTAACAAATTCGCTCAATACGGACATACTCGCAACGGCAACTGAGCAACCCTCGCCGGAAAATTTTATATCCTCAATCTTTTCATCTTGGATTTTAAGAAATACTTCAATTGAATCACCACAACTAAGATTTTCCAGCCTTGCACGAGCAGAAGGGTCTTCAATAACCCCATAATTTCTAGGGTTTTCGTAATTATCGATTAATTTTTCTTGGTAAATATTCATATATTCATTATATCATAACAAATATTCAGAAAAGACAAACAGTAGATCAATCTAAAACCTCAAATAGCTTTACTCCACCAGACAAGTCGGCCTCAATATGAACAAGCTTGAAGTGTTTCAAATCGTTTAATGGAACGGAGGATTTCTTATTATCGTTACTATAATATGTTGAGCCCGGTGAAGTTTTTCGGGCCTCTTCGAATGAATTAAATTTAGTTGCCTGCCCAGATTTATCAATTGTATAAACGGCATCTGCACTACTTGATAGCCCATTAAAATTATAAAGTCTCGAAAACATTCTCTGATAGTATTCTTGATCATAGTAAATCGATTCCTTTCCAAAATACTGGGCTTTAACTATACCGAAATCATCCGAAGCACCTGTTTGAGATAAATAATAATAGTATTTTGAATAATCAAGTTCTTTAGTAACAATGTATTTGATTCTATTGTCTTTGGCATATTGAAATGCCTTCTCTTCATCCTGCATTAAAAAGAATTCTATTGGCTTTAAGTTATTACAGAAATTCGGTTCAGCAAGTAAAGGTTGGCTAGCTATGTAAGTATATAAATAGCCTAGTTGCCAATCTGCTAAAACACCAACCCTAGAAGGATCATCTAAGTTTTGGGCCGGGAGGTTCTCTTTCATCCAATTCGCCATTTTGTAATCTGCCGAAGTAAAAGCCAGACTACTTTGCTGGTTTTTAAGATCTCCTACCCAACTAATATAAAAAGTAAGTGCGAATCCTATGATCAAGATAATGAAATATTTGAAAAGTTTAGGATTAGTTAAGGTAAGGTATGCTAGCGAAATTGCCGATAACACAACGAAATAGTATTCCGATCGGATTCGATGAAAAGATAGAGCCGCTATAAACAAGCCGAATAATGCAATAATCAAATTCTTACCATTTAACATCTTCACAAATCCCCAAAGAGAAAGCGCAAATAGAGTTAACTGAAAAAATACTACATTAGGCGGAAGTAATGTTATTTCGCTGTAAATATCTAGCATCGGCTGAGCCTCGCTTACTACAGGGCCACTGGTCTTTGGCCCTAAAAATCCAAATATAATATTACTTAACTTACTTGTGAATTCTCCGAAAAATATATTGGCGATTATCAATCCTAGTATGGCGATAACTAGGGTGGACCACAACTTATGTGATTGTTTCTTTAATTTAATGTTTATAAAATATCCAGAAATCAAAAGGACTATCCCTATCAATGAAATACCTATGCTTTGTTCGTAGCTCGCCCAGATGCCGGCTGGTATCTGTAGTGCTAGAAAGATTATATTAATTATTGTGAATTTTTTAGAAACCTTTGGACTAAATAAATAATAAGCGAAAATACTTAATACTAATAGTAATACGACTAAAGATGTTTGACTCCATGTTAATTGATAAAGTGCAAATGCAACGCCCGAGGCAACCGCCCAGTAAATATTCTCACGATTCCATGCCTTGATCAAAAAATATAATCCAATCGTAAGAAGGGCTACTTCGAGAATATGTCGATCGCCAAATCCAAAATAAGAACGGGCTAAATATTGAATTCCGGTAAATGAAATTACTCCAACACCCACCAAAATGGCATTCCACTTATGAGGCATTAGTTCGATTAAAATCAGTAAAACAAAAACACTAACTATTAAAGCAAGTATTGGGGATAGATAAGCTGTTACGGAATCTATTGAACCTAGCCCACTCAACGCAGAAATTAAGAATGGATAAAGAATAGCTTCTCTTTGATTAGCATATCCATCAGGGAAACAAATGTTTTGATCAACGGCAGGTAGATCTCCGACTTCATTAATTAGCTGAGCTTGTCGAGTGAAAAAATATGCATCCGCTCCTTTAAGCTGGACCATATTATCGGTCATCACACTCGAAAAGTTTAGAAATCGTAAAAGGAATCCGATTAGAATAATTGATGATATAATTATTCCAAGCAAAATTTTATTTTTTTCAATTATCTTCATAATTAACGAAAGGATAACATATTTGCGGATTTTATTAAATTTGATATATTAAACTTATACTAGAAAATTTATTATGACAACAAATATTACGAAATCTGACGATCAAATAGTCCACAATGCAACAAATACAACCAGTAAATACAGAGTCGAAATCAATAGAGAGATTTGCATTGGGGCTGCAAGCTGCGTAGCCATTGCTGGAAAATCTTTTAAGCTAGATGAACAAAATAAAGTGTTGATAGTCGAAGGTGATTGGGATTCCGACGAGATAATTATGGCTGCAGCCCAATCTTGCCCAGTTTTCGCCATTAAAATTTTTGATAAAGAAACAAATAAACAGATTTTCCCTGAAGCATAAAACAAACAAATAACCATGCCAAAACTTTCAATAATTATGCCGGTTTTCAATGAGATTGCGACTATAGAGCAAGCAGTAGTTCGCGTTATGGATCTGCCAATTGATAAAGAACTTATCATTTTTGATGACTATTCAACGGATGGATGTCGCGAATTATTGATCGAACTTAATAAAAAGTATAATTTCAAATTGTTATTGCATGAAAAAAACCTTGGCAAAGGACGAGGCGTTATTGAAGCTTCAAAATATGCTACCGGCGAATATTTTATTGTTGAAGATTCTGATCTTGAGCTTAATCCAAGCGACATCGTGAAAATGCTGAAGATCATTGAGGAAGACCCTTCAATAGATCTTGTTAATGGCGACAGAAAAATTACATCGTCTGCAAAGGTAAACTTAGTTTCATTAATTGCGAACTTTGTAACAAGAGTTTTAATTTTTATTTTGTATGGTAAATTTCTTAAAGATATTCTAAGTAGTTATAAATTATCAAAACTTTCAAGATTCAAAGAATTAGGAATACAAGCGGATCGTTTTGGATTTGAAAGTGAATGGATTTTACGAAGTTTGAAAAATAATTATAAAATTCAAGAAATTGATATAGAATATAGTCCTAGAACGGCCAAGGCCGGCAAAAAAATTAATATTTTAGATGGCTTTGAAATTATCTGGACAATAATTAAATTACGCTTTGCAAAATGAAAACAATTGGAATAGATTTTTCTCCAGCCCAAATTAGCCCAGCAGGGATAGGCCAATACACTTTAAACTTAACAAAAGAATTAATTACATCAGACAAATCAAATTCCTATATTTTGTATTCCAATCAACCTATAACCGAATTCGGATTACCCCCAAATTGTAGAAATATTGTTTTCCCTATCAAATCAAATTTGCCGGGTAAAGGATTTAGATATATGAATGAAGTTAAAAGATCACTAATCAAAGAAAAGGCTGATATTTTAATTTCCTATTCAAATCATTCTTTTGCACTACTTTTTAATAGGACTATTCTTTTTATTCACGATTTGGCTCCAATAAAATATGCCAAATTTTTTAGTAAATCAGCAAGATTTTTTTATCCAATAACTACAAAACTAGCCTGTAAACGAGCATTAAAGATCTTGACTGTATCCGAAACCATCAAGAATGAAATCATTGAATATACCGGTATCAAGGCTCCAAAAATCGATGTCATTTATCCCTCAATTAATAAAGAATTACTTAAAAGCTCATCGGCAAAACTAAGTATGAAATTGCCAAATAAATTTATATTGAGCATTTCTACCTTGGAACCCAGAAAGAACTATTTGACAGCTATAAAAGCTTTTAATCAATCCTTAAAAACATACCCTGATCTAAAATATTTAATTATTGGGAAAAAAGGCTGGTATTACGAAAAGATCTTTAAAACCGTTGAAGAATTAGGCCTTAAAGGGAAGGTGAAGTTTTTAGGATACCAAGATGACGCAACTACTGCAAAAATACTTTCTAAAGCTTCTGCCCTCCTATATTTAAGTGAATATGAAGGCTTCGGTATGCCTCCTATGGAAGCAATCTTTTTTAATGTCCCTGCCATTGTAAGTGACATACCTGTATTTAGAGAAGTGTATGAAGAAACAGCCTCATTTGTTGATATTAAAAATATTGATGAAGTTGCCAAAAAACTTATATCAATTCTAAAGAATCCTAAACAAATTGATAAAAATACTCGAGGTGCTTTATTGAAAAAATATTCATGGGAAAATTCTGCGAATAAATTATTAAAAATTATTAAAGGAGAATGAAAGATAAACTAATTATTTTTAGGGAAAAAATACTTAGAAGTGACAATACACTTCTTAAGATAAGTATTGTCAGGAAAGTATTGACCTTAGTTCTTACCGGAAGTTTTATCAGATATTTAATAATTGGGTTCTCAACTTTTTTCCTACAAATTGCCTTGCTCTACTTCATTAACATTCCTTTAGGACTTGAAAAAATCAAAGCAAATATTTTTTCCACTCTAATAGCCATGGTTTACAACTTTTCAATGTCGAATTTCTGGACATTTAAAGCTGGGACGAAATCGAGTGGGAAAAAGATTGGGAAATACTTACTCTTAGCAGCTTTTAATTATGTCTTTGACACAATAATTGCATTTCCATTTTTAGCGGGAACTTTAGGGATCAATCAATATCTAGTAAAAGTCATTATTACTGGAATCGTAATCTGCTGGAACTTCATAATTTATAAATTATGGGTTTTCAAGCAGGACTAATTAATCATTCCATTGAGCACCTTTATAAATCGATACATTTGAAGTTACCTTCTGAGCGACCTTTGGAAAGTTCATGTCAACGATCATTAATTGGTTTTGCTCTACATAAGCCACTAAGTTATTAGTGATTTGTGTTACTGCATCAACCTTGCCCACTTCTGTCAACTGAACTTCGTTAGAGCCGTTACTTTCTCGTGAAAAGATATTCACTTTAGCATCTCGATTATCGTAATAAAGGACTTTCTTCCCATCTGGAGTGAAAAATGCATTCAGCTCAACATTGCTGTTATTTGTTATTTTGGTAACATTGTTAACATTTATTGAGATTTTAAATACATTCAAATTTAAGTCACCCTCGGCAGATGCCAATGCTAAAATAGAATTTGAGTCATTACTAAATCCCAATAGAGTTGGATAAAAATATGGTGGCACAATGTATAGATCTCGCTTTACACCATTAGTAGGATTTATATGGACGATCCTTGAAACGGGAGATGGCCCGGAATAGTCATTATAAATCGCAACTATGGATTGGCCATTGGGAGATATCATCATATTCCCGATATAACCTTCGTCATCAGTCAATGAAAATATTTTATTGGTTTGTGAACCGCTAATATTCCCAAAGTATAGGTCTTGTTGTGAAATAGGACCTTCGTGAGAATATTTAGTATAGGCTCTTTTTCCAGCAATAAAATTATAATATCCAATACTGCCATAATCTTCATATTTATTTTCAGTGATCTTAATAAGTCCAGTACCATCCATATTTACCCTATATGCAACTGGGATCAATTCTCCATATGCTCCGACATAATTATCTCTAGTCGATAGAAAGAAAACAGATTTACCATCAAAAGTTTGAACAGGATTAAAGTTATTCCCCCTATTATCACTAATCATTTTTTCATTACCACCATCATAATCAGATGTGTAAATATTGTAATTCCCTGATCTGTTTGATGTGTAAACTAACCTGCCAATCCTTACAAATCTTATTGCAACAGGATCAATAATTTTAGAAGTGTCGGTAATAGAAAGGGATTCTTCAATATTGCGATAAGCATCTTTGGCGATCTTGTATTCATATTTATTTGTCAAAGGTAAATCTGCGAAGATCGCCACTCCTTCAGCATTTGTCTTCACTGCCTTTTCACCAATTTTAACTTCAGCTGCTTCTATAGCTTGATTATTAATCCAATCTTTAATTTGAAACTGAATATCCCTAGTATCAATTAATACAATTTCTCCGAAATCACGGAGACCTTCTTTAAGTTCAAATGGAATATCAAAATCCTGATAAAATGGTGATGAAAGCTTTAATCTGTAGGTTCCGATCATCTTATCTCTTATTAAAAACCCGTTTTGTGAATCAAGAGGAACTTCTACATCATCCAGCATTAGTTTTAATTCAGTTGCATTTAAGTCACTTGTGGATTTGAGTTTCCCTGAGATCTCACCAAAACCAAAAGGTTGCATTTCACGATTGACTTCGTTTTTGCCTCTTTGAATATCAATGGTTTCAATGAATTTATAATAACGATCTTTTTCGGCAGTAATATCATATTTACCATACTTTAGACCTGTTATTGAATAACTACCCTCATTGTCTGTAAAAACGCATTTACTTTGAATACAAACCTGTACACTATCAAGTGGCCTTGCTGAAAAATCTTTAAAAGTTCCGAATACTGTTGATGGGAAGATATATGAATCAAGCTTAAAAATGATTCCCAAAATGCCTACCAATATTACGAATAAGGCAATCCCACCAAATATAATGGTCATTTTAATGATTTTTTTCCTTCTATTATCGGAAGTTGTTTTTTCGATTTCTTTTAAGAATTGCTTTTCAGGAGTTTCGATTTCATTAATCGGAGTTTTTGTATCCATATGTTCTGTGACCTTAATCTCTGTAGCTTCTTCGGGCTTATCTTCACCTTTAAATTCCACTTTTGATTCTAACTTTGTTGTTTCTTTTGAGGGTTCCATAGTTAGTGAATTTTAAAATAATTTAGTAAATATATATTATTAGTCTGAATTGGTGTACTTCAGTTCTTCAGCTAATTTTTCTTTAACCTTACAAAATTCATCACCCGGACAATCCTTCCAAGCTGTTGGAACCATATAATAAGGACCAGGTCTTCCATGTGGTTGTTTATTCAAAAAGACTTCATGGCCACCAAATTCAGGGTCAAGGACTAAATGCTTTATGCTCGAAACATCAATGCCTGAAACTATATCAATGGCCGATACAATCTCATTCAGACTTTGTGGTTGTGTGAAAACAATATTTTTATTAAATGTAGAAATTAATTCATTAATTTTGGTTGGATTTAAGAAAACATCCGAAGAAAGGAGCCTTTCCAAAACCGCCTTTACAACTAATTGTTGTCTTCTAGCACGATCAAAATCGCTTGAATATTGTCTAGATCTTGCAAATTGTAATGCTCTATGAGGAGTCAAGAAAAGATGCCCCTCTGGGAAATAAACATTCTCCCATCCTCCATTTTCGAGGGGATACACATCGTAAAGTTTTTTAGGATTATCTACATAAATTCCTAAATCGCCTTTTTCATTCTTCTCTCCAACTAATTTAATAATATCTTCAAATGCACCAAGTGTAACCATAATGTGATACTGACTTTTAATCCCGGTAACAAATTCCACTGAATCTTTTAAAGCTTCAATACCACCGCCTTCACAAGACGAAGCCTGAGCTTTTTGAAAAACTTGATTGATTGCTCCGCTGTATTTTAAGCAATCTTTTCTTACATCAATTCCAAGATCTCTGGGGATTGAAATCAAAGTCACATTGCCCGTTGTATGGTCATACACAGCCTGCATTATGGTGTCGGTGTTCCTTGTCGCCAATTTATCCTTATTAGTTTTTGAGGCATTTATATAGTCTTCAGTTTGATTATTTTCGCCCCTTGTATCTATTCCAATAATTAGTATTGCTGTAAGGTTATTATTTTCAAGAATCTCGGTTTTGGGTTTAAAGATAAAATCAGAGATCCCCAAAACATTAGTTGAGGAATTTACAGAATCCGCATCAGAATTAAAATATTTAGAGTTATCATTTGATTCCTTGAGTATCTTTGGTAAATCGATTATTAAAAAAAGGGCGAGTAAAACAATAAAAAAATAGACCCCAAGGATTAATCGAAAATCGATTCTTCCATCAGGATCTTTAGCTTTGTTAATTAAGGCAGATAAAAACATTTCTTAGATTCTATTTATTCTCTTTCAGCGAATTAATTTCTTCTTTTAATTTCAGATTCTGTTCTAACAAATAGGTAACAATTAAAGTCAAATTGTCATTGAATTTTTGTTGTTTCATTAAGCTTAATTCAACAGTGTTCCTTGTAATATTGGCAATTTTATTAATTAGTTTATTTTTAAATTTTCTGACTGTACCATCACCACCTTGGTAAAATTGTTCATAAAGTGGACTTTGGATTTCTTTTAGTTCATCCAAGGCTGGTAGAAGGAATTCCTTTATGATTTTTTCCATTTCAGGCTTTGAATTTTCTTGCCAGCCCTCGTTTTTAAGGATTTCTCTAGCTTTCTCTAAAATAATTTTTTCTTGTAATTTGTCCGTTTCCATTGTTTAATTATGATACTTATAATAGGTTAAATCAATAATACATCATACATGAAAAGAATTTTAATAGTAGGACCATTTGCAAGCGAATACTCAATTGCCAAAGTAAATAGGAGCCTAGCATTTAACCTATCTAAGATCACTCATGGAAAATACGAAGTCAAACTTTATTCCAATCCTGAATTTACTGATAAACTTCCAGATAAAAACACCTATGCCAAATATCCATTTTTAAGAACTCTAACTACTGACAAGAACTTTGATGATGATATTGTAATTTTTTATAACTTTCCAAAGAGTATCTTCTCCAATTACGGCCTTACAAAATTAAAAGGTAGTGTAAAGATTGGCTATATTGCTTGGGAAGAAAGTATTTATCCTGAAAAGCTAGTCAAAGAATGTAACGAAAACCTTCATGCTATTGCGACTATTTCAAATCATGTAAAGCAGGTTTTTAGAAGAAGCGGAATTAATATTGCCATGCGAAATATTGGGCATGGCTTAGATATCCCTTTTGCTGAAAGCCTAGAGTATCCAATTAAATCAAAGGCAAAATTCAGGATTTTCCATAATAGTTCCGGTCAATACAGAAAAGGCCTGGATATCTTAGTGAAGGCATACTTTGAAACATTTACAAAAAAAGACGATGTCGTTTTAATTTTGAAGATGTTCCCAAATCTAAGTATTGATAAAAAGACTTTGCAGATGATTTCAAATAGATCTGCCAATGCCCCGGAAGTGGAAGTTATTATGAATCCCGACATGTCGGATGGTGAATTAAAGTACTTAATAGATTCGTGCGATCTTCATGTATACCCAACCCGTGCGGAAGGCTTTGGTTTGCCAATTGCCGAAGCTCTGGCTTTAGGGAAGCCCACTATAACGACAAACTATAGCGGGCAAATAGATTTTGCGAACGATTCGAATGCTTTTATGCTTAATTATAAATTAATGCCAAGTAAGTCGCATTTGAATATCCCCGGATCTTTAATGGCAGAGCCGAATATTCTGGAATTAAAAAAGTTTTTGAGATTGATTTACGAAAATCCAGGATCAAAAGAGATCCTTGAAAAAGCTGAGAATGCAAAAAAACTTATTGATGAATTGACTTGGGAAAAAGTTTCAAAGAATATGCTGGACTTTGTCGAAGAAGTGCAGACCCTTGCAAGTTTGAAAGATAAAAAAATCTCAATTTTAACAAGGTACAATTCTCAATGCGGTATAGCCACTTATAGCCAAGATCTTTATCCAAAAGTAATTAAAAACTTTAAGGATTTTAAAGTTTTTGCAAACATTGATATTTCAAAAAGTTTAGAAAAGGATCCAGGGTTTTTATCAAGAACATGGCAAACAACCGGGATCAATTTAGATAAAACAGTCGAACAAATTGTTAAAAACAATTCGGATTATGCTCACATTCAATACAATAGCTCTTATTACTCTCCCGCAAAACTTTCTGAAACAATCGAGTCCCTTTTGAAAAACAATGTGAAAGTTTTGCTTACGATCCATTCTATGAATGAGGGTTTTAGTCAAATTGTGCCATCTCTAAAAAAAGTAAATTTAATCTTTGTTCATTCAGAGTCTGAAAGAGAGTTTCTGATCACTTTAGGAATTATTGATAATGTTAAAATAGTAAAGCATGGACTACCTAATTTCCCGGATTCAAATTCAACATTCCTAAAAAGTGAATTTGGATTTAAACAAAGGAAAGTGATTGCCACTCACGGTATGATCCATGACAAAAAAGGCTTCTTGGAATTAACAAAAGCGGTATCTTTATTGAAAAAGGACTTTCCAGACATCATATTGTTATTAATTACTGCTATTAATCCGGAGAATTCAACCTCGAAAGCTTATTACAATAAGATTGTTGAATTCATTAAAAGCGAAAAAATGGAAAATAATGTTGTATTATTTACTGATTTTCTAGAAACTCCGGTTATTATTAAGCTTTTGCAATCAGCTGATTTATTAATACTACCCTACGCCGAACTTAAAGAAGGCGCTAGCGGAGCTGTAAAATATTGCTTAGCATCAAAAAGGCCTTTATTAATTACTGATTCGTATATATTCTCTGATATTAACTTTTTAGACAAATTACCCGATAATAATCCCGAAACTTTAGCTAATGCAATATCAAATCTATTGAGTAATCCTACTAAATTAAACGAAATCGAATCTCTGGTTAGAAAGTTCAATAAAGATTTTGATTGGGAAGATATCGCTATCGATTATCTAAAGAAAGTTGCTAAGATTTAGAATAGTGTTTATTTATATTTATTAATTATTAAAAATGTCAAAGACCATAGTAGTAAAGCTCGGAGGATCTTTAGTCTCACCATCAAACGAAAAATTATTCGACTTCAATTATTTAAAAGATCTGAAAAAGATACTACTTCCACTTTTTGATAAGGGCTATAAATTCTTTTTTATTCTTGGGGGTGGAAGTCTTATGAGAATGTATCGTGATCAAGCTAGAGAAGCAGGAATTACAAAAGATAACGACCTGCATTGGATCGGGACGACTGTCAATGTTTTACACGCACAAATTTTCAGAGCTTTCTTCAGTGAATTTGCTGATGAAGAAATAATTAAATTTGAAGATTATTACCAAGAAGGCCCAATCAATATCGAAAAATCCATAAAAGCCGGCGGTGGCGGAAGACCCGGCCATAGCGGAGATGTCGATGCTGTTAGAGTTGCTTTAAAATCAAACGCCGATTATATTTTGAGTCTAAAGAATATTGACTATATTTACACTGCCGATCCAAAATTTTTTCCTGAAGCCACTCCAATTAATCAATTAAATTGGGATGAATACATGGAAATTATTGGGAATCCAAGCAAACACCCTCCGGGTGGGAATTTCCCGGTCGATCCAATCGCCTCAAAAATGGCCAAAGAGAATAAATTAAAGATGATAATCATGAGCGGATGGGATATCCAAAATGTTGAAAACTTTTTATTGGATAAGGAATATAAAGGTAGTGTTATTGTTGATTAATCAAACTTAAAACTGCTAAACTTTAATTATGAGAAAAAAAATCTTACATTTTTTTATTAATTTCGCAATTTTTTGGATTTTTATCGATCTCCTAGCCAATTTGAGCTTCCCTTCAATGCAGGCCGGCAAGTTTTATATGGGCTTAGGTTTTGCATTCATAATCGCTTTAATACCTTTTATTTTAGGTTTTTTTAAACTTCCGAAAATTTCCGCATTATTTGTTGCACTTGGAATTGCATTAACCTTTGGTTATTTCTACTTGCTAAATACATATTTTTCGAATCTAATCCAATTTTACCCTACTGTTATTGGCAATTCTGATCTGATTTTTGTTAAAATACCTACTCTTATTCAATTGAATGATATAAACTCAATTTTTCTATTTAGTTCAGTGATTTTGAATTTATGTAGTATAATTCTGAATAAGCAAGTTAAATAATTTTTAAAAAGATTTTTATGGATTGGCATAATTTTTTAAATATCACCGAAATCATTATCAGTATTGTGCTAGTTATTGCAATCCTTTTGCAACAACAAGGTGCTGGACTCGGTACAATGTTTGGAAGTGCCGGTGGTGAAAGCTACAGATCAAAAAGAGGAGCTGAAAAACTTTTCTATAATCTCACTATTATTTTAATTGTAGTATTTGTCGTCAATGGCCTTGCCATTGCTATTTTAAGCGCTAATAGATAAATTGAAGATTTTTAGCAATCTTTTAAGGTTATTTTATCAATTTCGAAAGTCCTTTTGGACTTATCCTGATCGAGTTTTTTTTGGCAGAGACTCATTAGTTAGATCTTTCAGAAGTTTTTACTCAGAATCTATCCCCTTCAGCCATTTTATTGCAAGTATTAGTATTCTTCTTTTGGTTATATTACAGATCAATACAAATATCTATGCCTTTTTGAGTATAGAAGAAGATACTGTTATTGAGGGTATAATTACTGGAGCCGATGATTTAGGGAATCCTATCCAAATAAATAGGATCAATCCAATAATCTCGACTAATATACAGCTAGAAAAAGACATTTCCGAACTAGTCTATCAAAGCCTTATTAATGTTGATGAGAAGGGCAATCCAAAACCTGTTCTAGCTGACTTTTTTAGACTTGAAATTGGTAAAAGGTATCAATTTAAATTAAAACCTGATATATATTGGTCCGATGGCACACCAATTACTGCTAATGATGTTGTCCAGACATTTAATTTAGTTAAAAGCCTTGAGTCTAACGCACAGCTTAGTAATATTTATTCAAAAGCGGCAAATAAACTTGAGGTAATTCCATCCGAATCTGATCCACTGGTTTTTGAATTCAGAGTTACCGAAGATAATGTAATTCCAAACTTTTATGAAGCTATTTCTTTTAAGATATTACCTGCCCATTTAATTGGGGATTTGACTCCTGAGAACATAGCTTTAGCCGATCCATTTATTAATAGAAACCCTGTTGGATCGGGTCCATATATGCTTTCATTAGCAACTCCCGATTATATCGATTTAATTAAGAATCCCTACTACCAAAACGATGAATCAAAAATTAATAAAATTAGATTTAAATTTTTCACAAATGAAGAGAAAGCCCTCGAAGCATTATCCCACGGACAGATTCATTCTTTAGCCGGTATTTCTGTAAGTTCTGCAAAAAAACTTGAAAACAATTCAAATCTCAAGATTATGAATTCAGATGTTATGTATAACCAGTTCTGGGGCTTATTTTTTAATTTATCCGAAACCGGCCCCGCAGCATTAAAGAATGTCAGCGTAAGGCAGGCAATAAGTTCAGCTCTTAATAAGGATGAATTACTTTCAACTATTGATAATTTTGGGGAAGTGGCAGTTGGTCCAATCCCAAAAACATCCTTCGCTTTTTCTAAAGAAGAAAAATATTCATATAACTTAGTTAAGGCAGAAGAACTTCTTGAAAAAGCCGGATACATTAAAGCAGAAGACGGTATTAGAATCAAAGATAATGCTCGTTTAAGCTTCAACTTAACCTATGTCGATAATTATGATAGAGCTGTTATGGCTGAGAATTTAAAAAAGCAACTTGCATTAATTGGAATTGAAATCAATCTGAACAAAGTAACTTTACAGGTTTCTGTGGAAGAATATATTATCCCTCGAAATTTCGACCTTCTGTTCTATGGTGTTCAAACATTGATAGATCCAGATAGATATGAACTTTTTCATAGTAGTCAAAAATCTCATCCAGGATTAAACATTTCGTCCTATGTTTCTGAATCAAAAAGGACTCAAGTTGTTGAAGGGAAAACCGTCAAAGTGCCAGCAGTTGATGATGATCTAAATGACGCGCGAAGGCTCGTTGATGAAAAGACAAGAAAGAAAAAATATGAAGATTTTCAAGCTATAATAGCAGAAGAAGTCCCCGTAGTATTCCTTTTTCACCCCGAGGATGTTTATATTGTAAATAAAAGAATTACAAACATCTCTTTAAAAGGCAATAATGCCATCGAAAAACGATTCACAAACATTACAGATTGGATAATTAGAGCTGAATAAATCTATTTAGATCTATTATTGCTCTTTATAAGCACCTCTTGGGATTGCTCCCAATTTATTTAGTGGCCAGAATCTAAAGAAAATAATTCCTTTAAGCATTTCCCTTTTAACAAGCCCGACTTCTTGATATCTTGAATCTTTTGATTGAGACCTGTTATCACCAAGGACGATAAAATTATCTTCGGGGACGATAAGCTTTTGGCCTTCATCTAAGAATCTAATTTGAGCCTGAGGTAAATATGTTTTTGTATCAACCGGTAAGTAAGTTTCGTATAGCTTTTTGCCATTTACAAAGACATCACCCCCTTCAAAATATATCTCATCACCAGGTTTTGCAATAATCCTTTTTACTAAAACAATATTCTCAAAATCAAATATTACGACATCGCCTCTCTCATAATCCCAATTGAACTTTTTAAGAAGCTCTGTATTAGAATTAAACCAAGTCGGAGTTTTATTAGCAAAAAGAAGTTCTTTATCTACTAAATTTGGCAACATCGATGGTCCATCAACCTGACTAGGGATAATGAACAAAAAGTAGATTACAACATTTACCGTAATAGCAATAACTAGAGCCTCAAAAATCTGTTTGAAAACATTTGATTTTTTAGGTTCTGCAGTATGAATAAATGGATTATCAGACATACAATTTTATTAAAAAAATATTATTAACATTGTATTAGTTTGTTGGAGCAACCTCAACAAAATCACCTTTAGTGACTGCATGTATTTCCGAAAGTGGCCAATATTTAAATACAACTCGGCCTCTAACTTGATCTCTGCTTACAAAGCCAACTTCTGAAAATCTAGAATCTTTACTATTTCCCCGATTATCACCCATTACAAAAAAATGGTCATTGGGTACTGTAAGCTCCTGGCCTTCGGATATGAATGAAAAGGGACCGATATAAGTTCTAGTTAATAAACCTTCGGTTAAATATTTTTCTTGTAATAGGTTTCCGTTAACATAGACCGAACCATTTTGGATTTTGATTTTATCCCCACCTTTTGCTATGACTCTTTTTACCAAATCTCTGTCACCTAGTGAAAATACGACGATATCTCCCCTATCATATTCAAGGCCCATTGATTTACCGACTTCTGTTGATCCCAGCCACTGGCTGACCTTATTGGTGATTAATTTGTCTTCGTTATGAAAGGTTGGCTCCATTGATTCTCCATCAACTTGATTAGGAGCAATTATCGTGAAAAAGATCAAGATCGAAAAAGCCATTGTAATTACAAATGACTCTAAAACATCCGTTACAAGGTCTTTTTCAACAGATTTTTCCATTTTTTAAAGAATTATTTTTCAATATTAATAATAATATTTTTCCCATTAATTACTTTTGCGACAGCATCTTTATCATCTATTGATTCTTCGAAAGTGATCTCTGATGCTGATAAAGCCTTTTTTAGGGTATCAATATTCGATAATAATATATCTTTAATTATATTATCACTAATCGAAAATTCTATCTCGATTTCTTCGCCAATGATTAATTTCATTTGCTTTCTTTGATCTTGCACTAAGCGAATAAATTCTCTGATAATACCTTCGTTTCGTAATTCTTCAGTGATATTGGTGTCAAGAGCAACCTCTATATCTGTAACCTCAGATTTGATTTGAGGATTTTTGTCATCTTCGTGTAACGCCGAAACCCATTTAACTTCTTTTACATTTAATTCTTCTTTTATTAAATTTTCGACCCAGTCGATCGACATTTTCGAATCGGCATCAGATTTTATTGAGATGCTTGATAAAGCCTGTCTTACTTTTATGCCTTTTTGCGCTCGAATTGATTGTCCAAGATTAACAACCTCCCTAACAACATTCATTTGATCAAGTAAAACTTGACCATCTTTACTTTGTTCTTCGATCTTTGGGAAATCACAAAGATGCACAGATTCTGCTTTTGTGACATCGTCATTTGATATTAAATTCTGATAAATTTCTTCACTCAAAAATGGAACCATAGGGGCAATTGCTTTCGAAAATTCTATCAAAACAAAATACAGAGTAGACAATGCAGATTTATCGCCAGAAGCAAAACGATCTCTGGATCTCCTTATATACCATCTTGAAAGGTCGTCTATAAACAATAGATATTCCTTTACTACGCCGGGAAGATTATATTCTTCATAATTTTTAACTATTTGTTTTAAAGCAGATTGGAATCTCTCAATTAGCCATTTATCTAGGGCGTTATCAATTGCCAGGCCTTCATACTTGTATTCATGCAGATTGGCATAAGTCACAAAAAAGGAATAGCAATTCCACAAAGGTAAAACAAAATTTCGTATTTGATCTTTAATTCCATTTTCATCCAAATTGATATCTTCACCGACCATTACAGGAGAGCCCATCAAGTAAAGCCTTAAAGGTTCTGCGCCGTATTTCTCCAAAATGATTTTGGGATCAGGATAATTGCCATAGCTTTTGCTCATTTTCCTTCCATCCGTTCCAAAGATAACACCAGTTGTTACTACATTTTTAAATGGATTTGAATCAAAAAGCGCTGTCCCCAAAACATGCATTACATAGAACCATGCTCTAGTTTGTGCAATGTATTCGATTACAAAATCTGCAGGGAAGTTATTTTCAAAATCTTCTTTGCCTTCAAAAGGATAATGCTTACTGGCATAAGGCATTGAAGCCGAATCCATCCATACATCCAATACTTCGGGGACCCTATTTAATATACCAGTCTTACCTTTGATAGTAATTGCGTCTATCTTGGGCCTATGAAGATCCATTAAGTCGACACCATTAAAATACATGTTTATTGCTTTGAAAGTTTCAATATTTAAAGAAAAACTTTCTTTTAAACTGCGTCCTTCATAGAGATGCCTTATGAATACAATAACTTCAGCGTGAGTTAAAGCTAAAATTAGTTTTCCAGCCTTTTCATTTAATAGTTTATCGAATTCTGTTTTGTAGAATTCAATCATTCTTTTAAAGCCTATAGTCAAAACTTCTTCGCTTAGATCTCCCAAACTACTTTGATCGTGTTCTTTTAATAACCTAGTCTGAATATTTATGAATTCTTGATGCATTTCGGGGTTACCTAAAGATCCAAGGCCACTTTTCACCTCTTTGGTATTTATCACGAACTTACTTAAAAATGGACTTCCCTCTAGCGTTGTTGCATAGAAGAAATTATCAAATTCTGTCTCTTTGAAAGAAGTATTTAATTCTAGAATCTTTTCGGAATTTTCAAGCGACTGTCTTAGGAATACAACCTTTGTAATTGGTTGCATTGCATTTTCTCGTATTTCATCTCGTGATCCATAAACTACTCTTTCAACAACTTTTCCATTCTCAATTCTTTGCCATACGGGCATAGGTGAAGCCCAGTAACGAGTTCTACTTACGCACCAATCTGGTGCAGTTTCGATTCCTTTTTTAAAACGACCTTCCTTTAAATGTTTTGGAACCCAATTAATATTTTTATTGTTTTTTTGAAGATTTGGCTTTAAATTCTGTACATCAATAAACCACGATGGTTGGGCTTTTTGGAGTAGTGGAGTTCCGCATCTATAGCAGAATGGATACCTATGTGTGATTCTCTCCGATTTAAAGAGCCTGTTCATCTTTTTTAGATCTTCAATGATGAAAGGATCAGCATCTTTTACATATTTTCCCTTGTAATCGGTAATGAAATCAAAATATTTACCCTCGTCATTAATACTCATGGCAATACCTAAGCCATAATGCTTACCCATATCGGTATCAATATCACCGAATCCGGGTGCGGAATGTACTATACCCGTTCCATCATCCATAGTCACCATATCTTTGAATTCATAGACCTTGTGCTCGATATCAGTTGCTGTAAAGTATTTGAAAGGTGGATCGTATTTTAATCCGATTAACTCTTTACCCAAAAAAGTATCTTCGATTGAATAATCTAATCGCCCCATCACAAATTCAAGTCGTTTTTTTGCTAGAATTACAAATTCGTTTAAAACATGATCCTCGTAATTATGTGGAGGTTGAACAAATTCTTCATTCAATTTATTAACTTCTTCAAGCGAAAGATCAGCAATAACCGGAGGATAGATACCTGTGCAGTCAGTGACTTCTTTTCCAAACCATACAGGAATATTAAAGTTCTTTTCAGAATTTAAACTTGGGAACTCAACTTCGACAACCATTAAGCCCTTTAAGTTATTCTGGTATTCATCAAGCTGAGCGATTAATCCACCCTCTAAAGGGATCGAGTATCTTATCTTAACAACCTTGCTTGTTGCCTGCTTTATAAGTTCGATATATCTTTCTTTTGAAATTACTTCAGTTTTCTCGATTAATTGACCGGTTTCGGTTGTATCTCCAGCAAAAAATTTTAGAGTAAGTGTATGAACACTATCGACCTTTCGGATTCTTGCATGTTTAAAGTTCAATCCCGAATTATCTTTATAGTCTTTAAGGTACGCTTGAGTGATATTCTCCCTTTTCATCTTATTCAAATCCTTTGGAGCTTCTATTACTAACCATGCTTTTTCGAGCTCAATATCAAGTTTTTGGACTTTGGCCAATACATACGATTCTTTAGGATCAAGTACTAGTGCCTTATTTGATGGCAATGTCCAAGGAGTAGTCGTCCAAGCTAATAGATTAGAGCCTTTAAACTTACCTTCACTAACTACAGGGAATTTAATAGTCACAGCAGGGTCATCCATCTCAGCGTACGAATTATCCATAGCTATCTCAAAGTTCGAGATTGGCGTTGAACATCTTGTGCAGAACAAAGAAGTACGAACACCCTCGTAAACCTTCCCACCATCATAAAGCTTTTTAAAATTGTAAATGACGCTCTCCATATAGTCTTGATCCATAGTCTTGTAACTATTATCAAAATCTACCCATCTTCCGATTCTATCGACATACCACTTCCAATCAGCGGAAGTGTTCCTTGTATAGCGATAACATTCATCCACAAATTTTTGGATGCCATATTGTTCAATCTCACGGCGATTTTTGATGTTTAAAGCTTTTTCGACTTTAGTTTCGATTGGAAGCCCATGACAATCCCAGCCCCAAACTCTCTCGCACCTTTTACCTCGCATTGTTTGATATCTTGGGATTACATCTTTCGCAATTGATGGCAATAGCGAACCATAATGAGGCATCCCGGTTATGAATGGTGGGCCATCATAGAAAACATATTTATTGGCAATACTTCTCTGGTTAATCGATTTCTCAAAAATATTATTGTTTTTCCAAAACTTAGTTATTGTTAATTCCAGCGAAGAAAAATCTTCCTTTTGGTTTACGGGCTTGAACATGATTGCCTCAAAATAAAATAATAAATGGATAATGGTATTGTATAATAAATGGGGAGAAATTGGTAACTGATTATGAAGCTGATAAATATTTTTATTTTAGTTTACACACATAATTATGAATCACACACACTGGGGACACGAATCAAGCTGGTATAAAGATGTCCCGAAATCTAGACAAAGCAATCATCAGTTGATCATTTTCCCAAAACTCATTCAAATTATTAACTCTCTTTTTAAGAGAGAGGATCTATCCAAACTTAAAGCTATTGATCTTGCCTGTGGTACAGGGGACTTCACTAACGAAATTACGAATATTGTCGAGGAATCGATAGGAATCGACCTTGGTGAAGAGTTGATCGAGACCGCAAAAGAAGACTATCCAAATACATTCTATGTTGAAGATTGCGAAAATTATTCTGAAAACTTCAAAGCCAAGTACAAACAACAATTCGACCTAGCCTTTTCCATATTAGCCATACAAAATATTAGAGATTTTAATAAAGTTTTGAACGAATTGAATTCCATCCTTAAGCCAGGTGGTAAGTTCATTTTTGTGCTTAATCATCCTGCATTTAGAATTCCTCAGAATTCATCTTGGGGATTTAATGGAAACACTTCACAGTATAGGATTATTGAAAAATACATGACTAATAAGGAGATTCCGATAACTATGCATCCGGGATCTATTGATTCCAGTAAAACATATTCATTCCATAGACCTCTTGAGTACTATTTTCACTGTTTAAAATTTGCGGGGTATAAAATTATCGATATTGAGGAGTGGGTTTCACCGAAAAAAAGCGAAAAAGGCCCGAGAGAAAAAGCTGAAAATACAGCCCGTAAAGAGATTCCGCTATTCCTAACAATAATTGCCGAAAAGGCATAAATCCTTTGATTTGTTCAAAATTTTTCTGCTAATATATTTTTGACCCGGACAGAGAAATTTTTTGCCCCAATTTCTTTAGGGAATTATTTTATATCTTTAACGCCATATCTATGACTTTACCCAAGTTTGTAATTAAGCGGGATGGAAGGTTAGAGCCATTCAATTCCGAGAAAATAAGTAATTCAATTTGGACTGCGGCCCGAAACGTTGGTGGGAAAGATAAAAAAATGGCAGAAGACATTGCTCAAGAGGTCATCACCTACCTTGCGGACATTTACCCTACCGAAAAACCGATAACAACATCTGATATTGGTTCTGCAGTAGAAAGAGTTCTTGTAAATAAAGGCCACTACACTACTGTTAAGGAATTCATCATTTCCAGGGAAAGAAAAAGAGAACAATACACTCGCAAATTAAAACTCGGCGTGATCGATGACATAGGCCACTTGGACTATAACTCCTTATTCATTCTCAAAGAAAGATATCTTTTAAAAGACGAAAGGGGAAAAACTATCGAAACTCCTAAAAAAATGTTGGAGAGAGTTGCAAATTTTGTTGGGAAAGCAGAAAAGACTCCAGCTCTTCAAAAAAAATGGGCAAAAGAATTTTATAGGATAATGGCTGAATGGCGATTCTTGCCCGGCACTAGAGTCCTTGCAAATGCAGGAAAAGAAAAACCCCAAATGGCAAACTGTTTTGTGTTTGAAATAAAAGATTCAATAGATGATATTTTTAAGACTTTATACGAATCCTCCGTTACTAAAAAACACGGTGGTGGCTGCGGATATAACTTCTCGAAGATCAGACCAAGAGGCGATTCAGTAGGGGGTGAACCTGATTTAGCTGCTGGTCCGATTGAACTTATGAAAATGTTTGATCTTCCAACTAGTATTTTCAGACAACAGGGAAGATATGAAAGCGGTAATATGGCCGTCTTAAATGTAAACCACCCCGATATTTTGGAATTCATCAACTGCAAAGAAAAAGATGGTATTTTATCAAAAACAAATATCTCGATTGGAATCACCGATGATTTTATGAATGCCGTCAAGAAAGATAAAAATTGGGACTTGATCAATCCAAGAACAGGCCAAGTCACAAACACACTTAAAGCTCGAGCTATTTGGGAACTAGCTGTAACTTATGCACATCGAACAGGCGATCCGGGACTTATTTTCATTGATAGAATTAATCGTGATAATCCTCTTAAAAAAGCCTTTGGCCCCATCCAAGCTACCAATCCTTGCGGAGAAATTCCACAATATCCATATGAGTCCTGTAATTTGGGTTACCTAAATTTAACCAGATTTGTTGAGGACGGTAAGTTCAACTTCAAAAAGCTTGCCGAAACTTCAAAAGTAGCGACAAGATTCATGGACAATGTGATCGACACATCATGGTTTCCTGTAGAAGGCCAACGAAAGGCTATTCCTAGCTATCGAAGAATAGGCATTGGTGTCGTTGGCCTTGCCGATGTTTTAACAGAACTTAAAATTCCATACGGAAGCGAAGAATCCTTTAAACTTTCTGAAAAGCTTGCAAAAACTATAAGTGATGCCTGCCACGAAGCATCATGCGAACTTGGTAAAGAAAAAGGTCCTTTCCCATACTTAGAATTATCAACATGGAAAAATAATAGGAAGAAGCAAAGGAACATAACTACAAACACATTACCTCCAAGTAGTGGTAATGCAGTCATTTTTGGGACTTCATATAGCATCGAGCCATACTTTGCATTAGCCTATTACCAGAATGTTTTAGGTGGCATGCGCATTAAAAATGTTAACGACAGGCTTGAAAAAATGCTCAAAGCAGAAGGTATTTACATAGACAATTTTTTTGAAAAGATCTTTGAAAACCACGGAAGTATTCAAAATATAAAAGAGATACCTTCACACATTAAGAGACTTTTCTTAATAGCACACGAGATTCCTTGGAAAGCCCATATCAAAATGCAGGCTGCATGGCAGAAGTATATCGATAATGCGATCACAAAGACGATCAACTTATCAAGCGATACGACCATCTCAATCGTTGAACAAGCCTACATGACTGCCTGGGAATCGGGCTGCAAAGGCATCACCATATACCGAGATAAAAGTAAGTCAGCACAAGTAATTGAATTCGGATCTTCTACAGAAAACAACGAAAGAAAAGTCATAAAAGAACAAAGAAAAAAGTCTATGCGAGAACTAGTTGGCGGCGATACCTGCCCAGAATGTTCTTCAGTCCTAATCGAAAGCGAAGGCTGTGTAAAATGCGTGAGCTGTAGCTTTAGCTTGTGTATGCTTTAAAAAATTTTTTTTAATCAAATTGCTTTCTTAGAGAAAATTGGTGGATTGACAATATCTATGTTTTAATTTTTGTGTGAAAACATATGCTTAAATATCGATCTACCATTTACTTTCATACAACTCAATTATAATACACACAGTCCACTATTATTTTTTATTAAACCATATATAGATCCATTTGTTATATATAAACCGATATAATTTATTAAGGGCAATGCTATATTAACTTCTTGGTTAATACTAGTTAATTCTTTAAAGTAATTATTTCCTCTTAATTACAAATTAAAAACACTTTTTTGTTTTATGAAGGTGTGACTCATAACTTTATTTATTAAATTTTCTATCCTACCTAATCCCAGCTAATCAGCTAGAATAAATCATACACATTCATCTTCCATATTAATAAATACTACGAATTAATGCCTACCAATTTTAAGAATGTTTTCTGATTAAAATTCATATATTTCATTTTTTTGTTCATAAGATTATTTGGTATAAAACATCAAATTACGATTTATGAATAAAAGAAAAATACACATAAAGACAAAGTATACAACACAGTGATTATTGAACTTTCACTTTGTAGTTAATTTGAAATTCTTTCTATTATATCCAAATCAGTTGTTCTAAGATTTTATATTTGAAAATAAAAAAACTTAGGTTTATCAGTTATTCTTATTATTTAGAAATCACCCCAAAAACCATAAAAATAATTGAGTTAATTTCAAGAGATTTTTAAAATAATTAAACTTAAGTAAAAAGGTTTAGTAACATAATATTATTATATGAATTGCTTGACATTTTTCTATAACAACAATATAATTAAAATATAACTATTATGTTATGTTTTAATCTTTAAATAATATGAAAACAAGTATTTTTATACATGAAAATTTAGAGTTTCTTGATTTACCTAATAAAATTAAACACAAAGAGGATGGAGGTATACTTCTTACTGATAGAGATCAATATGGTGAAATCAAAGATAGTGGTAATATCCAAGAATTATTGCTTGTTGGGCAATTTAAAAATCAAAAATGCCTTGTAACTTGTTTAGAACGAATGTTTCGAGGTAACGTGTGTAATCTAGCAGCTTTCCATAGATTGGGAGGATTGGGAGATAGAAGTTGTTCTGAAAATGGACAAATCATTTTTGTACGGAATCCAGGTCAAACAGATTTTTATTTTAAAGACTTTTCCGACTATCGTTATCAACCAAACTCATTAAGACTTATGATGTCTGTAGCTGAAACTTGCTTAAGATGTCCAATATATAGAAGAGGAGACTGTGATCCACTAATCCAGGCAGTAAACAACGACCCAGACCCATTGCAACAAATGGTTATATCACCTATGTATAAACCTAAATAAACAAGAATGTTTTGAAAAGTATTTTTGATAAAACCGAATCGAACCATACTTTGCCCTCGCCTATTACCAAAATGTTTTGGGCGGGATGCGAATCAAAAATGTTAATGACAGGCTAGAAAGAATGCTCAAAGCCGAAGGTATCCAAGTCGATAATCTTTTCGAGAAGATCTTTGAGAATCATGGAAGTATCCAAAACATCAAAGAAATTCCAGCCCATGTCAAAAAGCTATTCTTAACAGCTCACGAGATTCCTTGGAAGGCTCACATCAAAATGCAAGCTGCATGGCAGAAATACATCGACAACGCAATCACAAAAACAATCAACCTTGCCAGTGACACTACGATCTCAGTCGTTGAACAAGCCTATATGACGGCCTGGGAATCGGGCTGCAAAGGCATCACAATCTATCGAGATAGAAGCAAATCATCACAAGTCATTGAATTTGGTTCATCGACCGAAAACAACGAAAGAAAAGTCATCAAAGAACAAAGGAAAAAATCAATGCGCGAACTAGTTGGTGGCGATATTTGCCCCGAATGTTCCTCCGTACTAATCGAAAGCGAAGGTTGCGTAAAATGCGTAAGCTGTAGTTTTAGCTTGTGTATGCTTTAGAAGACGGATAAAGATTTGTTACAATGAATTCTCCCCTAATCGGGAGGACGGGTGAAGCAACCCTTACAATCCCCGAAGTCTTTTGTTCCAAAAGTCTCATTACATTATTGTCTACAGTCATTCCTGAAATAGATAATCCCAAAATCCCAGAATCTGCCGATTGATTTTCAGGCGTATATATTTCAACTATGTTGCCTGGATTCATTCTATAGTCATTATTATGAGCTGATCTTAAAAATATTGGGAAATACTTTACACCATTTTGCCCTAAAATTTTATCAAATATATCAAGTATTCCATTTTCAGGCAAAGCAGGAACTAACCATCCTGGCCTTTCTGCAATAAGTTGAGTTCGTATTGGCTCACCAGTTAAATCAATACATTTTGGTAGTATACTAAAAAGGGCACTTAGTATGGGTTGGCCTTTTTTCCTAAGGTAATTGTAGCTTCTGAGCTTTCTGGCCCAGAACGAATTATTATTGATGGGAATCTACTCATAATACTATATTAATATCATTTAGCCGAAAATGTTTAATATATGTTGAATATATACTAAAACACATATTCATGCAAGAGACATTTGATTGATTAGTTTTGTAGATTATTCATCAAAACTTACGATATATACTTGCTATATTTATACAATTGTGGTAGAATATTAACATATGTTATTTGATTTAAAAAATGGGAGATTACCCTATTCTTATTGGTTTTATTAATGGTTTAAAAGATAATTATGATAAACTGACTGGACACCCCAGAATCACTCAAAAACATAAGAATAGATTTACAGATGGATTAAGAGAAATTACAGATCCTATATTAGACAGATGGAATGATTTAAAAGGGCGAGAGGTTAATAGGCAGTCGAATAAATATATTAGCCTTATTGGTAATTATCTGGCCAACTTAGATATACAAGGTTACACAAGATCAACAGATCTAACGCCATTTTATCAACAAGAAACACAATACACAGGGTATTTCCCATACACAACAATGCTACTTAGAAGGTGGTATAGAACAATTGGTGAGAATGAAAGTTTTCGCTCACCAACAAATTTAGAGGGATCACTATTACCTGTTTTATTCCAATTATACGGTCGCCCCATAAGAGAGTCGTATCGGGTTCTACCACCAGTTATCTTTGATAGAAAAAGGGGTGTCATTAGGGATCTTTTGGTTCCCGAAGGAGAGGATGCTCTGAGTTTTGATTTATGTATGCTTAATGATAGGTCCTCAATTCAAAAACCTATTGAGACAATAATGGCAGGTTGGTCAGGTAATAATAATGGGTTCATATACCCCAACTATCTTAATCCAGATGCCTAATATTTTTTGTTCCTTTAAATTGAAAAATTAGACGATTACTTAAAAGAAACAAAGAAGGACACAGAATATCGAAAGTGTGAAAACTATTTTGCCATTGACATTTCCCCCATCTTATACGAGAATGGAATGTTAATCCCGACTTAGATTTAGAAGTCGGTTTTTTATTACTATGAACAACAAACTTAAACAAGAGAACATTAGAAACATTGCGATTATTGCCCATGTTGATCATGGTAAAACTACTCTTGTGGACGGATTTTTAAAACAGGCACATCTTTTTAGAGATAATCAGATGGAGATGCAACAAGAGCAGATTCTTGATTCCGGTGAATTAGAAAGAGAAAAAGGGATTACGATCAAAGCAAAAAACATTGCAATTAGGTACAAAGATTACAAGATAAACATAATTGATACACCGGGGCATGCTGATTTTGGTGGAGAGGTCGAAAGGACTTTGAATATGGCCGATGGCTGTCTTTTAGTAGTTGATGCGCAAGAAGGCCCTATGCCTCAAACCGAATTCGTCTTAAAAAAGGCATTGGAACTTGCACTCAAACCCATTGTCGTAATCAATAAAATCGATAAAAAGTATGCAAACGTTCCAAAGGTTATCAGTAAATTGAACGACTTATTCTTGAAACTAGCTACGGATATTGATCAACTTGATTTCCCAATTTTTTACGCAATTGCTAGAGAAGGTAAGATTTTCACAGAATTACCAGAAGGTGATTTGACAATGGCAAATGCCACAGCAGGAGATCTTACTCCTATACTTGATAAAGTAATCGAATATGTTCCAGCTCCTAAAGGAGATATTGATGGACCTCTTCAAATGCAAGTCAATGCGCTAGATTACGATGTTCATACAGGAAGATATTTGATTGGGAAAATCTATAGAGGAACAGTTAAAGCAGGGGATTCTATCGTTGTCTTACATGGTCCAGAGGAAAAAGCCGAAAGAGAAACCGGCCGAGTAAAAGCAGTTATGGTTAGAGAAGGTTTAGAATTTGTTGAAGTTGAATCGGCATCAGCTGGTGAAATCGCAGCAATTTCCGGAATCGAATCTATGGCAATTGGTGGAACTATCTGTGATTCTCAGAATCTTGATGCCCTACCAAAAATTAAAATTTCACCTCCGGCAGTAAAAATTAAATTCGAAGCCAATACTTCGCCATTCGTAGGAAGAGAAGGTAAATTCGTTACCGCTACGCAGATCGAACAAAGATTAGAACTTGAAAAATCACAAAATATTTCGCTAACAATCACTAAAGCTGATGGCGGTGGATACTTTGTTGCAGGCCGAGGCGAATTGCAATTATCAATTTTAATTGAGACTTTAAGACGAGAAGGTTATGAATTCCAAGTCAAAAAGCCCGAGATCGTTTTCCAAATGATCGAAGGCAAAAAATGCGAACCTCTTGAGGAACTTTTTATCGATACTACTGAAGAATTCATCGGAACAGTTACCGACGCCTTAAACAAAAGAAAGGCCGAACTCGTAAATATCGAAACTGACAATAACCAAACTAGAATGACATATAAGATTTTGACAAGGAATCTATTTGGCCTTAGAAGCCAATTGCTTACTGCCACAAAGGGTAATGCTGTTTTAAACAGCTATATCCTAGATTATGTTCCACAAGTTCACCAAGAGGAACTCTATAGAAAAGGAGTCCTCATGGCCTCAGAACCCGGCACATCCATGGGATATGCATTAAATACAATTCAGGAAAGAGGCGATCTATTCATCACACCAAGCACCGAAGTTTACGAAGGTATGATCGTCGGAATAAACAAGTATGAACAAGATATGGAAGTTAATGTTTGTAAAGGAAGACAAAAATCAGGCGTTAGAATCAAACACGATGAAATCACCCAAACAGCTTTAAAACCCGTAATACCTTTAACTTTGGAATTCGCCCTAGTCTTTTTAGCCAAAGATGAAATATTGGAGATCACTCCAAAAAACCTAAGACTTAGAAAACAATACCTAACCAAAGAACAAAGAGTTTGGTCAACAAGAAGTAATTTGACTGCTTACGCCAAACAACAAATGGGGATTACTAATTAGAATATTAAATATCAGTAAAAAATCTTATGTGCGAAACCTGCAATCTATTGGATAAGATGTATGAAGCCATTGATGTGAAAGACCCTAATATTCGTATAATGGCCCAAGACATGATTTACGAGACAAACCAAAGAATACCAATAGAACAACAATATAATGCTGCATATCATATATTTATTGGTAGCACACCGACAAATGAAATGCCACACTTTAGGATGCCTATCATAGAAGTTGCAATTAAAGCTTTTTGTACACAAAACAACCTCAGACTGGATTAATTTTTGATATATTAAGATTACACGGTTATCCATAAATCAGAGATATACCAATTCAAAACTATTAGCGACAGAATACTTGCCGAAATAAAATAGATTGCTCTAATCCATTTATTTTTTGAAACTAAAAGCCCAATTAGAATATACATTGGGAATAAAACCGAGATATATCTTGGTAAAGCAAGCATACTGCCTGAAAGTAAAGGGACCAAGATCCAAAGCATTACGAAAGAAAACGAGTAAGGAATTTTCTTTTTCAAAATCCCCCAAATCATTAAGCCTATAAATACCGCAAAGTAAGCCAAATTGTATAGATGGATCTTCAGACTGCCTTCTAATGCATAGTTTACGATTGAATAAGGTATGGCAAGTATTGGTGAGATCCCATTCACAGGTTTTCCCCAATACTCTTGGATATTGATGAATGCCAGAGGGTCGCCAACATGTAAATTTAAAAATAGCATAAAGCCTATTAAACCCACAGCAGAAAAGACTAAAGCAAAAACGATACTTGGTTTTAAACTTTTTAATAGTCTTTTGAATGAGAATTTTCTGAAAAGATCATTCTGTTCCAAAAATATCAATAATAGAGAAAAGATTATCAATATACCGGTATTACGAGTAGCCGAAAGTAAAGCCCCAGTAAGGCCAGCAAGCAACCACTTCTTTTCAAGAGCTAAGTAAAAAGTTAATAGGAGTAAGAATAAAAATGTTGATTCTGTTAAGAATCCTGAGAAAAGATAATTCACAGGGAAAAGAATCATTGCAAGCCATGAATAGACGGCCACTTTTAAGGAAAACTGTTTCTTGACAATTAAAAATAAAAGGACGCTGGATAAAGCGAAAAGAAAGTTTGATAAAGCTATCCCCACAGTCTGGGGGTTTACATCAATCACATCTGAAATAATTTTTACTAAATAAGGAAAGACCGGAAAAAAAGCAAAATTCCTTTGGCAAGTACCAAGCCCCTGATTGCAAAGGGAATCCTCAGGACTTTCTGTTGGGTATGTTGAATCATAGCCTTCATTTGCAACATCTAAATAATGAAGCCCATCCCAAGAAGTAAAGCTTTCATTGATTTTATCTAAACTAAAAGATAGTCCACCACTCAAAAGACTAGTGCCAATTAATACAACCAGCAGTCGATTTAGGATTGTGATAGTAAAAACACTAAGTAATTGGTGATTTTGGAAAATACTTTTAAATTTATTTAGCATATTTTAGAAATTATAAAATTGTATAAGCTTATCTAGTCTTATCCTGCCTTTGTATTCAGGGTAGTTTAAAAGGTCTGAAACAGAAATCCTCCCAATAAACAATTTTATTATTTCGTCTTTACTAAGTTTTTTCAATTTTTCAGCATTAGAAAAATATATTGCCGGCTTTAAAATGTCACCCGGCTTGCCCGTATCAATGAATCCGAACTTATGTCTGGAAGCTCTTTGCCATGCTAGATCATCATTAAATCCGATACTTTTGAGATAATTGAAAATATCTCTTAAAGATCCATCTAGCCCGATCTTGCTTGAGATATATTCCGCTGCATGTTGGAATTCGGCCGCATGACCATTTCCCCCTGTATCTGACATCAAAGTCGCCAAACCTTCTTCAGTTTGAATGTAATCGTCTGACTTTATGATTTTATTAAACTTCCCATTTTCAAATCGTATAATATGCGCAAGCTCATGTCGGACTTCACTTTCGACATCAAAGAATTGAAAATTTGCATGTCTTGAAAATACGACCTCTTTTTTATTTACCGAAGGGCGGAAATTGAATCCATGATCATCGACAACCCTTATGGTGTATTCATCAAGACCTAAGGCTTTATAAGCTTCCAAAAACCCAGCCACAAAATCCTCGGGCTTCATTTCGCCTAAAGGTTGCGGTTTTACAGCAGTGATTTGTAAGGCTTTATTTAAAAATTCAAATTCAGAAATTCCAAAATAAGCTTTTGCAGCAAGGATTATTTTTTCAGGATTATTTTCAATAATGGCCTTTACAAGCTGAGCCTTTAAAGTACCATCGTCAACAAAATCCTGTTGTTCAATTTGCCAAAAGTATTTAAAAACAGGATTGTATTTATCATCAGCAAAAAACTTTTGCTTTTCTTCAAGCAAGTTAATTGGGGTTATGTATTTAATAAGATTCATTTAGTTAGTTTAAAAATTCTTCCGATTTGAAATAACGAATCTCATCTTGAACACGATTGGGCCAAAAATCCAATTGTTCTTTTGGGATTCCAAAAAAGTTGCCCATACTCAATAATTGGCTTCCATGTGGATGAATGGGATTTAACTTTGAAAACTTTGTTTTTAAATATAACTACGAGATCTTCATCATTATATAAGTGAGAGTAATAGGGTTTATCAGACTTCATGTTAAGTTGAATATCCGATATTGATTTTTCAAGTTCGGATTCCTTTATTTCTATCCCAATTAAAATCCAAGGATTAGTCGTACTTTTTCGTTTAGCAAAAATCTTGAAAGAATAAGGATAGTTTGGATCTTCAAATGCTGAATCTAAAATAATACCATGATAAGAAGCCATTTGATTCATTTTTTGAAAATAATATTTAGTATTTCCCTACAGAGCAATAAAACCAACTTCGTTTTAAAGATTTTAGCAGATATTAGGGTATTTTCGGAAATAATTGCTTATTTAAATTTATCAATTTTTGCCAATACTTGCTGATAAGTTGACAGAATAACTACGACTATCTAATGGTATCTAATTGTAGCTTTTCAGAATTGTTTTTGCCCCTATAAAGAGACGGAAAATTTTTAGGATAATTTTAGTCGATTTATGGTACTTTGAATTTTTCCTAGTAGCCCGTAAAAAGTTCAGGGTATAGGGTGAACTATGAACCTTTTTGTGATATACTTTCATTATGAAAACATCTATAAAAATAATTCAATATATTGAAAAAGTGAAAGAGGCTTCGGCAAAGCAGCTTACAGATTATCTAGAGATATCAGAAAGAGCTGTTTTTAAACAGCTAGCTAAATTAATTACTGAAGGTAAACTAAAAAAGATCGGTAAACCTCCAAAAGTATTTTACAAAATTAACGATGAGATTAATGATGAAAAGATCCTACTCAAAGCCAACCCTCTAGAGGCAAAACAAATCGAAGAAACCTTTCTCTATATTACACCTCTTGGAAAATATCTCGTAGGACTAGATGGTTTTGTAAAATGGTGTGAGGAAAGGGATCTTGATCCTAATAAGCAGGTAAAACATTATTCAAAAGTTCTTGCAGAAGTTTATAAAAACAAAACTAATAAAGTAATTATTGCGACTGAAAAGTTCGTTAAATCTTTTGAAGAGAATTTTCTTACAAAAGTATTTTATGTAGACTTTTATTCTATCCCACAATTTGGAAAAACCAAGCTTGGTCAGCTATTACTTTACGCAAAACAAAGTCAAGATAAAAAGAGAATAAGAGAAATTACAGATATAACTAAAGGATCGATCGATTATGTCATTAAGAAATATAGAATCGATGCAATTGGTTACATTCCCCCAACTATAAAAAGAGAAGTTCAGTTTATGAAAGAGCTTGAGAAGAATTTAAATCTGACTTTGCCGAAAATAACTATTACAAAAGTTAAAACTGAAATCATTGTGCCACAAAAAACTTTGAGTAAAATCAAAGATAGAATTGCTAATGCAAAAAACACAATTATGATTGAAGAAAAGGGAATATTTAAAAATGTTCTATTAATTGATGATGCTACAGGATCAGGTGCTACACTAAACGAAACCGCAAAAAAAATTATAACCAATAAAATTGCAAAAAACACTTATGGCCTAACTATTGCTGGTAGTTATAAAGGTTTTGATGTGATTTCAGAAATATAAAACTAGGGAGAATCACTTCGCTAACAACTGCTAAAGCATTTGTAAAGCTCAGTATCAATTCAGGTAAGCTCAAACTTTACTTTGTTCGTTTTCGCTAACCCTTCATTGTCGAACCGTCAGTTCTCCCAAGGTTGACGTCATACAAAAAGGGTATCTTGCGATACCCTTTTTGTATGACCCTACGGAGAATCGAACTCCGATCGCAAAGTTGAGAACCTTGTGTCCTAACCGTTAGACGATAGGGCCATCTAACTTTTTAACAATAATCATTATATCAGAACATAAATTTATTTAATAATGGCAAAGAAAAAATTTTATTATGCCATTCTGCACGATGTTTCCTTGCTATTGCCCTCAAATTAGTTTACAATATATTTATTATATTTCAGTTATATATTCCCATGCGTAATTTTGATAGATTTTCCAGAAGACCCGACCGAGGATTTAGAGATCGAGGCAATTCAGATAGACCTCAAATGTTTCAAGCCGTTTGCGATGAATGCGGTGATAGATGCGAGGTCCCTTTTAAACCTACAAGCGGTAAACCGATCTTTTGTAGTAATTGCTTTGAAAAGCGTGGCGAACAAGCTGGATTAAGAGATAATAGAAGTTTTGACAGACCTCAATTTGATAGACCTAGATTCGATAAACCAAGATTTGATAAACCTGCTTCAAGTAAAAAATATGAAAAATATGTCGATTCTCCAGGGATCAAAGACATCAAAAAAGATGTTGAGGCAATGAAAACCCAAATCACCTCGATGAATGACAAAATCACTATGATTATGAACGCATTAAAAATTGAAAGCGTTTCAATCAAAGTCTCCAAAGATGATTTCGAAGCTACAAAAGATGAAGATCTTACAGAAGCCGAAAAACTACTCGAATCCGATGAAATCGCCGAAAAGGTTGACTCTAACGAGGATCTCGACAATGAGCTAAATGAAAAATCTAAAGAAGATGATTTTAAAGATGAAGACGATAAAGACTCTGATGATGATGATGATGATGATGATGATAATGATGATGACTCTGACGACAACGATGATTCTGATGAAGAATCCGATGAGGATCCAGAACTTCTGAAGTAAAAGAATAAAGTTTCTTACGATGTTAAAAGATCGTGTAACAATCACAATTAAATCCGGTAGAGGCGGGAGAGGTTCAAATGCCGTCAATCTTAAGCATCTATCTGGCGGAGACGGTGGCTACGGCGGAAATATTTACCTTAAAGGATCAGAAAATGTCTATGACCTCGCTTCATTCGATGAAGGCAGGACTTTTTCAGCTGAACGAGGAGAAGATGGCGCCAAGCGAAGAAAATCCGGATCTGATGGAAAAGATATTGTTCTAACTGTTCCGATTTTAACGGAAGTTCATATAGGGAACCGAGTCCCCTTCAAAGTCACCAAGCATGACGAAGTCATTAAAGTTCTAAAGGGTGGCAGGGGCGGATTTGGAAACATCACACTTGAAAAGCTCCAAGACGACAAACTCACAAATGAAGGCGAAGAAGGTCGAACTAAAGAAATTACGCTAGTATTAAAATTACAATCAGACATAATTTTTGTTGGTTATCCAAACGCAGGAAAATCGAGCCTACTTAACGCCCTAGCCCAATCAAAATATAAGGTCGCCCCTTATGCTTTTACAACCCTTGAACCCCAATTAGGCCTAATGGACGGCATAGTTTTGATGGATTTGCCAGGCCTTATCGAAGGAACATCCGAAGGAAAAGGTTTAGGCAAAAAATTTGTAAAACACACCGAAAGCTGCAAAATGATTGCTCATATTATCAGCCTTGAAAATGAAGACCCCATGGCCTTGTATAAATCTTTGAGGAAAGAAATTGAAGCAATTGATGAAAAGCTTGCTCAAAAGCCTGAGGTAATAGTCTTAACAAAAACTGACGAATCGAACGAAAAACATATAAATGAATCTATCAAGAAATTCGAAAAAGCAGGATTCCCAACTATAAGCTGTTCAGCAATTGACGACGCTTCACTATTTAAGGTAAAAGAATTCTTTAAAAAAGCAATCGCAAATATTCAATAAGCCACTTCTACTATCTACTATCTGCAAGGGTTTTCCGGATTGTTATCTTGAGGCATTAGTATCCCCCAAATTTCAAAGCCTTTGGTCCTGTTACATTCTACCAAACTTGGTAAAGTTGAATTTATTAATTCAAAGGATGAAGGCACTTTTTTATTGTAGATAATGAGGAATTCTTTATTATATTGATCGGGATACATTAAAAGCCTTTCTAATAAAGCATTATCAGAGAAAAAAGATTCAAAATAAAGATTACTTTGATCTTTTGGCCCATACAATCCTTGATAGAAGTATGTCCCCCAATTTACATGTAAGTAAAAATATCTCGAAGATAGATAATCGTTATTAAGTATCTCGTGAATATATTCCTTACTTTTATCATTTGGATTCTGTGGTTGCTGATTTGAATATGTGAAAAAATAAAAAAGATTAAATCCTAAAAATATTACAATTAAAATGTTAAAAAAATTTTTGGTTATAGCTTTTATATCATTTATCAAAAATCCCCAGCTTAGTAACAAGAATGGATAAGCCATCATTGCGTGATGCATAAACCTCGACGATTCTGTTTTAAAAAGGAAAAAACAGGTTAATATAAAAGCCAGGTAAAAAATCATACTCAGATAGTTGAATCTAACCATTACTCTCTTTAAAATTTTCTTTTCAATAAATGATTTAACGAAAAAAATAAGTGGGACTCCAAAAAGGATAAATGAATATATTAATCCTATAATATTAATATTCCCCATTACAAATCCTCGATCGGTAGCTTCAAGTGGATTTAAGAATCTTCTAAGAATAATACTGTCAATGTATGTCCTCGGATTAAGCATTTCCACAAGAGTATGTGATACACTTTTTGTCGTTAATTCTGCAACTATTTGTTGAGTGCCATCATTCCCAATCGAGAACAAATACAAAGCGCTCGGAATGATCATTATTATTACAGCAACAATTCCAGCCATAAGCATACTCTTCCATCTTCTACGCCAATGGTCATAATTTCGTATTCCAAAATAGATGAAAACAACTATTAAGGCAGGAAATCCAAAGCCAAATGAAAGTCTTGCAAAGAATAACAAAAACAAGAATAAGCCCACTAAATAAATATATCGATTTTTAAAAGTTATAAACCATTGTTGAATAAAGTACACCACCATAATTATCGCGGTCGTATAGAACTGGATTATGCCGGTATCAATTAATATTTGGTAAATATACGGGAAGAATAAAACAATGCCCAATAATGCATTTCGAAATTTAAACCTTAATAGCTTTGATAAGAAGTACGCCTGAATTAATACAAATAAAAAGCCTATAGCCCTAGCCGAGTATGGACTTTGCCAGATTAAAAAGAAAGGATAGTATAGTAACGACGACAAGCTTCCACCATAGCCATACGACCTTAGAGGTAAAAAAGTTTCGGTCCCGGGAATTTTTAAATCGTACATCCCGCAGGCTTCACGGAAGATATTTAATTTATTGCCTTCGTAATGCGCACAAATTATTGGATGATATTGTGAAAACTCATCCATACAAATGGGAGCTCGCACAACAACAAAGAAGTATAAAAAGAAGAAGGATAAAACAACAACCAGTAAATCAATCCAATATTTCTTGAAAAATTTCATTATTTTTGAAATCTAATTTTTAATAGTGTCCAAACAGCTTTTAGGCCATCTTTAACAGCATTAATCTTTTTACCTTCTTCACGACTTCGTGGATAATACTTTATTGGAACTTCAAATATTTTGATCTTCTGTTTTAATAATTTTCCTGTAACTTCTGGACAAAATTCAAAACCTTCAGAATCCACCCCTAAACTTAGTAGTAGGTCTTTATCGAAGACCTTGTATCCGGTTGACTCATCGGTAATTTTTGACCCATAAATAATATTAGTCACCAAGCTAATGAACCTACCGCCCCAGTAATAAAGTTCGCTACTTTTTCCATTGTCTTTGCCTAATATCCTTGATCCATAAACAACTTTAGCGCCTTCTTTTACAAAGGGCTCGATAAGTTTAGGATAGTCAAATGGATCATATTCAAGATCAGCATCTTGAATTAATACAATATCACCAAGGACATACTTTAATCCTTCACGGATGGCATGGGCTTTACCGTAATTTTTATCGAGAATGATTAATTGATATTGAGGGAATTTATCTTTAATTACATCGGGAGTTCCATCTGTTGAGCCATCATCTACAATGATGATTTGCTTTTTATGATCACCTAAATCGACTTGTTCGATTTTTTCTAAGATTTTCGGAAGATAATCTCTTTCGTTAAGGCAAGGGATAATGATGCTTAATAACATTTTTCAGATTAATATGCTAAACAGTATAAATTAAAAAAAACGAATAATCTAATATTAAACTCCTTTAGTTTTAGTGTTTTAGTCTAATTGTTCTTTAGAGACTTTAATCTTCACATGTTTTTGGCCTTGTCTAAAGGCTTTTTCTTCAATCGCTTGAAGAAATCTTTCCCTTAAACTAGATAATTCATCCGCAGAAAGTGGCTTTTCGAGTTTTAAAGCCTTTGTAATGATTTTCTTTTTTACAGCTAGATCAAAAGCTTCGATAGTCTGTGTTAGATTAGCTCCTCTGCCTTTTTCTTTCCCTTTAAGATCAATTACCACATCACCAGAATCTAATCTGACTAAGCGGATCATTTCATTTTTTGGCCTTTTTTCGCCTGTTGCTATACAGGTTCTAATTGGTACATGTCGAATTGCCATGATTTGATTCTTTATTTAGTTTTTTTAGTAGTCTTTTTTGTAGCCTTTTCAGTAGTTTTTTTAGCTACTTTTTTGACTGCTTTTTTTACAGTTTTAGCTTCTTTTTTTGTGTCAGCTTTGACTGCCTTTTTTACTGTTTCTTTTTTGACAGATTTCTTCACAGCTTTTTTGACCTTTTTGACTGGCTTGTCTGCTTTTTCTGCTTTTTCTGCTTTAACAGCCTTTTCAACTTTTTCGGCTTTCTTAGCTTTAACTGGTTTTTCGCCCTTTAAAGCTTTTTCTGCAGCTAGGATTTCTTTCTTTTGTGAAAGACCGTGAATGTCGATGTTCCAACTTGTTAATTTGGCTGCTAATCTGACATTTTGTCCATCTCTACCGATAGCTAATGATAATTGTTCATCGTCAATGAAAACTATGGCTCTTTTTGCATCGGAATCAGCGATAATAACTTCAGAAACAGTTGCGGGGCTTAACGAATTAGCAATAAATGTTGCAATTTCTTCGTTCCAAAGAATGATATCAATTTTTTCTTCAAAATTTCCAAACTTTAAATCATTCAAAATTGCATTAATTCTGACACCTTTTTGACCGACACATGCGCCGATTGGATCGATTCCGTCTGTTTTTGAAAAAACTGCGACCTTTGATCTTGAGCCTGCTTCTCTGGCCATTGCTTTGATTTCAACGATCTCGGAACTAATCTCTGGAACTTCGAGTTTGAACAATCCTGTTAAGAATTTATTGTCTGCTCTTGAGACTATCAATTGCTTTCCTCTTGTAGTCATTCGAATTTCTTTTAGAAGAACTTTCATTCTTGTACCACTCTTGTAGAATTCATTTGGGATTCTATCTTCTAAAGGCATTACTGCGATTGCTCTTCGGATTTCGAAGATGACATCATCTCCATCCAATCTTTGTACAACAGCGTATTCGATTTCACCGATCTTATCGACAAATTCTTTCATGATCGCTTCTTTTTCTGACTCTCTGATTTTTTGCAATATTACTTGCTTTGCGACCTGTGCGGCAACTCTTCCGAAATCGCCCGTAGGAGTAACATCTACCATAACTACATCGCCTTCTTTTAATTTGGATTCGATTTTTTTAGCATCTGTTAAGGAAATCTGTGTTGCTTTAGTAGTTACCTCTTTTACAACCGTCTTATTTGCATAAACTCGAATTGCTTGAATCTCGTCAGGATTTATCTCTACATCCAGAACGCTGTCTTGTTCTTCGGGATAATCACTTCTGAAACCGGTTTTAATTGCTTCTTTAATTGCCTCGACAACTTCGTCGGGATTGATGTTTCGTTCTGCTGCAATCTGGTTGATCGCCATCATTAAGTCTGTTTGTACTGCCATAATTTGAATAATAATAAATAAAGTGTATTAAAATAAAAAGTGAGCTAGCAAGCCCACCTTCTAACAACAACCAAAATGTTTATCAGTTAGAATAATAGCAAAAAAGGACGGATTTAACAAGATTTTAAATAGCCTACTTTTAGTATATTAATTGCTTGGAACATTGGAAGATAAAAGAGAACCTACTGCTCGTAGAAAATTAAGATTGTTAGGAGGTTTTTCTTGAAATCCAGATAAAAATTGTACAAATTTTTTAGGAACTTCAAATTTTCTGCAATAATTAGAATAGTTTGCTTTAACAAACAATGTATTAGTCCCGCCCAATAGAATACCAGCAAGACAATCATTACAAGATTCTGGGTTTCTACAATGTGGGCAAACACTAAATTTTGTAGACACTTTTGATCTTTCAAAAGTAAAATTTGGTTGATTAATATTTTCCGCAATGTATCTTAACCACAAACTCAAAGGTAAAGGTGCAACAGGGATATCAAAATTCTGCACTCTTGTCTCAGTTTCTTCTCTAAAAGCCCATAATCTAAATTTGAGAGCTCTTTCCCTAAAGTTTTCCCGATTTCTAATAGCCCTTTGTTGCCTTCCTTCTTCTAATAATGCCTGTGCGAGTGGATTAGGAAGTTTTGGATACGGATTAGTTTCTGGGGTGTTTAATAAAGTGTTCGGAAAATTTGGTTGAGGTGAACTAAAAACGCAAACCCCATCTTTAAAATGTCTACATAATTTTCTTCTTCTATAGGAATCTACAGCAGGTAAACCAACACATATTCGTAAGGACCTTAAGTAGTCTAAAGTGGCGTTCCGAGGTAAAGTAAAGAGTTTGCAAGCCAGTAATTCTCCGATCCTTGACGAATCATCATACTGAGCCGCAAAAACCTCATTCCCAAAATATTTTGAAAATGAATCACGAATGTCCCTTGGTATAGCTCTTAATGGGAATGTTGTTGGCCCAAAGTCTAATCCCGGATCAATATATCCTTTTAATTCTTGTACTAGCCTATCTATTGACATTTTTTATTAGACTTAGATATATCGATTATATACCCCCTCTAGCTAATTTTCAATCCCATTTTAACTCTAAATAATTAATGTTAGAATTTCTTTATGAATAAAAACAAAACAATAATATTTTTTGTATGTATTGCTTTTGCACTGTTTGTAATAGTTTTACCCCAATCCTTTTACATCTGGGATGAGCTTACCTTTGGGGACTGGCTTATTCATCTTAGGGAAGGCGGGCTTTTGAATATTTACGATCATAAAGATGTTAACTATTTCCCTCTTTACATATATTTCTTGGATTTTTTTCAATCTCTTTTTGCAACTACTGCTGATGTTCTGGATAATATCCATCTATTGAAGATCTTTACACTGATCTTCGATTTTGGGGGTTTGATCTTGCTTAACTTGAGTTTGAAGCACTTTAAGATCAAAATAATCAATCCACTATTCCTTTTTTTAAATATTGGCTATTTTTATAACACCCTATTTTGGGGTCAGGTGGATGCAATCCATAGTTTTTTCATTTTTTTATCGGCTTTTTTGATTCTAAAAGAGAAGCCCACTTTTGCAGTCCTGGCATTTATTCTGGCTTTGAACTTTAAATTACAATCAATTGTATTTGCTCCGGTCTTGCTAATTTTATTGCTACCATTTATTTACAAGCTTCCAAAACTCATCTTAAAGATCCTATTCTCTGCTCTGATTCTTCAATTTGTAATCTTTGTTCCATTTATCTTTACGAATAAGCTCGGGGATATTATTAGTGTGGCAACATCTCAAGTTGGATTCTTTCCTTATCTTTCGCTTCAGGCATTCAATACTTGGTATTTGATCTCCGGGCCCGGGGCAAGATGGTTGACTGACAATGTTACATATCTAGGGATCACTGCAAGGAATATCGGGTTCATCGCCTTTGGGCTTTCAAGCATTGTAGCGTTGATTCCATCCGTTAAAGTAATTAAGGAAATGATCAAGGAAAAGACATCAACTTTTACAAAATCTGATTTCGCAAGCATCTGTTTAACTGTAGGACTTTTGTTTTTCAACTTTTTCTTTTTTAATACTCAGATGCATGAAAGATATATTCACCCAGCGATGTTATTCATCTTTACTTATGCATTCATTAAGAAAAAACCGATCATATATATTGCATTATCGCTAATATATTTCTTGAATCTTGAAAAAGTGCTAATGATCTTACCTATCGACCATCTAAACAATCCATTCCTAAGTTCAAGGATCATTGCAGGAGTGTACACCATACTAATGGCCTATCTTTACTATTTACATATCGGGAAGTTAATATTCAGGAAGAAGAACTAGATCGTTTTTAATGATGTCCACTTTAACGGATCCGTTTTCCTTTAAAATGTCTTGAGATCCACCAAAAAGCTTGTCCTCACCCAGATCAAAGATCTGAACATTAAAAGAATATTCCTTTGGAGAAATCGGATTCGTCATTTCAGAATCTATCTCAAACGAAATTTCAGGACTATCAATATCCTTAATGCCTTGATCTTCAATTATATATTCAATTTGCCCCACAAATGGATCATAACTATTAATTGATCCAATAAGAGGCTTCCCATTCACAAAGAATTTAAAGTCCGAGCTATTCAGGCTTAGATCGCTGAATCCATCAGGAATAGTGATCAAAATCCCTTTATTAAAAATCTCCGAACTTTGAGGAATAAAGGAAATTTTAAGCTTTCCCGTTTTTTGTCCTTGAATCGAATTCTCAATATCCATCCTAATTTCGTGGAAGTTATCAGCTTCAACTGGCCTTATAAAGATCGCAATTGAAATAAAGTTGATTAGCAAAACGAATAAAGTTAAAGCGGTTATTAAACGAAGATTATTAAATTTTTTACAGTCCATAGTGCAAAATGAGCTTGTAAAAACAACGCGAAAAATATATAAAAAAAGCCAATAGAGCGAAGAACAAAATCGCACATTGGCTTTAAAGTCTAAAGATTATCAACTAAATAAACATTCAGACTTGATAAACTTCCTCGCAGTAAAAAAGTTATCAAATATAAGTTAGATTAAATTTAAGGCTATGTCAAGAAGATTCCAAAAGTTTTTTTTTGCAAATATAGATGAATTCTATACAATATATTTGTAACTTTTTATTGCCTTAAATGAAAAAGACCCTACTTATTTCTTTATCTATTTTTGTCTCCTCTCTTCTTTTCTTATTTGCCCTAACTGGTTCGAAAGCCGAAAAAAGCAATGATGAATATCTTCAAAATATTGAAAAGATTGGTTCTGATGCATTGAGCGAGCCTGAATTTTACCCTAAGGCTGAAAGTGTTGCCGTTGATTCTACTGAAATATCAAAATTAAATGTGGTTGAATCCGTTGCTAAAACATTACAGCCGGAAAAAGCAATGTATGGCTTTACATTGAAAGCGCAGAGTAATGATGATCTAAAGGGGATTTCTTTTGTAGTCACAAAATCTGATGATAGCGTTAGCGATAAATATGTTTTAAATGTAAACGAGGATCAAGTAGATAGAGATGGGAACCCAACCACTAAAGGCCTATCCGAACAATATTTGTTTAGTGCCGGAATAAAAAAAATCGACTTCTATTACGAAGGTGAAAGAAATTTTGAGATCTCTTATTATGATTTTGAATCAAAAGATCAAGGATTAGATTCTATTAAAAAACTTACAGCAATTTCAACCGACCCAAACACAGTTTACAAAACACGATTTTTCCAGCAAGCAGGTTTAAATATAATCACAAGGGCAGATATGGGCTTACCAGCAGATAGCACCTTTGCACCAGGCTGGACTCCTCCATATTATCCAGTAAACAGAATCGTAATTCATCACACAGCAGGTGGAGTCGATATGATTAATCCAGTAAACACAGTCAAAGCAATCTGGCGTTACCACGCAATAGATAACGATTGGGGAGACTTTGGATATAACTACTTGATAGACCCATATGGAAACATCTACGAAGGAAGAGCCGGAATCAATGGAGTTAGAGGCAACCATGCTCCACCAAATGAGGGCAGTATCGGGATTTCAATCCTTGGCAATTATACAAATCAGCAACCTACACAAGCTTCGACAAATTCATTAATTCGATTGATGGCATATTTATCAGCGGTTAATAATATTGATTTAACTCACAAAACCTCATTCGATGGTAACAACCCAGGAGGTGTATATGGCCACAAAGATATTGGTCAGACGGCATGCCCGGGTAATACTTTCTATCCATTAATGGACGCAATTGCTAATAACGCCCGACTTGTAAAGCAAACTAACACCGAAATAAATAATAAAATCGCCTCAATTAATTCTTTAGTTGATGGAAAAGAATACTTTACCGGATCAAACCGAGCCAATCCCGATTTACTCGAAACTAATATTTTAATGAATATCGATAATTTATCACCAGAACTCAAGACCAAGCTTCGAAATCCCCCCTCAAGATTCGCCAAGACCACCGAAGAATCTGATTACATTATGTATACACTCGAAGCCAGTCAATTGAACCAAGCTATCCGCGAACTTAAGCTTGTGGCTCCAGAAGCTGTAATTCAGCCAAACTATAAATATCAAAAAGCTGTCTGGACAGAAGATCCGGTTAATGGTCGCTCAATTCCAGCCGATTACAACAACTCAATCCACTGGAATCTAGAACAAATCAATGCTCCTGAAGTTTGGTATTATTTATTCAATAACACAACTCCCGCCAGCCATACAGGGTCGGCAGATGTAACTGTTGCGGTTCTTGATACAGGAGTTGCTTATGAGACTTATACTTTGGATTCTTTAGAAGATGCATTTGATAGATCGTATAGAGTGATTTCAGATTTACAGAGTACAACTTTTGTAAATGGATACGATCCTTCATGGGAGTTTATGTGCGATATTTGGGCCGGACAAGGTTATCCCTGTAATGCTACAGAACTAGAAAAAATCAATCATGCAAATGATGACGATGGACATGGGACTTTTGTCACATCAATCATAGCATCCCAAATCGATAGTGATGCACCAAATAACATTCTAGGAATAGCACCAACTGTCAAAATCATGCCAGTAAAAATCTTTTTACCAAAAATTGATTGGATGGGTGATGACAAAGGTGCAACCTACGATTCGATCATTATCAATGGACTCGACCACGCCATAAATTATGGCGCCGACGTTATAAATATGAGTTTTGGAGGTTACAACGAGGGAGATCCCCTATTTGAAGCCAAAATTAATGAAGCACATAATGCAGGCATAGTCCTAGTCGGAGCCTCTGGCAACAACAACGGTGCTGTTTTCTTCCCCGCCTCACTCGACAATGTAATCGCCGTCGGCGCCTCAAACTACGCCGGCACAGATAAAGCCAACTACTCAAACTTTGGCCCCGAACTTGACGTTGTCGCCCCTGTTGGTAGCTCAAACGGTGAAACCGGCGTTGGTGCAGCCACATTCAGCTGTTTTGCTGATGTTAATGGTCCAGGAACCTATGATGATGGATGCGGTCAAGACGATGATCTAACAACATCTTTCCTTATAAACGGGAATTATATGATGGGTTATGGAACCAGCTTTGCTGCGCCTCAGGTGAGTGCACAGGCGGCCTTGATGTTAAGCTTTGATTCCACAATGTCTTATCAAGAGATTTTAGATAGATTATATATCTATGCAAACGATACAAAAGATGTTGGTTATGACATATATACTGGGCATGGTATCATCGATATATTTGAAAGTATTGGTAATAACGATACACCTCAAATAATTGAAATTTTTCCTACCTCAGCCTATAAGACTGGTGGCGATTCAATATTAATATCAGGTAATAACCTACAGACATCTGGAAAGATATATTTTGGAAATACTCAAGCTACTCGAATAACATATTTAAGTGAAAACTCGGTTGAAGTAAAACTTCCGTCATCATCTACAGGAATAGTTGATGTTAAATATGTCAATCCAAACAATAACGAATCTATATGTTCTAAATGTTTTGAGTATTTATCTTTACCAAGAACTACATTCTCAGAGATTGAAGCTTTCACATCAAGTTCATGGGATGCATCTAGATCTCCTCAGTTAGTTTCTGGTGACTTTAATAGTGATGGTGTGGATGATGTTGCTACTATGTACAACTACGGTAATAACGCTATGAGACTTCTTGTCTTTGAAAATAATGGCGACAATACATTCACCGCAGTATCTTACTTCACTTCACTAGCTTGGGATGCCAGTAGATCTTTACAATTAGTTTCTGGAGATTTTAATGGAGACCAAAGAGTTGATATCGCTACAATGTATAACTATGGTGGTTCTGCTATGAGGTTGTTAGTTTTTGAGAATAATGGAGATAGTACTTTTACAGCAGTACCATATTTCACTTCGTATTCTTGGGATGCTACAAGATCTCCTCAATTGATTTCTGGCGACTTTAATAATGACACGAGGATTGATATCGGTACTATGTACAACTATGGTGGATCAGCTATGAGGTTATTGGTCTTTGAGAATAATGGCGATGATACCTTTACAGGAAGAGCATATTTCACCTCATACGCTTGGGATGCCACTAGATCTCCTCAATTAGTAGCTGGTGATTTTAACGGTGATACCTATCAAGACATTGGGACAATGTACAACTATGGCGGTTCTGCAATGAGATTAATCTCTTTCGACAACAATCAGGACAGAACATTCACTGGGAGAGTATATTTCACTTCATATTCTTGGGATGCCACTAGATCTCCTCAATTAGTTTCTGGAGATTTCAATGGGGATTTGAAAAGCGATATCGGTACTATATACAATTATGGAGGTTCAATCATGGGAGTTTTAATATATGAAAACCATAATTATAATTCATTCGTAGCATCAAGATTCTTTACAAGGTCTGCTTGGGATGCCACTAGATCTCCGAGATTAGTCCAAGGAGATTTTAATAATGACAATTTAGATGACCTTGCTACAATGTTAGATCGTGGTAATAACCAAATTAATATGTATGTTTTTCATTAAGAACTTTTGTTCTTATATGTTAATATATTGTATTAATTAATATTAGAATCGGAACATATGTTGAGAAATATTGCCGTGTTTATTCCTATTAAAGAACATTCGGAAAGAGTACCTAATAAAAATTTTTTACTAATTAATGGCAAGCCATTACACAACATCCTTATTGATCGTTTAATCAAGTCGAAAATAATTAGTAAAATCTATGTTAATACTGATAGTAAAAAAATCATTGATTACTACAAAAATAATAACTTAGTTAAAGTGATAAAAAGGGATCCTAATGTAATTGGTGATTTTGTATCAATGAATGATGTTATTGACTCAAGTTTAGATGATATAGAAGAAGACGTAATTCTACAAACACATGCAACTAATCCACTAGTAACACTGAGTACTTTTGAAAATGCTTGTAAGGAATATTTTGAATCTGTTAAAAAAGGTTTTGATTCAATTTTTAGCGTAAATGCATATCAAAAAAGGTTCTTCGATAAAAATCTTAAGCCTATTAATCACGATCCTCAAAAACTTATCAGGACACAGGACTTAGATCCATTGTATGTAGAAAATTCTTGCATATATATTTTTTCAAAATCGAGCTTTGAAAAAACAAAAGCTAGAATAGGAGTAAAACCTAATATTTTTATTATGGATGAATACGAATCAATTGATATAGATTGGCCTAACGATCTTGAAATAGTAAAAAAACTAATTTAACAAATTTTTTAAAATTTATGATAACAATAATCAATCCAAAAGATATTGCAAAAGATAAAGAACTAATTGCATATTTTAAAACAAAAGGGATGGATTACTTAGATATAAACTGTTGGATTGGCTGGAATTATGTCATTGACCATGTTTGGCTATATTCAAAAATGAAAAAATATTTAGAAAAAAATAAACTTAAAGACCCAATAATATTTGATATTGGTTGCGGTAATTCTCCCTTTCATTCTGCAGTTGAAGAAAGATTAGGCATAAAAATTATCGGTTTAGATCGACCTACAGGATATTGCCACCAAGAAGGAGTGACGAATGCTGATTATTTTGTTGAATTTTTAGATTTTGATAAGTTCACTCCCAAAAGTGTTGATATTATCTATTGGTTATCTGCTATAGAACATAATCAAAAAAATATGATTGAAAAACTTTATAAAAAAAGTGTGGAATTTTTAAAGCCAGGTGGCTTATTGTTAATAACTTTCCCCATTAGCAAAAGAACATACTGGTTTGAAAATTCACAACAGACTAATTTAAGTATTGAAGATGCAAAACTCGTTTTTAATGATGAAAAAGTTATTGGAAATTTTAACAAGGTTCATTCAGAATTTAGAGCAAATGTATTAAATCTGAAAAATAGATATAAAAAAAGATATTCGCAATTTGATAGATATGATCCTGAATTTCTTGTAGGGGGACTTGAACAAATAATTTAACTATTTCATTTCATCTGTTACATAATCGTTAAGCATAATTTTCATATAATCTTTTCCATACTTCATAGTTAAGATTTCTTCCATATTATCTGAAGCTAATTTTACTCTGTCCTCAGCTAACATATTCATCCTGTTCATTTTATATCCAATATTTGTTATTTTTGTAACCTCAACCCTGTCATCAACATAAATATCTTTACCTTGTTTACGGGAAATATAAGATACCTCTAAATCTATCCCCCATGCATAAATCATTCGTTTGTCAAACCCACCGATACTATCAAACCAATTTGCTTTAAAAATTGAAGCAATATTATCAATCATCCAAGTCTTTCTTGGATGTGCTTTCCCCCTATTAATTAAGTGCTTCCAATATGTAGTACTAGATTTTGAAAGAGAGGGGTGGATCCCTACAGCATTCTTATTTTCAATTAAATACTTCATCATCAGTGTTAATTGTTCTGCTTTATTCTCAAATTCGGCAGATGTAATTAAAAACATATATGCAAAATATTTCTTCTTAGACTTTTTAGCAACAGACAAACCTTTAAGCCAACCGTTGCATGTTTGAATGTTTTTTTTAATAAAGACATTAGTATATTTTGAAGGTTTTTGAATATCAGAACCGTTATCAATCACATAAACATCCATAGGCCAAGTCTCGTATTCTTTTAGATGTTCGACTAATGCATCTGTCCTTTCAGACATATTATAGTTAACAATAAAAACAGCTAGGGTATAATCTTTTCCAGAATTATTCTTATTACCAATTAAATTTAAAATCTTTTTAAATATACTCATTAGTTTTATTTAAAAATCCTATATAAATCTCTCATTTTTTTAGCTATTTTATATGATCTTGAATCTAATAATGCATCATAGCCACTTTTTAGGTTATCATAATTACTTTTAAGCAAGTTATAATTATTTTGGATTTCATTGTTTAGTGCAATATAATAGTCGTTTTCTGAATTTATTTTCTGATCTTTTAAATTAATTTGTTCTTTTATCTTTAAAATTTGATCTTCAAAATATTCAACATTTCTTTTAAGAATATCTTTTTTAATAAAGATTTTATCTTTATCAGATAGATTGAATTTACTAATAATTGAGTGTTCTAAATCCCAAAACCATTCTTGGACGGTATTATTATTAGGTATGGGGATATTATTTTTACCAATCACTTTAGAATAAATTAAGAAATTGTTATAAAAATCAGGAACGGGTTTTTCGGTTAACCATTTAGCATAAGTAAAACTAGATTTGATAGCCTGTGCCATATGGAGCTTTCTGTTATTTACTGATTCGGAATCTTTTTGTATCAAAACATCCATTAAAACTTTATTGATTCTACCCAGCCTAGTTCGAGTCGCCATTCTACACCAAAGGTCACCATCTTCGGCATATATTTTTCTATATCTAAAATTATATTTATCAATAATACTCTTCCTTAACATCACAGTTGTGTGACCTATTGGATTTTCCCATAACAAATCCCATTCTAAAGGGTGGTCCGATTTCTTCCAAAATTTATCCCAAAGTACATTCCCTGATTCCTCAACAGTTCTAAAATTTGTCCCACACACACCAATGTCTGTGTGTTTTTCCATGAATTCTATCTGCAATGCAAATCTATTTTTATAGCTAATATCATTTGCATCCATCCGTGCGATATACTCACCCTTAGCCACTTCTATACCAGTATTTAAGGTCGTCGGGAGTTTTTGATTAATCTTGTTTTTGATAACCCTAATTCTCGGATCTTTGTATGATTTAATAACTTTTAAGGAATTATCCGTTGAACCATCATCTATGATTATTAACTCATAATCCTGAAAACTTTGCTCTAAAATAGAATTGATTGCCAACGAGACATAATTTTCGTCATTATATACAGGCATAATTACTGAGATTTTAGGATTATTGGACATTTTTTAATTCAAAGAAATAACTGTCAAAATAATTTAAACATGTATTATTGTTTTAATAAATTTTTAATGAACTTATTCCCTTTTAAACTATACTTAAATTTATTAATAAAAATATTATAAATTGAAGATAATTTTATAGGTATAAATATCCCTAAAAAAATATAAATAGGCCATATTTGCGATATATTGTATCCAAAATACACATTATCTAAACTTGCCCCATCTATTAAGCCCAATTTATATATAACAAGGTTAATTATAAAAAAAACACTTAAGTGCCAAACCATTATACTAAAGGTGTGTTGGCCAATTTTAAGGAATATTGATTTATCACTTATAACTTTTGCCAATACGTTTGCAAGATTAAAAGAAATTAATATAATTAACAGTGAATTCAATAGCGGGATTATTACTTTTTCATTTAAAATATTTCCAAAAACTATTGCATATTGAGTAACTCCACCTGTATTAATTAATTGTATTACAAGAATAAATGCGATAATTAAAAAAACTTCAGAATAAACAATTTTTTCTAATACTTTACCGAACCTCTTTAAAATATACCCACTCAAAAAGAAAAATAAACTATAACCAGTTCTTATTATTAATAGGTGATAATCAGTATAAGAATTTAACCCCCTCTCTAATAAAAAGACTGTAGATATAGTACAGGCTATATAAACAAATAATAACCAATATTTATTTTTGAGGTGCAATAATTGAAAAACAATATGTACAATAAATAGTTGTAAAACAAACCAAGCAGGGATAAAAAGGGAAAATTGATTACCAGAAATAAAGGGTTGAATAAAAAAGGTTTTTAACGATTCAATAATGGCATTTATGCTGTCAAACTTTAAAACAACACCTAAATTAATACTTTTGGTTGATAAAAGATATGTAATGATTGCAAAAAACATATTCAATACGAAGTAAGGCAATAATAAGATTTTAGCTTTTTTTATAAAAAAAGCGATCTTATCTTTAATATTTAAATTAACTTTTGCTAAATATCCGGATATAAAAAAGAATAAAGGAATATGGAAAGTGTATGCAGGGAAATAAAAATATGTCGGCTGATATTTATGACCCATTACTACCATTATTATTCCTAGGGCAAGTAACAGATCAATTTTTTTATCTCTGCTTTTTACTCCTTCAATTACTTTCGCCATGTTACTCTATTAACATACCCTGTATAACTCATAATAATCTTAACGACTTTTTTAGAAACATTTTTAACATTATAATCCGCTATAATATTAAAAGGCGTTGTTTCTTCTTTATATTGATTAATCGTAACATTTATAGCATCTAGTACACTTTGTTCGTCAAGTCCAGACATAATTAAAGTCCCCTCATCCATCCCCTCAGGTCTTTCATGAGCATTCCGTATAGTGATCGCAGGAAAAGATAGAATAGATGATTCTTCAGAAATTGTTCCGCTATCACTTATTACACATAAAGATTCCTTTTGAAGTTTAATGTAATCGAAAAACCCAAAAGGTTTGTGAAATTGCACTAGTTTATTTAGCTGTAAGTCTTTAGTCTCTTCAATTTTCTTTCTTGTCCGTGGATGCGTAGAAAAGATAATAGGGAGTTGGTATTTCTCAGCTATTTTATTAATCGAGTTAATTAATTTTGAAAAATTCTCCGGGTAATCTATATTTTCTTCTCTATGTGCACTAACAACAAAATATTTCTTTGATTCTAAGTTTATGTCATTTAGAATCTTTGAATTTTCAATTTGATCTTTATATTTTTCAAACAATTCCATCATAGATGAACCGGTTTTGATAATTGTTTCGGGTCTAATACCTTCTGCAATTAAATATCTTCTCGCGTGTTCGGTAAGGACCATGTTTATATCACTTGTATGATCAACGATTTTCCTGTTAATTTCTTCTGGTACCCTAAGGTCAAAACACCTATTACCTGCCTCCATGTGGAAAATTGGGATATGCCTTCTTTTGGCAGGTATCACACACAGTGAACTATTTGTATCACCATAGACTAAAATAGCATCAGGTTTTTCTATCTCAAGTATTTGATCGGATTTTTCAATAACATTGGCAATTGTTTGTGCGAAATTATCACCCGCGACACCAAGGAAATGATCTGGCTTCCTGAGCTCTAAATCCTTAAAAAAAACTTCATTTAATTCATAATCATAGTTTTGACCAGTATGAACTAAAACATGTTCTACGTGTTTTTCTAATTCTTTAATGGTCATAGCCAATTTTATTATATCTGGTCTAGTGCCTAGGATTGTTAAGACTTTCATTATTAATTTATGAATAAAATTAAATTATTAATTCTCTATTTCTGCTTGGGATTCTCTTCTTTCATAAAGGAATTTATAGATTCATACACTTTCCTTTTATTTTCTATGTATTCAACTAGCTTATTGTCTAAGATATTTAATTTGTGCTGATTATCTTGTGATTCAATTTCAATTTGTTTTAATTTCCTATAGTGGGGTAAAATATTTAAGATCCTGATAATAACTCGTTTTAAATTAACCCGGATGCCACTTTCTTTTCCTATAATGCTTTTTTCATGGGTTTGAATATTACTTATATTTGGATAATATATAAACCCAAGTCCTAATCTAAAGAGTTCCCCTAAATTATCTCCCCTCGTTAAAATTTCATGCTCTGAACGCCCTTTAATATCCGCATTTAATACACTATTTGCTAAATATTGACCAAATGCAAATCTAAATTGATTATCTAATACTTCTAATATATTAATACATCGTGTACTAAAATAACTATTATTGTCATCTTTATAAACACCAAATGGATCAAAATATTTAATATCAAAGTTATGAGTGTTTGTACTCTTCTCTTCTAATACCTTTGAAAGATTCCATCCACCAAATTCATCCCACTCCGGTTGTTCATCATTTATATCAATCTTTTTGATGAATAAGTCCATTTGGGTTAAAACTTTTTTACAAATTGAATTATCTTTATTACAAGATAAGAAGCCGATAAGTGGGAAAAATTTATTGGTATTATGTTTATAGCCAGAAGTAATGAAATTGTTATTTTTTATAATTGATTTTATTTCTATTAAACTCCTAAAACAAATAAAATCACTATCTAACCATATCCCTCCATATTTATTTAATAATGCGAATCTAATATAATCCGCCTTATGCGCAATTTCTTTAAGCAAATCAATATGGTTTATTTCGGGCAAGTATTCGGCAATATTATTATCCGTAAGTATTTTAATGTTAAAATCTCCACGATTATTTTTTACAAGAGTTTTCCAGCATAATCTTATATAATCAGGGGTTGATTGTTTTGGCTTATTTTCCCAATACAGCCAGATAGTTTCTTTGTCCGATTCCACTCCAACATTTGCCCATTCGCTAAGCATATGTGCATATACATGATCTAGCCGACGAGTTTTTATAATGTTTAAAAAACAATCAAATTCCCAAAATGGAAGAGATTGGAAATATTTCTTAAATTCATCGAAAGCATATTTATACAAATAATTTAACTCAACAATATGCTTATCGATTAATTTCCTTGTATCCTGACCACCATGATGTCTTGATGTAACCAATGTATCTTTTAAATAATGAAACCTAACCCCTTTTTTAAAAAATTTAATAAATAGATGGTAATCCTGTACTGTTCTAAGATTGATGTCAAAATCTCCAAATTTTTTAAATATAATTTTAGGGAAAAGCAATGTACACCCATTAAGCCAAGAATTGAAAAAGGTTTTTAACATCACATTTAAATATTGAGGGTTTTCATTAGAAAAATGCTCAATTGGCTTAACTAGACTTTTCTTATTTTCATCTTGATCAAGAATATCAAAATTAGAAAAAACTATAGTATTAATACTTTCTAAATATGATAATTGTTGTAGCTCAGCAATTTGTCTCTCAATTTTATTAGGATAATATAAATCATCATGAGATAGCCATGAAATATATTCACCATTTGCTTTATCGATAGCAAAATTTAATGCCGTTGCTACACCACCATTTTCTTTTCTAAAATACCTTACTCTATTTCCAAAACTTTTAATAATACTTTCAGTTTTGTCTGTTGATCCGTCGTTAACAACTAGTATTTCAATATTTTTATATGTTTGATTAAGGGCACTTATAATAGCTTCTTTAATATAATCCTCCCCATTATAAACAGGGATCACAATACTAACTAAAGCGTTTTTTTTAATATTTTTTTGCATGTGCTAATCATTTTTCTTAAAATTATTTCTCATCTCCAAATACTCATTTTTTTCATTAATTATCAAATTGTCAATTTTTTTGTTTAGATTGTCTATTTTATTACTAACTACGGCAGTCTCTTTTTCAACCCTATCAAGTCTCCTAAAAGAAGGGAAAATGAATAAGAATTTTTTAAGGCACTTCTTTATTAAATCCTTAAATCTATTATTTCCTTTATTTGGTATACTATTTATATTCCCCTTTTTTATTTCGTTTTCAATCCCATATTTGGATTTCATATGTTTTTTTAACTGACTTAATAAATGCTTTGAATTTTTATCAAGTTTGTGGCGTTTAATAGAATTTTCATATACATTGATAATTCTGTCTAGATATAGATTATAATCATAATTCGATTTTGAATAATTTAAACATTTTTGACCTCTTTCTTCAATTTCCTTTGGATTTTCAACAAAATGCTGGACTAAATTTAGATATTCAACCTTGTCTTTTTTACTAGCAACACCACATTCTGGAGAGTTTATCACCTCCGGTAACGCCGTCCCTTCCAATACTAAAGGTAATACTCCACAACTCATGGCTTCAATTGCCATCATCCCAAAGGTATCAACTATAGAGGGCATTAATAAAATATCTGATGCATTATAAAGATCCGAAAGTTTTTCATCTTCAACTACCCAACCATAATTAATCGATCGATAATTTGAGGAAGAACTTTCATGAGCTGCATCAACTACTAGCAAAATTTTTTCCTTATCTGTTATTAAATTCTCCATTACATATTCAACATAATCAAACCCCTTGAACTCTGATCTTTGACATCTTGCAATTAAAACAAGGGCATCGTTGGGAATACTCAAACTATCCCTAATCAACTTTTTATCTTTAGGTTTAAACACATTTCTATCAACTCCAAAGGGGATTTTGTGGATATTTTTATCCTTAAATATTTCGGATTGTTTTAATTTATTAAATATCCAATTTGAACCAACCACAAAATCAATATCAGAATCTTGAATAGCCAATCTTTTAATTTCGTGATTTAAAGCGGTATTGTCCTTGGCCATTGGTATATACGTTTCAAGGAGTGGACAATCACCACAACCCTTTTTCCATTTATCGCAATTGAAATGGTGTATACAATGACCGCTAATTACCCAGGGGTCATGAATAGTCCATACTATTGGTTTAAGTCGACTTAAGATTGGGAGTAATTGTAAATTAAACTCCATGTTATGCAGTAAGTGTAAATGCACAACGTCAGATTCCAAAAATAAATGACTATATAAAATATCAAAGGCATTATTTCCAAAAAGATTTTGGGTATAATAATTCTTGTTTAGTGTCCTAGAATATTCAGATAATTGATATCGATTTTGCTTATCTTGCCCTATTAAAAAAGTATTTTCATCATTAGATTCTTTATATAAAACCAAATGGCTTGAATCAATACCTCTTTCTCTAAGTTTAATATGTAGATTGTGTCCATTGAATTTGTTTCCAATAATATCAATGTCACCAATTTGTAGATTCTTGAATTTAAATTCCACCATTTAAAGATTTATTATGCAGAAAATTTGTGTTTAACATATTATTTTTTTAGCAATCCCCGATTCTTATGACAAAAATCACTTACAATAAATGATCATAAACATTCTCAACACTCGAAGCACTTTCACTTAACAGCTTTGTCATTTCAACATTACTGTATTTCTTATCTTTATAAGAGCCTTTATAAATTCCCTTTTTAAATGCATTGACCATTTCTTTAATCCCATCTTCTAAGGAAGTTTTAGTAGAAAAGTTTAATACCGTTTTAATTTTGCTAAATGATACAAAATAATTCCTTTTATCATTAATATTATCATCGATATTTAATTTCACTTTTATTTTATTTTTATCAAAAATCACTATATCTTTAACTACATTAGCAAGATTACCAATGGTGTAGTTAAGTTTATCATCTCCTACATTAAAAACCTGTCTATCTACCTTGCCAATGGGAGCTTTGATAACTTTCAAAATTGCTCTAGCTAAATCCCCGACATAAACGAATGGTCTCCATTGATTACTCCCTTTTACAGTAATTACACCATCATTATAAGCTTGTGCCGTGAAAAGATTTACAACTAAATCAAACCTCGGTCTTCTTGAATGTCCAAAGACAGTAGAGAATCTTAAAATGACAGGGTGTAAATCTTTTGATTTATCAGCTAATATGGCTTTTTCAGAATCAATTTTGGTTTGTGCATAGAGCGAAACAGGATTTAACTTACTTTTCTCGTTAACTTTTTCTTCAGAAGATCCATAAACCGAACAAGAAGAAGCAAATATGAACTTCTTTACTTTATTATGTTTTGCAAGCTCTTTGACTACATTAGTAGCAATAATATTATTTTTTAAAGTTAATTCTTTATTTACAGAACAAGCAGGATCTCCAACTAAACCAGCAAGGTGAACTACATATTCAACCCCCTCGAAAGCCTTTAGAAGTTTAGCTAGCTCACCAATATCAGCCTTTATTAATTCTACATTTTTGTTTTTTACAAGGTCTTTAATTGGGTCTGTGCCAAACATACAATTATCAAAAATTCTAACTTTATATCCATTATCAAGAAGTTTTTCCACTACATGTGTACCAATATATCCTGCACCACCAGTAACTAAAACTAAATTCTTTTTTTTATCCATTGAATTTTTTATATTAATAATTACATTTCATAAAACTTTGTAAATCTTCTATAGCCTTTGCCATAACTTGTGTTTTGAAATATTTTTTCATTAAAGTGAGTTCAGTTTTAAGTGTTCTATCAACACTTACAGGAGCCTTTCCTTTGTTAACAACCACATTTGATTTAAAAACTTCATTAAAAATTTTAAGTAATTCATATTTACTTACCATTTCGTTTGGGGCAAAGTGATGAAGATAGCTTTCTTTCCTTAGTTCTTTAAAACTATTTTGAGAAATAATTTTTTCACATAATTGAGCAAACTGTAGTGTAGTAATACCATTCCAATAATGATTTATAAAACCATTTACCTCCTCACCTTCTTTACGAGCCAAAAACCACTCTAATAGACTTAATTTATTTTTTAACTCTGGCCCAATAATTGAACATCGAATATTTAACAAGTTATCAAATCTACCTTCTCCTAAACTTTTAGTTTTCCCATAAACATCAAGCGCATCATGAAAAGAAGATTCAACATATTGTCCCTTGCTACCTGAATAGACACAATCAGTGGCTATTTGAATAATTTTTGCATTCGAATCTTTTACAAAATTTGATAATACATGAGGAAAATTCGCATTAACTTGTATGGCTTTTAATACACCATCCATATCATCGTCTTTACAATATGGTTTTATTATCCCAATACAATTAATAATGTAATCAAAATCCTTTATATACAAGAACTTATTGGGGTTATATATGAATTCTATAACATCAAAGGACTTTTTATCAGCTACTTTTTTATCTGTTCTTTCTGTTCCTATTATATTAAAACCCTTGCTTTTAAAATATTTATAAACCATAGAACCTAACATACCAGAACTACCTAAAACTAATATTTTATTATTTTTACTCATTATTTTATTAATATAAAAATTTATCTATTTTCAATCTCCCAAACCCCCTTTCCCCAATAATCAAAGGGGAATCTATAATCATCTCCCTTAGACTCATCTAAAGTACTCGTAGAAAAAAATATTACATTAGTATTTTCTTCTAAAGACTTAAAACCATTCGCATGACCAGCTGGAATAAATACAATTTGTGGATTTCGTGCGGAAAGTATTATCCTTTCTACGGGTTCTTTTATTGAAGGTTTAACTTTGTCGGTCATCTTAACAACACAAAGTAATATGCTGCCTGATGTAACATAGACATATTTTCCCTCCTTCATATGCCCATGAAAGGCCCGGACCATATCTAATGAGAAGTTTTCTACCTGATAAAATCTTTTTACCTTTGATATATCAAAACCATTTACAAACCTTAATAACCCGCGATCATCAACTGCCAAACCACCTTGAATTTTTTCCATCTCGTAAAAATTAAAAATATAATTATAAAGAGTGTAAACACTGCACTTATTTTTGTCAATTAAGAAGACCTTTGGTATTATTGTCCAATCTATTTATCCAATAATTCTTTGATATAAGATAAAGATTGTAATTTCTTAACAACTTCATCTACATTTAACCTTTGTGTATTCCCAGAGTTATAATCTTCTAGATGGGTTATATCTTTATCTCCTTTTGTAAAATATTTTGCATAATTCAAATCCCTTACATCAGCCGGTATTCTAAAAAATTTACCTAGATCTTCTGCCTTATCCATTTCTTCTCTGTTTACAAGAGTTTCATGCTTTTTTTCACCGTGCCTAGTTCCAATAATTTTGATTTCATTATTTACTTTAAAAATAATTTTCAAAGCTTTTGCTAGATCAAGTATCGTTGAAGCAGGAGCTTTTTGAACAAAAATATCGCCAGATTTTGCATTCTCATAAGCATACAATACTAATTGAACAGATTCATCTAAAGACATTAAAAACCTAGTCATATCTGGATCGGTAATAGTAATATCCTTGCCTTCCTTAATTTGTTTAACAAACAATGGGATAACGGAACCTCTGGAAGCCATTACATTTCCATACCTTGTTGCACACAGGATGGTCTTTGATGGATCAGTTGATCTTGCCTTGGCAACCATCAATTTTTCCATTAAAGCCTTGGTCATTCCCATTGCATTAATTGGATAGACCGCTTTGTCTGTACTCAAAACAACAACTTTTTCTACATCATTATTAACAGCAGCATTTAATACATTTTCGGCTCCTATTATATTCGTTTTTACTGCCTCCATTGGGAAGAATTCACATGAAGGGACTTGCTTTAAAGCAGCAGCATGAAAAACTAAATTTACGCCATGCATAGCTCTTTCAATACTGGAATAGTCTCTGACATCACCTATATAGTATTTTACATTTGAGTTATTAAGTTCATTTCTCATTCTATCCTGTTTTTCTTCATCTCTACTAAACACGCGTATTTCTTTGATATTAGTATTCTCCAAAAAAAATTTCAACATTTTATTTCCGAAAGAACCAGTCCCACCAGTTATTAATAAGACTTTATTTTTAAATTTATTAGAGTCAAAGTTGTTATTCATTATTTATTTTATTTTGATTAATATACTCTATCTTTTTGTTTAATCTTTCTTGTTCAAGCCTGATTACCTTTATGTCCCTATAAATTGGAAACTTTGCTATGATCCGCTTTAATAATCTCTTTATCGGATTTGCTTTTTCTTCTGTCAATTTTTCAATTTTTTGTATTCGTTCTTCTACATAAGCTATTGCCCCAAAATATTTTAATTCATATAGAAAAGCTAAAACTGTTTTTAATAATGCCAGTTCGGATTCTTCTAGTGCGATCATTTGAGCAGCCGACATTCCATTGATCATATTTTTATAAAGATCATCATTCTCTTTTGTTTTTTTAGGATCTTGCTTATTTGTCCCCTGGTCTTTATGTTTCCTAGAAACCAAGGTAATATCCGATTGATAATAGACTTTATTCTTAGGGAAAAGTCTATACCACATATCGCTATCTTGAGTGTAGAAAAGATTTTCATCGAATAGGCCAATTTGTTTAAGTGACTCAACAGGTATCAAAGTGGTACACCCATTCACATATCCCATTAAATTAGGATAATAGGGATTAGTCAACTTCTCGATCGGAGCTTTTTTATGAGGTTCGAATTTATCATAGATGATATTGTCCTCGTTCATTTCTTGGAAGGCAGAATAGATAATGGTTTTAGTTCTATCTTCAGGATCAAGCGCATTTAGTATTCCTACTTGCTTTTCGAGCTTATCGGATAAATAGTAATCATCATGTGAAAGCCAAGATATATATTCTCCTTTAGCATTGTTAATGCCTAGGTTCAAAGCAGAAGCTACACCACCATTGTCTTTATATAAATATTTAATTCTTTTATCCGAAAATTTTTGGACAATTTCTTTCGTTTTATCTTTTGATCCATCATCTACAACTAGGACTTCAATATTCTTGTATGTTTGTCCTATGGCACTATCGATAGCTTTCGACAGAAAGTTTTCTCCGTTATATACCGGAATTATTATAGTAATTAGGGGATTAAATTCCTTCATTTATTAACTTAAATCAACTGACAATAATTTAGAATAATGGGCTATGGCGGTAGTAACATCTCCGTCAAAATATTTTTGCCCATGCTCCATTACTATTACTCGGCTACAGTATTTCTTAATATTTTCCATGGAATGTGATACAAATATTACGGTGACCCCAGATTTTAAGAGTTCTTCCATTTTTGCAAGACTCTTCTTTTGAAAAGCGCCGTCACCTACAGAAAAGACTTCATCCATCAGAAATATGTCTGCCCTAGCTTGGATAGCAATAGAAAATGCTAAGCGCATGATCATACCGCTTGAATAGTTTTTTACTTGTAAATCCAAAAACTCACGGATCTCGGCGAATTCGACGATTTCATCAAATTTGCTCCAGAGATATTTTTTGCTCATTCCAAGGATTGTTCCGTTTAGGAAAACATTTTCACGACCGGTAAGTTCAGGGTTAAAACCAACGCCAAGTTCCAAAAATGGGACTGAATCGCCTCGGACAATAATTTCCCCGCTTGTGGGCTCATAGATTTGGGCAAGCATTTTAAGTAGGGTGCTTTTACCGGAGCCGTTTCGGCCTATGATTCCAACGAATTCGCCTTCTTTGACTTTGAAAGAGACATCGTTTAGGGCGTTGAATTTGTCTTTTTGAATTTTGCGAAAAGGATTCAGGAACCAGCTTTTTACGCTGTTGCGTTTTTCTTTAGGAATCTCAAAGATCTTTGAGACATGATTAACTTCGATTATAGTTTTCTTTTCGTCCATATTTAAAAAAATTCAGCTATTCGTTTTATGTTTTTATTAAAGAATATTGTTCCAAAAATAACTAAAAGTATTGCGACAACACCTGTTGTGACTACAGAATCTATGTGGGCAATTTCTCCATGTATAAAACCTTTTCGGGCGGCATCGATTAAAACTGCAATTGGGTTGGCGCGAATTACTGCTCCGGTTTCACCTTGCATATCATCTAGGTTGTAGAAAACTGCAGAAGCCCAAAACATTAGCTGGAAAAATAATTCCATGATATTCTGGAGATCTCTAACTTTAATATAGATTATGCATAGGAATAGTGTGATTCCATATACTAAAAGTAGCAATATTGTAATGATTGCGAAGAAGTATAAAACACCGACGAGTTCCGGTCTAAAGCCCGTGATCAATGTGATTGCAATAATTATTACAAAGTTAATCGACAGGTTGATTATTGCCATAATGATCGAACTGAATACGGCAATTTGCCTTGGAAAGTTAATTTTCAAGATGACTGCAGACATATCCATTAATGATGTCATTCCGAATGTCACTCCTTCTTGGAAGAAGTAGAACAAGATAAGTCCACTAAAGAGATTTGCGGCATACGAAGGATCGTTGCCACCGCTTCTAAAAGCTGTGAAGATAAAGTAAAGTATTAAAAAACTCATTAAGGGCTTCATCAAAACCCATAAAAAGCCCAATAGTGAATTATTGTACCTCAGTTTGAACCTAGTTTTTACGAGTTCTTTTAGAAGATCAAATTTTTTATTCTCGATTTTCGTCCAAAGTAGCATAGTCTAGATTCCTTTTTGAAGTATGAATTGAATTATAAAATCATAATATTATACAAGTCTTTCAACTATTTTTAAACTCAGGAAGGTTTTTATACCAGTTCCATGCATCCGAAATGATCTTGTGGTAATCATATTTGGCTTTCCAGCCTAGAAGCTCATTCGCAAGATCGGCGTTTGCATAGATCTCGATGTTCTCGCCCGGTTGGGGGGCAATGATTTCTCTTTCGACTTTTTTCCCTGTGACTTTTTCGATTTCATTAATGATTTCTAAAACTGATGTTCCGGAGTTCGTTCCCAAGTTGATTGCTCTTGAACCGGGGTTTTGAAGAAGGTATTCAATGGCTTTAACATGAGCATCGGCAAGATCAGATACATGAATGTAGTCACGGATCAAATAGCCGTCCCTGGTTGGGAATTGATTCCCATAAATTGTCAGTTTGTATTTACCGATTAAACTCATGAAAATCCTTGGAATCAGATTTCCCATAGCCATAGGATCTTCGCCGAGTAAGCCCGATGGATCGGCACCGGCAACATTGAAGTAGCGAAGTCGGATCGAATTTAAACCTTCTTCGACTGAATCTTCAAGAATGTTTTCAATCATAGCTTTGGTTTTGGCGTAAACGCTCATTGGTTTAAGAGGTTCGGATTCATCGACAGGAAGTTTTTCTGGCTGGCCGTAAACCGAAGCTGATGAAGAGAAAATGACATTTTTTACATTGTTTTTGATCAAAGCTTTAAATAAATTGATTGACCCGGCAACATTATTCTCGTAATACCAAATTGGCTTTGAATGCGATTCAACTACACTTTTTAGAGCCGCAAAGTGGATTGCCCCGTCAAAGCCTTCTTTTAAGGCTTCGTCAAGTTCCATGGAATTTAAAATATCACCTTTTATGAATTTGATTTGTTTTTTAGTGATATCTTCTACTCTATGAAGATTATCTAAGGAACTATTCGAAAGATTGTCGAAAACGACCACCTCGTGGCCCTTTTGAATCAATGCTAATACTGTATGAGAACCAATATATCCTGCGCCGCCTGTTACAAATATTTTTGCCATTTTTTATTTTGTTTAATAAGTATGTGTTAATTAATTTTTAAATTGTTAAGAAAAAGAGCTTCCTTACCTTCCATTATCGGCTTACCTTCAATTTGAATTTTGTGAATAATTAAGGCGCCGTCAGAAACCCCTAGGTAAAGATTTTTTGAGTTTTTAAAAAATTTGCCTTGTGAAAATTCAATATCTTTTTGGATTTCGGCTTCAAAAATCTTTACTCTTTTAATTTTTCCATTAAAATTGACCTCGCACCAAGCAATTGGCCAAGGGGAAAAGGCTCGGATCATTCGATCAACTTCAACAACAGACATTTCTTTTGAAATTTTTGCTTTGTCTTTTTCAATGTCCTTTTCCCATGTGATCGTGGCTTTTGATTGATCCTGAGGGATTGGAGTAATCTCGCCATTTACCCATTTTGGAAGAACTTCTTTTAAAAGAGGAATGGCCTCGTCTGCGAGGCGCATTCTTAGGTTTAAAGTGTTGTCAGTTGGTAAAATTGAGAGTTGTTTTGAGGCGATAATATCACCATCATCTAAGCCTTTAGTCATAATTGGGATTGATACCCCAGTTGTTGTGTAACCTTTTAATATCGCCATAGTGGCTGGAACAGCGCCTCGCAAATCGGGTAATAGTGACCCGTGAACATTCAAGCATTTATATCTTGGATAATTAATAATGCTTTCGGGAATCATCTGGCCATAATCGGCAACAATGATAAGTTCAGGAGTGGTTTCTGAAAGGATTTGCTCGGCTTCAAGCCTAAGTTTAATTGGCGCGAAAATCTTGACGCCATCTTGGGGGTTAGCATTTAGCCATTCCTTGACATGACAAGGTGTGAGCTTCTTTTCACGCCCAGCGACTTTATCAGGCTGAGTGACAACTGCAACAATTTCCAAAAAATCAAAAGTCAAAAGACCTTGTAAGATCTTTACTGCAAAATTGCCTGCACCAAAAAAAACTGTTTTCATATTTTAATAAAACATCTCGTGATAAATTTGTTCCGCAGGCACTCCTTTTGCAACAAGTTTTTCTTTTACATCTAAGACCATTTGATTAGATCCGCATATGTAAACTTCAATATCGGTTTCTTTTAATTCATCAATATATTGTGTGATTCTACCTACTGGGCCTTCGTATCCTTCGGGTGGTTGAGTTAAATTGATCAAATATCTAAAGTTTTCGTACCTTATATCAAGCATTTTCAAAAGACCATCTCCGATAATATCTTCTTGGAATCTGAATCCGCTGTAAAGTATTATCTGTCTTTGAGTATTCAATATTGTCAAGGCATATTCTATCATGGACATAAAAGGGACAATTCCTGTGCCTGTGCAAAAAAAGTAAACAGGTTTTTCGGATTCTTTGTAGAAAAAATTACCCAAAGGGAATAAAAATTCTACTTCATCACCCACTTGGCAGTTTAAGAAAAACTGTGAGCCTGGGCCACCTCGGACTGTATCGGCGATTAATTCTATGTAGTTTTTGCCGGGAATAGAAGCAATTGAATATGACCTTCGGATATTATTTCCAACATTAATCGTTACAAATTGGCCGGGTTTGAAGGCAAATTCCGATCCATCGACATTTGAAATCTTAATGGAATAAGAATTTTTAGCGATTTGCTCCTTTTGCTCGATTCTGCCTTTGATTGTTTGGATTTCCATTTTTTAAAATAAAAAGATTATATACTTAATAAAGCTGCACCTATAAAAACGATGACTCCTGCAATTAGCTTGCGTTTTATCATGGATTTTTCTTTCAAAATGATAATTCCCATAAAGACCAAGAAAATTGTTGTAAGACTATTCAGTGGATAGACAACACTTTTTGGGGCTATTTGATAGGCATACAATAAAGCACTATAACCAATTGGACCAACTATACCCATTAATAAAACACTTAAACCATATTTTCTCATTTGGATTTTTACTTCACTCAAAGGAATTTTTTTAAATAAAGGGATGAGCGCAAAAAGTCCGGGTAATAAATATGCTAAGAATCCATATACATTAATTGAGAAACTTCCTGAGATTTTGGCATCGATCAAAGAGGTTGCAACAATACAGAAGATATTGATTCCTACTAAGATTAAGCCTTTAACACTAATATTACCTTTAGATTTTTTACCAATGAATAAAATTAAATTCCCAGCAATGATTAAAACCATTCCAATTATCTTCATTAATGTCGCAGATTCATTAAAGAGTATCAATGCGCCAATAAAGCTAAACAATGTTCTAGATTGGCCTAAAATACTTGCAAGAGAAATATCAAGATATTTGTACATTGCAAAACCAGAAAGACCTTGGATCGTGTATAAGATAATTACTATAAAAAACCATACCCAATATTCTGAAGAATTTGGCAAGACAACTTCTTGAGTTAATAAAAGTGGAATAAAAAAAAGTCCGGCAAATACCTGGAAAAAAACAGTAACAAAAATTGAATTAGCCTTTTTGTTAATTATGGTTTTGGAAATGAAATTAGTAATTGCAAAAGTTAATGCAGATACTACGGCTAAGAATATTCCCATAAAAGACTTAATAAATTCTAATAATATTAATTATCCGATCCTGGGACAGTTTCCTCATCATAACTATCAACTTTGTCTCCTGCGTTCACCATTCCATCATTATCTAAGTCACCGATCTCCATTTCGCCCGTTGTTACAGGGATTTCGTCTTTAATGTCTAGATCATCAGGATCTTGTTGATTATCTGAAATTGCTTGGGCATTTACATCATCTGAATAAAATGGATTTTGATTTGTATTATCATTCATAATTTAGGATTTTAATAATATTTAAAGCTTATCAAAAAAGTTGTTATAATAAAACATATTTTAACGCACATATGGAAAATTACGAAGAAAACAACGGAGCATATATACCAAATCTTGATATTGACTTAGTTGTTCCAAACCCTTATCAGCCAAGAATCGAAATCAGACCCGAAACTTTAGTTGAACTTGCAGACTCGATTCGAGTCAATGGAATAATTGAGCCAATCATAGTTTCAAAAAAAAGCACTTCTGAAAAATATGAACTTATTGCAGGAGAAAGAAGATGGCGTGCTGCAAAACTTGCTAAAGCTCAAACTATTCCTGTAATTGTAAAAGAGGCATCACCTTTGCAGATGTTGCAACTCGCAATTATTGAAAATATTCATAGAAAAGATCTGAACCCACTTGAAGAAGCCCTTGCTTTCGAACAACTAATCAATCTATTTGGCATGTCTCATGATGATATTGCTAAAAAGATAGGGTTTTCAAGACCTGCAGTGGCAAATAAAATGCGGCTTTTAACCCTTCCTGATCAAGTTAAAAAAAGTCTACTCGAAGGTGAACTTACTGAAGGACATGCCAGAGCCCTACTTGGACTTACTGCAAACGAAGCCATTATTGCTGCTGCCAAAATTGCTGTTCGCGATCATCTAAATGTAAGGCAGGTAGAAGAACTCGTCAGAAGACTTAATGAAGGCAGCGAAAAGAAGTACCGAACAGATACGAATACTATAATTGATTCGCATACACAAACATTAGAGAAAAATCTACAACAAAAATTTGGCACTACTGTTAAGCTTAATCGATCAACCAAAGGCGGGAAAATAATAATTCCTTTTAAAGATGACGAGGAACTTAAAAAAATTTATGATGTATTAATTTAAAAATTTTGTTTAGAATATAAGTATGGCACGCGTAATAATTTCATCAGGACATACAGCCTCGAATCCGGGGATAATAGCTAATGGCTTAAACGAATATGAACTTGCCAGAAAAATCGCAAAATATGCGTTAAAATACATACGCCTAAATGGAATCATTTCACTCTCTACGCCCCCAAATCTTGACCTTGCTCAAAGGATCGAATGGATCAATAAAACCGGATATACAAAAGCAACAAACGACTTGGCCATCGAGATTCATATTAACGATGGGAATAAAAGAGGTGTTGAAGGTTGGTACGAAGGCAATGGAAATAGTCCATCCTTAGAACTCACATCATATTTGGTAGAAGCTGTTTGCCAAGAAACATCCCTGCCCTCGCAAGGAGTAAAGAGCGAATTCGAACACGAACTAGGATCTATTTCGTTTGTCCACGAGGCAAATGCACACGCAAGTGTTTTGGAATGTGGATATATCGACAATGCCGAAGATTCAGCTTTTTTAAAGATAGAAGCCAATTTAGACGCTATAGGAAAAGGTATCGCAAAAGGTATTCTAAAATTTTACAATTTAGACTATAGAGAATTCCCGGTGCCTCAAGCACCTCAAGTTCCAATGGTTAATCAATTCCAGCCACAGCCACCAATGACTCAGGGTGTCATGGCCGGAGTTCCTGTACAATCTGTTCAGCAGTATCCAACTGGTGGGCAACCAATGTACCAACAGGTTCCACAGCAAGGGATACCTCAATACCCAATGCAGCAAAATTATGGCTATGCTCAAGGCTATCCAGGATATCCAGGACAAACATATCAACAATATAACCAGTACCCTCAATATCCACAGGCGAATCAAATGCAAGCTCAGGTTCCACAACAGGTTCCACAACAAGCCCAGAATCATATGCAACAGGCTCAAGTTCAGGCACAGGTGGTACCACAAGCTCAAGCTCAAGCTCAAGCTCAGCCTCAGGTTCAGGTAAAATCTGAAGAATCTCAGTCTGTGCAAGCTCAACCTACTGAAGAAATCAAAGAAAAGAAATCCGAAACCACCGATGAAGTATTTTTCAAAGATGATAAATTAGAAACTCAAACTGACGAATTTGAAAATGATGATTTTGATCCTGACTTAGATGCAGATGATGAAATTGATGATGACGATCAAATTGTAGAAGAAGATTTAGATGATTTGGAAGAACCAGAAAATGATAATATCGACAAAGATAAAGAGAATGATGAACCATCAGAAAAATCCGATACAGATGAAGATGATGAGGATGAGGTTGAGGACGAAGATGACGACGGTGATCTCGACTTAGACGAACCTATTCAAATTCAAAATCCAGTGCCGACAAATTCATTTAAACCTGTTCCGGCGACCTCGATTCCATCCATCTCTCAATCAAATATTAGCCCACCAAGCTATGGCTCAAATCAAGTTTCAAGTTCTGGTTATGCACCACTTCCTTCGAGAGAAGAGCGAAAAAAGATGGTACTTGCAACATATAATAAGATCCTTGGAAGAGAACCCAATGAGAGTGATTTAAATTATTTCTTAAATATTGGGATTCGTGAAGAAGATCTCATCAAAAAAATGATGGATTCACAAGAGCATCTTGACTTGGTGAATGCTCAAAAAGAATTCAAGGAACTCAAAGAAAAACACGAAACGACTCAGAAAGACCTTGAACAATTAAAATATGAACATGAAGAACAGCAAAAAATAATTGAAAACATGCACGAATCGATTGAGCAAAAGAACATCGCATTAAGTAAAATGCAGATCGATATCAAAGAACTTCAAAGAAAGCTCGATATTAAGCCTTTGATCAAAGAAAAAGGTCCAGCAAAAAAATATAAAGGGACTTTTACCGACAAATTATTCCGAGCAGTAAGCGATGTTTTAGAATAAACATTACCATTTAGATCACTGAAAAAAACCGATTATCGATATATATCCCCTATATATCTCAACTCTATTCTTATCCCCGATTTCGCTTGACTAAACTGCAAAGAAAGAATATCATTAATAGAATGTAAGTTTAGGTTTGTAGGAACTTAATGATTAATAATAAGATTAGAAATATCAATCAATTTATAATGGCAATTAAATTTTCGAGAAACAACTATCAGCCAATATTAAATCTGATCAATCAAAATACACGCTCATATGATGGCGCGTAATCTAGCTTAAGCCTCCTACAATCTACACTTAAAGTATTTTATTATTTATTTTTTTAGTAATGGATCCTACTTTAATTGTGATTATTGCTCTTTCGATACTGGCAACTGGTTCTGCCGGTGTTGCAATTGCATTAAATTTTTCGAAAAAGTCCTTAGAAACTAAATTAAAAGATAAGCAATTCTTAGCCATGAGCGAAGAAGAAGCTATTGAAAAAGCTAGTTTAAAGGCAAAAAATATAATTTTAGAAGCTGAAAAAGAAGCTACAAATATTAAATCTTCTGCAAGCGATCAAATTAGAGAACAGAAAAAAGAAATCGAAACTGAGGAACAAAGAATAAATGCACGCGAAAGGCAAATTATTGATAGATCAAAAAATCTAGACGAAAGATTTGAAAAGCTGGAAAATCAAGAAAAGGCGCTAGAACAAGCCAAAAAAGATTTACGAAAAGTTAGAGACCAACTAAACACTCAATTCGAGAAACTTTCTCAGATGACTAGAGAAGAAGCTAAAACAGAATTGTTAAGACAGACCGAAGAAGAACTCAAATCTCAAATCGCTCAAAAAGTTAAAGAAGCTGAATATACAATTCAGAATTCAGTCGACGATAAAGCTAGAGAATTATTAATAGAAGCTATGCAACGAAGTGCAACCGATTATGTTGCCGAAACAACAGCCACAACAATCGATATCGATAATGAAGAATTAAAGGGTAAGATAATCGGTAAAGAAGGTCGAAACATTCGAACTTTCGAAAAACTAACTGGCGTTGATGTTATAGTCGATGAAGCTCCTAATCAAGTTACTCTATCATGTTTTGATCCGATCCGTAGAGAAGTCGGAGCCCTTGCTCTTGCCAAGCTTTTAAAAGATGGCAGAGTTCACCCGGGTTCTATTGAAGAAACTATCAAAAATATCAAAGTCGAAGTCGCTAGAGAAATTAAAAGGACTGGAGAAAAAATGGCTTTTGATACAGGATTTTCAGATCTTCCAGTTGAAATTGTTAAACTATTAGGTAGATTTAAATATAGATTCTCATACGGTCAAAACCTCGTAAAACATACAATGGAAATGGTTTCGATCGGTGAATCTTTGGCAACTGAAACAGGTGCCGACATTAACCTAGTCAAAAAGGCATGTTTACTTCATGATATTGGGAAAGTTCTAACTCACGAAATCGAAGGTAAACCTCATCATCACATATCAGGTGACATCATTCGAAAATATTTAAGAGACGAAAAACTTGCCAATGCAGTTGAATCTCACCATGGTGATATTGAACCAAGATCATTAGAAGCTACAATTGTTCAGATTGCTGATGCAATCTCTGGCGCAAGACCAGGAGCTAGAAAAGACAATTACGAAGATTATGTTAAAAGAGTTAAAGCTCTTGAAGATATTGCTAAACAATACGATCAAGTGCATGAAGCCTATGCAATCCATGCTGGCCGTGAAGTTCGAGTTATTTTCAAACCCGAAAGAGCCAGTGATGAAGATGTAATTCTTCTAAGTAAAAAAATTGCTAAAGAAATAGAAGAAACTCAAAATTACCCTGGATCAGTGAAAGTCACTGCAATCAGAGAATTTAGAGTCGAAGAATCAGCAAAATAATAAAATAAAATTATTTTTTATTTTGAATCTATGCAAATTGAAGGACGCAACCCGGTAATTGAGGCTTTGAAATCTGGCATCTCGATTAGCAAAATCGCTATAAAAGAATCCAGTCAAAGTGACCCTAAAATTGCTGAAATTATTCAAGAGGCCCAAGGCAAAAATATTCCTATAGTTTTCAAAACAAAAAAGTTTTTGAATAAAATTACGAAAGGCTCGATTCATCAAGGGGTGATTGCTTTTACAAAAGAGGTAAAACAGGCTTCCCTTGAGGAAGTTGTCATAAACTTACTTGATAAAGGTATCGAGCCATTTTTGGTTTTCATTCGAGATGCCCAAAATGAATCTAACATTGGGGCAATTATAAGGACTGCCGAGGCCGCAGGCGCAAATGCTGTCGTATTGCCCCCAAAAATCTCGGTCTCGGCTAAAGTTGTTCATTCTTCGATGGGCGCTACTATGCATATTCCCGTAATCAATGCCAATCTTTTTCCAAGTATAAAATATGTTCAAACTAAAGGAATCAAGGTTGTGGGCATCGAGATGAATGGTGCCAAAAACTATTTTGACGAAGATCTATCGGGCCCATTGATGTTACTTATTGGTGGGGAAGATCGTTCTTTAAGCGATGAGATTCAAAAGAAGTGCGATTCTGTAGTTAAGATTCCGATGATTGGGAAAGTAAATTCATTGAATATGAGTGTAGCTGCAGGACTCGTTATTTACGAAAAGGTCAGACAAAGCATTTAGCCAGAAATTACCAAATAATTGAAATCAAAGTGTGTTTTTACCCCGAATTAAGAATTCATCATTATGAATTGGAGTTTTGACCGATAGGTCGAGGAAGTTTTCAGGCTTGTAATTTGGTGAAGTAGTATCCCAAACAAAGACCATCAAAATATATACCAAAACTGATAGAACGATTGAAATCAAAATAAAGTATAGGGTTTTGAAAGGCTTTCCTTCTTTCATTTTCACCTTATTTTCTAAATCCACAGTTTCTTTTAAATTCGAGAAGATCCAAAGGCCAAAGCCTAGACCAAAGATCGAACCTGTGAGCATTCTGAAAAAATTTGTGCTCATGTAATCGATCGACTGGAATGGGCCGAATCCGATCAATGTCATTACTGTTTGGATTCCACCGTCAAGTGCCATTGGCAAAATTAAAACTAAAACCCAATACCATTTGAGGGGCTTCATTTTTAGGAATTTAACTGCAAGGCCCGATAATAGAATGTTAAACCACATAAATGTACATCTGCTACACCATCCATTTTGATAATCACAAATATGCAGGCTTCGCCAATGTAGTTGATGACAAAAAAACGAATAAATCCAATAAATAATTTTGGCAGGGATTGTAAAACCAATTTTAGCGAATATTGGTGCAAGTATTGGCAAAATATTTAGAAGTGCTATTCCACTTAAGAAAGCTTCGTAAACATGCTCTGATATATATTTTAGGAATGCGTTAATCTTTTTCATTTAATTTTTCACTTGTTTTCAAATTATTTTTATCGCTTGGCTTAAGATCCCTGAGTATTATCTGGATTGAAGTTCGACCATTCCAAACATTAATATCCAAAACTCCAGCTAGATCATATAAGGAATCAGTTTTAATTGTATCAATTTTATCGATCATATTAAAACCAATTACACTAATAAATTCGTGGTTTGAGGATAAGATCGAAAACTTAAGATGCCTTTTGTCTTGCCCAATTGCAGTAGGCGTTCCGTATATTCTCGTGTCTTTGACAACTACTATCGGCTCTGGATTGCCATATCCAAAGGGCTTAAATTTGGCAATTGATTTTATTGTATCCATCGTAGCGTCATCTGTGGTAATTACCAAATCAATATTGAGTTCTTTGGAAACCATCTCAGGAGTAATCATCAAAGATGCATATTCCTGAATGTTTGATTTGAATTTATCAAAATTCAATTCCTTTAATTTAAATCCTGCAGCTTGATTATGGCCTCCAAATTTTTCTAGTAATTCAGCATTTAGCGAAATTGCATTTGTAATATCAAAGCCATTAATACTTCTAGCGGAACCTTTCACAAAGCCATCCGAAAAGTTTGCAACAAGAACAGGCAAATGGAATTTCTCATTTATCTTACTGGCGACCAATCCCACAATACCTTCATTCCATGTGTCAGAAGAAACGAATATTAGCTTTTTACCTTCATCGACTTGCTTTTGGGCATCGACCATTGCTTCTTCAAGCATCTTCTTAGTTATTTGCTGTCTTTTAAAATTTAGATCATTCAATTTGCTGGCTAGATTCCGAATTTTTAGATCATCTTTTGAGGTCAAAAGTCTTACACCGTCTAATGCGTGTTCTATACGACCAGCAGCATTGAGCCTTGGGCCAATGACAAAACCAAAATGATAAGCATCAAATAGATCGCTATTTACTTGGGCAATATTGGATAAGGCTTTTATTCCGAAGTTCTCTTCGTGGTTATGGATCAACTTAAGGCCTTCATTTACAATGATTCTGTTCTCATCTTTAAGAGGCATAATGTCGCAAACAGTTGCTAGCGCAACAATATCAAGATATTTATTAAAGTTGATCTCTTTTTTTGATAGGCCGTGCTTAGCAGCTTCTTCATGAATCAATTGCACAAGCTTCCAAACAACTGTAGTTGCGCAAATATTGTTATATTTATATTTTTTATCAAGCGAAGGATGAACCACAGCCAAAGCTGTTTTTGAGACTTCAAAGTCACCCGACTTTTTATCAACAGGAATAGTATGGTGATCGCTTACAATAAATTTTAAATTTTTGTCTGTATATTTTTTAATTAATTTTGCATCTTTGATACCACAATCAACGGTTATCACTAATTTAGCACCTAGTTCTAAAACATTATCAAGGCCGATTTTGCTTAAGCCATAACCTTCTTCAAATCTATCGGGAACATAAGGCACAACATCGGCCTTTAAATCGCGGTAGAGATAGTCAAAAAGGATCGAAGTTGCTGAAATCCCATCAACATCGTAGTCGCCATAAATAACGATCTTCTCGTGTGCTTTAAGAGCTTTTACAATTTGTTTGGCAGCCTTTTTAGCGCCAAAGATCTTATCCGGACTTTGAAGATTAGAAATGTTTGGAGAAAAAAAATTGAGGGCATCACTTGAACTTGTAATGCCTCTATTAAAAAGGATTTGCGCCTCTATCGAATTGAAATCAGATAATTTTTTTCGCGCAATATCATCTAATTCGGGTTTGATTTTCCATCTCATGTTTAATTAGCTCGACCTCTTTAAATATAAAGAGGTCGGGCCTAAATCTCTTTTAACTACTTTTTAGAAGTCTGTTTTAACTTTAATGCCTTTAACGAATCAATAATGCTGTAAACTAATGCAGCTATCAATGCTCCGGTAACAGAAGCCCCAAAGTAAAGTGGAACTTGTTTTAATGCATCTCCACCTTCAAAAAAAGCTGGGATCATTGTTCTGAAAGGATTAAATGATGCTCCAGTATAGCTTGATGCAAATACAGTTACTCCAAAAGCCATCAAACCAACTGCTGTTGCAATTGTTGTTTTATTTTTGGTTTGTAAAGCTGGTACTAAGTATACAAAAGACATAATGAAGGCAAAAATCATTTCAATTGAAAATACTGTTGATCCAATATCACCAGTGAATTTTGTTGTGAACGAAATTTGTTCGATCAATTGATCTTTTGCATTAGCAATGCCTGTAAAACTGTCAGGGTTTAAAAGAATTTGTGCATCTACGATGTAACCCATCATACTATTTGCTACACCAAAGGCTAAAAAGCCTCCGATTAATTGAGCTACTAGGTAAGATAAGAATTCCCATAATTTATCTAGATCAAATTTCTTTTCTCTTATTTGAACGATTAAACTAACAAAATATTCTGCGAATGTGAAAAGAGGGTTTAAATGTGGCTTTGAGAAAATTCCAAAAACTAACATTAATGCGATAACACTTGTAGCAATAATGAAAGGCTCGACGCTATTTATCATGATCGGTGAAATAAAGATCATGAACATGAGCATAAATGAACCAACAAGCTCGGATCCTGCTTCGGCTAAAAATGAGCCGATTTTCTCTATTTTGGGCTTTGAAATCTTTACAGAGAGTTTCATATTAAAATAATATAAAAAATAAAATAATAAATAACAAAACTTTATTAAACTTTACTACAAACTAAAATCTTATACACCTATGGAAACAGGACCTGAGGGGCGATCAGGCTGTGATTGTGGACCTCTACCTTTTAAAAACGCATTCAACAAAAGGCTTATGAGTGCAGATATTCCGCAACTCAACAAAAAACCTAATACCACTGGATCCATCAAAATCTATTAACTAAAACTAGTATAGAATATTCAGTTTTTTTTGGCAATTTAAAATACTATGAATTCGATTTTACTGATTTGGCCGACCGAACTAATTGCTCTGGAATCGTCTACTGAGACTGTATAGAAGCTACCGTCATTACTTGTTCTAATCGATCCTCGAGCTGTGAAGAAAATTTTTGGAGATTCGCTATTTGGAGTTATTTTTAAAATTATTGGTTTTTGAGATTCGTAGGCAGTCTTCATAATTGGCACTAATTTACTTATTTTATATTCAACTTCTGAACCGTTTACACTTACATTTTCGATATTGGCATTAACACCTGCAATGATCCCGGAATACTCCCAAATTGGAATTGATAAATCAGAAGCACCATCACCAAAAGCTAGTTTTGTACTATTTATTAAAGCATTTTTGTCAGGGATCATTCCCCAAATCAAATTATTACCTGCCATTTTAGATTCTTCAATTTTTGAATTTGAATCAGATTTTATTAAGGACGGGTTAGTCTTAGAATTTTCTAAACCCATTATGAATTCAGCATTTTTACAATATGGGCAGAATGATTCGCCATTGTCTTTTATTCCGTTAAAGTTTTTATCAATGAAAAAAACTATATTTTTTATAGCTACATCTGTAATTTGAGAACTTGCTATCTCATCTTCATTTTCGATCTTTTCAGCATTTATTATGCCATCACCCAAATCCTCAATTGGGCTTGGAGTAGGAGAACCACCCATAGTAATAACCTCTACAGTAGATGAGTTTGTAGAGAAATACATGGCTAAATATAGAAGAGAAGCTAAAATCAATATTGAAACAACAATTCCCGGTAAAGTTTTCATATTTTTTAAAATCGTTAAAAATGAAAAAAATCCTCCTTATCGAAGATGATTTTTCTCTGGCAAATACTATCAGAGATTTCCTTTTTGAGCAAACCCACCTTGTCAAAGTAGCCACCAACGGCTCAATTGGGTACATTGAAGCTTTAAACAACAACTACGATTTGATCATACTCGAAACAATCCTTCCACATAAATCCGGCTATGTCATATCAAGAGATCTTCGATCCAACGGAATCCAAACGCCAATAATTGCATTAACAGCCGATTATAATGAATCCACCCGAATAACTTGCTGGCAAATGGGAATAGATTTATTAATCGGTAAGCCATTTTCATTAAAAGAGCTTAATTCCACAATTGAGAAAATGTTCAACCGTCCGCCATCTACCAAAGTTGAATATATTAAAATAAGAGATATTGAAGTTGATAAAAACCTCCAAATTGTAAGGCGAGATGGCATAGTCATCCCACTAAGAAAAAAAGAATCTGACATAGTAATGTATCTTACCGAAAATAAAGGTAAACTCGTGAGTAAGCAAACACTATATAATTCTATCTATCCATGGGACAGTAATACTATGGCAAGCGTTCTCGATGTACATATCAGTAATATAAGAAAAAAGCTAAACACAGGATTTAACAAAGATGCTGATTTAATAAAAACAGTACATAGTAAAGGTTTTTTGGTCGAAGATTAATTACAAATTGCCAGTTTTCTGATAAAATATATCCAGCAATTGAATAGTTTGCGTTTGTGCACCAATAGCTCAATAGGATAGAGCAACTGCCTTCTAAGCAGTAGGTTACAGGTTCGATTCCTGTTTGGTGCATATTTTATTGCAAAAAAAATCTCCACTAGGCTTCTTCAGATTTAATCTCATAAGGTTACAATCAAAAAATTTTTCATATATAATTTGTATATGAAATAATTCATTAGCCAAATTGGAATATGACAAAAAATGAAGATAAACTAAAGTTTTTTAGTAAAGATTTTATTGATGGTGTAAAAGCCCTATCACTTGTAATTCACGAAGATGATAGGAATTTCATCGATATTGAACAGAAAAAATTTGAGCCTGTTTTCGAGGAATTTATTAATTTCAACAAAGACAAACCATTCTTTTTGGCTCCAAATTCATATAACTACATTCTGAGTATATTGCCAAAATATTTTCAAGAACTTAAAGATCAAATTGATACTAGCGATTCGCTTGAACAGTGGGAGCTTAAGCATATTAGCGCAATCCTAGGGAAGGCCTTGATCCCTGATTCAATAGCTACTCCACATGATAATGCAAAAACAATTGCAAATGATATTGCTGAAAAATTTAAGGACGATGCAAAATCGAGGATTTTAATAAGGGAATTATGCACAGGGGCTGGACTTTCAACGATGTTGACATATTTTGAAATCAAAAAGAAAAGTAAAAACCCATTTACGATTATTGGAACAGATAATGCGTTAGAATCTATCCTTACAGCAAGTATTATGATGAATCTTTTTAATATTCCACATATTATTGTTTCATCAGAAATTACGCCGGCGATTACGCAGTTTGACGGAGTCGTTTTGCAATACATGGGCGTAACGCCGGCTTTGAAAAACGATATTTTGAATAAATTAGCCTTTGACTATGTGCTATCTGATAACGGGATCTCATATTTTTCGAATCCAATACATTCCGAAACCATTGATGACATTATAAAAGTGACAAAGGCGAAGGGCATGATAGTCATTTGCAGTTTAGAACCTGATGTTAAGATCAACTTAAACTACTTCGCCATGGTGAAAGGAATAATCCTTTATGGAGGAAAAGCTCAAGAGGTCCACCAAAAAATTAGGGATGAAAGACGAGCGGAATTTGAAAAAACCGGAAAAGGTGGCGATACACTCCTCTGCAATGTTAGATACACTGAAAATTATATGGAAGTCAGAGAGTATCTTAGCGCTCAGGCCGCAGGAACTTACGGGATGCTACACGCTTATCTTTTCAAGAAAAAGTTCTTCAGTATAAAAAATTTCAGAGAATATATTAAAACCTTATCATCGATAACAAAGGCGGCTAGAGAACTTGGCGGGGAAATCCAATCCCCTGTTAGATTCAGTAAAGAATGTTTTGATAAATTTTTATCCGAAGATCAATTTGAATTTTCGTTTCTGCCACCACTTAATGAGGGCCGAAAGATGCTTAGGACCTTACAAGTTAGGATAAAATAAAAAAATGCATTTAGAAAATTACATAACACTATTTGCAAGTTTTACAGCAGTTTTTGTGTCGATCTACATTTTAAAGCAAGACCCAAAATCCAAGATCAATCGCATATATGCTCTTGCATCAATAATTTCAAGTTTAGTTTGGACTTCGACTATCGCCTTTTTTAGAGAATCCACAACTATTGAATCGGCTCTGATGTGGAATAAAGGTATCTATATTGTTTCAGTAATCATCGGGCTCATTTACTTTTGGTTCACTCTAAACTTCCCAAAGCCCCATAAGCCCAAACTGATCTCTGAAGTTCTGATCATTAGTTTTGCAATATTCTTTTTCTATACGATCCTCTTCACTGACTTATTCATAAGCAAAGTGGAATTGAACGATATCGGAAATAAGGCCACCCTAGGGCCTATATACATTCTTTGGTTGGTATGGATGATCTATATATATTTCTATGGCGGTTTAATGATAGTGCGAGATGTTAATAAACTTGGAGCCATCGAAAAAACTCAGCTCAGATTTTTTACAATTGGAGTTGTCTTTCCAGCTTTCGCTATTATCCCTACAAATGCAATACTTCCTCTATTTGGTGTTTACGAGCATATTTGGGTTGGCCCTTTGTTTACGATAATAATGAATATCGTTGTCGCATATAGCCTTACTAGGATTAGATTCATCAGCATTGCCAATGTCATGGCAATAGTGATAAGGATTTTAATGTTGAGCATATTCATTTCGATCCTATACTTTGGATTTTATAGAATCAGCATCCATCTATTTGCTGACCCAATCGATCTGCCAACAATTCTCTTTATTTTTGCAGTAATAATCGGTTCATCAATTGCCATCTTAATTTTCAACGAATGGGTACAAAATGTATTCATCAAAATAGTAATTGCAAACCAAGTCGACACCCTTGCAGTTAGAGACAAGTTCACCCGCGAAACATCTACCCAGCTTGAACTTACAAAGCTCTCCCTCATTATTACCAATACACTTTCGTCAACATTTAATATTAGTAAATCCGGATTTGTAATAATCGACAAGGATTACAAGCAGATCATTTTGGATCAATACAAAAACATTAATCCAATCTCATTGGAAACAATAATGGAAATGTATGAAAACGCTAAGGAATTTTTCGATCGTGAAGAACCGATAATTGTTTCTGAGCTTGAATATATTGTTGTTAATCAAAAGCAAAATATTAATACGATGGAATCGACAAGGTACCATTCCATGGTGAAGATTCTGAAAAAAGAAGGCATAGAAATGGTTTTTCACCTTTCGCCAAGAGCCGACTACAAAGGAATGCTCTTTATTGGCAAAAAAATCAATAAAGACGCCTATGCGCTTGAAGAAATCGACCTTCTTAAATCTTTGATAAATAATATTTCACTTTCAATCGGTAGAGCCCTTTTGTACACCAGAGTTGAAAACTTCAATGTGGAACTTTCGCAAAAAATCGAGGAAGCCACAAAAGAAATCACAAAACAAAAGAATGAGATTGAAAAATCGCTCCAAAAAGAAAGAGACATGCTCGACATTCTAGGACACGAGCTGCGTACCCCACTTGGGATAGCAAAGAACGCTTCGTTCCTCTTAGCCGACATTATCAAAAACGATAAATACACCAAAGAATTTGCTGAAAAATATACCGACATGATAATCGAGAATCTCAAGCGAGAATCCAGACTTCTCGAAACGATCCTATCAAATACCCGCATCGACAACAACAAGCTAGGATTGATTTTTGAAGAGGTCGATCTTGTCGATGCTACTAAAGATTCTCTTGAGGCTTTTTACAAAAAAGCCCAAGAAAAAGGTCTTGAGATTCAATTGAATCTCCCTGAGAAATCTTCAATATTCGCTGATCGTACCCGAATTCAACAAGTTTTAGACAACTTAGTCGATAATTCAATCAAATATACCGAAAAAGGATGGGTGAAAATTTCAGTAGAAAACGGCGAAACGAAAACAAAGATCATTGTCGAAGATTCCGGAATCGGAATCCCGGAGGAAGATATCGACAAATTAGGTCAAAAGTTTTATCGTGTGAATAATTACTTAACGAGCGACTCCCCAAGTGGCTCGGAAATGCAAATTGTCCGCCCCGGCGGTACCGGGCTTGGGCTTTATGTAACATTCAACCTTATCCGCCTTATGAATGGTACAATAACTGTCTCCAGCCAAGAAAATGTCGGTACCAAATTCACAATCGAGATGCCCACCTATATCGGCCAAAAGACCGAAATCTTAAACAACTCCAACCCTGGCCAAAAGTTTAGAGAATTAAAAGAACAAAAAGAGAAATCAGATGTAGAAAAGCCCCCCAATTAAAAGCCAGAGGCCGATAAAACCAAGAAGTGCAAGGCTAGAAGCCACAAAACCAAAGACTACACAAATCAGGAGTTAAAGAAATTAGTTGAAATCCAATTTCGCAATTTCCCTTTCGAGAAAATATTCATTTTCTCTAGTCGATTCATCGAGCATAATATTTGTAATCCCCGCATTATCAAGAACTTTTGAAATCATTTTTTGTATTCGTTTTTCCTCTTCGGTCAAATCCCTGACAATATTTTGTACTGTAAACAAAACCTTTCCACTCGATCTATCACAAACTACAAAATCAACCAAAATCCCTTCAAGCGAACTTTTAATACTTGAAATCTGCGATCTCTTGCCAAGAGGCCTCACTAAGTCCAACAATCTTACCTTCATAAACACATTAGCATTGCGATTTTTGATCTGTGCCTGAATATCTTTAAAAACTTCCTGATCACTCTCCGAGAAAAGTATCACCGCCGACTTAAATTCTCCTAAAGTATCAGGAATGGTTTTGGATTTATAAAAAGACTCGATATCTACCGAAAGATTCAAGGTGCGGGCTTCTTCATCATCACTATCCTTTCCATTCCAATTTTCAACAAGTTCCTTTGGAAAAAGAAAATCTGATTTATTTTTATTACGCTCCCTTAATGGTTTTTGAGAATAGTTTGATTTTATCTTTTTTTTGATTTCTAAAACAATCACATATCCCGTTACAAAAAGTAGGATCGAGATTATTAATACAAAGATATATGCAAAGACCATAAACAACAATAACTTGTAATATATTGTATGAATTTAAAGGCAACCCCGCAACTAAAAAACTTACACTTTATGTAAGTTTTCTAGAGTTTTTGAATTTTTAATTTTGAATTTTTTGTGAAAACCTTAGGACTAAAGACTTACGAAATTATTCTTCGTCAGAATCCTCGTCTTCATCTTCATCAGTTTCTTCGACATCTTCGAGTTCGGCTGAATCCGATTCAACATCGGAATTTGCCTCTGCAGCATGATGAGCCTCTTCGGCAGCCATAGCTTCTGCTTTGGTTGCATGAATCGTGCCATCAGGATGATTTGCCGGCATATAGATTGTATAAAGATTCAAAGTTTCTGTTGTTGAAGTGTTGATAATATTATGGTTTGTGCCATCTGGTACTACAAATGCGAATCCATCACTGAATGTAAATTCTTCGCCATCCATAATGACTTTACCTTGACCTTTATCAACTCTAAAGAACTGATCCAAACCTGTATGGACTTCCATTCCAATATCTTCACCGGGTTGTAAGCACATCACAACAACTTGCCCATGCTTGCCCGTGTATAGGACCTTACGGAAATTTGTGTTATTGAGCGTGTCCTGCTCAATATTAGTGATAAATCCTTTCATAAAAATATGATAAGAAGTAATAATATATATTAGCACAAAAAAGGTGGAAGTTTTGGGAGGAAAACTTTGTTTTAGAGTTTGATTTTAGAGGGGCGGGAATCGGGGTAATACTTTCGTTCTTAACATTCGCAAATATTTGTGGGGGTTATTGATTCAACTGCATTGGCTTATTTACGAAGTTATAATATAATGAAGATGCTAAATTTATGGTGGGCTTAGCTCAGTTGGTTAGAGCGCCTGTCTGTGGCACAGGAGGTCGAGGGTTCGAATCCCTCCGCCCACCCCATTTTTATACCCCAAATTTGCAAATACTATCCACAGTATATATACTTCCAATATTACATGTTAAAACTTTCTAATCAAAACAGCCTTTATTGGATATTCTCTTAATTCAATTTTAACTCAATAGCAACAAATATGAATACAATCGAAGATTATAAACAGAAAGTTTCGACATTAATTGAATTGTTTGAGAGGAATAAAGAATTTTATAAATCTAAAGGATATAAAGAAGAACAGTTAAGGCAACAATTCTTGAATCCATTCTTTAAAGCGTTGGGCTGGGATATGGATAATGAGCAAGGATTTGCTCCTCAATATTGTGAAGTCATTCATGAAGATAGAATTGAGATACATGGTAAACCAAAGGCACCTGATTATTCATTTAGAATTGGTGGAGTTAGAAAATTCTTTGTTGAAGCAAAAGCATCTTCGGTTAATCTTGAGCATGATTTTTCACCAGCATTTCAATTAAGACGTTATGCATGGAGTGGTAAGCTACCAATATCTATACTTACAGACTTTGAAGACTTTGTTGTTTATGATTGTACTATTGAGCCAAAGCAAAGCGATAAAACATCAACAGCTAGAATAAAGATAATTAACTTCAAAGACTACTTAAACGAAGCTGAATACATTTACAATACTTTCTCTAAAGACGCCATTCTTAAAGGTAGCTTTGATAAGTTTGCGAAAGCTGAAAAGAAAGGTAATCAACTTGTAGATAAATCATTCTTAAATGAGATTGAAACATGGAGAAATCTTTTAGCAGTTGATATTGCCAAGAGTAATAGTGAAATTGATATTTATGAACTTAATGAATCAGTTCAAAGATTAATTGATAGAATTATTTTCTTAAGGATTGCAGAAGATAGAGGTATTGAGGAATATGAAACATTAAAGAAAACAATCGAATCTCCAAATACACACAAACAATTATTAGGATTATTTAAGAAAGCTCACGATAAGTACAACAGTAATCTTTTTGATATTTCAGAGACTTCACTTGGCGCCAAGTTAAATATATCTGATAAAGTCCTTGATAGAATAATTGGCAGTTTATACTATCCTAAATCAGCATTTGAGTTTTCTGTAATTGGAGTTGAAATACTTGGTAGTGTATATGAACAGTTTCTTGGAAAAGTCATACGACTTACAAAGGGACATAATGCGGTAGTAGAAGAAAAACCTGAGGTTAAAAAAGCAGGTGGTGTCTATTATACTCCTCAATACATAGTAGACTATATTGTTAAGAATACGGTTGGTGAATTAGTAAAAGGCAAAACTCCGAAAGAGGTTGCTAAACTTAAGATTTGCGACCCAGCCATGGGGAGCGGAAGTTTCTTACTTGGTGCGTACTCTTTCTTATTAGACTGGTATCTTGATTATTATACAAAAAACAGCCCTGAGAAGCTCAAGAATGAAGTTTTTAAAGATGGTGAGGGTAATTACATACTTTCAACAAACGAAAAGAAAAGAATCCTTTTAAATAACATTTACGGAGTTGATATTGATGCTCAAGCAGTAGAGGTTACAAAGTTGAGTCTTGCACTTAAAATGCTTGAGAACGAAAACAAAAATACACTATCAGCACAGATGAAACTATTTCAGGACCGAATATTACCAGACTTAAGTTCAAATATTAAATGTGGAAATAGTTTAATTGGCTCTGATTATTATACTGATAAAAATATTAGTTTACTTGGCGATGAGGAAATTAGGAAAGTTAATGCTTTTGATTGGGATAAACAATTTCCTCAAGTTTTTATGCAAGGTGGCTTTGATGCAGTGATTGGGAATCCACCTTATCTTGAATTCAAACAATTAGATATATTATCTAAATCAGAAATAGAGAAAAAATATTCTACAGCTTTAGGTAAATATGATATTTATATTGTTTTTATCGAGCAAGGTATTAAATTGCTTAAATCAAATGGAATAATATCATATATAACACCATGTACTTTTATTAAAAGAGATTTTGGAAATAATATTAGAAAGTTTATACATGCAAACAGTTCTATTCAAGAAATAGTTTATTTCACTGATTTTCAAATTTTCGGTAATGTAACAGTATTTCCATCAATCTTTAAATTAGTAAAAAATAAATCTCAAGAAGATATAAATATACTATATTTTCCACACAATAATAAACTTAATCATAAGTTATTAGATAACTTACTAGTTCAAAGAAAATCAAATGAATTTCTGGATGTATACACTATCAAACCAAACGATTTCTTTAATGAATCCACTTGGAATATTGAAAATCCAATTTATTTAAAAATAAAAAACAAAATTACAAAGAATACTAAATTACTGGGTTCAATAACTGAATACATATTTCAAGGTATTGCTTCAGGTAAGGATGAAGTATTTTACATTAACGAAGAAACACTAAGAAGTAATGATATTGAGAGAGAAATAGTTCATAGAATTTTGAAAGGAAAAGATATAAAAACATATGAAAACAATTGGTCAGGCCACTACGTAATTTACCCATACGACACAAAGACAAATAAGGTTTTTGATGAAACTAGACTTGCAAACACTTTTCCAAAAGCTTATCAATACTTTTTAAGAAACAAGAAACTACTTTCTGGTAGACCATATTTTGAAAAATCATCAAAATTGTGGTACGAGCTTTGGAATGAAAGAATAATAAAGAAATTTACTGATAACAAAATAGTAGTAAGTGAAATTGCACCTGATAATAGATTTTATCTTGATACAGAGGGATATTTTACGAATACTAAAATTTTTGGCATAAAGTTAATTAAAGAATTTATTCCTTACGAAAAAGCTATTTTAGGTTTACTCAATAGTAAGCTGATGAATTTTTTTCATAAACTAATTAGCGTTCCTAAAGCTGGTGGCTTTTATGAATATAAAACTCAATTTCTATCAGAGTACCCAATCAATATGGGGTTTATTAGTAAATCGCAAGAAATTATCTGTTTTGTTGATAAAATCCTGACACTAAAAAAACAGGCAATACACAATAATCAAAATAAAAATAAAATAATCCATGAACAAATTCAGTCGTATAAGAAAAATATTGACGAGTTAGTTTATGAGATTTACAACCTAACAAAAGAGGAAATTAAAATTATTGAAAATCAAAATTGAAACTAAACTCTAAATCTATTACAAAGTTAAGAATATTAATAAATGAAGAAACTGAATATCGCTCAGGTCCTCAATTAGTTGAGTTCTTTTCTAAACTTGGATTCAATGATACTTATGGACAAGGCTTTCCATCAAGATGGAAGTATACTGAAGATAGGTTGAATACAATTAATGGGACATCTGATATTGATAAATGTATCAAAGAACTATTTGCTCCATTTAATTTTATTGGTAAATTTCAAGAACTCGATAAACATATCAATGAATTTAATCAATATTTAGCATTTGATGGGTGGAAAGTAATACGAAAAGAAAAAGATATATTATTTTCAAAAGCAGATACAATTGATTTCTCTATTAAAGATATTGGTGAAACTGACAGTAAAAGTGAAATTGATAATTTTCTGAAAAAAGAATTCGATGACATATCAATTCATTCTCTTGGCCTTGAAAGTGAATTAACAAAGGTCATAAAAATTAGAATTGAAGAAATTAAAAATTGCCTGGCTTCAAATTCTCCATTAGCACTGATTTTCCTTGCAGGAAGTACTTTAGAGGGAATCTTATTGGGAATAGCAACAAAGTATCCTATGCACTTTAATAAAAGTAAGGTATCCCCAAAAGATAAAGATGGAAAAGTTTTACCATTTACCGATTGGACACTTAACACTTTTATCGATGTAGCAAAAGATGTTGGGTTACTAGAGGAAGATGTAAAAAAGTTTAGCCACGTTTTAAAGGACTTTAGAAACTATATTCATCCATATCAACAAATGAATTCTCGTTTTAATCCCGACATAAATACTGCAAAGATTTGTTGGCAGGTATTAAGACTTGGTTTATCTCAAATTAATTCATCAATTAATAAACTTAAATGAAAATTTCAACCATTATCGATAAAATAAATTCAAAAGGAATATTTGTTCCAGCATTCCAACGTGAGTATGTTTGGAATAGAGAAAATGCAAAAACATTAATCACTTCCCTACTCAAGAAATATCCAACTGGAACTCTACTTACTTGGGAAACTAACAATCCACCCGAATTGAAAAGAGCTGAATATCATCCCGAGATGGGCTCAATTACTTTAATTCTTGATGGTCAACAAAGAGTAACAACTTTGTATATGCTTATTACTGGTGAAATCCCACCATACTATACTGAAAGAGAAATCGAAAATGATATTCGAGGATTGTACTACAACCTACAAACAGGAGAACTAGAATATTTCAAAAAAACAGTAATGGAAAATGACCCATTTTGGGTAGATATCACATCTGTTTTCAAATCTCCAATTTTCGAATTTGATTTGATTAAGAAATATGAAGAACAGAAAGGAAAACTTCCAGAAGATGAATATAGAAAACTAATTGAAATACTTAGAGGTAATTTACTTGCTTTGCAACAAATTAAAGAACATGATTTTCCAGTACAAACGGTCCCAGCATCTGCAAATGTCGAAGAAGCAATTGATATCTTCGATGTAGTAAACTCCTCAGGAACAAAGCTTACAGATGCAGAATTAGCCTTGTCCAATATCTCAGGTAAATGGCCACAAGCTAGGGAAGTATTTAAGGAAAAGTTATTTCAACTTAGAGATAAAGGTTATGCATTCGAATTAGACTTCATTGTTTTCTTATTACAAGCTACATTGCATCAATCTGGCTCACAAATGAGAAAGCTTCATAAAAATACTCGTGAAGAAATTGAACAGGCATGGAATATCCTTTCAACCAAAGTTATCGATTATACAATCAACTTAATAAGGGACCGATTGTATATTGATTCAACTGATGAAATTAGTAGTAGATTCGGATTGATTCCATTAATGACCTATGTATATATGCAACCAGACAAGACTTTAAATGAAGAACAAATTAACAACGCATTGAATTGGTTTTTACTATCTCAACTATGGTGGAGATATGTTAGTCAAACACCTCAAAAGCTAGACTCTGACTTGAGAGACTTGAAACTACATGAATCAAATCCATTCTCATTCTTAAGAGATAAAATTCTTGAAGAACGTGGCAGACTTGAGCTTAGAGCAGATGATATTGTTGGTCGTGGTAGTACGCATCCAGTTTATAAACTAATGATTCTTTCAGCAAAATCTAAAGGTGCCGTTTGTTTTGGAACTGGTCATTCAATCAGAACACCATTCGGAGAAAAGTACAGACTAGAAAGTGACCACATCTTCCCTTTCTCAAAATTAAAAAAGATGGGTTACAACCGAGAAAATCATTTAAAGTATAAACTTGCTCAAGAACTTTCAAACAGAGCATTAATTACTAGACTTGCTAATGAAAGGAAAAATGATAAGACTCCCGATATCTATTTACAATCAGTCAAAGAAAAATATCCAAAAGCACTTGAGAATCAATTTATTCCAATGAATACAGAACTTTGGGATATGAATAAATTTGAAGATTTTCTTGCCAGTAGAAGAATAATTATTGCTGAGGCTATTAATGATTTTGTTAATAACTTCTTGGTTAAAGAAGCTGAACAAGATGAAGTTAACATTGCTCAATTAATTTCCTTTGGTGAAAGTAGAGAGCTCGAATTCAAAACAACATTAAGATGGGATGTTAGAAACGCTTGTGAAAACAAAGGACTTGAAAAAATGGTCCTCAAATCAATTGCTGGATTCTTAAATTCTGAGGGTGGTCAATTAATTATTGGAGTTGAAGACAATGAAAGCATCTACGGATTAGAAAATGATTATAGTTTACTTGGCGACAAGGGAAAGGATGGATTCGAAAATCATTTAGTTCAACTAATTAAAAGTTCACTTGGAACAGTAGTTGTTCAAAATATCGACATTGACTTCCAAAAAATCGAAGATAAAGAGGTTTGTTTAATTACAGTTGATAAGGCTGACAAGCCAGTCTACACGAAAGTTGATGGACCAGAAACTTTCTATGTGAGGACTGGAAATAGTACAACAGCTATGAGTTTAAGCGAGACAAATGATTATATTAATAGTCACTGGAAATAATGAAAATTACACAGGTTGTTATTGAAAACTTTAGGAAATTTAATTCAAGAACAGAAATCAATTTTGAGAATTATTCTGCACTTGTTGGCGAAAATGGCTCTGGAAAAACATCTATTATAGAAGCGGTTAACCTTGCTACAACAAAATATTTTGTAGGTTCTAAAATTTCTGAGTCAGACTTTAATAATCAAGATAATATTCGTATATTGGTTGAATTCGATAAATTATTTGCTATAGAGGTTTTAGATGGTTGGACAAATATTTTAGTGCCGTGTAAACAAGTATTACTAATTGTTGGCAGAAGAAAACAAGCTGCTGCACTTAAAGCCTTAAACGATGGGTATATAATTAATCACTTTGCAATTCCATACACTTACTCGAACATCGATGAATTAACCAGTTTGCTACAAGATTTAGAAATAAAAGACAAGATACCCCCTGCAATTGTTCAAATAGGAAACTCTGACGAATATAAATATGAACTTAAAAGGAAATCACCTAATGCAAAACCTAAACAAGTTGATTCTAGAGCATTACAGGTTAGTAACAATCTTATCGGTTTCCCAAACGTATTTTATTTTTCAAAAGATAGAGCAAAAGAAACAACAAAAAGATTTGGAAATTTAATGTCAAGAATAATTCAAGATTTTAACTGGAGATACATTTCGAAAAACGAAGATGAGAGCATAATTGTTAACAGGTGGGATGAATACTATAATTTAATAATCAATTCCATAGAAAAAGATAAAGAGAAACGAATCATTGGTCCACTTAGAAGAAAATTAGAGGTACTTACTTTACAAAATTTTGATAACTTGGAACTATCTCTAATAAACTTAAAAGAGCCCTTTACAGATTCATTCTTAACTTTACGTAACCAAAATGAAACGAAGCAGATAAAAGTTGCACAGCTTGGTTCTGGCGAAAGCATAATGATTGCATATTCCCTTTTAAGTACAATTAGTGAACTATCAAAAGAAAATGTAATATATTTAATCGATGAGCCCGAATTGAATTTACATCCTCAATTTCAAAACAATTTCTTTAAGCAAATACATGATAGTCCGAACCAATTTATATATACCACACACTCAATACATTTTATTGATATAGGTGAATGGAAAAATATCATTAGGATTAGTACTGGCATATCTCCTGATAAATCTATTATAAATGAATTGCTTGATAATAAATCAATAGAAAATCATTTAAATGAAATTGCACAATACTATCAAGATAAAACTTTATTCATACGGGAGAATAATGAATTATTTTTTGCACATAAGGTAATAATAATTGAAGGTCCAGTTGATAAATATGGTCATACAATCATCGCACAAAAGTTAGGTAAGGATTTTAGTCAAATTACTTTTATTTCTGCAAATGGCAAGCAAAATATTAAATACTACATCCTGATTTGTAAAACATTTGGTATAGATTATTGCGTTTTATATGATGAAGATAGCAATGGAAAAGATAAAACTATTGAATCAATAAGTTTAGGAAAAACTATTAGTTATTTAACATCTTTTGAAACAGTTCTTGGTTTCGGAAATAACTCTAAAACAAGTAGTATATTTCAAAAAATAGAAAGTTTAAGTACCGAAATGATTCCAAATGAAATTATTCAAGTAATAAACCAGATTGACACTTTTGTGAAAAGTTGATAAATGAATATACTTTATAATATAGGTTATATAGGATTGCAATTTAAATTAAACTCGACACAAAAGGAACTCAAAAAATGGTTCTTTTTGAAAGGATACAAACCACTATTTTAAAGAGTTTCGATTTCTAAACATGACGTACTCCCCCTTGTCTAGCAAGGCATTTTAAAATATGGATAATTATTGAGCTTGATAAATATGAGGATTGATACTATATCTGATACACTTTTAAAAAATTTTGATGATTTGCGTGGAGTTCAAGCCAAAGTTCAAACTGTGTACTTGATGTTTTTATATAGTTGTTGATATATGATGTTGAAATGCTTAGAAAAGCTTGAAGTATTTGACTTCTCGTTTCTCAAGTATCTCGGAGATGTGGGTACAAACTTTCGATAGCCACTAACCCCATGTTAGATAAATAATGTTTATTTTAAGGTAACAAATTCCCAACAACCACTATTCCCCCAAAGCAAGCGCAACATGAAGCTGTTAAGACCAATAAAGTAATTAGGATTATCTTAATAATTTTTGATTTATTTTTTGGATTAGCTGCTTTTATGTGCTCAGCTTTATGAGACTCTTCGTGGATTTCTTCATGGATTTCTTTATGATTTTCTAATTTTTCTGCGAGTATTTTTATCTTCTCCTCAATATTCAATTTTGAATCCAAAGCCAATTCTTCTAAATCTTTGGGAGTTAAATCCTTTAACTCTAATAAAGACAAAGAGTCTTTGACTGGATTAGCGTCCATTAAATTTGATTTATCGTAATGACTACAAAGTAAATAGTATTTAATACAATCTTTATAATTATGGTTTTCAAACGAAATTATGCCAAGATTTAAAAACATTGTACCAGCATTGTCATAATCTTTTTGAGAAATACATTTTTCGGCTATTTGATTTAAGTGATTCACTAGGGAATCTATTGATCTAATAGATTCGGGAATAGTTATGTTCGTATATTCAATCCCTTTTTTAGTCTCTTCAATTATCTTTTTGTCAAAAGTAACAAGCTCACCTTTGTAAACGAAAATGTATTTATGACAATTTGGGCATTCCGTTTTTCTTTTGATTTTAATATAAAGATTTGAGTTGCAATTAGGGCAAACTCCAAGAATCTGATTAAGAATAGTCTTTGGTGTAGCCGTTGATTCACTTTTTGACCTTTTCGCTTTTACTTCTTCACCCGTTTGTTCGTGAGCCATCTGAAGCAATTTAAACATTGTAGTTTTAAATTTTTTGTTTTCTAAAATCATCGGAATCGGAACGCCTCGGATCTTCAACATAATGGACATATTCGCAAATGCATTGCTGGGTGCCACTTTGAAATCTTCTATTTTAAATAGGGATAATAATCTGCCATTTTCTTTCTCAAAAGAATCTATAAGGCTAGTAAGTTTACTATTAAAAATTTCGGGGTAGAGTTTAATGTATCTTTTGTTTTTAAAGCCTACTTTAGTACTTATTGAGATTATGTCTTCCGCCGTAATTGGCGTACCACTGATTATTCTTAAGGCCAAGGCCTCATCGATTTCTTCCTGCATAATAAAAGGCGCCCTTGCAATAATGTCGGGTCTTTTCCTTATGATGCTAGCTACTATTAATGACCGAGTGGCATAATATTTGAACGATCCTTGGGTATGATATTTTAGTAAACGAAGTATTTCTTCTACAGCCATATCATAATCCCCAACCAATAGATGCCTTTCTAGTCCATAAAAATATAAAAAGACAAAGCTCAAATTTGTTGGTTTAGTGATATCAGTTAACCAGTTTAGATATTGGAATCTTATTTCTGGCGTAAAACGAGCATATACAGGCCAATACATCGGCTTATTTTCTAAATTATTATTCGGTGTAACTTCTAGTTTAGTCCAAATTAAACTAGGTTCCGAAAATAACTCATCTTCTTCACTATTATTAACATTCCCATCAAAACCAATGTTAATTTTTAATCCAAGTGGGTTTTTAATTTTTTTAGGATCTTCATTTGTGATCCATAAAAGTGACATTGTTGGCTCAGGTATTGCTTTTGAACTATTCAAAGAATCGTAGACCACCAATTTATTTGCTTTAAGTTCAATTGAGTTCTTCATGCTTTTCAAATCAAGTTAAAACATTAATAAATTATATATTTTAAATTAACTACCATCTACCCCCACCCTTTATTTTCCCCTATAATATTCCCAACTTACCATAAACTAACTATGACAAACTCAAACACCCTAGCCCAAGCCCTGTTCCAACCGACTCTCATAATCCTTGCGGTAGCCCTAGCCATCGCATTTTTTATCCTATTAATCAAATTAATAATAAAAAAGCTAAAGCGGGATAAAAGGATCAAGATTGGACAAGACTGGAGAACAGAACAGGAACTGCTACAAAACCTCAGGTCGCTTACACCAAGTGAATTCGAGAAATATATTGCTGATTTATTTACCCAGTTGGGATTCAAATCCGAAGCAGTTGGTAAATCCAATGATGGTGGTATTGATGTTATTGCTGTAAAGGATAATGTCACAAGCTATATTCAATGCAAAAAGTTTATTAGTCGTGAAGTAACTGTTGGTGCAATTAGAGATTTCTATGGTGCTTTAGCAAATAAACTTGCCAATGGCAAAGGATACTTTATAACTACAAATAAATTTACTCTTGAGGCTCAAAAATTTGCGGAAGATAAACCAATTGAATTAATAGATGGCTTCAGATTAATCGATTATATTAAATTAACAAACAAAGACATAATAACAACAGTCGTATCAAATGATACAGAAAACATGACTTGTCCTGAATGTGGTAATAAGCTTATAAAGAAAAGGGGTAAATTCGGGTATTTTATAGGTTGTTCAAATTACCCTAATTGCAGATTTACTCGAAAGATTTAATAAAAAATTATCTCGTATAAGAAAATGTTTGTCAATATGGTTTTAAATTAATTGTATTTTTGATATATTTATACAAATATAAACCAAATTGATAACTACTATGTTTGCAGAAACTAGAATTGGTGCAGAATTAGAAGAAATACCGAAAGTTGATCCTCTATTTATCAAGTCCTTAGCCGAGATAGCGTTACATGACGACGCGATTCAAGAAGACATGAGGAGACAAGGATTTCAGCAATTCACACCTCCATATACAGGTTTTGTATTTGATACCTTACCTCCGGGATTAACTGAAGATCAAGCTAAAAAATGGAGAGAAGAGCAGGATTCAAAAAGAAAGAATTTCTTTGACACTATGAGTGATGATGAAAAAAGAAGGATCGCTAGCCAACAAAAATCATATGAGGATGCAATTAACTTTCTCATTCCTCAAGTGAGTACTTCTTTAGGACTGTTGAGGGGCAATAAATATGGATTAGGCGAAGTATTTCGCGCTCAATCACAGAAACAAGACTTCAGCTCGTCCACAATAATTGCGATTATGAAATCTAAAGGCGTTAATGTCCAAGAATATCCTCAGCAAGATGAAGGATTCGATGGAAAGACTAACCATGGAGAGGCACGATTTG